>NZ_JBHSXL010000009.1:0-126004 GCF_042662125.1 Halopenitus salinus | reverse complement strand
GCGATCGCGACGGAAGTGGGCACGACGAAACCGATCGCGACGGAAGCGACCGGCTTTCCGACGCCGAACTCGTCGACGCCTTCGTCGCCGTCGCCGAGATCGTCTATCCCTCGGAGGTCTCCGGGATCGAGGAGTTCGTCGGATCGTTCCTCGACGGACGACTCGATCGCGAGGACCACGCGGAATCGCTTCGGACCGTCGCCGGCGAGCTCGACCGGCGCGCCGAGGAGTGGCACGGCGATCGGATCGTCGCCCTCTCGACCGCCGACCGCGACCGGCTGCTTCGGGAGGTCGGCGCCCACACCGCCGAGGAGGCGCCCGACGGGACGTTCGCCGAGCGGGTTCGGTACTACGTCGTCAACGAGCTACTGCTCGCCCTCTACGCCTCGCCGACCGGCGGGAAGCTCGTCGGGATCGAGAACCCGCAGGGACATCCTGGGGGACACGACACCTACACGCGGGGACCAACGCGATGAGCGGACCCGAAGGCTCGGACCGAGCGCCCGTCGACCAAGCGGCAGTCGACCAAGCGGCCGTCGATCGAACGCCGATCCCGGACGCCGACGTCTGTATCGTCGGAGCCGGTCCCGCCGGCGGCATCGTCGGCGAGCGTCTCGCCGCGAGCGGCCACGGGGTCGCGATTTTGGATGCGGGGCCCAGGTTCGACCCGAGCGACCGCCTGAAACGCCAGGAGCGGGCGATCCGGCCGGCCTACGATCGCCCCGACGTGTGGGACGTCGGCGGCGCGCGCGACGCCCACGAGAACGCCGGCGATCGGTTCTATCCGCTGAACCACGCCCGCGTGAAGGGGATCGGCGGGTCGACCCTCCACTGGCAGGGGATGGTGATGCGCCTCCACGAGGACGACTTCAACTCCGGTACGGTCCGCGGCGTCGGTCCCGACTGGCCGATCGACTACGCGGATCTCCGGCCCTACTACGCGGAGGCCGAACGCGAACTGGGCGTCGCGGGAGCCTCCGACAACCCCTACGCGCCGCCCCGCGAGGAGCCACACCCGATGCCCGCCTTCGAGCCCTCCTACAGCGACTCCCTCTTCGCCGAGGCCTGCGAGTCGCTCGGGATCGACATGCACTCGGTACCGAACGCGCGCAACTCCGAGCCGTACGAGGGGCGGTCGCCCTGCGTCGGGTACGGCACCTGCCAGCCCGTGTGTCCGAGCGGCGCGAAGTACGACGCGACGGTCCACGTCGACCGCGCGGAGGAGCACGGCGCGACCGTGATCGACCGCGCGTCGGTTCAGCGGCTCGAGCACGACGACGAGGATCGCGTGACCGCCGCGGTCTACGCGACGCCGGATGGGGAGGAGCACCGACAGGAGGCCGACGCGTTCGTCGTCGCCGCCGGGGGCGTGGAGACGCCGCGTCTCCTCCTTTTGTCCGCCTCGGACCGCTACCCGGACGGACTCGCCAACGCCAGCGGTCACGTCGGCGAGTTCTTCATGGATCACCTGTTCGCGGGCGCGGGCGGGACGCTCGAGGAGCCGACCCGACAGAACCACGTCGGCTTCTACACGAGCGGCTGCGACCAGTTCTACGACGAGGCCGACGAGTCGCAGGCGCCGTTCAAACTGGAGTTCTTCAACTACGCCGGCCCCTCCCCCGTCGAGATGGCGCTCTCGGGCGACGACTGGGGCGACCCCCTCCTGGAGCAGCTGCGGGACGGGTACGGCAACCACGTCGCGATGGGCGGGCTCGTCGAGCAGCGACCCCGGTCCGACAGCCGCGTGACGCTCGCCGACGACCGCACGGACGACCACGGTAACCCGGTCCCGCAGATCGAATGGACCGTCGACGACCGGGCGCTCGAGACGATCGAGCGGGCCAACGAGATCCAGGTCGAGATCCTGGAGGAACTCGGCGCCGACGTCGGGTGGGTCGCGGGTCCGGACGCGACCGGTCCCGCCTACCACCACATGGGCACGACGCGGATGAGCGACGACCCGGAGGACGGCGTCGTCGACCCCGACTGCCGGACCCACGACCTGGCGAACTGCTGGATCGCCTCCAGCTCCGTCTTCCCCACGGGCGGGGCGATGAACCCCACGCTCACCATCGCCGCGCTCGCGCTCCGCGTCGCCGACGACGTCGACGCCCGGCTCTCGGGTTCGTGACACGATATCACGCCGCTGTTTTAGGCAAACCTAAAAACTCAAGTGCGTGCGACCTGAGGTGTAGGTAATGAGCGATTCAGCACACACGGCGAGCGGGACTGCGAGCACGATCGAGACGGATACGACCGACAACGACGCGGAGCCGACATCCGACGACGCCGAAGGGACGCCGGACGTCGAAGGGACGCCGGACGGTGCGGAGCGGGCGACCGCGGCGGGCACCGATCTCGACGCCGCGGCCGCCTCGGGCGGCGTCGACGACGAGTACACCTTCGAGGACCTCAGCGTCGTCATGGGCACCTACAACGAGGAGGAGGCGATCGAAACGGTGCTCGAGGACGTCGAGCGCGTCACCGACGGGAAGGCGGAGGTCGTCTGTGTCGACGGCTCCTCGGACCGCACGCCGGAGATCGCCCGCGAGCACGGCGCGCGCGTCATCGAACAGGAGCCCCAGGGCTACGGCATCGCGGTTCGCGAGGCGATCCTCGCGCCCGACCGCCCGGTGGTCGTCACGACCGACTGCGACGACACCTACCCGATGGAGCGGCTTCCCGAGTTCCTCGAGGCGATCAACGAGGGGTACGACGTCGTGAGCGGCGATCGGCTCTATCACGGCGCCGACGCGATGCCGGCGTTCAACCGGTTCGGAAACCACGCGTTCGCCGCGATCGCGAGCCTCCTCATGGGAACGCGCGTTCACGACACCACGAACGGCATGCGCGCGTACCGCCGCGACGTCGTGGAGTCGATCGACTGGACCGAGAACACGGGCCTCTCCGCGGAACTCCTCATCCGCCCGCTGATGCGCGGCTTCGACGTCCGGGAGGTTCCGATCCCCTACGGCGAGCGCGCCGGCGAGACGAAGCTCGACCCCATCGAGGGCGGCGCCGCCATCGCGAAGTCCATCGTCACCGTCTGTCTCGAGGAGCGGCTTCGGGCGCTTTGAGGAATCCTCCTCGGTCCGCGCTCGGGGGTGTTTCGAGACGGCTCCCGCCGGCTCACCACTCGGCTACGCTGCCGTCGTCGTGGCGCCAGACGGGACCGTGCCAGTCGACGTCCTCCTCGGCCTGCTCGCGGACGAACGCCTCGTCGATGTCGATCCCGAGGCCCGGCCCCTCCGGAATGTCGACGTAGCCGTCCTCGTAGTCGAAGACGTCCGGGTCCGCCAGGTAGTCGACCACGTCGGAGGTCTCGTTGTAGTGGATGTTCATGCTCTGTTCTTGAATGAGCGCGTTCGGCGAGCAGGCGTCGACCTGGATGCAGGAGGCGAGCGCGATCGGCCCGAGCGGGCAGTGGGGCGCGATCGCGACGTCGTAGGCCTCCGCCATGCTCGCGATCTTCTTCACCTCCGTGATGCCGCCGGCGTGCGACAGATCCGGCTGGATCACGTCGACGGAGCCGTCCTCGAAGACCTCCTTGAAGTCCCACCGCGAGAACATCCGCTCGCCGGTCGCGATCGGGATCGTCGTGTGGGCCGCGACGTCGCCGAGCTCGTCGTTGTGCTCGGGGAGGACGGGCTCCTCGATGAACATCGGTTCGTGGGGCTCGAGCGCCGCCGCGAGCCGCTTCGCCATCGGCTTGCTCACCCGACCGTGGAAGTCGACGCCGACGTCCACCTCCTCGCCGACAGCCTCGCGGACCTCCTTCAGCCGCTCGACCGCCTGACGCACGGTCGCGGGATCGTCGACGCGCTCGAGCTCCTCGGTCGCGTTCATCTTCAACGCCGTGAACCCCGCGTCGACCCGCTTTCTCGCCTCCTCGGCCACCGCCGAGGGCCGGTCGCCGCCGATCCACTGGTAGACCCGGATCCGGTCGCGGGCCCTGCCGCCGAGCAGCTCGTGGACCGGCGCGTCGAACCGCTTGCCCTTGAGGTCCCAGAGCGCCTGATCGATGCCGGCGATGGCGGACATCAACACCGGGCCGCCGCGGTAGAACCCGCCGCGGTACATCGTCTGCCAGTGGTCCTCGATCGGGGCGGCGGGCTCGCCGAGGACGTGGGTCTCCATCAGGTCCTCGACCGCGGCCTTCACCGTGTGCGATCGCCCCTCGACGACGGGTTCGCCCCAGCCGACGAGACCGTCCGCGGTCTCGATCCGCAAGAACAGCCAGCGCGGCGGCACCTCGAAGAGCTCGTAGTCGACGATCTCGCTCATGTCTCGCGCGCCGATTCGACACCTCCACGGATAGCTCTTTGGACGCGACGCGATCGACCGACTGCGTGGCCTCGATCCAAAGAGATATCCCCCCGGTCCCGGATGATCGCCCCATGAGCCTGCCCGACATCGGGATCGGAACCTGGCAGAACGCGGAACCGGACGTCTGCGCCGAGAGCGTTCGAACGGCCCTGGAGATGGGGTATCGACACGTCGACACCGCACAGGCGTACGGCAACGAGGCGGCGGTCGGCGAGGGGATCGCCGCCGCCGACGTTCCCCGCGAGGAGATCACGCTCGCGACCAAGATCCACCCCGAGGAGACCGGCGTCGCCTACGAGGAGGTCATCGAGGCCACGAAGGAGAGCCTGGACCGCCTCGACGTCGACGTCATCGATCTCCTGTACGTCCACTGGCCGATCGGCAACTACGCGGCCTCGGAGACGCTTCCGGCCTTCGACGAGCTGGTCGACCGTGGCTGGATCGACCACGTCGGGGTTAGCAACTTCGACGTGCCTCTCCTCGATGAGGCCCGCGACCGCCTCGAATCGGGCCTCTTCGCCCACCAGGTCGAGATGCACCCGCTTCTCCCGCAGGACGACCTCCTCGAGCACGCACAGACGCACGGCTACGACCTCGTGGCTTACTCCCCGCTCGCGCGCGGTCGCGTTCTCGATCTCCCTCCGATCGAGTCGATCGCAGAGAAACACGGCGTCAGCGGGGCGCAGGTCTCGCTCGCGTGGCTCCTCTCGAAGGACCGCGTCCGCGTCATTCCGAAGGCGACGAGCGAGGCGCACATCCGCGACAACCTCGCCGCGCTCGACCTCGAGCTCGACCCCGAGGACGTGGCGGCGATCGACGCGATCGATCGAACCGAGCGCTTCGTCGAGCGCGCGGGCGCTCCCTGGCTGGCCTGAGTCGGTTCACGATCCTTCCGAGGGACTACCGTCCGGATTCCACCGCACACGCACCCCCGATCCCGCGCGTGAGCCAGAAGACCGAGCAGGCGAGCAGCAGCACCGACCCCCACAGAACGCCCGTCCCGCCGAACGGGAGTACCGCCGCGGGGACCGCGAGTCCCGAGCCGGCGAGTCCCGCGGCGATCGCGGGACCGCAGGCCGCACACCCGCCGCCGAGGACGCTCGCGAGGACGCCGACGCTCGTCGTCGCGCCCGCGCGTCCGCCCTCGGCCGCCGAGCCCGTCAGCCGAACCCTGAACGTCGCCACCGCCGCGACGATCCCGGTCAACGTCGCGACGAGGAGCCGTCCCGCGTCCACGACCGGCGCGGCCGTCTCCACCCCCGGCAGCAGCATGAAGAACACCCGAGTCCGCGTGGCGAGCGGGAGGTCGCCGCCGAGGAGATACCCCACGAGGTCCGGGTTCTCGAGCGCGGCGGACGCGGCCGTGATCGTACTCGCGACCACCACGGCGACGGCGAGGTACCCCGGACGCGACAGGACCCTGCGGACGGTTCGAGCCGTCTCCGCGACGTCCGCTCGCGACGTGGGAAGCGGCGGGCGGGACGGGAGCGCGAGCCGCGACCGTCGATCGTCGGCGGTCACAGCCCCAGTGCCCCCTCGAAGACGCCGTACGGTTGGTTGCCGAGGACGGTCGTAACGTGCTCGCCGTCCCGAAAGAGCACGAACGCGGGCACGCCCGTGAAGTCGGTCTCCTTGCCCGCCCGCTCGTCGCGCTCGAGCCGTTCCCGAACCGTCTCGTCCTCGTCGTCGATCGCCGCCAGCACGCGGTCCACGCGCGCGTCGGTCGAGACTTCGCCATCCACGAGCGCCTCCTCGGTCCGGTCGCGCACGGTGTCCTCGGAGATGGACGCCCGCTCGTCGTAGTACCACGCCTTGAGTCGCCAGAACCCTTCGGGATCGGCGAGCTGGACGGCCCAGAGCGCGCGGGCGGCGGGCCGGCCCCACGGCTCGACGCCCGGTAGCGCCCGCCAGACGTAGCTCACTCGCCCGGGATCGATCGCGTTCTCTCGCAGCTTCGGGAAGGTCGAGGATGCGAACGCGGCACACGTGCTACAGGAGGGATCGCCGAACTCGACGATCGTCGCCTCGGCCGTTCCCGGCTCGGGGCCGAGCGTCGGCGAGCCCTCGATGGCGTTCGTGGCCGGGTGCGTCTCGACGGACTCGGATCCGCCGGTTCCGGTTCCGCTCCCGTCGCCTTTCACCCCACCTCGGTCCAGACAGCCGGCGAGCACCCCGGCTCCGAGCGAGCCGATCGTCGCCACTGCCGCGCGACGCGACCGGGAATCGACGTCGATCGGTAGGGGATCGACGTCGGTCGATGACGTGTCCCGGTGACGGTCAGTTACCGGATCGTGCGCGTCGGTCATGGCTCGTGTGTCCGTGTGGTCCTCGTGAATTTCCTCATTCCGCCCCGTCGATCCCGACCGTCTCGGCCGCCTCGAGGTAGGCCTCTCGCGCGTCGGTCTCGAGCATGCGGTGGGGACGGAGCGGCCACTCCTCGGGGGTCCACATGGCGTCGGTGCCGGTCTTGAACTCGAGGCCCCAGTCGATGAACTCGAGGGCCGTGTAGGGGTTCGAGGCGTCCTTGGGGATCGCGAGCGTGTTCTGTCCGTAGAGGACGCCCTCGTTGGGTTCGGCCATGACGATCGGGGTGCCGTCCTGCGAGCAGAGACACATTCGGGGGTTGGGGAGGACGGCGGCCTTGATGCTCGCATCGCGGAACGCGCGCCAGCAGTCGTTCCAGTCGGTCCAGTAGGTTCCGACGAGCGAGCGCTGGGTCTCGAGTGCCTCCCGGATCGCGTCGACGTCGTCGGGGTCGTTCGGGTCCTGGCCGGTGTAGAGCGCGGCGACCTGTCCGGCGAGTATCGGGTCGGCCGGCATCCCGATCCGTCCGGTGAGCGACTCGTCCCACAGCAGGCTCCACGAGGAGGGCTCTTCGAGTTCCTCGCGGTGGTAGGCGAGCGCGTAGCTCATCGGCGTCTGTGGGACGCCGTAACAGCCGTCCTCGCGCACGTACAGTGATTCGTCGTGCGTCTGCAGTTCGTTCCGTGGCGGCCAGAACGGGACGACCTCGGGATCGAAGGACGCGAGGAGGTCGTTCTCGACGGCCCGTTCGAACTGCCTCGTGGGAAGGGTGACGACGTCCGGCGTCTCGCCGTCGACGAGACGTCGGTACTGGTCGCGGGCCGGGACGGTCTCGCTGTCGATCGCCTCGAGGTCGGCGTCGAACTGGAACGCCTCGGCCTGCGATCGCCAGTAGTGTTGCCACGACCAGTAACTGAGCCGGCCGGACGACTCGGACGGCGGCCACTCCTCGAGGTCCGCCGGTCGACGATCGCCTCGAACGCCGCGGGTCGCGACGTATGCGCCCCCGAGGAGCGCGCCGCCGCCGCCGAACGCCTTGAGGAATCCCCGTCGTGATCGCTCCATGCCGTTCCCTCATCGCGTACGGCCATATGCGTTGTGATGACACGACCCTCAATGCACCGATCGTCCGCCGATCCGCGGGACTCGAACGTCATTCTTTTCAACGGGTGTTCCCGTTTTGCGAATGAAGCCCTCCGATCGTCGCCGTCGTTCCGGATCCGTTCGCCACCCACTCATTAATGATCCGTATTCGTCAATTTAGTTATTATCTCGGAATTTTGTTATATGTATTTATAATTATTATCTAGATATTCAACGTTCTTTCATGCGTTTTACTTCTCCAATTCGAGCAATGAGCGTCGTTTGATAACTTTTATTATAGTCCTCTCCAATCGACGAATGCGATGACTCAAAACAGACGTTCATTCATGAGGAAAGCCTCCGCGCTCGGGATCACGGCCGGCGTCGCCTCCACGGCGGGCTGTAGCTCCCTGACCGGCAGCGGTGGCAACGGAAACGGCGGCAACGGCGGCAACGGCGGCAACGGGAACGGCGGGAGTTCCCAGAACGCGAACGATCTGGCGATGCCCGAGATGACGGTGACTCTCGGCCACTCCGGTCCCGAGGACATCCAGCAGCACCAGCACCGCGCCGCGACGACGTTCAAGAACTACGTCGAACAGCAGACGAACGGCAACTTCACGGTCGAGATCTCGCCCGGTGGCGCCCTCGGCAGCCTCCGTGAGATGATCGAGCAGAACCAGTCCGGCTCGCTCGAGCTCGTCGGCTCGACGGCGGAGGGACACATCGCGCCGTTCTACCCCAACATCAACGTGTACGCGCTTCCGTACGCGTTCCGCAACGTCGAGGTCGCGAACTACGTCTTCGACAAGGGCTTCGGCGACACGCTCTGGGAGGACTTCCGCGACCAGACCGGCCTGCGCATGCTGACGTGGTACGACAACGGCGGCTTCCGCTCGTTCGGCATCGCTGGCTCGGAGATCCGCTCGCTCAGCGACATGGAGGGGCTCGACATCCGGACGATGCAGATCGAGGCCCACCAGGAGCTCGTTCGCCAGCTCGGCGCCAACCCGACCCCGATCGACTGGAACGAGCTCTACCAGGCGATCGACCAGGGCGTCGTCGCCGGCCAGGAGAACTCCATCCCGACCGTCATCTCGGGCGACCTCCACGAAGTGCTCGACTTCATCATCCTGGACCGACACGTCTTCACGATGAACTTCATCCACGCCAACGAGTCGTGGTTCCAGGACCTGCCCGAGCACTACCAGCAGATCGTGCTCACCGCCGGCCGCCTCGCCTCCCAGGACGCTCGGATGATCAACCGCATCCAGCGCCAGCGCGGCGTCCAGACCGTCGAGGACGCGGGCGTCACCGTCTTCGATCCGCCCCAGGACCTCATCACCGAGTTCCAGGAGGCGACCCAGGAGCCCGTCGGCCAGATCGTCCGCGAGCAGATGGACGACCCCGGGCTCGTCGACGAGATGACCGACGCGATCGAGCAGGCGGAACAGGAACTCGGCTACCAGTAAGCCGGTAGCGGGTCGCCTCGCCTCACAACCGTTTTCCACTCATCATCGTAGCATGTACCACATACTCATTCCAGTTCGAAAGGACGAGACGCGCACGCGGCGACAGGTGAACGCCGTCTCCGACCTCCCGGTTCGATCCGAGGAGGTGTCGGTGACCGTCCTGTACGTCTTCGAGGAGATCGACTCCGACCTCGGCGGAACGCTCTCCCTTCAGGAGTACGACGACGTCCCCGAGACCGTCACCTGGGCGCGCGACGCGCTCGAGGACGAAGGATTCGACGTCGACGCACTCGTCGCGGAGGGACACCCTGACGACGCCATCGTCTCCCTCGCATCCGATCGGGACGTCGACCAGATCGTCTTGGGCGGCAGAAAGCGGTCGCCGACCGGCAAGGCGATCTTCGGGAGCACGGTCCAGTCCGTCATTCTGGACGCCGACGTCCCCGTCACGGTCGTTCCGGAAGCGGGATCGGAGGAGGATCGATGACCGCGTCGCCGTCGGTTTCCCGACGCGTCCCGGATCAACCACGGACCATTCGTCCGTCAGTCGTTCAATCGAACCATGCCACGAATTAACGTCGACAAGAACAGCTCGCTCTATCAGGTGGCGAGCACGTACCACGGCGTCATGGACGAGGTCGACACCAGGATTCGACAGCTGTGTCTCGTGTTTCTCTCGCTGCTCGTCTGCGTGGTCATGTTGAACGTGGTCATGCGATACGTGTTCAGCGAGTCGCTTCTGTGGGCCAACGAGGTGTCGCGATACCTGATGATCTGGTTCGCGCTCTTGATCACCGCGTCGCTCGTCAACACCGACGACCACCTCCACGTCGGGCTGTTCTACGACCGGTTCTCCCCGTCGACCCGGTACGGGATCCAGATCGCCATCGCCGCTCTCTACACGGTTCTCGGGCTGATCTGGGTGTTCTTCGGCGCACAGTACGCCTTCGATGCCGGCTTTCGGTCGACGATGCCGGCGTTGGGGTTCCAGATGGTGTGGGTCTACTCGGTCGTTCCGATAAGCGGCGCGCTCGTCGCGCTGTTCTCGCTGTCGCGAGTGCTCAGACTCGCCATCCTCGAGCGGGAGTCGAACGCCATGATCTACGAGGCGTCCGATCGACGGGAGGTCTCCGATGATTGAGCTCGTTCCCCTCCTCATCGTCCTGCTCGCGCTCATCTTCTTGCGCGTGGACATCGCGTTCGCGATCGCAACGGTGTCGTACCTCTGGTTGTACATCGCCGGCGAGTCGATGACGACCGGGGTGACCCGGATCTTCAGCGGGCTCAACTCGTTCGTCCTGTTGGCCATCCCCTTCTTCCTGCTCGCCGGGGAGCTGATGAACCGATCGGGGATCACGAACCGCATCGTGAACTTCGCCAACTACACGATCGGCCGGATCCGCGGCGGGCTCGCGCAGGCGAACGTTCTCGCGAGCCTCTTTTTCGCCGGGATCACGGGCGCCGCGGTCGCCGACGTGGCGGCCCTCGGCTCGGTGTTCATTCCCGCGATGGGCGAGGAGGGGTACGACGACGCCTTCAGCTCCGCGATCACGGCGGCCTCCTCGATCATCGGTCCGATCATCCCGCCGAGCATCATCATCGTCATCTACGGCTCGGTGACGGGCAACTCGATCGGCGGCCTCTTCGCCGCCGCCGTGATCCCGGGTATCCTGCTCGGCGGCGCGCTCATGGTGATCACGGGGATCCTCTCGATCCAGTACGACTTCCCGAGCCACACGCCCGAGATGACGCGCTCGGAGCTTCCCTCGATGCTGTTCGACTCCCTCGTGGCGTTGACGATGCCCGCGATCATCCTCGGCGGCATCCTCGGCGGCGTCTTCACGCCGACAGAGGCCGCCGCGGTGGCGTGTGTCTACGCGCTGTTGATCGGCGGCGGCTTCTACCGCTCGCTCACGGGCAACAAGATCGTCGAGTCGCTTCGGGTCACCCTCGAGCGCTCGACGCAGCTCTACGCCATCATCGGGTTCGCGTCCATCCTCTCGTGGATGCTCGCGATCCAGGGAATCACCCGCCAGCTGGGTAACACGCTCGTCGAGATGGGCCTCAGCCCCGTCGGCTTCATGCTGGTCGTCGGCCTCGTCCTCCTGTTCGTCGGGACGTGGCTCGAGATCGGCGCCGCGGCCATCATCCTGGCCCCGACGCTCGCGACGATCGCGGAGACGCTCGGCATTCCCGCCTACCAGTTCGGCATCATGTTCATCGTGACGCTGAACTTCGGGCTCATCACGCCGCCGCTCGGCATCTGTCTGTTCGCGGCGTCCAGCGTCTCCGAGGTCCCAGTCTGGGAGATCAGCAAGAAGATCCTCCCGTTCTACGCCGCCGACCTCGCGGTCCTGTTGGCGATCGTCTACTTCCCGCAGCTAACCCTCATGCTCCCGCGGCTCACGGGAGTGTAGGGTCGGTCACCCCGTTTTCGTTCGATCGACGTTTTCGCGCCGCGGCGCGTCCTACTCGTAGACATGGACGCTGCCGGTGGCGTTGTCCTCGATGAACTCCCAGTCGTACTCGACGCCGAGGCCGGGGCCGTCCGGCACGGGCACCGTCCCGTCCTCGTCGATCGTCTCGAGGTGATCGTCGTAGTCGCCCTTGTAGACGGGCGGGATGGGGTTGTCGACGTCGGGATGGACGAGGGCGAGTTCGTAGTAGTTGGCGTTACGAATGGCCGCCAAGCACTGGCGTTGTGCGGGGCCGGGGGCGTGAAGCTCGACGTCGAGGCCGAAGCCTTCCGCGGCGTTGGCGATCTTCATCGCGCCCGTGATCCCGGCGTCGTACTCGGGGTCCGCGCGCACGAAGTCGGTCGCGCCGTTCGCGATGAAGTCCACGTGTGGTTCGAGGCCACGGACGTGCTCGGTCTGGAGGATCGGCGTGTCGATCTTCTCCATCAGCTTCCCGTGGCCGTGCTGGGAGAGTCCCGCGTCCTTGTAGGGGTCCTCGTACCAGTAGAAGTCCTGTTCGTCACACGCCTTGCCGACCTCGAGCGTGTCCCCCCACGTCTCGAGGTGGCAGGCGGGATCGAGCATGAGGTCCATCTCGTCGCCGACGCGCTCGCCCACCGCGTGGACCGTCTCGACCATCCGATCGACGGATCGCAGCTCGTCGGCCCACACGTGGATCTTGAAGCCGCCGTAGCCCATCTCGAGACAGTCCTCGGCGAAGTCCGCGTAGGCCTCCGGGGAATCGAGCCCGCCGGCGTCGTCGCCCGCGTAGGTGGAGGCGTAGGCGGGGAGGCGCTCGCGGTAGGTGCCGAGCAGCTCGTGGATGGGGGCGTCGTAGTACTTGCCCGCGAAGTCCCACAGCGCGATGTCGATCGGCCCGATCCCCATCCGGTCGTACTTCCGCAGCGCGCGCTTGATCTCCGACCAGTGACGCTCGCGCTTGAGCGGGTTCTTCCCGATCAGGTAGTCCGCGAACATGTTGATCTGGGCCGCGCCGGGTGAGTTGGCTCCGACGTACTCGCCCGTGATCCCCACGTCCGTGTGGACCTCGAACGCGAACAGCTTGCGCCAGCTCGTCGTCCCCGGTTCGTAGACCGGATCGAAGCCGTGGCCGGAATAGCCCATGTCCTCGATCGGAAACTCGAACTCCGTCGTCTCGATCCTCGTGATCGTTGGCATCTTCGAGCGTCGAGTCGGGGTCGACCACCATAAATCATGGCGAGGTCTGAATGTTCCTTATATTTCGGGGTGATAGTTACTCTAATATTATATTTCTTGTATTTGTGATCATTCATACTCTGGATTTAACTCCGGCATTACTCACGATACAGAGAGTAGCGCTCTTCAAATCCAGTAACGCATGTAACGACCATGCTTTGCTACTCCGATCTGCCCCGACATAACATATTGATGTTGTTACATATACTATATGTAATATTATATATCAATAAAACTATATCTAGACATGAAACCAGATCTGGTAAAGGTGTCCCATGTGCTCCAGATCGTTCGCTTCGGGGAGTGAATTCGGGTTTTCGACCGGCGACGTACTCCTCTAATCGGTGGTTGACCGGCACACCGAGCACTTCTGAGCTTCATTAGGTCGTGTTTATGATCCGGATCGGATCTGGATGGATGCTATGTCGGGGTTCGAATCCTGGCGGTCGAAGATGTACTCCCACCAGGGTATTACAAACCTAAGTTTGTAATTACTCCAGTACCTCCGAGAGCATTCGGGCCCGTTCCTCGGCCCGGTCGCGCTCCCGTTCCAGTACGCCCACTAGTCGATCCGCCATGGATCGAAAGTCCGCATCGGGATCGTCCTCGAGTTCCGCGAAGAACTCCCGGTTTGCGGTCTCACATTTGCTCTTCCAGTCGCTTCGGATCTCGTCTGCCCCGTGTAGTGCCCCCGCAATGCTTCCCGCGATCGTCGCAACGGCGTCGCTATCGCGACCGTAGTTCACTCCCTCGATGATCGACCGGTTGACCTCGCCGTCACAGATCCGCAACATCGCCACCGCGACGGGGACGACCTCCAACGTATTCGCACTGAAGACCTCCCCTTCGTGGTACTTTTCGCGATCCCAGCGCGACGGGAGCCACCTCCAGTCGAGAAATTCGTCGTACAGCCGTTCGATCAGGTCCTCCGGCGTGTCGCTCTCCTCGGCGAGCCCGATGGCGATGTCCATCGCCCGATCCATCTTTCCGGTCGCGTGTTCGGTCATGGTCGCCAACACCGTGTCGATCGTCGCACCCCGCGTGATGGCCTCCGCGACGCCTGCCGCGACCGTCGCCGTTCCATGTCGATCCGGCCCATCCTGTAGTACCGAGGCCAGGACGAACCCGTCCTGATACGCCTGCGTCGGAGCTCCGAGGTTTACGATCCCGACGGGGGTGATCGCGGAGGTCATCTTGTTGTCGGGTATGGAACCGGTTCCGGAGCTCCATGGGTCCATGCCTGCGCTCAGTTTGTTTACGATGATTTCCTCGTTGATCCATACCCGGTCGGGATTGAGTCGATCACAGAACACCTGACCGAACTCCTCGGGCGTAACTCGGCTTCCGTTCTCGACGATCGCCAAACTCAGGATCTGTCTCAACGTGGTGTCGCTGGTCACCGCTCCCGCATGGGTGTTCGCGTACGGCATGTCGTACTGCTTGAAATCCTGTAGGGTCCCGTACTCCTCTTCGATGCGTTCGTATGTCCATCCTTCGACCGGGGCGCCGAGCGCGTCCCCGATCGCGCCCCCGATGAGGCAGCCGTACACGTCGTCTGCGATCTCGGTTGTCATACCCGACCGAACGCCCCGATACCACATAGCTTCTTAGATTATCCGTTTTACATGTCCTCGAACCGTGGTACTGCTGTCGAATGGGGAACTCCTCGAGACGGGGAAGAACCGTCGAAAGCGCCACATCGTCCTCGACAAACGACCCAGCCGTTCTATATCGTCGATCAGATCCGCGTTGTGGCCCCGTTCAATCGCTCAGTCTGTCGCTCGTGAGCCTGGCGGCACGCTGGACGAGCTTTCGGGGTTCGTCCGAGAACCGCTTCGCCTTGGTATGTCTGTAGGGATCATCGATCCGATCCGTGTGGTCGGTGATCCCGATCGCACCGATGATGGTCCGTTCCTTTTCCCCCAGGATCGGCGCTGCGAGGGTGGTTATTCCGGGCACGAACTCGTCGGAACTGTAGGCGAACCGGTGTTCTCGAACGGTGCTCAACTGTTCCTCCAGCGCGTCACGGCTCGTCGGGGTCCGTTCGGTATGTGACCGCAGATCGTGGGCTGTGATCCACTCGTCGGCCGTTTCCTCGGAAAGGTACGCGAGGATCGCCTGTCCGTAGGCCGTGGCGTGGAGATCGAATCCGGTACCGACCTCGGTGGACCATTCCTCGAGTTCGGCATGTCCCGACGAGTACAGCCAGACCCCCTCGCCGGCTTCCATGACTGCAACCTGCGCGATCCGTCCGGTGTCCGCGGCCAGATCGTCGGCCACCTGTTCGACCATCCCGCCGAGTCGGTGTTGTCGAACGGCCATGTTTCCGAGGTGTGCGATCCGCAATCCGAGCCGAAATCCGTCGCCGTCGTGGACCACGTATCGGTTCTGTTGGAGGGTCTGAAGGTGATAGTGCGTCGTACTTCTGGAGTATTCGATCTCCGAGGCGATCTGCGACGTCGTGGGGCGGTCCTCGCGCGCGATCATTTCTATGATGTCGAACGCAGTCTTCGTCGATTTGATCGTCTTCCCATCTGTGTTGAACGGTGCCATACCTGATGAGTCGAACACGGCACAATTATGTCTTGCTGTTCTACGCTGTAGACGATCGTATTCGCTCACCGGGCGCCACGTTCACCGATCCGGTGTTTTTATATCCTATCCCCGAAACCTTCTGTCCATGATCGTCGTCGCCGCAGTCGATCGATCCGAACAAGCCAGCGAAGTGGTCACCGAGGGCGAGTTCCTCGCTACCGCCCTCGACGTTCCGCTTCACGTCGTACACGTGCTGAGTAACTCGAAGTTCCGGAAGATGGAACAGACGAGCTACGAGGAGACTGGACAGCCCGCCCCCATGGACGAGGTGAAGCAATTCGCGTCCCAACACGCCGCCGACGTCGCAACGGACGTCGCGGACGAGTACACACCGGTCGGATTGGTCGGGGAGGCCTCCCAGATGGTGACCGAGTATGCCGAGCGAAACGATGCCCGGTACGTCGTCGTCGGCGGCCGAAAACGCTCCCCGACCGGGAAGGCGTTGTTCGGCAGCGTCGCGCAGTCGATCCTGCTCAACGCCGATTGTCCGGTCGTCTCCACCATTCGGTAGCGGCGATCGTCTCCACCGTCCGGTAGCGGTTCGAGTTCCCGTTCGGCGTCTCACCACGCGAAGGTGCCGCCACCGATCATTATAAGTAATACTGTGGTGTGGGTCTCTATCATGAACCGATCAATCCGCGGGAGCACCCCGGAAATCGATGATTCGGCGTTCGTTTCGGAGATGTCCTACGTCGTCGGCGACGTCACCGTCGAGGAGAACGCGAGCGTGTGGCCGTTCGTTTGCCTCAGGGGCGACGGCGGCGAGGTCACGATAGGCGAGGACAGCAACGTCCAGGAGTTCTCCATGATCCACGGGTCCGACATCGGCGATCGCGTCACCGTTGGACACGGGGTCGTCATCGACTATTCGGACATCGGCGACGACTCGCTCATCGGCATCTCGAGCGTGGTGCTCGAGGGCGCCACCGTGGAATCCAACAGCATCGTCGCCGCCGGAAGCGTCGTCCGACACGACCAGATCATCCCGGAGGGCCACGTCGCCTACGGGATTCCCGCTGAGACGCGCCCGATCACGGACGAACAACGCGAGGAGATCCGTCGCATTCAGGAGCACTACGTCGAGCTGGGCGCGGAGTACCGCGATCAGGGTACGATGCAGTAGCGCCGGAAAACAAGCAGTGGCACCCGGCGAAAGCAGTAGCACCCGACGAACAGCGATCGCCCGCGTGCAGTTATCGAACTGCGATCGAGAGTCCGTCGAACCGCGATCGAGAGTCGCTGACAGTGTCCCCGTTCCTGGGAACGTCTATTGGTTTTGAACGTGACATCTCACGCACGAACAACAAATTATAAATAATGGCATTTCTATGTGTTCTCACATGGCAGACAAGCCATCACACGACACGTCGAGCACGAGGCGTCGCTACCTCAAACACGCCGGAATCCTGAGTGCCGTCGGTCTCTCCGGCCTCAGCGGTTGCAGCGGGAACGGCGGGAACGGCGGGAACGGCGGAAACGGTGGGAACGGCGGGAACGGCGGAAACGGCGGAAACGGCGGGAACGGCGGAAACGGCGGAAACGGCGGGAATGGCGGGAACGGCGGAAACGACGGCTGGCAGCCCGAACAGAACGTTCGGCTCGTCGTCCCGTGGGGAGCCGGTGGCGGTACCGACACCGCCGTGCGACAGGTCGCCCAGCCGGCGGCGGAGATCCTCAGTGACCGCGGAATAGACGTCGAACTCAACGTCGAGAACATCACGGGCGCCGGCGGAATGAACGGCGCCCAGGCGGTCATGGATCAACCGGCCGATGGCCACACGATCTTCGCGGACACGAACGTCCTGGCGCCGAACATCGCCGATGGAACGGCGAACTTCACCCTCGACGACTGGGGGGGCATCGCCCGGATGCAGTACGACACCAGCTGGATCTGGACGAGCGGCGTCGAGGACACCTACGACGACATCTACGAACTCGTCGACAGCGCACCGGAGAACGGGATCCAGTTCGGCGTCACCGGCGGCCTCGACAGTGCGGTGTTTCCGATCCAGTTCGCCCAGGAGGCGGACATCCTCGAGCACATGGAGATCGTCGCCTACGACGATGCCGGCCAGATGGAAAACGACATCATCACCGGCGAGATCGACTGCGGCTACGCCGAGCTCGTCGAGATCGAGCCCATCGTCGAGGAGGGCGAGGCCCAGCTCCTCTTCGTCGGCATCGAGGACGAAGTCGAGGGGTACGAGGACGTCCCCAACGTCGAGGACACGGGATGGGACGCTCAGTTCGGCGTCCAGCGAGCCCTCGTCGTCCAGGACGGGACTCCTCAGGAGGCGATCGACTTCTGGTCCGATATCGTCCAGGAAGCGATGGAGACCGACGCCTACCGGGAGTTCGAGTCGGCGAACTACCTCGACCTTCGGGAGGGGTACCTCTCCGGACCCGAGCACATGGAGAATCTCGCTGACATGGTCGACCTCTTCGAGGAGGCGCTGGAAGCCTACGACCCATAATCGCGCGTCCGCCCGTTTCGTTTCCGCGCCGCACCGTCGAACGCCGATCCGAACGACCGGGTGAGGGACATGCCGACGTTCGACGGACCGTTCTTTCGCCGCCGTTCCGCATACACAATCATTATGTACTCCTAGTCGGATACTCGTCGCATGGTAAGTTACGATGCCTACGAGAGCATTACCGTAGACGTCGCCGACGGAGTCGCCACGATCGAGTTCCACCGGCCCGAGGTGTACAACGCGTTGAGCACCGAGGTGTACCTGGACCTGAGTCGTGCCCTCTCGGAGATACAGCTGAACCGGGACATCGACGTCGTGGTTCTCACCGGCGAGGGCGAGGACGCCTTCTCGAGCGGCGCGGACATCGAACAGTACGCGGGCCCGGCCGAGGAACACGACCCGAGAGAGAAGGACCGCCAGCGGATGGCATTCGAGGAGGTGTACAAACGCATCTACGAGATCCATCCGGTGACGATCGCGAAGATCAACGGCTACTGTGTGGGCGGCGGGCTGGTTCTCGCGAGCTTCTGTGACCTCCGCGTCGCCGTCGACGACGCGAAGTTCGGCGTCCCGACGACCGACATCGGACAGATCCCGGGGGGCGGTTCCACTTACCGGATGGTTCAGCTCGTGGGCGAGCCCAAGACGAAGGAGATCGTCTACACCGCGGGGCTGATAGACGCCGCGGAGGCACACGACATCGGCCTCGTGAATCGCGTCGTCCCGCGTGAGGACCTCGACGACGAGGTCGACGGTATCGTCGACGCGATTCAGGACACGGGACGGGGAGCCGTGAAGGCCTCCAAGCAGGCGATCAACCACAGTGCCAACGCTCCCGACCTCGAGACGGCCCACGAGCACGAATCCGAGATCTGGTGGGAGCAGTTCGCCACCGAGGAGCGACGTCGACTCGTCGACGAGTTCAACGAGGGATAGCCACGGGTTTTTCGAGAATAGCGGCCGACGATTTCGAGGCTCGCCGTCGAGAATCGGCGTCTCCCGCTTTGAACCCGGTTTTTTTTTTCGAGCGACCGATCCGGATCCGGCGGATGGGTGTCCTTCGATCTACACAAATTTAATATATGAGGGAGTTGTCCCCACAACGGATGGCAGGTCAGATTCGCACTGACGTCGACGAGCGAGTTGCAACGATCACGATCGACAATACGGACAAGCGAAACGCGTTGAGCCCCCCGCTTCTGGCGGACATCATCGCCGCCGTCGAGGAACTCGAGGAGCGTGGTGACGTCCGCTGTCTCGTTCTCACGGGCGCCGGAGAGAAGGCGTTCAGCTCCGGATTCGACATCTCCTATCATCAGCGAAATTACGGCGATGGCCCCGAGGTCGAAGCCGAGGAAGCCGAGTTCGAGGAGATGATCGAGGCGATCAAACACTTCGAGTATCCCGTTATCGCCCGCATCAACGGCGGTACCTTCGGCGGGTCGATGAATCTCATCGCCTCCTGTGACCTCCGTATTGCGGTCGATGACGCCCAGTTCGGTATCACACCCGCCAAACTCGGCATGATATACGGCGCCGGGGAGATCGGCGAGATAATGGCGCACATCGGGCCCGGCGACATCAAGGAGTTCCTCTACACCGCGGAGTTCGTGGACGCGGATCGGGCGTACGACATGGGACTGCTCAACGACGTCGTCCCCCGCGAGGATCTCGACGAACGGACCTACGGGATGGCCGAATCGATCGCGAGCAACGCGCCGCTTTCGCTCAGCGGGATGAAGCGGATCATCCGTGCCATCATGGACAAGGACGGTCTCACCCCAACGGAGGAACGGTGGTCGAAGGAACTCGAGGAGCAGGCCAAGGAGAGCCGCGATCACGAGGAGGGCGTCGAGGCGTTCATGAACGACAGAGAACCCGAGTTCGAGGGAAGATAGGCGGACCGATTCGCGTTCGAATACCTAGACGTCGCCGGCGATCGCGTCCTTTTCGACCAGCGTTTCGAGTTCGTCGTCCGAGAGGCCGAGCTTCTCCCGCAGGACCTCGCCCGTGTGCTCGCCGAGCAGCGGCGGGCCGGACCGAACGCTTCCCGGCGTCTCCGAGAGGTGGAACGGGTGGCCCTGCATCGTCACCTCGCCGATGTTCTCGTCCTCGTACTCGAAGACGTAGCCGCGATCGCGTGCCTGTGGGTGTTCGACCACGTCCGAGACTTGGTTCAGCGGTCCGTTTGGACACCCGAGTTCGTCGAGGATCCCGCGCCACTCCTCGGTCGTCCGTTCGCGCAGCTTCGGCCGGAGGACCTCCATGATCTCGTCGTAGTGTTCCTGCCGCTGTTGCTGTGAGTCGTACTCGGCGAGGTCGGGAGCGTCGAGGACGTCCGTCGCGAACTCCTGCCAGCGCCGGCTCGGAACGTGGATCACCATCTGCCCGTCGGCCGTATCGAACAGCTCGTAGGGAACGCCCGTCTGGTGGCGCGTCCCGAGCGGCCCCGGATCGTCGCCCGTCATGCCGTACATCGTGAGGTACTCCTCCATGAACGAGACGATCGTCCCGAACAGGCTGGTTTCGACCTTCTGGCCCTCCCCGGTTCGTTCGCGGTGGTTCAACGCGGAGAGGATCCCGACCGTCGTGAACAGTCCGGCGCCGATGTCGCCGATCGCCTGTCCGACCTTGACGACGTCGCCATCCTCGGTCCCCGTCACGCTCATCAGCCCGCCTTCGGCCTGCATCACGAGGTCGACGCCCTTGCGGTCCTTGTACGGGCCCTTCTCGCCGTACCCCTTGATCGACCCATAGATCAGCCCCGGATTCACCTCCTCTTGGAGGTAGTCGTACCCGAGGCCGAGCCGTTCGAGGACTCCGAGGCTGAAGTTCTCGACGACGACGTCGGCGTCCGCGATGAGGTCCTCGACGAGCTGTCGCCCCTCGTCGGTCTTCATGTCGATCGTGACGCTCTTTTTGTTTCGGTTACGGGGGATGAAGCTGACTCCCATCCCCTCCTGTTCCGGGAAGCTGTGCCGTTCGGCGTCGCCGACTCCCGGCCGCTCGACCTTGATCACCTCGGCGCCCAGTTCGCCGAGGAGGTTCGTACACCACGGTCCGGCACGGAACCGTGAGAAATCGATAACCGTAATGTGCTCTAGTGATCCCTGCGTCATGCGTGTACTTATCTCAAGTCATCATATATAAATTATTCTTATCTTGGGGTAGACACGTTCGGTCCCGTCAGACGGTCCGCCGCCGCGGAGGGGTGGTCCGTCCGCCGCCGATGAGGATCCGTTCATCCTGGGTGCGAACGCCGGCCGTTCCCTCCGGGATCGTCTTCGTCGAGTCGCAACCGAACCCGTGCACAACCTTTATGTATACTTGCTGTCGCCGTGTAGATACGCCATGAGTGAGACGATCTTCGAGGACATCGTCGTACTGGATCTGACGACGTTCGTTACCGGTGGATTCTGCTCGTTGATGCTTGCCAACCAGGGGGCTGAGGTGATCAAGGTCGAACGGCCGGGAGTCGGCGACGACAATCGACACTCCGGACCGCCGTTCATTGACGGGGAATCCCCCTACTTCTGGACGGTCAACTACGACAAAAAGAGCATCGAGATCGACCTCACGACGGAGGAGGGGACCGAGGTGCTCTACGATCTCGCGGCGGAGGCGGACGTCTTCATTCAGAACTTTCGGCCCGGCACCGCGGAGAAACTCGACGTCGACTACGAGTCGATCCGCCGGCAGAACGACGACGTCGTCTACTGTGCGATTTCGGCGTTCGGACAGACCGGGCCGTGGCGGGAACGTCCGGGCTATGACCTCCTGATCCAGGGCATGAGCGGGATCATGCACGTGACCGGCGAACAGGACCGCCAGCCCGTCAAGGTCGGGCTCCCGCAGACGGACCTCATCACCGCGATGTGGGCCGCCTTCGGCATCTCGAGCAGTCTCTATCGACGCGAACGGACCGGCGAGGGCGAATACATCGATCTCGGCATGCTGGACGCGGCTATCCCCTGGCTGACGAAACAGGCCGGCAAGGTGTTCGCGGGCGAATCCACCGGTCGAATGGGGACGCGAGACCCGGTCCTCTCACCGTATCAGACCTACGAGACCGCCGACGGATACATCAACGTCGCCTGTCTCAACACGAAGCTCTGGACCCTGTTCTGTGAGGCGATCGACCGCCCCGAACTCCTCGAGGACGATCGGTTCGAGACCAACGCGGACCGGGTGTCCCACATGGACGAGCTCGAGGCGGAAATCGAGCGGTCGATGGTCGAACGAACGACGGACGAGTGGATGGACCTGCTCGTCGAGGAGGCGGGGATCCCCGCCGGACCCGTCAACTCCGTCGAGGAGGCGCTGTACAACGAACAGGTCGAGGCTCGCGGGGTCCTTACCGAGCTCGAACACGAAACACACGGCGACGTCCCGGTCATCGAGCATCCGTTGAACTTCGAGAACGCCGACAACGGGTTCGAGAACCCGGCACCCGATCTGGGTGAACACACGGACGAGGTGCTCCGGGCGGCGGGCTATTCCTCCTCGGAGATCGAGTCGCTTCGGGAGGCCGGGGCGTTCGGATCCTGACACGTGGCGAGCGGCTCGTCGGGCGTCCCCCGTGACGTCCGTCGGTTCGCCACCACAACAATTAAATAATACCTGTCCTACATAGACCTACGTGATGTTACAACCTCACACGTGGGTATCGCGGGCCCCGGACCGACATGCAGCACCGTTCGTCCGGGCGTACACGCCACAACGGTACGGTCGGGCAATTCCGAGGTTCGCCCCCGATCGGCTCACCGGACCCACACACGGATCATGGTAGTCGAACAGCTGCTCGGCGGGTTCGCGAACATCTTCACCCCGTTCAACATGGCCATCTTCCTCATCGGGTTGTTCTTGGGGATGATGAGCGGGTCGATCCCGGGCCTCAACGGGACGATGACCGTCGTGTTGCTCATCCCGCTCACCTACGGGATGGGCCCGATCACGGCGATCATGTTGCTCTCGGTCATTTACGTTGGTGCCGTCTATGCCGGGTCGATTAGCGCCATCATGTTCCGCGTCCCCGGCGCTCCGGAGGCGATCATGACGACCCTGGACGGCTATCCCATGAACCAGCAGGGACGAATGGGCGAGGCCATCCGCGTCGCGGTCTTCAGCTCCGCGGTCGGCGGTATCGTCGGCGTCATCATTCTCATCCTGTTCTCGCCGACGCTCGCCTCCTGGTCGCGAACCCTCTCGGATCCCGAGTACTTCGCCGTCGTCATCCTGGGTCTCGCCCTGGTCTCGACGATCGGCGCCGGCAACGTCACGAAGGCGGTGATCACGATGATGTTGGGCGTGCTCGCCGCCACGATCGGACTCGACGCGCTGGCGGGGACGCCGCGGTTCACCTTCGGCATCCAGCGGCTCACTAGCGGCGTGGAGCTGATCCCGGTGATTCTCGGCGTCTTCGCCGTCGCAGAGGTACTCAAACAGATCAAAAGCGGCGGACAGATGATCGGCGATGCGGACGACGATGCGGGGTCCTCGATCGGATCGCTGCGACCGCCGTTACACTACTTCAAGCGCTTTCGGCGGATCCTGTCGGTCAACTCCATCGCGGGAACGCTGATCGGCATTCTCCCCGGAGCCGGCGCGACGACCGGCGCGCTGTTCGGGTACACCTTCGGCCAGCGGATCGTACCCCAGGACATCCGCGAACGGTTCGGCACCGGCGTGCCGGAGGGCGTGGCGGCGCCCGAGACCGCCAACAACGCCGCGGCGAGCGGGGCGTTCGTGCCCCTCTTCGCGCTCGGGATCCCCGGGAGCGGAACCACCGCGGTCATTCTGGCGGCGTTCATTCTCCACGGACTCACTCCCGGCCCTTCGTTTATCGCCGACAACCAGTCGCTCGTGTGGACGATCTTCGCCGCGCTGTTGTTGGCGAACGTCATGATCCTCTTCATGAACGGCCCGATCGTCAAACTCTTCACCAAGATCCGCAACGTCCCACAGGAGATCCTCTTCGGGCTGATCCTCGTCTTCTCCATCATCGGGGCGTTCGCCACGCGGAACATTCTCTTCGATCTCTGGGTCATGTTCGCTTTCGGCATCGCCGGCTTCTACCTGGACCGCTACAACTACCCGATCGCCCCCTTCGTCATCGGACTCGTGTTGGGCCCGATCGCGGAGTCCAGTCTCCGCAGAGGACTGGTAAAGGCCAGCGGGGAGTTCGTCGTATTCCTCCAGCGGCCGATCTCGGCGGTGCTTCTCGTCGTCGCCGTGCTCCTGTTCACGATCCCGCTGTTACAGGATACCGCGGTCGGTCGCCGATTCCTCACTCTCGGAGGTGATCGGTGATGTCCGATTCGGCCCCCGAGACGTCGCCGTTCGACGGGGACGACGAGTACGACGACACCGTGGACCTGCTCATCTCGCTGGCGATCGGTGTGATATCGATATTCCTGTTCGTCCGATCGAGCCGGTTTTCGGGCGTCAGCACCGCATCTGGAGATCCCGGCGCCGCCTATTGGCCCCGTATCGCCCTCGTCATTATCATGGCCGCCTGTGCGCTCAACGCGTTCAACATCTACCGTCGAAGCGATGACATCGACTTTCGAGGGCTTCTCCCGACCGGCGACGCCCTGGATAGTCTGAATCCCGCCGCGTTCACTCCCGAGACCCGTCGGTTCGTCCTCTCGCTCGTGTTGATGATCCCGTACTTCCTGCTCCTGCCGGAGGTCGGGTTCCTCGTCGCAACACCGGGATTCCTCTTTGCGATCCTTTGGACGTTAGAGTACCATTCGATGCCCAGAGCGGCGATATATAGCGTTCTCATCACCGTTTTGGTGTTCATACTGTTCAGAAACTTCATGAACATCGCATTGCCGTACGGAACCGGACCGTTCCGCGAGCTGGGGATCCTGGTCGACGGGCTCGTGTAGTCCGTTTCGGGATCTTCCGCCGCTCACGTTTAATTTAGGGGACGAAGCGGGCGAGTTCTGCGCGTCTGCGACGGAATCCGACCGCCTCGGCGAGTCTCTCGTGTGGTTCGATCCGCTGTTCGCGGAGCGCGATCGGGACCTGAAGTGAATCACTTGAGTTGCGATTAGATGTTAATATATTTCATATCAATATTGGATAAAAGTAATATTTTAGATGTATTTGGCTCAAACGTAGTCACGTCTCTATTCACGATCGGGTGAAGAACGCCGATTTACATCCGATCTCGGCGGTAAATGTGGATCCGCTCGCGGTTGACGAGGCAGTGATCTGCATCATCGATGACGACTGGCTGTACGGTGCTGTGGGTCCTGAAGCGAGCAAAGTTCGAGATTTCAGGGTCCGTTCGACGTGACGACAAACGACACGATGGTTTCCAGTCGAGATACATCGCCGTCATCGATCCGATAGTGTCGAATTTCTCGTCGATGACGCCGATTACTCGGGAGCTGTCCTCGCTGAGGACGGCGACCGATTTCAGGTGATTTCCCACGGGGCTTGGAACTCCATCGAACATATAACTTAAAAAATAGAATAGCAAACATTACTGATCTCAAATATGTTTAGATACATCGATCCACGGACCACAGAGCCCCGCCTCCAAGGCCTCGCTGCCGCTCCAATTCGGCAAGAATCGACGCGACCCAACGCCCAGTTCGTTTTGTACGCGTTTCCTCGTCTTCGGTACGCTTTTACGCTCACGCGACGCCCGATCATCCACATGCTGTCACTCGATCACGTGATGATGCGCGTCGAGGACCTCGAGGAATCCCTCGAGTGGTACAAGACCCACCTCGAGTACGAGGAGAAGGGCCGCTGGGAGGCCGACACGTTCACCAACGTGTTCCTCGGCCCGGAGGACATGGCCGACGACGGCGCCAAGCTGGAGTTGACCTACAACCACGACGGGCGAAGCTACGAGATGGGCGACGCCTGGGGACACATCGCGGTCCGCGTCGAGGACCTCGAGAGCGCCTACGAGGGGCTGATGGAGGGCGGCGTCGACGACTACCGCGATCCCGAGTCCTGCGGCGGCGACTACGCGTTCGTGAAGGACCCCGACGGCCACGAGGTCGAGATCGTCGAGCGCGACCACGGCGCGCCCTGGAGCCTCGATCACACCATGATCCGGATCGAGGACCCCGACGAGGCGCTCGGCTGGTGGGCCCGCAAGCTCGAGTACGCCTACACCGGCAAGCGGTGGGAGGCCGACACCTTCGCGAACTACTTCATGAAGCCCGTCGGGGCGAGCGAGGAGCAGATGGCCGTCGAGTTGACCTACAACTACGACGACCGGACCTACACCATGGGCGACGCCTGGGGCCACCTGGCGGTCCGTACCGACGACCTCCACGGGACCTGGGAGGACCTCATGGCTCGCGACGCCGAGGACTACCGCGATCCCGAATCGTGTGACGACCGCTACGCGTTCACGAAGTACCGGGACGGCCACGAGATCGAGGTCGTCACCGACGACTGATCGGTCGATCGACGTCGCGTCCGCCGTCCAGTCCCGCCTCGTCCGGATCGTTTTGATCGCTCGGCGAACCTCGTCGGCCACGGGTTCGCCATTCGCTTCGCGCCGTCGTGAGTCGACGACGTATCGCTCGTCCGGTCGGCATTACTGTCGTAGTGTTGTAATCGTAATAATTATATACGTCTTTATCCTCTCTGGGAGTCGAGCAATAAAGAACGCCTCCCGACCGGGGGTCGTCGACGAGCGTCCTCCGGGTCGGGACGGATCGTTGTGGGGTCAGTTCGCGGCGTCCGAGACGACCTCGGCCGTGGCGTCACTTTGGAGGTCGCCGCGCACGAACCGCTCGCCGGTCTTCTCGTTGAACAGGTACAGCGACTCCACCCGTGGAACGATCGAGGCGTGCTTGCCCTCGTCGATCTCGGAGTCGACCGGCATGACCGTCCGGAGCTCGCCCTGGGGACCGTCGAGGTACATCAACACCTCGTCGCCGAGCGGCTCGTGGAGCGAGACCGTGGTGTCGATCCCCGCGTGGTCGGGATCGCTCGGCGTGCCTCGACGATCGTTTTCTCGCTGCCCCACCCCGACGCCTCCAGGGCCGCGCTCGATGCGATCGTCGAGCACGGGGACGCCGGGACCGACGTCTTCGACACGAGCACGCTCTCGGCGCTGACCGCACGCGAGCTCGCCGAGCAGGCGGATTCCGCCGGCATAAACTACCACGACAGCCCCATCACGGGCGGCGAGGTCGGCGCGCAGACGGGCGAACTCACCATCATGATCGGCGGTGACGCGGACCGGATCTCCGACAATCGGGAGGTGCTTTCCGCCATCGCCACCGACGTCTACCACATCGGCGAGGTGGGCGACGCGCAGTTCGTCAAGCTCATTCACAACCACGTCGGCCAGACGACGCTCGTCATCTTCATCGAGGGGCTGCTCCTCGCCGACGAGTTCGGCGTCGATCCCTCGACGCTGTATCGAACGCTTCGCCACTACACCCAAATATACGACGACAAGCTGGACTCCTTCTTCTCGAACGAGTTCGAGGAGTTCGAACGGCACTTCGCGATCGACGAGGACGCCGGCGTCTACAGGAACAAGTTCCACCTCGACGTCGCACACAAGGACCTCGTCGAGCTCAAGAGCCTCGCGGACAAATACGAGACCTACCTCCCGCTCGGAAACTTCGTCGAGCAGTTCCACCGCGAGGGAATAAACGCCGGATACGGCGACCGCCCCCACCCCGACCTGCTCCAGTTCTACGCCGACATGTTCGACGCCGAGATCGAATCCACGGAGGAGGGACGCTCGAAGAGCGAGGGTCGGATCATCTGATCCCGCGTTCGCCCGGACCGCTCCCGTTTCGAGAACTCATTACCCATTCACCTGTTTCGTTCCGCTGCTCTTCTCCCCCCACCCGGAGATTTTCCCTTCATCCGGATCTCCTCCCTTCACCCGGATCTCCTCCCCTCCGACGGGGCTTCCCGTCTTCGAGGTGCTTCGATAGTCATCGACTGCCATAGTAAGCTATATATCCCCCAATACGGTGGTTGTGTCCGAGGCGAACCATCGATCGGCGGCCGGCACACAGACGGCGCGTTCGATGGGAGCTTCGGATCGAGCCGCTGTCGGGCTCGGGTCCGATCTGACCTCCCGACACGGCAGTCGAAACCACACCGCAGGACGACTGCGGGGCAACCGCGGCGCGACCGCGAACGGAGATCACGATGATAGGAAGCGCGCACCACTACGGCGTGACGGTATCGGACATGGACGACGCACTGGCGTTCTATCGGGACACCCTCGGCATGGAGGTGGTCGACGAGCTCTCGTTCGCGAGCGAGGAGTTCAGCAAGTTCGTCGGCGTCGAGGGGGTGGACGTCGACATCGTATTCCTCGATGCGGACGGCTGTGCGGTGGAGCTGCTCGAGTACCACGACCCCCCGGGGGACGACGCGAACCGCGGGGTCTCGAACAACGACGTCGGCGCGGCCCACTTCTGTCTCGAGGTCGACGACCTCGATGCGACCTACGAGGACCTTCGATCGGAGGGCGTCGAGTTCATCAATCCCCCACAGACGCTCGATAACGGCGCCGATGTGGCCTACGTGTACGATCCCGACCGAAACGTGATCGAGCTGCTCTCGGAGTGACCGTGATGTTCGACGACGAGGACCTCTTCAAACGCGTACATCACGTGGCGTACACCGTGGACGACCTCGACCGGTACCGCCCGTTCTTCGAGGACGCGCTCGGCATGTCGTTCGTCGCCCACCGGGAGATGCCCGATGCCGGCTACGACGCCGCCGTCTTCGAGGTCGGCGAGACCTACATCGAGGTGCAGCTCCCCCGGGGACACCCGGAGATCGAGGAGTTCCACGAGACGCACGGGAACGGACTCAACCACGTTGCCTACGAGGTCGACGACATGGACGAGGCGGTCGCCGCGCTCGCGGAACGCGGGATCGAACCGGCGTGGGACGAGCCGATCATCGCGCCGACCTTCCCCGACTGCAAACTGCTCGACATGGACGAGGAGACGAGCGAGGGGATCTACCTCCAGCTCGTCGAGGAGATAGCGGACGAGTCATGAGGAACTAGCGGACGATACATAATGCTCAACATCCCATCACAGCTTACGGAACTCGACGAACCGATCGATGTCGGCGTCATCGGAGCCGGCCTGTTCGGCACGCGGCTGGTCGATCAGGTCGAACGCGCTCCCGGCATGCGGACCGCGGCGCTCGCGGACATCGAGACCGACAAGGCGGTAGAGACGCTTCAGAACGCGGGCGTGGACGACGCGCTCATCGAACAGGTCGACGGGACCGAATCCCTCGAGGCGGCGATCGAAAGCGGCGACCGGGCCGTCATCGCCGACGGTGTGGATCTGGCTAACGCCGACGTCGACGTCGTCGTCGAGGCGACCGGGATCCCCGAGTTCGGGGCCCGACACGCCTATACGGCCATCATGAACGAGACACACGTCGTCATGGTCACCGTCGAGGCCGACACCGTCGTCGGCCCGACCCTCGCGCGGCTCGCCGAGAAGGCCGGGGTGACCTACTCGATGGCCTACGGCGACCAGCCGGCGCTCCTCGCGGAGCTCTACGACTGGGCGCAGACGATCGGCCTCGACGTCGTCGCCGCCGGAAAGGGCAACCCGTTCATCGAGGAGTACCGCTACGGGACCCCCGAGGACGTCTTCGAGCGCTGGGGCTTCGACGAGGAGTTCGTCGAGGAGAACCAGCTCAACCCGTACATGTACAACTCCTTCCTCGACGGAACGAAGGTCGCCGTCGAGATGTGCGCGGTGGCGAACGCGACCGGCCTGAAGCCGGACGTTCCGGGGATGCACCTTCCCACCGCCGAACTCGAGGACATCCCGGAGAAGATGCGTCCCAAGGAGGACGGCGGCCTCCTCGATCGTACGGGCGTGGTCGACACGATCAGCTCGCTCAAACCCGACGAGACCCAGGTCGAAAACGACATCGAGTTCGGCGTCTGGATCGTCACGACGACCCCCAACGAGCGCGTCCAACAGTACCTCGACCAGTACGGCGGGTCGGGGATGTACATCGCCAGCGAGGGCAAATACCAGCTGTTCTACCGCCCGCACCACCTCCCGGGCACCGAGACGTCGGTCAGCGTGGCGAACGCCGCGCTTCGAAACGAGCCGACCGGCGTACCGAAGAACCGCGAGGCCGAGGTCGTCGGCGCCGCGAAAAAGGACCTGGCGCCCGGCGACGAACTCGACGGCGGGGGCGGATACACCGTCTACGGGCTGCTCGTCGACGCGGAGACGGCCACCGAGGAGGACTACGTCCCCCTCGAGCTGCTCGACGATGCGACCGTCACCACCGACCTCGAGAAGGACGACATCGTGACCTTCGACGACGTCGAAGTCGATCAGGAGTCGTTCCTCTACCGGCTTCGGATGCTGCAGGACGCCGAGGCATCGCTGTAGTTTCCCGGGAACCCCATCCCGGTCCGTTTTTTCTCGATCCGACCCGCTGTTCGTCGCCCGGCTACTCGTCGAGCACCCGCTTGAGCGCCGCCAGATGCTCGTCGCGATCACGCGTTATCTCCTCGGGCGACTCATCGTACTCGAAGAACCCGGCGCCGTCCTCGATCCCGCCCCGTCCCGACTCCAGCCGGTCGGCGAACAGCTCGCCCGGCTCGTCGTCGTCACACAGGTGGGGATAGAGGTTCCTCGCGTTCGTCTCGAAGAGGTCGAGACCCGCGATGTCGGCCGTCTCCATCGGACCGATGATCGAGGTCCGGCGGGCGTAGCCGTCGCGGACGGCGGCGTTTATGTCCTCGAGCGAGGCGACGCCCTCCTCGGCGAGGTGGAGACACTCGCGAAGCACCGCGAACTGGATCCGGTTCCACACGAACCCCGGGACGTCACGCTCGGCGACGATCGGGTCGCGATCGACGCCCTCCAGCAGCGATTCGGTCCGCGCCACGGTCTCGTCGCTCGTCCGCTCGCCGCGGACGACCTCGACCGGGGTGAGCAGGTAGGGTGGGTACCACCAGTGACAGCCGACGATACGGTCTGCGGCCTCGTTGCCCTCCGCGATGTCGGTGACCGGGATCCCCGACGTGTTGCTCGCCAGGAGCGCGTCCGCGGGGGCCGACTCCGCGAGGTCCTCGAACACCTCGCGTTTGATCTCGAGTTCCTCCGGAACGCTCTCGAGAACGACGTCGGCGTCGGCGACGCCGTCCGCCCGGTCCAGCGTGAACGAGACCCGATCCAGGACGGCCTCGGGCGTCTCCGAGGTGAGGTCCTCGTCGCGAAGGAATTCGACCGTCTCCTCGATACGTTCGCTCGCCTCGTCGAGGTTCGACTGTCGGTGATCGACGACCGTCACGTCCCAGTCGTGTAACGCGAAGTGTACCGCGAACCCGTGTCCCATGTCTCCTGCGCCGATGATCGAGATGTGCTCCATGGCGTTCCGGAGCAACCCCCCGATCGTAGTAAAACTTCCCCCACCCCGCAAACGTAACGCGATCCGACCGCTTCGGTAGTCGACCCGACGCTCCGTCAGTCGCCCCGACCGATCACCGGGTTTTGACGAGCACGTCCGGGATCGACACGCCCTCGCCCTCGGCGTGGACGACGACCGGGTTGAGGTCGAGCTCCTCGATGGCGGGGACCTCGCTCGCGAGCCGCGAGACGTTCTCGAGAAGCGACGCGAGAGCCTCCACGTCACCCGGCTCCTCCCCGCGGTACCCCTCGAGCAACCGGCTCAGTTCCGTCTCGTCGATCGCCTCCCGCGCCTCCTCGCGGGTCACCGGCGGGATGCGAACGACCGCGTCGTCGAACGCCTCGACGAGGGTCCCGCCCGCGCCGACCGTGACGGTCGGCCCGAACGCCTCCTCGGTGCTCGCGCCGACGAACGCCTCGGTGCCGTCCGCGATCATCGGCTGGACGAGGACTCCCTCGACGTCCGCTCCGGGAACGTGTGACCGCGCGTTCTCGAGGACCGCGTCGTAGGCGTCGCGAACCGAATCCGCATCCGAGAGGCCGAGCCGAACCGCGTCGGCGTCGCTGCGATGTGGAACGTCCGGCGAGTCGACCTTGAGGGCGACCGGATAGCCGATCTCCTCCGCGTACGCTACGGCCTCATCACTCGATCCGGCCACGCCAGTCCGCAGGAGGTCGATCCCGAACGACCGGACCAGCGATTCGGCCTCGCTCCAGGTGAGGACCCGATCGTCCGGGAGATCGTGGTCGGATCCGGTCGATCCGGCCGGTCCGGTCGATCCGGTCGACCGGGTCGATCCCTCGTCGATCGTTCCGTCCGTCGCGTTCGCCGACCGCCTCGGATCGCCGTTCGCCCATCGGCGATCCGGGGTGTCGCTTTCCGCCATCGGGGCTCCCGACCGCACGAGCGAGGCGACGGCGTCCATACACCGCGCCGGGTCGTAGAAAAGCGGCATCTCCGCTCTGACCCGCTCGTACGGCTGGGGGTCGTCGAGGTCGGCCGGATCCTTCCTCCCGGTCCACAGCACGAAGACGGGCGCGTCGGCGGTCTCCCCTATCTCCAGGAGGTCGTCCGCGATGGCGTCCGCGCGCTCGTCCACCGCCGGCAGCCCGACGGCGAGGACGTACGCGTCGAACCCGTCGTCGGCCAGGAGTGCGTCGGTTATCTCGGGGAGAACGTCGGCACCGTATCCTCTGATGTCGGCCGGGTTGTGCATCTCCCCGAAGGTCAACAGGTCGTCGATGTCGAGGAGGGCGCGCTCGGTGTCGCCGTCGATGTCCGGAAGCGAGAGGTCCCGTTCCCCGGCGAGATCGGCGAGGTGACCCGCGAGTCCGCCGCTCGTCGAGGCGATACACACGCGGTCCGACTCCGGCGGATCGAACGCCGCGTGCGCGCTCGCCCGCACGAGAAGGTCGGAGATGTCGTCGACCCGCTCGACTCCGACCTGGTCGAAGGAGCCCTGCCAGACGTCGTCGTCGCCGGCCACGGAGCCCGTATGCGAGAGCGTGGCCGCCTCCGCGTCCGACGTTCGCCCGGTCTTCACCACCAGCACCGGCGTCCCGTTCCGACGTGCCCTCGCCGCCGCGTCCATGAACCGGCGCGGGTCCTCGAGTCCCTCGAGGTAGACGCAGATCACGGACACCTCCGGGTCGTCGGCCATGTAGTCCACGTAGTCCGTGACGCTCAGATCGGCCTCGTTCCCCGTCGAGGCGATGTAGGCGAAATCGACGTCCTCGTCGGCCGCCCGCTCGAAGAACGTGGTGAACGCCAGCGCCCCGGACTGGCTCACCAGCCCGATCGATCCCGGTTCCGGCCGCCGCGAGCAGGTGCTCGTGAGGACGGTCCCCTCGAGCGCGTTCGCCAGACCGATGCAGTTCGGCCCCCCGACGCGAATGTCGTACTCCTGTGCGGTCGCCGCCAGCTCCGCCTCCAGTTCCCGTCCCCGCTCGTCCGCCTCCGCGAATCCGGCGGTAATGACGAGCGCCGCCGGAACGCCCATGCCGCCCGCCTCCGCGACCGTCTCGACGACGTACTCGCGGGGAATGCTCACCACGACGAGGTCGACCACCTCGGGGAGCTCCGAGACGTCGTCGTAACAGGTTCTCCCCCACGCCTCCTCGCGGCTCGGGTTGACCGGGTAGACCGTTCCGTCGAACCCGTACTCGAGGAGGTTGTCCATCAGCTGCGATGAGTACCACGAGTCGGGGCTGGCGCCGACGACCGCCACCGACGACGGCGAAAAGAGCGGGTCGAGGTCGATTCGCGTGTCCATGCCCGGGCGTGTGTCGCGTCGGTAATATAGCTATGGTCGCCCCGAGGGGTCGTTCACGAGTTCCCTCCTCTCGTCGCTTTACGCCGGCCGCTTCACGCCGGGCGGACGCTTCGCGCTGGACGGACGTCCCACGCCGGACGACCTCGACCCCCGATCGCCGGTGAACTTTTGGTTCCGGTCCGCGGGTGGGGATCCATGTCGAACGTGACATACGACTACGACGGACGGACGGTCATCGTCACCGGAGCCAGCTCGGGGATCGGACGGGCGATCGCGACCCAGTTCGGCGAAGCGGGAGCCGCCGTGATAAATGCGGACCTCCGGCCGAACCCTCCCGAGGACGCGGATCGCCTCCCGACCCACGAACTGATCGAGGACCGCGGCGGGAACGCCGAGTACGTCGAGACCGACGTCTCGAACCGTCGGGACATCGAGACGGTCGTCGAGGCGGCCCGCGAGTACGGCGGCGTCGACGTGATGGTCAACAACGCCGGCGCGCACGTCTCCGGCTCGGTCCTCGACGTCACGTCCGAGGAGGCCGAGATGATGGAGGCGGTCAACACCGGCGGCGTCCTGTTCGGGTGTCAGATCGCGGCCGCGGACATGCTCGAGCGGGACGTCGAGGGACGCATCGTCAACACCGCCTCCATCCGGACGGACACGGTCCGCGAGGACCAGATACTCTACAACATGACCAAGGCCGCGATCAAGATGATAACGCGCTCCGCGGCCATCGAACTCGCAGCGGACGGGATCCGCGTCAACGGAATCTCCCCCGGTCGGACGTCGACCGGACTCTCGGAGCTCACGGAGAAGGCGGAGGAGTGGTCCGAAAGCGGCGACCTGGTGAAACCGATCCCGGTCGGTCGTCCGGCCCAGCCCGAGGAGATCGCCTCCGGCGCGCTGTTCCTGGCCAGCGACGAGGCCGAATACGTGACCGGCGAGCTGTTGACCATCGACGGCGGCTGGTCGATCTACTGAGGCGGCTACGGCCAGGCGTCGCTTCCGCCCCGCCGGACCGTCTCGAAGAAGTGTTCCCCGCCGGTCTGTCCGCCCTTCAAACACACCTGTATTCCGTCGAACCGCTCGTCGTCGGAGCTCGCGACACAGAGCGGGCTCCCCGGCGCGAGCGGGCGGTGGTACTCGAGCGCGTAGACGTCCAGCGCCGGGGTCACGTACCCGCTCGTGTCGCCGCCCGCGACACACACCCTGTCGACGTTCGACTCGCGGAGCACCGCCTCGAGTATCTCTCCCTGCGTGGTCCCGATCCGCTCGCCGACGTCGACGTCATCCGGCGCGGCCGTCCGGGTCTCCTCGATGGCCGGATCGTCGGGCCCACGGGCCGAGTATATCACGACGCTTTGGCCGCGCTCGAGAGCATCCATCGCCTCCCGGATCACCCGTTCGCGTTCCGACTCCGTGCCATCCGGACGAACGAGCGCGGACGTATCGAGGCGGATCCCGTCGAACCGTTCGTCCGCGATCGCGTTCGATATCTGGTTCGCGGTCTCCGGCGACGCGCTCCCGGACATCACGAGCAGCTGGTCGACGGGATCGGGTCCCGACGGAACGTCTCGCCGCGAAGTCCCGTCCGTTTCGCTCCAGTGGGCCGTCAGCGCGTAATCGAGCCCCGAGGATCCGACCGCGAAGACCGGGCCCTCGGTCGACTCGGCGGCCCGCTCCCAGACCAATCGCCCGACCGTTTGGAGGTGGCTTCCGTCCACGGCGTCGAAGACGACGATCTCCGGGTCGGTCTCCAGCAGGCCGGCGAACTCGGCGTCGGCGTCCCCGCTCTCGAGCGCGAGGAGATCGAACCGATCGATGTCGCGGTCGGTCTGGTCTCGCAGGTGTCGGCCGAGATCGCTTTCGGTCATCGGCGTCGTCGGGTGTTCGCTCATCGTCGGGTGCCGATCGAGCCTGTAGGTCCGGTCCCCGACGGTGGCGAACAGGTTTCCGAAGACCACGTATCGCTCGAGCGCCGGAACGCCGACGACGACCGGGACGAACGGCGATTCGAACACGGGCTGTGCGACGTCGATGGCGTGTCCGATGCTTCCCGTCTCGGGGGCGGAATCGAAGGTCGAACAGACCTTGTACTGGACGAGCGAGGGGTCCAGCTCGGCGAACCGTTCGAACACCGCCGGGAGCCGCTCGTCCATCTCCGCCGGACTCATCGATCGACTGCGGCCGGCGACCCCGACGGCCTCCAGATCCGCGAATCGCCCGGTCAACTCCTCCGGGCTCGGCGGGTCGAGGAACAGCGCGGTTCGAACGCCTCCCAGCGCGAGCGCCTCCATCGCGTCGGTCGATCCCGTCAGGTCGTCCCCGTAGTAGGCCAGGTCGACGTCCGATTCACTCATCGTCCCCGAACGCCTCCATCGAGGCCCGGAGCTCCTCGTGATCGCGTGCGTACTCCTCGAGCGGTATTCCCGAGGTGGCCGCCTCCCAGCCCTGCTTCAGGGCCGCGACGCCGTCGGCCGGCCCGCCGGGATGGCCCATGATTCCGCCCCCGGAGAGATACAGCAGGTCCGCGTTCCCGAGCCGCTCGTAGGTCGCGGGCGCCTGTTTCGCCCACTGGCCCGAGGAGAACACCGGGAGCGCGCCGTCGTCGCCGGGAATCGGGTCCTGTACCGCGCGCGCGGACGCGATCACTGACTCGTCCGACTCGGCGAACTTGTTCTCGAGGCCGTTGACGTGGAGGTGGTCGACCCCGACCAGCCGCCAGAGCTTCTGGTAGGCCGTGTACTCGAACCCCAACTGGGGACACCGCGACAGCGCACCCCACCCGTTTCGGTGGCCGTGGATCGGCAGCTCGGCGTGCCGTCGAAGCTCCCGAACGGCCGCCAGCCCGACGCTGTTCAGACTCACCATGACGCACGTGCCGCCCGCATCGCGCACGACGTCGTGTCGGTGGATCATCTCCTCGACGTCGCCCGTCACGTTGAAGGCGTACATGACCTTCTTGCCCGTCTCCGCCTCGTGGTCGTTGATCACGGACATGACCGCCTCGACGCGGTCCTCGAACGGGGAGTAGGGCGGATCGGCGATGAGCTCGTCGTCCTTGATGAAGTCGACGCCCGCCTCGACGAGGGTCTCAACGAGCGACGCCGTCTCCTCGGGGGCGAGGCCGACGCTCGGTTTGATGATCGTTCCGATCAACGGACGGTCCCGGACGCCGATCAGCTCGCGCGTGCCATCGACGCCGAACGCCGGGGTCGGACACTCCTCGCCGTATTCGGGCGGCACGTCGACGTCCAATACCCGGACCCCCGACAGCGACTGGAGTTCGAAGACGTTCCCGGCGATCGCCGTCCGGAGGTTCGGAACCGACACGCCGACGTTCTCGAGCGGGAGCGAGAGCGTCACTTCCGCGCGGACGTACTCGTCGACGTCTCCGGGTTCGGGCGTCGCACCCGGCAGCGTCGGCTCCGGAGCCCTGCCGATCTCGGTCACGTCCACGACGTCACCGCCGTGGCGCTCCTGGAGGTCCGCGGTCTCGGCCTCGACGTCGACGAACGTGCTCGCCGACTGCTCGCCGGCCATCGCCTCCGCGGCTTCCCTCGCCGATCGCGGCGTTTCGATGCGGTAGGTCGCGGTGAATCGCTCCGCCATGGTACCCACAGCGTCACGGTCCGTCATTAATCCTCCCCTGGAGCGACCGATGCCGACCGGCCTCTCGACTCGGAGGATCGGTCCGACCTGACTCCGAAAGCCCTCGGAGGAACACCGATACCTTTAGACGTGCGGTGGGATAGCTGTTGGCATGCCACAGAACACGGGGCGGATCGCCTGTCTCGACGGGCCGAAGAACGTGGAGCTGAAGGAGTTCGAGGTCCCCTCACCCGAGCCCGGAGCGATCGTGACCGAGGTCGTCCGCGCGAACGTCTGTGGATCGGAGATCCACATCTGGAGCGGCGGCCACCCGCACATCACCGACGGTCCGCTGGGCCACGAGGGGCTCTTTCGCGTCCTCGAGCTCGGCGACGGCGTTTCGACCGACCACGCCGGCCGGCCCGTCGAGGAGGGCGACCTGATCGTTCCCGCCTACTTCGCGACCTGCGAGTCGTGTGTCCGCTGCGGACAGGGCGAGTTTCGGCTCTGTGAGCACGCCTACGATCACTGGTCGCAGTCGGCGGACGTCCATCCGCACTTCCATGGAACCTTCGCCTCACACTACTACGTCTACCCCGATCAGTTCTTCTACAAGGTCCCCTCGGGCCTGGACGAGGGGCCGGTCGCCAGCGCCAACTGCGCGCTCTCGCAGGTCCTCTGTGGCCTCGACGCAGTCGAGGTCGGGTGGGACGACACGGTCGTCGTTCAGGGCGCCGGCGGGCTCGGACTCGCCGCCGTCGCGGCCGCCCGCGAGCGCGGCGCGCGAACGATCGTCATCGACGGCGTGGAGGCTCGACTCGAGCTGGCCGAGCGGTTCGGCGCCGACCACGTCGTCGACATGCGGCGGGTCGATACGGTCGACCGGCGCGCCGAACGGGTCCGCGAGTTGACCGACGGGGACGGGGCCGACGTCGGCGTCGAGGTGGCCGGCGTGCCCGACGCGTTCTCGGAGGGGATCGAACTCCTCCGGGAGGGCGGGCGGTACCTCGAGATGGGGAACGTCGTCCCCGGTCACACGACCGAGTTCGACCCGGCGAGGATGACCCGCAAGTCGATCGACGTCGAGTCGGCGATGCGGTACGACCCGTGGTATCTGCGAACCGCGATCGAGTTCCTCGAGACTGCGGGCGACGAGTATCCCTTCGAGGACCTCTTCGATTCGGACTTCCCGCTCGCGGAGGCCGAGGAGGCCATCCGCCGATCCGACGAGCGTGACGTCGGCCGCGCCTCCATCGTCCCCGAGCGGTGAGGCCGCTCGGCGACGTCGCCTCGGTCCTCACCGCTCCCCGTCGTTCCTCGCCGATCCTCACGGCTCCTCGTCGCCCCTCGCCGGTTCTCATCGCCCCTCATTGATCCTCGTCCGAGTTCCCGATCGACCACACGGTCGCCAACCACCGACCGCCGAAACGGGACTTTCGAGGCGCCACAACGCTTAGGCCGACGGACGCGCATTCGAGTCGTGATGTCCCTCGAACGGAGCTACATGTTCGTTCCCGGCACCGACCCGGAGGCCATTGCGGACGCGCTCGGCTCGGTCGCCGACGTCGTGATCGTCGATCTGGAGGACACCGTCCGTCAGGGCGCGAAAGCGGACGCCCGCGAGAGCGTTCTCGACCTGATCGAGAGCGGCTCGTCCGGCGACGTGGCCGACGGCCCCCGTCTCACGGTCCGCGTCAACGGCCTCGATACCGAACACGGGGTCGCCGACGTCCGGGCGATCGCCGCCGCGGACCATCCGCCCGAACTCGTGTTTGTCCCCGACGTGCGGGGCCCGACCGAGGTTCGGATCGTCGACGACATTCTCGCCGACCACGGCGCCGACGTCGGGATCGTCCCGCTGCTCGAACAGCCGGACGCCTTTTTCGAGGCCCGCTCCATCGCCCGGTCGACCGATCGGGTTCGCGGTCTCCTGTTCGCCGCTATCGACTTCCAGATGAACGTGGGCATGTCCATCCTCGACGAGACCGACCTCTCGGTTCCGAGATCCGTGCTCTCCATGGCGGCGGGTGCCGCCGGCATCTCGGCGATCGACAAGCCGAACCTCGCCGCCGTTCACGATCGCGATCGAACCCGATCGGAGGCCCGAGCGGCCAAGGCGGTGGGATACGACGGCAAGGCCGCGATGTCCGACGAGCAGGCGGCGGTGATCAACGACGTCTTCACGCCCTCGCGAGAGGAGGTCGATCGGGCGAAACGATTCGTCGACGCCTTCGAGGCGCGCGAGAAGGGCGTCGCCGTGATCGACGGCGTCGCGATCGACAAGCCGGTCGTCGACCAGCTTCGCGATACGCTCGAGCGGGCGCGATCGGCCGGGATGGACGTATAGACGCGTGAGGCTCCCGCGAATGCATCGACGCGTGAGGTTCTCGGCGTGGTTCGCGTGCGGCGGGTGGTTCGGGTACGTCGGGGTTTCGAGTTCGATGTTTTCGATGACGGGCGGTTCGCCACGGCGGTAGCTTCTTTGCGGGAGGGTGCCTGCACCAGGCCGTGTTCGAGTTGGACCACCGGGGAGCGCTCGGCGACGACACGACGACGCAGGCACTTTCGGTCCTCCCCCTCGTCGTCCTCGTCGGCGCGACGAGCGCGGTCCTCGTCAAGCTGAGCTCGGCGCCGAGCGCCGTCAAGGTCAGCTATCGGCTCGGGTTCGCCACGCTCGGCTTCGCCGCGTTCTCGGCGATCGCATATCGCGACGCGTTCCGGGAGTTCTCCGGTCGGGACCTGTTGGTCGCGTCGGCCTCCGGGATCGTTCTCGGGGGCCACTATCTGGTCTGGTTCGAGAGCCTCCTTTGGACGACCGTGGCGGCGTCGACGACGCTCGTTCAGACGCAGACGATATTCGTCGCCGCCCTCGCGTACCTCCTCCTCGATGAGAACGTGACGCGCCGGACCGTGGCCGGCCTCGTCTTCGCGGTCGCCGGCGCCGCGTTCATGTCGCTCGGCGGCCTCGCCGTGGGATCGCTTCTCAACGGCGCGAACCCTGTCCTCGGGAACCTGTTGGCCATCGCCGCCGGGCTCCTGTTTGCGGGATACATCCTCATCAGCCGCTGGATCCGCCAGCGCGTCGCGGCCATCCCGTACGTCACCGTCGTCCACCTCCTCGCGACCGTGGTCGCCTTCCTCTTTGCCGCCGGGACCGGCGAGTCGGTCGCGCTGTGGGCGTATCCGCGGTACGAGTGGCTGTTGTTCTTCGCGATGGGGTTCGGTCCCAGCTTCGTCGCCCAGTCGCTTTCGAACTGGGCGATCCGGTACGTCCCCTCGAACGTCGTCAGCGTCTCCTACCTCGGCACTCCCGTCGTCAGCTCGATTTACGCGCTCGTCTTCCTCGCGGAGGTTCCGGGCGTCGGAACCCTCGTCGGCGGCGCGCTCACGCTGTTCGGGATCTACGTGGCGATACGGACGCCGTGACTCGGTGGCCGGTTCGCGTCCGACCCCCCGTCAAACGCGTTCGAACGGCCTCCGTGGTGCCGGTCATCGATCCGTTCGAACGGCCTCCGCGGGACGGCCTCAAAGGTCGGCTCCGAGAACCCGATTTCCGACGAGCAACGCCACCCCGAGCGCCATCAGGCCGCCGAGCAGCAGGAACGACGTCCCCCACCCGAACCGGTCGGCGAAGAGCCCGACCACGATCGATCCCGTGGAGGCGACGATCATGTACGCCGTTCTGACGAAGCCGAAGGCGGTCCCGCGCTCCTCGGCGGTGAGGTGATCCATCACCCTGGGGATCACGGCCGCACCCCACCCCATGCTCAACCCGAGCAGGAGGATCCCGGCGCTCACCGCGAGCAGGCCTGACCCGCCCACTAACACGCCGATGCCGCCGATCCCGGAGAGCAGACAGACGCCGGTCGCGAGGTCCCGTCCGTAGCGGTCAGAGAGCGCCCCGACGCCGATCTGGAGGACTCCCTGCACGACGAAGTAGGCGGCGAAGAACGTGCTCGCGAGCGCCGTCGAGTGGCCGTGGTGTTCGATGAGGAACGTCGGGAGGAACGACGCGAGCGCCTGCCAGGTGAAGTCGGCCAGGATCGCGATCGCGCTCGAGAAGACGATCGACGGCCGTGTCACGATGTCCAGGAGGGCACCCGGATCGATCTGTTCGCGCATGGACCGGTCGGGCTTGCGCGGTTCGGTCGGCCGGACGTACCGCGCGAAGAGGACGAACGTCGGAACGGCGATGAACGCCCCGACGGCGATCGCCGGTCGCCAACCGTACCTCGCGGCGACCCACGCGACGGCGACGGGCGTGAGGAGTCCCGCCACCGGCGCGCCGCCGTTGTGGATCCCCACGGCGGTCCCGACGTCGTCGTATATCCGCGTGAGGAACGTCGTCGCGACGCTGTAGTGGAGCCCGGCCGCGCCGCCGAGCAGGACGGTGCCGACGAGGAAGACGGCGAAGTGCGGCGAGAAGGCGAGCCCCAGGCTGACGAGGCCGGTCCCGCCGACCGAGACGAGGATCACGAGCCGCTCGCCGTATCGGTCGGCGAGGATCCCGCTCGGGAACTGCGTGAGCGCGTAGGCGAGCCACATCCCCGAAAGCGCCGTGCCGATGACCGCGTTCGAGACGCCGAACTCCGCCGTCACCGTCGGGACGACCGGGCTGATCGCCAGCCGGCCGACCATCGTGACGAAGAAGGCGAGCGTACACAGCGCGAGGACGGTATCGCGGTATCGTCGGTTCCGTATCACGGCGGCGTCGATCGGCGCGGCGATCCGCGGCCTCGTCCGTCGCCGGAACCGCGTCCATGTCCGAGGGCGTCGCCGGAACCGCGTCCACGCCCGGGATCGCGTCCATGTCCGGGGACGTCGCTATCCGACGCCCGTGGGCGCCCGTCGAGTGAGCACACGATCGCCGTTAGACGACGATGACGTCGTTTTCGAGCCGACCGATCCCGTCGATCTCGATGGCGATCGTATCGCCCTCCTGAAGCGTGAAGTCGTCCTCGGGAACCAGCGAGGTCCCGGTGAGGAGCACGGCCAGTTCCGGGACGGCGTTGTGGCGGGTGAGGTACGACGTCAACTCCTCGCAGCTCCGTTTCATCTGGTCCGTCGAGGTCGACCCCTCGAACCGTGTTCCGCCGTCCCGTTCGATCGACATCCGCATCTCGAGGTCGTGGGGGTCCCCGATGGAATCGGCGGAGGCGACCGACGGGCCGATCGAACAGCAGCGGTCGTAGACCTTCGCCTGCGGGAGGTAAAGCGGGTTCTCTCCCTCGATCGACCGGCTGCTCATGTCGTTTCCGATCGTGTACCCGACCGGCTCGCCGCGGTAGAGGACGACCCCCAGCTCCGGCTCCGGGACGTCCCACGTCGAGTCCTCGCGGATCCCGACCGACTCGCCGTGGCCGACGGTCCGGTTGGGCGTGGCCTTGAAGAAGATCTCCGGGCGCTCGGCGTCGTAGACGTGGTCGTAGATGTCCGGCTCGGAACTCTCCTCCTCGCGGGCCTGCTCGCTGATCTCGTAGGTCACGCCCGCCGCCCACACCTCGTCGGCGCGCGCGGGGAGCGTGGCCGCCGAGAGCGCGCCCGCCGGCAGCTCGTCGGACGTCTCGATCGCCGCCTCGGCGATCGCGTCGATCGTCGAGCCGCTTCGCGCGGCCGCCGCCGCCAGCGCGCGGAACGACCCGATCGGCGTCTCCGCCGTGCCGAGATCGAAGACGCCGTCGTCGGTGCTCGCTACCAGTCCGTCCGCCGTATCGTCCAGTCGGTAATACTGCATGATGGGTCTCCCGATCGACGTCGCGATCGGTTGTCGTCTCGAACGGTTGCGGGTGAACGGTATAAAAACTGCGGTCGGTCGTTCACGCCGGGGAGACGCCCACCCGGAGACCGCTCACCAGGAGGTGATCTCCACGTCGCGAAGCGGGCGGTCGAGCGGAACGGAGACCTGTCCGCCGGTGTAGTGTGAGACGTAGAACCCGACGATGATCTCGAGCGAGCGGGTCGCCTCCTCACCGGTCGACTGGTTTTCCGCGTTCCCGTCGAGCAGGTCCTGGAGGTGGTCGGCCGCGTTCGCGAACGACCGCTTGTAGTCGTCCTCCCACGTCCAGGAGCCGTCGATGTCGGGGATCTCCCGTTCTACGTGCTCGCCGTCCTCCAGCGACCAGTAGCGCCACTCGCCGTCGTCGTTGTTCATGTACAGTTTCCCCTCCGAGCCGATGACGTTGAGCGTCATCGAGGACTCCTCGCGGGGGATCGTACAGTCGATCGTGGTGAAGGTCCCGTCGTCCATCACGACGAACCCGCCGCCGCCGGCGTCGTCGACGTCGCGGTCGGCCGAAAGCGAGTCGACCGCCTCGTTCTCGCCCGTGATGTACCCGCTCACCCGCTCGGCGCGGGCGTCCAGCAGGTAGACGAGCGTGTCGAGCAGGTGCGTCGAGTTCCGCAACAGCTCCATGCGGAACTGGGTGCTCACCGACTTGACGTCGCCGAGCAGCTCGCCCCCCTGGACGTGATCGCGAAGCGTCCGCAGCTTGTCGGTGAACCGGAACGAGTGGTTGATCACGAGCTCCGTGTCGGTCTCCGAACAGACGTCGACCATCCGTTCCGCGTCGGTCACCGAGGAGGCGATCGGTTTTTCACACCAGATCACGTCCGGATCCGCGGCCGACCCGGCGGCGTCGACGACGTGGTCGTGATGGAGGAACGACGGCGTACACACGGAGACGACGTCGAGGTCCTCGGCCTCGAGCATCGCGTCGTGGCCCACGTAGCGGCCCGACTCGGGGATCTCCCAGGCCTCGCCGAACGTCTCGAGCTTCTCCTCGTCGACGTCCGCGACCGCGACCAGCTCGATGTCGTCGGTCTGGTCGTAGCCGCCGGCGTGGCTCGCGTCGATCTTCTCCCTGCCGATCGCCTCCTCGTCGTGCATCCCGAGGATGCCCATCCCGGCGATTCCGCCGGTTCCGATGATCCCGGCGCGGTAGGGTTCGCTCATTCGTAGACGTGGACGCTGCCGGTGGCGTTGTCCTGGATGAACTCCCAGTCGTACTCGACGCCGAGGCCGGGACCGTCCGGCACGGGCACCGTCCCGTCCTCGTCGATCGTGTCGATGAGGTCCGAGTAGTCGCCCTTGTAGACCGGCGGTGCCGGGTTCTGGGCGCCCGGATGGACGAGGGCGAGTTCGTAGTAGTTGGCGTTGCGGGTGGCGGCGAGGCAGTGGCGCTGTGCGGGGCCGGGCGCGTGATACTCGACGTCGAGCCCGAAGCCCTCCGCGGCGTTAGCGATCTTCATCGCGCCCGTGATCCCTGCGTCGTACTCGGGATCCGCGCGGACGAAGTCGGTCGCGCCGTTCGCGATGAAGTCCACGTGCGGTTCGAGCCCGCGGACGTGCTCCGTCTGGAGGATCGGCGTGTCGATCTTCTCCATCAGCTTCCCGTGGCCGTGCTGGGTGATGCCGCCGTCGCGGTAGGGGTCCTCGTACCAGTAGAAGTCCTGTTCGTCGCACGCCTTCCCGACCTGCAGCGCGTCGCCCCACGTCTCGTACTCGCAGGCGGGATCGAGCATGAGGTCCATCTCGTCGCCGACGCGCTCGCCCACCGCGTGCACCGTCTCGATCTCCCGATCGAGGTCGCGGGAGGCGTCGCTGCCGCCCCAGCCGTGGATCTTGAAGCCGGGATAGCCCATCTCGAGGCAGTCCTCGGCGAAGTCGGCGAACGCCTCGGGCGAGTCGAGCCCGCCGTTCTCGTCGCCGTGATAGGTGGAGGCGTAGGCGGGGAGGCGCTCGCGGTAGGTGCCGAGCAGCTCGTGGATGGGCGCATCGTAGTACTTGCCGGCGAAGTCCCAAAGCGCGATGTCGATCGGACCGATTCCCATCCGGTCGTACTTCCGCAGCGCGCGCTTGATCTCCGACCAGTGGCGCTCGCGCTTGAGCGGGTTCTTCCCGATCAGGTAGTCCGCGAACATGTTGATCTGGGCCGCGCCGGGCGAGTTCCCGCCCACGTACTCGCCCGTGATCCCCTCGTCCGTGTGGACCTCGATCGCGAACAGCTTGCGTTCGAGCGTCGATCCGGGCTCGTAGACGATGTTGAACCCGGACTCGTCCATCCCGACGTTCTCGAGGGGATAGCTGAATTCCGTGCTCTCGATGCGTGTGATCTCTGGGCTCACACGAGGGGATTCTCGATCCGGTTTAATAAATGTATCAAAGACGCCGTCGATCGCTTCGTCGTTCACTCGGCGTCGTCGATCGCTTCGTGGGTGTGTTCGAGCGCCGCGGCCGCGCTCTCCGCGAGGTGGACCGCGTCCACGCCGGCGATGATGTAGTCGACGCCCCACTCGAGGCGCGCCTCACGTTCCTCGGCCGTCGTTGCGAGGGTTCCGACCGCGACGCCGGCGTCGTGGGCGACCGAGACGACCTCGTCGATCGCCGCCTGGAACTCCTCGTTTTCCCACTCGCCGAAGAGGTCCATCGACATCGACAGGTCGACGGGACCGATGAACACCCCGTCGATGCCGTCGACGGCCGCGATCTCGGCGGCGTTCTCGATCGCCGGCTCCGACTCCAGCTGGACGTGTCTGACGAGCGATCGCTCCACCGTCTCGACGTGCTCGCCGAGGTCGCGGCCGTAGGACGCGCGGCTGATCCCCAGTCCGCGTCGCCCCTCGGGCGGATAGCGGCTCGCCTCGACGATCGCCTCGGCCTCCTCCGCCGTCTCGACCATCGGGACGAGCACCGCGTCCGGGCCGAGGTCGAGCGTCTTCTTCAGCGTCGTCGGGTCGCCGTCGGGCACTCGAACGAGCGCCTCCGAGTCGCCGGAGGCGCAGTCGATCCCCCGAAGGATGTTCTCCATCGTCTCGTAGGAGGTCGGGGAGTGTTCGGCGTCGACGCTGACGAAGTCGTAGCCGACCTCGCCGAGCAGCTCGCCGACGGCCGGCGACGGGAACGTCGCCCACGTGCCGACCAACGGCCTCGATGCTTCCGCCGCGTTCTGGAGCCGCGTATCGGTTTCCATGCCCGGCGTTTCGAGGGCGGGGGTACATATACTTTTGATTCCGGCCGGTTCCGCCCCGAACGCGCCGCCGTCGTCTCAAAAGTGCGCGAACTTGTCCCGGCGGTAGAGGTCGAGTTCGCTCACGGTGTTCGGCGGCCGCTGTTTGGCCGCGAAGACGATCGCCTCCGCGATCTCCTCGGGTTCCGTCACCTCGCCCGGCTCGAACCGGTCCTTCAGCGGGTCGTCGCTCTCGGAACCGAACTCCGTGCGCACCTCGGTCGAGTTGACCACCGTTACGCCGATGTCGTCGTCGCCCACCGCGCCCTCCAGGCTCAACGCGAAGCCGCGGGTCCACCACTTCGTGGCGGCATAGACCGGGTTGAACGGCCGCGGGTACTGCCCGGAGAAGCTCCCGAGGAAGACGATGTTCCCGGAGGACTCCCGGAGGTGCGGCAGGGACCGCTGGGCGGTGTAGAACATCCCGTTGACGTTCACCTGGGTCATGAGGAGATACTCCTCCTCGGTCAGCGACTCGACGTCCTTGCCGACCCCGAGCCCGGCGTTGGCGACGACGACGTCGAGGGCGCCGAACGCCCCGACCGTCTCCTCGATCGACGCCTCGACCTGGTCCGGCTCCCGGACGTCGGTCGGCACGACGAGCGCCTCGACGTCGTGTTCCGACTCGATCTCGGCCGCGATCTCCTCGAGCCGTTCCACCCTGCGGGCCGCGAGGGCGACGTTCGCGCCCTCCGCTGCGAGCGCGAGCGCGGTCGCCCTGCCGATTCCGGAGGTCGCTCCCGTGACGAACGCCGCCGCGTCATCGAGCGTGTCTGCGTCCATTGCGTCTCGATCACCCGCAAGCGTCAGCATAAACGTACCGCCGCCGGACGGTTCTCCGTCGGTTTCATCGGTTACTCCTCCCTCGAGATTCCTCCGAAACGGGCGGTATTCCGGGCGACCCGCGTTCGGCCCCAACGAAAGGGTTATGGCCGTCGTTTGCCAGATACCCGCACATGGTAGAAACCTTCACCGGCTACCGACGACCTGGCGGACGGATCGGGGTGCGGAATCACGTCGCCGTGATCCCGACGTCCGTCGCGGCCTCCGCCGTCGCCTCCGCGGTCGCGGAGGAGGCGGGGGCGTGGGCGCGAGCGACGCCCCACCAGCTCGGAACGAGCCAGCCGAAAGCCGCGCGCGAACAGACTGAACGGGTCCTCGAGGGCATCGGCCAGAACCCGAACGCCGGCGGCGCGCTCGTCGTCGAACTCGGGACCGAGGACATCGACGCCGGGACGCTCGCGGACGGCATCGCCGCCAACGGCACGCCCGTCGAAACCCTCTCGATCCGGGAGGTCGGCGGCACCGCGGGCGCGGTCTCCGCGGGCGTCGAGGCCCTCGATCGGCTCAACGGGGAGGCCGAATCCGACCGGCGCGAGGAGGCGGACGCCTCCGAGCTGGTCTTCGGCGTGGAGTGTGGCGGCAGCGACGCCACGAGCGGGATCGCGGCCAACCCCGGCGTCGGCGCGGGCTGTGACCGGCTCGTCGAGGCGGGCGGGACGGCCTGCTTCAGCGAGACGCCGGAGTTCATCGGCGCGGAACACATCCTCGCCGAGCGCTGCGTCGACGAGGAGACCCGCGAGCGGCTCCTCGAGCGCGTCGACGCCAGGGAGGCCCTGGCCGAGAACATGGGCGTCGACATCCGCGGGGCACAGCCCTCCCCCGGCAACCAGGAGGGCGGGCTGACCACGATCGAGGAGAAGAGCCTCGGCGCGATCTCCAAGGGCGGCACCTCGCCGGTCCGCGGCATCGTCGACTACGGCGAGGACCTGCCCGTCGGCGGCGGGCTCGTCCTCATGGACACGCCGGGCTACGACGTCGAGAGCGTGGTCGGAAAGGTCGCCGGCGGCGCGCAGGTGATCGCCTTCACGACCGGACGCGGCAGCACCACGGGCAACCCCATCGCCCCCGTGATCAAGGTGACCGGGAACCCGAAGACCTGGGACCGGATGTCGAACAACATGGACGTGAACGCGAGCACCGTCTTCGACGGCGACTCCATCGACGCCGTCGGCGGGCGCGTCTACGAGACCTTACTCGAGGTCGCGGACGGCCGCCTGACCGAGGCGGAGAACCGCCGACTCGAGGAGTTCGCGATCAACGAGATCCAGCCGCGTGAGCTGACCTCGGAGGTGAGCGCATGAAGGGACGCGTTCTCGACGACCTGCTTTTGATGATGGCCGAGGACGACTCGGTCTCCACCGCAGTCGAGGACCTCGAGGCGGGCACCGAGGTCGTCTTCGACGACCGCCGGATCGTCGTCTCCGAGGACGTCCCGTTCGGCCACAAGGTCGCGTTGGAACCCCACGACGCCGGGGACGCGATCCGAAAGTACGACGAAGTGATAGGCACCGCCAGCGCGCCGATCGAGGCCGGCGAGTGGGTCCACACCCACAACTGCGACAGCACCCGCGGACGCGGTGACCAGGCCGCGGCCGAGGAGGGATCCGCATGAGCGGCGCCGACGCTCCAGCCGGGACCTTCGAGGGCGTTCGCCGTGGGGACGGCACGGTCGGGGTCCGCGATTCCGTCCTCGTGTTGCCTTCCGTCATCTGTTCGCACGTCGTCGCCGAACGGATCGCGGAACGCGTTCCGAACGCGATCGCGGCGCCACACGACCACGGTTGCGCCCAGATCGGCGCCGACGCCGATCAGACCCGGCGCACGTTCCTCGCGCTCGCGCGCAACCCGAACGTGGCCGGCACGGTCGTCGTCGGGCTCGGCTGCGAGGTCGTCCAGAGCGACGAGGTCGCGGAGGCGCTCGAGGAGATGGACGTTCCCGTCCGCGAGCTGTCGATTCAGGGCGCCGGCGGCGTCGACGAGTGCATCGAACGCGGCGCGGCCGCCGCGGCGGAGCTCGTCGACGACCACGTGGCAGACCGGTCGCCGTCCTCCCTCGAGGACCTCACCGTCGGGGTCGTCTCGAGCGACCTCGACGAGTCGACGGTCTCCGAGGCCGATCCGCTCGTCCGCGAGGTCGTCGATCGCGTCGTCGACGCCGGCGGTCGCGTCGTCGTCTCCGGGAACGAGCGGATCGCCGCCCACCCGGACGCGGCACGCGCCGCGACCGATGGCGACGACGTCGAGGAGTCGATGTCGGCACTGATCGAACGGCACGGCCAGAACCCGGATCGGGCGACTCGGGTCGGCCGCGCCGCACGCGGGATGTCCTTCGAGGACGCGACGGGATCGTGGGGTAGCCACCCCGTCTCCGAGGTCGTCGAGTACGGGGATCAGGTCGGCATCGACGAGGGAGTCGCCGTCGTGGACGCGCCCTCCCGGTTCGCCGAGGCGACGACCGGTCTCGCGGCCGCGGGCGCGAACCTCGTCGTTCACATCACGGGTGACGGGGTCGTCGCCGGCCACCCGATCGTTCCCGTCCTCAAGGTCACGGGCGACGCCGACACCGGCGAGGCGCTCTCCGAGGACATCGACGTGCTCGCGACGGAGACCGACGCCGACGACGTGGTCGATCGGCTTCTCGAGGTCGCCAACGGCGACGAGTGTCGCGCGGAGGCCCACGGCATCACGCAGTTCGCCATCACCCGCGTCGGCCCCTCGATGTAGCGGGTTCGGCCCGAATCTTTCCTCCCGTTTCGTCCGATCGGAACCGTCTCTTCAGAACGAACTCGCGGAGAACCCGCCGTCGACGACCACGATCTCGCCGGTCACGTAGGCCGCGGCGTCGCTCGCGAGGTAGACCGCCGCGCCGGCGACGTCCTCCGGGCGACCCATTCGGCCGGCGGACGCGCGCTCCGTGACGCGTTCGTATCGGTACGACCCCTCCGCGTAGGCGTCGGCCGTCTGCTCGGTCGCGATGAATCCCGGCCGGATCGCGTTGACGCGGATCTCCGGTCCCAGGTCCTTCGCCGCTGCGCGCGTGTACCCGTCGATCCCCCCCTTCGCGGAGGCGTAGGCCGCCAGGTCGGACATCCCCTGCTCGGAGGAGATCGACGCGATCGAGATCACGGACTCCAGATCCGTCGCGTTCGCGAACGTCTGCACCGTCCGGTGGACCCCGACAAGCTGGACGTCCAGGACGTGTTCGAACTCCTCGTCCGTCACGTCGCGGACGGAGGACCTGGCGATCGCGCTCGGCGAGTTCACGAGGACGTCGACGCCACCGAAACGCTCTACGGTTCGTTCGGTGAGCGCCTCCAGCGAGTCCCGGTCGGTCACGTCGCAGGTCGCCTCCAGGGCCTCGGCCCCGCGATCGCGGATCTCCTCGGCCGTGGACGCCACCTTCGAGTCCGTCCGGCTCGTTGCGACCACGTTCGCGCCCTCCTCGGCGAACGCGAGCGCGATCGCCCGCCCGATCCCGCTCGTTCCGCCGACGACCACGGCCGTCTTTCCGGAAACGCTCACCGGGGCGTACTCGAACTCCTCACGCTCGCCACCGGACTCCTCCCGATCGTCGTTCGTCTCGGACATGCGCGATCGATCGATCCGGGATCGCAAATACGTTCCCGTCCGCGTCGGTGCCGGCGACGGCGCGTGTCGAACCCGTGTGCGTTTCGAAACGCTTTATTCCACACGATCGACCCTATGGGTATGCATCGAGTGCGATTTTGCGACCCGGCGGGAAGCGTTCGAACCGGCGAGTGGACCGACGAGGGGATCGTCTTCGACGGCCGGACCTATGCTCCCGAATCGGTCGAGATCCTGCCGCCGTGTGAGCCGACGAAGGTCGTCTGTGTCGGTCGGAACTACGCGAAGCACGCGGCCGAGACGAACTCGGAGATCCCCGACCGACCGCTGTTGTTCCTCAAGCCGCCGAACGCCCTGTCGGCCCACGGCGACACCGTTCCGCTGCCGGCCGGCAAGGAGCGGGTCGAACACGAGGCCGAACTCGCCGTCGTGATCGGCGAGCAGTGTCGAAACGTACCCGAGGAGGAGGCCATGGAGTACGTCGCCGGCTTCACCTGCCTCGACGACGTCTCGAACCGCGACGACCAGCGGATCGAACGGAACTGGGTCCGCGGGAAGGCGTTCGACAACTCCTGTCCGATCGGGCCCGTCCTCGCGACGCCGGAGGAGGTTCCCGAGGACGCCCGGATCAGCCTCCGGGTCAACGGCGAGACCAGACAGGACTCCACGCTCTCGCGGTTCATCTTCACCGTTCCCGAACTGATCGCGGAGATCACGAGCTACATGACCCTCGAGGCGGGCGACGTCGTCTCGACCGGAACGCCCGAGGGCGTCGCTCCGCTCTCCGACGGCGACCGTGTCGAGGTCGACATCGAGGGGATCCGAACGCTCGAACACACGGTTCGACGCGATTGAGCTTCGGCCGTCCGTTTCGACTCCTGCTCGAGGCCGACGCTGATCGCCCTCGACGCACGATCCCGTCCCACGATGTAAAACGATCATTTGACGAGTTCGTCGATCGATCCCGGAATTCCGACCGGCGTACTCTCGCGCGAGCGGATCGAGGCGACGAAAAACACCGATCAGCCCGACCAGAGCGAGGACTTCCACGCGGTCCGATCAGTTCGGTATTGGGAGACGACCACGTCGGGTTTCCCTTCAGCACTGTCCATCGTCTCCACCGTGCGTGTGGCCGGCTTTACCGATCCGCCGATCCGTGCGAACGTTACACGCATATGCGCGTCACGCCATCCGGCTCGGGACGCATCAGTTCGTCTCCGTGACCAGGTCGTTTTATTATATGGGACGATGATTCGGATCGAAGCGATCCGGCGATCGTCGAGACCGGTGGTGTCTCACTGCACCGTTCAAGCGGAGCGAGCCGCCTCCACCGCGTCGACGAACTCGCGGGCGCTCTCGCGCACGCCGTCCATGTCGTCCGCCTCGATCGCCTCGTAGTCGACGAGCGCCGAGCCCGCGCCGACCGCCATCGCGCCCGCCTCGAAGTAGTCCGCGACGTTGTCGGCCGAGACGCCGCCGGTCGGCATGATCGGGACGTCGCCCAGCGGACCGTGGAGGGCGCCGATGTGGTCCGGTCCGACCGTGGAGGCCGGAAACAGCTTGAGGACGTCCGCGCCGGCGTCCATCGCCTCGACCGCCTCGGTCGGGGTCATCACGCCGGGGACGGCGACGACGTCCTCCTCGTTGCAGGCCTCCACGACCGACTCGTCGAAGTCGGGCGCCAGGACGAACTCGGCGCCGGCGTCGATCGCCTTCCGTGCGGTCGGCGCGTCCAGCACCGTCCCGGCCCCGACGACCGCGTCGGTGTCGCCGAGACGCTCGTCGATGGTCCCGATCATCTCCGCGTAGCGGTCGGCGTCCGCGGTGACCTCGAGGGCGGTCACGCCGCCGTCGTACATCGCCTCGGCGATCTCCCCGACCCGGTCGGCCGGAACGCCGCGCAACACCGCGACGACGCCGCTCTCCTCGAGCCTCTCTACGACCGCCTGTTTCCCGTTCATGAATCGGCCTTCGATCGGTCCGCGCAAAAAGATGTGCGATCCCGGGTATCGATACCGCTCCGATGACCGTGTGGGGTGTTTTCGCGTGTCATTTGACGTGCGCGTTTCTCGGAATAATTATCACTTAGATAAAAATATAGAATATAAATACTACATCGATCCATCCCGGACCGTTTCATACACTATCGATTCGATAAATGTCGTTTACATGGGTTATTCGGTTGAATTAAGCGATGTTTCCGATCTTCACCGTCGGTGAACTGGCTGGCATTATTTTTATCTGTATATCGTTATGTATCGTTTTTAACTATACTTTTGATATTCATCTCGACGTCGCTGAATCTCGACGACAGAGGGAACGAACTAAGCGGTTCGACGGCGAACGGGAGGACATGATCGAGCGACCGTTGCGAAACCGGTGTAGCGGCACGGACCCCGCTCCGTGCTTCGACGCCCGGCGTTCGACTCGTCCGTTCCCGGGGGCCTCCCGTCGCTCCCGATTCGGGGGGGCGACGACGTGAGCGGCGACGAGGAACTCGCCAAGGACCTCGGACTGCTGGCGGCGTTGACGATCGGGATCGGGACGATGATCGGCGCCGGGATCTTCGTCCTCCCCGGCACCGCCGTCGCCCGCGCCGGTCCCCTCTCCGCCGCGACGTTCGTCATCGGCGGCGTGATCGCGCTGTTCACGGCGCTTTCTGCCTCCGAGCTCGGGACCGCCATGCCGCGGTCCGGCGGCGCCTATTTCTACATCAACCGCGCGCTCGGTCCCCTGTTCGGATCGATAAGCGGCTGGGCCAACTGGCTGGGGCTGGCGTTCGCCTCCGCGTTCTACATGTACGGGTTCGGCGAGTACGTCAACGCGCTCGTCGGCGCGCCCGCGCTCGCGCTCGGCCCGGTCTCGCTTTCCGCGGCTCAGACGATCGGCCTCGTCGGCGCGTTCCTGTTCATCGCGGTCAACTACGTCGGTGCCAAGGAGACCGGCGGCCTCCAGAACGTGATCGTCATCACGCTGTTGGCCATTCTCGGGCTGTTCACGGTCGTCGGGCTGTTCAACGCCGACCTCGAAACGCTTCGGCCGATCGCGCCGCCGGGCACCGCGGGCGAGGTGCTTCCCGTCACGGCGATCGTCTTCGTCTCCTACCTCGGGTTCGTCCAGATCACCTCTGTCGCCGAGGAGATCAAGGATCCGGGACGCAACCTCCCGCGGGCCGTCATCGGCTCCGTGGTGATCGTCACCACCATCTACGCGCTGTTCCTCGTCGTGTTGCTCGCGGCGGTCCCCAACGAGATGGTCGCGAACAACGACACCGCCGTCGTCGAGGCCGCACAGTTGCTCTTCGGTCGGTACTCGATCTTCGGCGCCGGGCTCGGAATCGTCGGATGGGGGCTCCTGCTCTTCGGCGGGCTGCTCGCGACCGCCTCCTCGGCGAACGCGTCGATCCTCTCCTCCTCGCGGATCAACTTCGCGATGGGCCGGGAGAAGATCGTCACCCCGCAGCTCAACGAGATCCACGGTCGGTTCGGGACGCCCTACCGCTCCATCGCCGTCACGGGCGTGCTCATCGTGGTCTTTCTCGTCTTCGGCAACCTCGAGGTGCTCGCCACCGCGGGCTCCGTGTTGCACCTCATCGTCTACGGCCTGTTGAACCTCGCGTTGATCGTGATGCGCGAGGCCGAACCCGCCGACTACGACCCGGACTTCGAGGTACCCCTCTATCCCGTCGTCCCCATCGTCGGCGCCGTCACCTCCTTCGCGCTCATCGCCTACATCGAGCCGCTGGTCATCGCGCTCTCGGCCGTCCTCGTGGCGTTCGCGATCGTCTGGTACTTCGGATACGCGCGCTCGCGCGTCGAGGATTCCGGCGTTCTCGCGGAGTGGATCCTCGACCGCTCCGACGAGCTGCCCGACGCCGCCGTCTCCGCCGCCACGTCCGTCCAGCCCGACGGCGGGACCTATCGGGTGATGGTCCCCCTCGCGAACCCGAACACCGAGGCACACCTCATCTCGCTGGCCGCCGCGATCGCCAAACAGCACGACGGGACCGTCGTCGCCGTGAACATCGCGAACGTGCCCGACCAGACCTCCCTCGCGGCCGCCCGCGATCGCGGCGCCCACGACGCGGCCTACGACCTCCTCGATCGCGCCAAGGACGACGTCGAGACCTTCGACGTCGACGTCGAGACCCACGTCATCCTCTCACACCGGACCTTCGAGGAGATCTTCGACGCCGCGAGGACCTACGGGGCCGACCTCACGGTGATGGGGTGGGGCGAGGACTCCCACGGATCGCCCGGCCGGGCCGAGTCCGCGGTCGACGAGCTGGCCCACTCGCTGCCGAGCGACTTCCTCGTGTTCAAGGACCGCGGGTTCGACACCTCCCGCGTCCTCGTTCCCACCGCCGGCGGCCCCGACTCCGATCTCTCCGCCGCGGTCGCGCGCATGCTGCGCGCGGAGTTCGACTCCGAGATCACGCTGTTCCACGTCGCCGACGATCGCGACGCCGGCGAGCGGTTCCTCCGCGAGTGGGCAACCGAGCACGACCTCGAGGACGCGGCGATCCGCGTCGAGACCGGCGACGTCCAGGAACGCATCGCCGAGGCCGCGGCCGACGCCACGATGCTCGTGATCGGCGCCACCGAGCGCGGCCTCCTCTCGCGGCTCGTCCGCGGGTCCCTCGTGTTGGACGTCCTCTACGAGGTCGACTGTTCGGTCCTCCTCGCCGAGAAGAAACACGAACGCGGGCTCCGCGAGCGGCTGTTCGGGGCCGGCGCCCGCGAACGCGAGGTTTCGAGCACGGCCGCCTCGCTCGACTCCGACGACGAGTCGACGAACGGCTCCTTCGAGGAGCCCGCAGAGGACTCCTCCGACGGTTCTGCGGAGGGCCCCTCCGCCGGATCTACGGAGGGCCCCCCCGAGGATCGATAACCGGACCCTCCGTACCCCGTCCTTTTTATCCGATACCGCGGTAGAGGGTGGTATGAACGCGGACGACGGCGTCGACGGTGGGCCCGGTTCGAGCGAGGCGTCCTCCGACGATGTCGACCTTGCGACCCTCCTCGACGTCGCGGACGCGACGGGGATCGTCGACGACGTTTCGACCGTCGAATCGGTCGAAACGACGCTTCCGTCCGGTTCGGGGACGCCGGACGGTCTCTCCTCGATCCTCGTCGCGATCGGGGACGGCCCGCACTCCGGGGCCACCGTCGATCTCGCGAGCGCGCTCGCACGCGAAAGCGGTGCGTGGCTCGAGCTGTTCCACGTCGTCCCCGACGGGGGCAGCGGTGGCGGAGCCGTTTCCACCGAAGTCGAGGACGCGAGTTCGCCGCGTCACCGGGACGCGGCGAACGACTCGGACGACTCGGACGGACCCGACGACGCGATCACGGCCGGCGAGGGGCTGTTGTCGGCCGCGAAGGACCGCGTCGGCGAGTGCGACCGGATCGACACCTGGCTGTTCGAGGGCGACTCGCCGGCGAGCGCCATCGTCGAACAGTCCTCCTACTACGACGCCGTCGTCCTCGGTGCCCCGACGAGCGGTCGAGTCGAGCGGTTCGTCCTCGGATCGACGACCGGAACCGTCCGATCGGACGCGGTCTGTCCGGTCATCGTCGTCACCGCCGCCGGCTCGACGCCGATCGTCTTCGGGTGATCGTCGGTTCGGTCCTCACCCGCCGCTCGACGTTCCACGCTTGGCCCAACCCCGCTCGCCCCGCCGCTCGACGTTCGCTATCCGTCCGGGTGTCCCCGAACGATCTCCACCCCGCTGGAGGCGCCGATGCGCTCCGCGCCCGCCTCGAACATCGCCATCGCCTCCTCGTAGCTTCCGATCCCGCCCGAGGCCTTCACCGGAAGGTACTCGCTCATCAGCTCCACGTCGGCCACCGTCGCGCCGCCGTCGGCGAACCCCGTCGAGGTCTTCACCATGTCGGCGTCGGCGGCGACCGCCGCCTCACAGGCGCGGTGGATCTCGGCCTCCGAGAGGAGCGCCGTCTCGAGGATGACCTTCACCGGGATCGGTACGGCCGCGACGACGTCCGCGAGCTCCGCAGTCACCGTGTCCGTCTCGCCGGCCTGCAGCCGGCCGACGTTGATCACGACGTCGAGCTCGTCGGCGCCGTCGTTCCAGGCGTTCTCCGCCTCGTCGTGTTTCGAGGCCGCCGACGACTGCCCGTGGGGAAACCCGATCACGGTCGCGATCGTGACCGGACTCGTCGCCGTCGCACCCTCCAGATAACACGGGGGGATACACGCGTTCATGCCGTACTCCTCGGCGGCATCGAGCACGGACGAGACGTCGCTCCAGGTCGTCTCCGGGCCCAACACGGTGTGGTCGATCCGGCTCGCGAGCTCCCGTCGGTCCATGTCCGCTCCTCGGGGGCACGGTAGAAAGGTCTGCGGGTCGCTCCAACCCGGACGGGGCCTTCCTCGGTCGGTGGGTCGCTCCGTCGACCCTCCGCGGCCACCCGCCGGCTTATTGGCGATGGACGACAACTGGGTCCCATGACCCGCTTCGACGCCGCGACGGAGACCGAGCGGCGACGGCTGTTCGCGGACGCGGTGGCCGCACACAGGCGCCGTTCGAGCCCGGTGATGACGGTGGACGTCGACCCCGACGACGACACGACCGACGGCGGCGACGTCGCGCCGTGGATCCAGCTCGCCGGGACGGAGGTCGTCCTCGACGTCACGGACGCGGAGCTCGAGCGTCTCAAGGACCTCCTCGGGGAGTACCCGGAGTTCCGGATCGACGAGCTCGAGAGCCCGGAGGACGCCGAGGGGACGAACGCGGTCATCACCGCCCGCTCGGACCCGAACCGGATCGCGGGGTTCATCGAGGCCGCCTTCCTGCGCGTCTTCGAGCTGGAGGAGGACTACCGCGCGTGGGTCACCGCGGTTTGAGGCCCTCCGATCGCCGGCGATCGTCCGATCAAGACTATACGGGTGGGGATCGAAGCGCCGGTATGACCGAGCTGCTCTCCCGCGTGCTCGTCCCGATCGCCAACGAGGCGGACGCCGTCGACACCTACGATTCGCTCTCCGGGTACCTCGATTCGGAGACGACGATCCTCGTCGTCCACGTCATCGAGAAGGCCGGCGGCGGGATCGACAAGGCGGGCGTCGAACAGCGCGAGGAGATCGCCGAGACGGCCTTCGAGGCGGTTCGAGGCCTCGCGAACGCCGACGACGTCCCGGTCGAGACCGGGATCCACTACGGAACCGACGTCGCGGAGACGATAAACGCCGCGGCCGACGAACGCGACGCGACCGCGATCGCCTTCCGATCGCGTGGCGGCGGACGGATACTCGATTTCCTCTCGGGCAGCGTTCGAACGAAACTCGTCACCGGAAGCGACCTCCCCGTCATCGCGTTGCCCCGCGACGGGATGGAGTGATGTCGGCGCGCCCGCGAACGGCCCGTGGGCGCCTCGATCACTTCGACGCCGTTCCTCGACGCACGTAGAGGTACGCGAGCACCGGGACGATGGTCAAAAAGAGCGTCGCGGCGGCCCACGCCCACGGGTAGGAGATCTCCCGATCGCACGCGTCCCGGTAGATCCACGTCGCGGCGGCGACGACCACGCCGTAGACGACGGCGTAGTAGACCCCGGCTCGGACCGTAGCGAGGGAGACGAAGAGCGCGATCCCGTCGAGAGGGGTCATCTCCAGGGCCGCGACTCGTCCGTGATCTCGCCGGCGATCGGCGTCCGGATCGTCTCGACTGGATCCTCGGCGTTCGCGAGCGCCCACATGGTCTTTACCGTCGCGGTGCCCGGAAGCATGTCCTCGCCCTCGATCACGCCCGCATCGAGGAGGTCCCGGCCGGTGTCGTAGACCCGATCGCAGACCCGCCCGGCGAGACACTGGCTCGTCATCACGACGAGCGTTCCGTCGTCGACCAGCTCCTCGATCCGCGGGATGAGGTCGGTGTTCACGTGTCCGAGCCCGGTCCCCTCGACGACGACCCCCGATTTTCCCTCGAGGTACTCGAGCGCGGCCGGATCCATCCCGGGCGTGAACTTGAGAAGCTCGACCTCGGGGTCGAGGTCCGGGTCGATGTCGAGGTCGGTCGCCCCCCGGCTCGTGTGCTCGCGGCGGAACGTGATCGCTTCCTCCGCGGCCTCGCCGTCGGCGCCCGCCTCGCTCGCGGTCGCGTAGTCGATCTCGGCGAGCGGCTTCGCGCCGATCGTCTCGAAGGCGTCGCGTCGGGAGGTGTGGTTCTTGCGCACGCGCGTGCCGCGATGGAGCGCGCACGCCCGGTCGGACTCGTCGGCGTGCATGCAGACGAGCACCTCCGCGCAGTCGGATTTGGCCGCCTCGACCGCACAGACCGCGTTCATGACGTTGTCGGAGGAGGGGCGGTCGGCCGACCGCTGGCTTCCGGTGAGGACGACGGGAACCGGCGTCTCCAGCATGAACGAGAGCGCGGCCGCGGAGTACTGCATCGTGTCCGTCCCGTGCATGACCACCACGCCGTCGGCGCCGGCCTCGATCTCCTCGTGGACCGCCCGGGCGAGTTCGCGCCAGATCGAGGGATCCATGTTCTCCGAGAGGATGTTGGCCACGACCCGCCCGCGGTAGTTCGCCCGTCCGGCGAGGTCCGGGACCGCCCGGAGCACGTCCTCGGCGTCGAACCGGGCGGTGACAGCACCCGTCCGGTAGTCGACGGTCGAGGCGATCGTTCCGCCAGTCGAGATGAGCGAGATCGTGGGCAGGTCCTCGCCGAAGTCGATCTCCGAGACGGCGCCGGTCTCGGCGCCGTCCCCGTCGTCGATCGCGTGGACGTCCGTCTCGAGGACGTCGACGGTCGCCTCCTCGCGGTCGACGCCGACGTTGTAGCCTCCCTCGAGCTTCAAGACGAGCCGATCCGGCGTCGTGGAGGGCATCAACACGCCCTCGTTCGTGACGCCCGCGCGCTCGATTCGGACGCGGTCCCCTGGGTTCATACGCCCCGATTGCCACGGGGTCGACTTGAATCCAACCGTTCGGGTCGCCGCTCAGCCGGTCAGCCCGCCTCGAACCCGGTTCGCGATCCGAAGCACCGTCTCGTGTGCGCCCACGAGCACGCAGACCGCGACGACGATCGTCGCTGCCGAACGGGCCGTCGAGAGGAGGCCGAGCGAGACGATGAGCGTCGTCGCACACGCGGGCGCGTGGTTCGTCCGGGTGGCGATCATCGCCCAGCTCGTCGCCGCGATGGACGCCATGCCGGAGGCCGCAAGCCGGAGCCCGTCGATCGAGAACGGCGGCGGCGAGGCCGTGAGGGCGACGCCCTCCGCCAGCAGGTGGTAGGCCGCGAACCCCGCGATCGCCCCGATCAGGTGGCTGCCGACGACGCGGTAGGCCCGATCACGCCCCCCGCGCCTGTCGAAGGCCAGCAGGAACGCGGAGGGGCCGAGGCTCGGAAAGACGAACGGCTGTCCCGTCGCCCAGGCGACCGCGCCGAGGACGGTGAAAAGCAGGCTCGCGTACAGGCTCGTGTACACGCGGCGTCTGACCACGCCCCGCGTGTTTCGCCCGCCTGTGCAAAAGCCGACCGGATCACGGTGCGAGGAGCAATCCCCCGACGGCGATCGAGATGAACACGAGCTTCATCGCCGTGTTGACCGCGATCACCTTCGTTCCGAACTCCGGGCCCCAGATGCCGAACTGGAAGGGGATCGACCGCTTGAACGTCGAGACCGCAAAGGAGACGATCCCGCCGAGCAACATCGTCGCGACCGCGGTCCGCGGCGTGAACGTCTCCCCGATGAGCGGCGCGATCGCGACCGCCCCGGCGGTGGTATCGAGCGAGTAGACGGCGACGATCGCGACCGATGCGCCGGGCAGCCCGAGCGCCGACGTCAGCGGCTCCGCGACCCCGGTCAGCGCCTCCACGTCCACGTTGTTCACCAGCGCGATCACGAGCGTGTAGACGATCGCGAGCCGGGGAACGATCCGGGCAAGCGTTCCGTAGGAGCTCTCGGCGGCCGCGACCGCCCGATCCCGGGTGGTGCGGTCCGCGTCCGTCCCCGCGTCGACATCGCCATCACCGCCACCGTCGTCGCCTCCGCCGCCATCGTTCCCGGTGCCGTCGCTTCCCTCCGAGACCCCGTCGATCGCGGCGAGTGCCGACCGGTCGACGTTGCGTGCGGAGAGGACGAGCCCCCCGATGAGGACCCCACAGACGGTGATCGCGAGCGAGATCCCCGCCCGGATCGAGACGTACAACACGCCCGTTCGAAGCCCGAGGATCGGGATCAACACCGGCGCGTAGTAGGTGAAGACGTGCTGGAGGAACCCGAAGAACGTGTTTATCATCACGGCCACGATCGTCGCCCGGTCGTCGAGCAGCCCCGACTCGCGGTACTCCGCGAGCGTGGCGTAGCCGGCCGTCGTCGACGCCGCGGTGGTGAGGATCGCGGTTCCGACCTCGTCCGGCAGGTTCGCCGGCCGCGTCAGATAGCCGGCGACCCCCGCGACGTGCTCGATCAGTCCGAACTCCACGGCGAGGTTCGCGGCGTAGACCCCGAGCGCGATGAAGACCGCGATCCGGACGATCCGCGGGAGGACCTCACGAAGCAGCGACGCCGCCTCCGCCGCGAACGCCTCGGCGCCCGGGACGACGGCCGGGGCGCTCTGGAGGGTCGAGCCGGGGTCCGCGATCACGGCGCGGGCGGCGATCGCGGCGAGTTCGAGAAGCGCCGGTCCGACGGTGACGGCCGCGTTCACGGCCGGGATTGGAGCGGGGGAGACAAATTCCCGTCGAAGCCGGCCGATCTTCGCGCCCGATCATCGACGGTCCTCGGGGTCCGACTCCCCCTCGAATCCCACCTCACCTCTCGAATCCCACCTCACCCCTCGAAGCCGTCCTCCCACCGGAAGGTGCCGTTCCGCTGGACGACCTCGCCGTCGATCTCGAGCGTGGAGTCGCCGGAGACGTCGGCGATCAGATCGACGTGGACCGCGGAGTCGTTGCCCGACTCGCCGGCCGGCAGGCAGGCGTCGTAGGCGCGACCGAGCGCGAGGTGGACGGTCCCGGCCATCTTCTCGTCGAACAGGATCGAGTCCGTGGCCCGGTCGATCCCGCGGTTCATCCCGATCCCGAGTTCCCCGATCCGCCTCGCGCCGCCGTCGGTCTCCAGGACGGACGCGATCGCCTCGGCGCCCGTCTCGGCCTCGAAGTCCGTGACCTCGCCGTCCGCCAGGGTGAGCCGGACGTCGCGCACCCGCGTTCCCTCGATCGTCATCGGAACGTCGAAGCGGATCTCGCCGTCGACGCCCGCGGGCGCCGTGAACACCTCGCCGGACGGGAGGTTGTGGGAGTCGTAGGCTACGGAGGCCGCCGAGTTGACCGCGGTCCGGCCGGCGATCGACAGCGTCAGGTCCGTCTCGGGCTCGCCGTCGCGTTCCGTGCGGATTCGGACCATCTCGCCGTCGTCGAGGAGCTCCTTCAGGATCGCCATCTCCTCGGCCAGCGATTCCCAGTCGCGGAGGACCGCATTGTAGACGAACTCACGGTGCTCCTCGTGGGCCATCCCGGCCTGCTGGGCGAGGCTCCGGGTCGGGTGGACCGTCGAGACCCAGTCCGTCTCCATGCGGGCCTCCCGGATCCCGCGTCGGGACCTGGCGTACCCCTGCCGGATCCCGTCGGACACGTCCGCGGTCGCGGCCGTGTTCCGGCCGCCGCCGAGCCGGAGGTACGCGTCGGCCGCCTCGAGGAGCGCGAGCTCGTGGGGCGGGTCCGAGTCGAACTCGGGCGGCTCGGCCTCGAAGTCGCCCGAACTCGCGTCCTCACGCCCCTTCAGAATCGCGCGTTCGACCTCCCCGGACCCGTAGAGCGTCACGACGTTCGCGCCCCGCTCGCCGAGCTCCCTCGCGACCGCGACGCCGAGGTCGTGTGCGTCCTCGGCGACGCTCACGACCACGTCGTCTCCGGCCTCGATCCGCGCGCTCCAGTCGACCAGCACCGCGGCGTGCTCGCGTACGCGTTCGTCCATGATCTCGTCTCGTCGCGTGGTCTGAAAAATGGGTCCGTCTCGTCGTGAGGCCGGAAACATGGGCCCGTCGTCGTGTGGCCGGAGACCCGTCCGGTTCGATCCCTCCGAGACCGTCCTAGAGCACGAGCGAGATCGCCTGGTTGAGGAACCCGATCGCGAACACGCCGACGAGAACGACGGTCGCGATCACCACGATCGGCGAGAGCAGTTCGTCGTTCTCCTCGTCGACGATGTATCGGTCCATACCCGGCGTTCTCGACGCGTCGGTTTACCGCTTTCGGGGCTTTCTCTCGAAAGCGTGCCCGATCACTCATCGGGGACGAGACAGTACGCGTGGCCCGGAACCTCCACCCTCGTCTCTTCGTCGTCGTTCCAGTACCCGGAGAGGACGGCGCGTTCGGCGTAGTAGATCCGTCCGTCGTGGGGGACGGCCGCGCTCGTGACGTGGCCGTTGTTCGCGACCGTCCAGCGCACCTCGCCGGTGTCCTTCTCGAGCGCGTAGAGGTTCCCGTCGTAGGACCCCACGAGCACGGCGTCGGAAGTCACGGTGAGCGACCCGATCACGCTGCCGTGGACGTTTCGCGACCAGATCCGGTCGCCGGTCTCCATGTCGAGCGCGTGGACGTGGCGGTCGTCGCTTCCGACGTAGATGATCCCCGTCTCCGGGTCCACGCCGGGATTCGACATGATGATCTCGCCCGTCTCGAAGGACCACAGCTCCGTGCCGTCGACGACGTCGAGACAGTAGAAGAAGCCGTCCCAGGAGCCGACGAACGCGCGCCCGTCGTACTGGGGGATCGTCCCCTTGACGTGGTGGTCGGTCTCGAAGGACCACTCGAACTCGAGGGACGGGAACTCCCAGCTGTAACAGACCCCGTCGTTCGAGGCGGTGATCATCCGCTCGTACTCGGGGTCGATCGACGTCGAGGGGTGGGGCATCCCCCACAGCCGGTCGTCGCTCCACAGCGGCTGGCCCGTCTCCGCGTCGACGGCCCACATCGTGCCGGCCGGCGGGTGGTTGTACTCGACGACGACGTACAACACGCCGTCCCAGTAGGCCGGACTCGATCCGATGGCGATGGCGCCGTCGAAGGCGATCCGGGAGGTCCGCCAGACCTGCTCGCCCGTCCGCACGTCGAACGCGTAGAGGTCACCGTCGTAGCCGCCGATGTAGGCCACGCCGTCGACGATCGTGGGCGTTCCGTGGATCCCGAGCGACGTCGCGCCCGTCCGGGCCGTCCACCGACTGCGCCCCTTCGGGGTGACCGCGTGGACGAGCCCCGTGTCCGCGGGGATGACGATCGTCTCGCCGTCCGGCGTCGGGCGGGGACTCGCCTTCGCGGCCGTGTGGCCGATGTAGTTGGCCGGGAACTGCCAGTTCACCGCCACCGAGTCGGGCACGGTCGCATCGGGGTAGTACCCGAGCCGGCGCAGCCCGCGTCTGAACATCGTCACGCCGTCGTCGTCCGGATACGTCCGATCGCCGGGAAGCGGTTCCGGGTCGAAGTCCGCCTGGCTGCGGTCGTACCGCGGCCCGGTCCGGAGTCCCGAACAGCCGGCGATCCCGGCCAGCGAGCCGGCGGTCAGTCCCGCCAGGAACCGGCGGCGGGAGACGGTTCGACCGTCGGGCGTCTCGTCCTGTGGGGGCGACATCCGATCGATCCAACCGACCGACCTCACGGGTATAGCTGTTGTGCTCCACGGCTCACGTGCCGCCGTCGCCGTCTCGCTCCTCGTCGCCCGTGGTGATCGAGGTCTCGAAGCTCACGCCGTCCAGGTGGGCGTCCGGATGGTTCGGCAGGTACGTTCCCTCCCTCCCGCAGTCGGTGGCGAGGCGACACACCTTCCGCTCGGGCGGCCAGACGACCTCGACCACGCTCCCGTCGCGTCCCTCCGCGTCGGCGTCCGAGGCCTCGGATCCATCCACTTCGCTCACTCGAACGTCGAGATCCTGTCGGTAGGTGAGCGTCCCCCCGTCCGGCTGGGTCAGCGTGATCGAAAGCGAGACCCTGCCGTCGTCCTCGGGCACGGGGACGGCCGCCGCGTCGACGGCGTCCTCCCCGCCGTCGCTTCCAGCCGCCGGCAACCGAACGCGCTCGGCATCCATCCGCCAGGGAACGGCGAGGGATCCGTCGGGATCGGCCACGACGTAGCTCGCGTGCTCGTCGCCCGCACCCTCGATGCGAACCCTCGCGCTAGTTACGCGGTCCGGGATCCCCACCGTCGCCTCGCCTTCGAGGACCGCGCCGCGGCGGACCTCGATCCGCTCCAACCTCGGCGTCACGTGCCGGTCGCCCGTCGGCGTCCACTCGCCGCGGTAGGTGTAGCGGTGATACTCGCGGTCGGGATAGGCGTCGAACACGGTGAAGTCCTCGCCCGGGTCCCGATCGAGCGCGTAGACGACCGGCCCGTCGAAGCCCGGATCGTTGCGGAGATACTGGAACGGGTGGTTCTGCCACTCGCCGTAGGGTGCGGGGATGATGACGAGCGCGTTCTCGAACTCCGCCGTCTCGATCGGCTCGTAGGCGGTCTCGTACTTCTCGGCGTGGGCGGCGTTTCGATCGACGGGCTCCGCGACGACGGCCGCGTTCGCTCCCCCGGCGAGGAGCACGCCGGCGAGCACCACGGCCGCCAGGCACGCGCGGACGACGGTTCCGTCGGGATCGATCCCCGTCCCGTCCGACTCGAGGAGGTCCCGGATCGCCTCCCGAGCCCGACGCCATCCCACGACGACGCCGATCGCGGCGAACACCGAAAGCGGAACGAGCAGGTCGAAGTGGTAGATCGGCCCGAACTGCGAGACGATCCCGTTCGTCGGGTCGTCCATCGTCGCGAGGACGTTGTAGTTGCCCCAGAAGGCGACGTTGCCGAGCGGAACCGTCACGAACAGTCCCGCGAGCAGCTTCCCGGACGTCCCTCGGATCGAACGGTCGTCGAACTTCCCGATCGAACGCCCGCCGGCCTCCTCGCCCATCCGTGCCGCTCGCCGCCGCCCGGCTCGGCTCCATCGGCGGAGCGCCACCGCGAGCCCGCCGGCGGCCGCCGCGCTGCCGAGCGCGCCGGCCGTGAACCACCGGGTCAACAGGTACCACAGGACGTATCCGTTCGCGCGCAGCGCCAGCTCCGGCGTGTAGACGATCGAGTGGCCGAGGATCCGCCGGCGCCCGAATCCCGGTCCGTCGAGGGGAGCGAACACCGCGTAGGGGAACGTGGTCGCCGACCCCGTCATGCGGGCGTTGTAGGCGAGCGTGACTCCGACGAAGAGGAGCCCGAACAGGGCGGTGGCGAGGTTCCGCCGGATCGGGGAGGGAAGCACCCCCCACCGGAGCGCGTCCGGTCCGCGCTCGCGGATGCGGCCGAGGACCCCCTCGTCTTTGCCCGCGGCGATCACGGCGTATCCGGCGTGTGCGATGAAGGGGGCCGCGAACAGCACGGCCGTGTAGGGCCGCGAGAAGAAGGCGATCCCGACCGCGATCCCGGCGAGAACGCCCCACCGGATCGACTCCTCGCGGACGCCCCGGAGGTACGCGACCGCGAACGCGAGGTTTAACGCGGTGGTCGGCGCGTACGGCAGAAAGACCGACGTGGTGACGACCGCCATCGGCGCGGCCGCGAAGACGACCGCGGCGACCACGCCGACCCGCCGGTCCCACGCCATCGAGGCGAGCCGATACACGAGAAAGGCGTTCGCGGCCGCGACCGCCGCGAGGGTCACGCGCGGTTCGCCGAGGAGGCCCATCGCGACCGCGTACATCGCGGACGGAACCGGCGAGTACTTCGGGTAGAGCCGCCCTCCGTCCTCGATGAAGAACCACGGGTGGAACGCGTCCGCCAGTTCACCGGCGTGAAGCTCCAGTTGCCCCTCGAGCAGCATCGCCGCCTGCATGAGATAGACCGCCTCGTCGTGGTTGCTCGAGTGATAGGCGAAGACGGTGGACGCGACGGTGAAGACGACGACTCCCGAAACTCCCGCGATCAGGGCCGCCAGCCACGTCTCCGGTAGCGCTCGGCGCACCCGGCGCTGGCCGGCTGCGAGCGTCCGGTCGATCGTGGCGCGGATTCGTTCTAACACGATTCGGGTGCGGGTCGACGGAGGCGAGTCGGTACCGATCTCAGAGGGCGCCGACGTCCCGCATCAGGTCGACGGTCGTCTCCAGGTCGGAAAGCTGCGCGAGGTCGATGTCCGGGACGTCGAGCTCGTCGATCGTCGGGAGGTCGCCGACCGGCTCCACGCCCGGGATGAGCGGGTACTCGAACGTCGAGGTCGCGAAGTAGTCCTGCGCCTCCGCCGACAGCAGGTGGCGGACGAAGTTCTCCGCGACGTCCGGAACGTCCGTCCCCTCGACGACCGCGGCGCCGGCGACGTTGAAGACCGCCCCGGCGTCGCCCTCGGTGAACGAGGTCGCGATCGGCGCCTCGGGGTTCCCGTCGAGCACGCGCTGGATGTAGTAGTGGTTCGTGAACGCGGCGTCGATCTCGCCGTCGGCGATCGCCTGACAGGTCACGAACTCGTCGGGATACTCCTGGATGCCCGCATCGAGAACGCCCTGGAGCCACTCGCGGGTCGCCTCCTCGCCCTCGATGATCCGCATGGCGGTGACGAACGCCTGACAGGACCCGTACGAGGGGGCCCAGCCGAGATCGCCGTCGAACTCCTCGGGGTACGCCATGATGTCGTCCGGGAGGCCGTCCTCCGAGACGTCGTTCGTGTTGTAGGGGACCGTTCGCGCTCGGCCGGAGGTTCCGATCCAGTTCTCGGTGTGGAACTCGGAACGGATGAGGTCCGTGAGGTCGCTCGAGAGCGACGCGGCGTACCCCTCGTCGGCGAGCGCGCCGAGCGACCCAGCGTTGACGGAGTAGAAGACGTCGGCCGAGGTACCTTCGCCCTCGGTTGCGATCTGGTTGACGAGGTCGGTCGAGCCGCCGTAGCGGACCGTGAGCGAGAAGTCGTCGTAGAGCTCGTCGATGTAGCTCACGAGCTCCCCGACGAGGAACTCGCCGCGGCCGGAGTAGACCGTGAGCTCGCCCTCGAGGTCGGGCATCTCCTCCATGGAGGTGCCGCCGGGGGCGCCGCGTCCCTCGCGACCCGACCCGATCTGCCCGACGTCGGAGCCGGTGTCGCCGTTGCCGCCGCCGTTTCCGTTGCCGCCGCCGTTGCCATTTCCGCCGTTCCCGTTGCCATTTCCGCCGTTTCCGGTACAGCCCGCGAGCCCCGCGGCCGTGATCGCGCCCGCGGTCGCGAGGAAGGTCCGACGATCGGCGGTCTCGCGCCGGTCGTGAGGTTCTCCTTCCCGTGATTCCGTGTCCTCTCGTTCGCGTGAAGGGTCGGATGACGTCATGTGTTTTAGGTCAACCTAAATCATTAAATAGTCGTCGATTCAGTCGTCCGCCGCAGCAGGGGTCCGGGCCGGCGTCTCGAGCGCGTCGAGACACTCGATCCACTCGAGCATGTGTTCGCCGACGTGGGTGAAGAACGCACCGTTGTTGTACTCCTCGTGGGATCCCTCGGCCAGCTCCCTGCCCATGGCCTCGAAGACGCCGGCGAAGGAGTCGGCGTCGCCGCCGACGTCGTCGACGATCTCGTAGAGGTGTTCGTTGAGCTCGAGGCCGGCGACCTCGTTTTGGAGGTCGTCGAAGGTCGACCGCGGCGCCTTGTTGTGCTCACAGAGCGGGAACCCGTTGTAGATCGTCTTTCCGAGGACGTCGCAGGCGCGTTTCAAGAACACGCCGCTCCAGATGTCATCGAAGCGGCCGACGTCCCACTCGTTGTCGTCCATCGGGAGCTGATAGAAGGCGGGGATGACCTCCCGTTTGAACGCGAGGTTCATCGAACACACGGTCAGGTAGTTGCCCTCCGCGGCCACGAAGTCACCGGTGAAGTCCGACCGGCTCGTGCGGGTCTGTGCTTGCCCCTGCAGGTCGCCATCCATCAGGATTCGGACCGCGTCCAGGTCCGGAACGTTGGTCCAGAGCCCCTGGGAGGCGACGACGTCGTCGACGGTCTCCGTCGACGTCTCGACCGTCTCGTCCATCGCCGCGTAGGGGTACCCGCGCGGGTAGAGCCCGTGTTCGTCCGCGCGCTGGTAGAGTACGTTCACCCACCGCTGGTCCGAGGAGACCGACTCGATCTCGCCCTCGAACGCGAGGTTCTCGAAGTGGCGTCCGAAGAAGTCGTCCTCCGGCTCCGGAAGGGTGTCGTCGTCGATGAAGAACCCGTACTCGAAGCGGTCGTTCGCCCACATGTAGAGGAGCCCGAAGCTCGTCTCGGCGTGGCTCGCCGCCGGAACGAGGTGGCCGTACTCCGATATCCCGTGCTCCTCGTACCACTCCTCGCGACGCGTCCCGTCGAAGACCTCCCCCGAGACGCCCTCGTCGGCGAGCATCGCCGCCATCTCCTCGGTATCACAGAAGTCCTCGGTGACCAGTACCACGTGCAGCCGCGAGAGATCGAAGCCGTGTTCCCGCGCGTTCTCGAAGTACGACCGCATGCACTCGTACTCGCGGATCGTCGGAACCACGACGCAGACGTCCTGACTCATCGTTGTTCCACTCCTTTTAGGGTGACCTAAAAGCCTGTCGGGATCGAGCCAGCGGCAGCAACGCTTTGCCCGTGGGCATGGTAGTTGGTACCATGAACGACACGGAGTTCGTCCACGTGGCCTCGCTCGACGACCTCGCCCGGGAGGGGCGACGCCTCCTCGCTGCCGGCGGGCAGGCGATCGCCGTCTTCTACGAGGGCGGCGAGGTCCACGCGGTCGACAACCGGTGTCCCCACATGGGGTTCCCGCTCGACGAGGGGACGGTCGACGAGGGGATCCTCACGTGTCACTGGCACCACGCCCGGTTCGACCTCTCGTGTGGGGACACCTTCGATCCGTGGGCCGACGACGTGCCGACCTATCCCGTGGCGGTGCGCGACGGCGACGTCTACGTCCGCCCCGAGGAGGAGCGCGAGGACCCGCCCCGGGTACACTGGCGCAAGCGGCTGCGCACCGGCCTCGAGGAGAACCTCCGGCTCGTGATCGCGAAGTCGGTCGTCGGCCTCGACGACGCGGGCGTGGACTACGTCGAGCCGTTCGGTCAAGCCCTCACGTTCGGGACCGAGTTCCGCGAGGCCGGGTGGTCGTCCGGGCTCACGATCCACACGGCGATGGCGAACGTTCTCGACGACCTCGCGGACGATGACCGTCGACGGGCGCTCTATCAGGGGATCGTCGAGGTGGCCGGCGACTGCGCGGGCGAGCCGCCGCGGTTCGACCAGCCGGCCTTCGACACGCGCGACCCCTCGCGCGAGCGATTGAAGTCGTGGTTCAGAGAGACCGTCGAGGTGCGCGATCGCGACGGCGCGGAGCGGTGTCTCCGGACGGCGATCGAGGCGTTCGACGAGGCGACCGTCGCGAACCTCCTCTTCGCCGCGGCGACCGACCACCGCTATCTCGACGGCGGGCACACGCTCGACTTCCTGAACAAGGCGTTCGAGTCGCTCGATCACGTCGGGTGGGATCGCGCGGATCGGGTCCTCCCGAGCCTCGTGTCGAGCCTCACCGATGCCGAGCGCGCCGAGGAGACGGCGGAGTGGCGCCAGCCGGTCGACCTCGCCGCCCTCCTCGACGACGCCTTCGAGGAGCTTCCAGAGCGCGCGTCGGGCGACGGGTGGACCGAACCGGACGACCTCCTCGAGACCCTGCTGGGCGACGATCCCGAGGCGATCGCGGACGCGCTGCTCGATGCGGTCGATGCCGGCGCGACGCCGCGGGACCTCGCGGGCGTCGTGCGGGACGCCGCCGCCACGAGGGTGGTGCGGTTCTCGACGGGGAACGAGTTCGGCGACTGGAACACGGTTCACCACACCTTCACCTACGCGAACGCGGTGTACTTCGCGACGCGTCGCACGGACGCGTGGGAGCTCCACCGCGGCGTCTTCGACGCGGCGATGAACGTCTACCTCGACCGCTTCCTCAACACCCCGCCGGCACCGATGCCCGACGGCGACGCGAGCGTCGACTCCGAGGCGGCCCTCCGGGGGCTCCTCGAGACGTTCGAGACGGAGGGCGAGGTGAACGCGGCCGGCGAACGCGTGGCGGACTTCCTCGCGGCGGGCGGCGATCCGGCCCGTCTCAGGGAGCGGCTGGGACACGCGCTCGTTCGCGAGGACGTCGGATTCCACGTCTTCCAGAACGTCGAGGCGGCGTTCCGCGGCAGCCGGACCGCGGGTGAGCGCTCGGACCGCTACCTGATCGGAACCGCCCGCTACCTCGCCGCACACACCCCGACCCGGCGCGAGCGCGATCAGACGTTCCGCATCGCCGATCGTCTCCACCGCGGCGAGAAGATACACGAGTGAGGGGGGTTCGAAACAGCAGGGGTCCGAATCGCGGGCGGTCGGCGATCGCTACCTCCGTGACGTGACGGGATATTTAACGACCCCGACGAACTGTAGCGTATGCAGACCCACGTCGTCTTCACGCGGAGAGAGAACATCGGACGAAATTCTGTTTAGTACGAACAGAACCACTCGTCAGTATCTTCATAAAAGGTCTGAAGAGTATTCTTATGGAATAGTCCAAGGAAACACAGGGGATACTGCTGTTCGCTTGTGTTGGTGTGTCGTAGGAAGCGATTTGGGTCGCTCAGGCCGCTGTCATTCATAAACGCCTCTCTTTCAAACACGATGTGATAGCCGGCGAAATCCCCAAGATCTCCCGCTTTATTGAAGGCAAAACAAGAGAACCCACCGTGTTGGAAATCAGTTCTCAACCCGCGAAGGAAGGCCAATTTTCTGCTATAGAGAAGTCGGTCTGTCCCCCCTGAAGTCGGGGTGAAGTCACGGCTTGCTAGAGATATTCCATCGGGGGAATGCTGATTGAAGAGTACCCGAATCGTCTCATTGAACGAATAGAGCGATGCGAGGTAATTGTGGAGGAGTCGGAGTGCTTCAAACCCTTCCTCTTCCCGCTCATCATTGTGGCAGATGAATATTGGATTCGTCTCGAGATCCCCGTCAACATACTCATCTATCTCAAAGTAATTCTGATCAAGGGTACGCTTGGCTACGCTCAGACGCGTTCTGTTGCCATCGCTGATCCCTCTATCCGGCCTTACGGCTAGTCCGGCGATCTCCTGTATTTGGAATTCGCACTCAGATGAAGAATCAGAGGACACAGAAACCGCTATTCGTCCGCGTCGTCGTTGAATTTGACAGCACGGAGCGCACGCTGAGCGGTCACTACGTCACCGTCAACCACTGTGGCAACCTTCTCAGCCGTGGGGACGTCACGTTTCTTAGCCATCTCGATCGCAAATATCCGCTGAGAGCTCTTAACTATTGGGCACGGGTTGCGATTAGTGTCGGTTTGTATATCATCTGTTGCTGGAGTTCGGCGTAACTGATTCCGCCACGCTTCAGACTACGAAGGTCGCGGAGCGTACTCTTCTGACAGGCTAATGTCGTCCGGTTTTCGGAGAGCGGCATCCGTATGCAGATCCTGTTGGATTATAGGTGAACCCTCGCTTCATCAGGAGATGCCTTACACTCAAAGACGCGGTCGCGGGCCGGAGTAGTCGGCGGGATTTATGACACTCGGACAGGTTGGATGGACATATCCACTATGTCTAAGGAAACGGGTCGCTCTTCTGAGCGAAGTCAACGGAAGGAACTCCCGATTGAACGGGGGTTCCCGATTGAGCGAGTGAATGAAATCGCACAGAAAGAAGGGCGCGCAAAGCAGTACTACCGGCCTATCTACACGATGCACAAGTGGTGGGCACGGCGTCTCGGCTGTGTCTTTCGGTCTATCTCTCTGTATTCCCTCTTGGATGACTCTGATAAGGTCGAAGTTCACGAGCCGGGCGAGAACGGAACACTCGGGGCTTTCGGTGGGGGCCACAGCGAGGTTGAGAATCTAATTGAAAGCGTCGATATGGCCGACCCGGAGAGTCTGTGGGAACTCTATCCAAAAGATGTGAGGATTGGAGACAAGAAGATTCTCGACCCATTTATGGGCGGTGGCACGTCTCTTGTCGAAGCCTCACGTTTCGGTATTGAAGCGGATGGATACGACCTAAATCCGGTCGCGTGGTTCGTCACGAAGAAGCAACTTGACGCGGGGCAGAGCGACGTTGAGGAACTTGAAGAAGCATTCGAGCAAGTCAAAGAAGACGTAGCCGACGAGATTCTTGACTACTACAAGACCCCGTGTCCGCATGGCGACCACGATGCCGACGTAATGTACAACTTTTGGGTAAAGGAAGTTGATTGCGTCTCTTGTGGCCACGACGTTCCTCTCTTCAACGACTTCCGGTTAGCGGCAGGGCGATATGAACACGATGATGAAGACGTTTGTGTGTGTCCGGATTGCGATAAGGTCGTACACGTTGAGGATTACCGAAGTGATTCAACCTGCGAAAACTGCGGATTTGAATGGATTCCAAGTGAGGGTAACACGAGTCGGGGTGGAAAATACGCCTGTCCTGAATGTGGGCAGAAGTACAATATTGTAGATGCGATTGAGGAACAAGAGGGCTACAATCTCCGATTGTATGGGATAGAATATTACTGCCAGGTCTGCGATGAAGCGGGTGAGTCAAGAGGTACATACAAGGGATACAAAGAGGCCGAACAGGCCGACTTTGACCGGGTTCAACAGGCACAATCGGAGTGGGAAAGGCGTGAAGACCTACGAGAGTACATTCCCGAAGAGGAGATACCTGAAGGGGCGATAACAGCGGCATCCGAAGTTTCCGGAAACGATGTTTTCCAACACAACTACACACATTGGTCGGATATGTACAATGAGAGACAATTGCTCTGCCTCGGAAGTATACTGAGATCTATAAGCACGATTCAGGATTCTAATACCCGAGAATTTCTTCTCCTAACATTTTCTGAAGCGTTGAATTACAACACGTTGATGAATATATACAATCCAAATTATAATAAAAACACGAATATATTTAAGAATAATTCGTTTACCCCGCCTACAGAACCAATCGAAAACAACGTTTGGGGAACGGAATACGGTACAGGAACTTTCACCTCAATGTGGGAAATGGTGAAGAAGGGAGTAGAGTACGCTAATTCACCAACAGAAAGGTACGTAGAAGGCGGAGACACAAAAGAAAGCCCGCCATTCAACAAGCCGATTGGAGAGGACGCAAGCGTTCATCAGGGAGATATGCGATTGATTGAGGCTGAAGATGAATATGATGCCGTCATTACTGACCCACCCTACTACGATAATATCATCTATTCAGAAGTTTCTGACTTCTTCTATGTTTGGCAGAAAATCTTGCTTGAAGACGAATACGAAGGGTTCGACCAAGAAAAAACGCCACGAGCCGAGAGTATAGTTGCCAATCCGTATCTCGGGAAGGGGTCGGAAGAGTTCGAGTCGGAACTTCACGAAGCGTTCTCTGCAATTCACAAAGCACTCAAAGAGGACGGCGTTCTCACGTTTACTTACCACCACAGCAATTCCGAATCGTGGGGTGAATTACTTGAATCGCTTTGCGAAGTTGGTTTCGAGGTAACTGCAACCTATCCCATCTCTGCGGATATGAACAAGTTCATCGGGGGAGAATCAATTGAGTTCGACATTATCATTGTTGCCCGCCCTGCGGGCGACAGACAGCCAATTTCGTGGAACTCGCTCCGCCGGAATATCGTTCGGACGGCCAAGCAAACTCATCAGCGCCTCACCGAAAATCGCGAACTCTCCGAGGGCAACATTGGGGTTATCGAGATGGGACGGGCCTTCCACGAATACTCGAAACATCACGGGGAAGTACAGCGTGGCGGGGAAGTGATGAGCGCCAAAGAGGTTGTGGACGAAATCTATGGTATCATCCAACAGGGGAGTGATATTGGCGAGGTTGATGTATTCCTTGACCTGCTTGAGATAGATGACCCCACGTACAACGACCTGAATATGCTGACGCGAGGAACGAGTGCAAACCCCGATAAGATGAAACAGACGCTTCTCTACCGGATGGCTGCCGGAGAGTTCATCCTCGGAACGTGGGACGACGAAAAGCGGCAGGCGTACATCCAAGAACGGGTGAACGGCGAGGGCGACAATGGATTGACCCCGCTTGACAAAGCCCAATTCCTTCGTCATCGCTACGAGCAAGGCAAGTCGATTCAGAACTACCTCGAAAAGTGGACGGTACCTGACGACCTGCGGGAACTCTGTGGTGAGCTAGCCGATGCAAGCGGTGACGACGTCTATCGACGTATCCTCGGTGGCGATCGGACGATCGGCGATTTCTGAGTCGACCTTCTCCTTCTAAGAGCTCCTTCCTGCCGAGTTCGAACACGTAGAGTTAACACCGTAACACCTGCCGATTCTTACGAAGCCCGTGACGGGAGCAGGCACGCACACGAACGATGTACAATTGAACGGTATGCTACTTGAGGGGATATATAAACGCCCCGACGTAGTATAGCGTATGCAGACCCACATCGTCCCGGTCGGCTTCGACTACGACCGGCTCATCGCCCCGCTCGTGCGGGACCAGCTCGACGTCGACCAGGTGGTGCTGCTCGAGGGCGCGGTCGGCAGCGAGGCCAACGTCGAGTACTCCCGGCGGCTCGCCGAGAAGCTCGAGAAGGACTTCCGGAACCTGCTCGGCGCCGAGACCGAGCGGTTCGTCGTCGAGGACGTCTACGACTACGACGCCGCCTTCGAGCAGGCCTACGGGCTGATCAACGACGAGCTCGACGCCGGCAGCGAGGTGTGGGTCAACGTCTCGGCGATGCCGCGGACCGTCTCGTTCGCCTTCGCCACCGCGGCCCACTCGATCATGGTCGAACGCGAGGGCGATCGCGACCGCATCCACACCTACTACACCGTCCCCGAGAAGTACCTCGAGACGGAGCTGGCGGAGGCGCTCCGGACGCAGTGTGACCTCCTCGAGGACCTGCGCGACGGCGAGGTCGACGGGAGCGACGACCGGCTCGCCGAACACCTCGCCGAGGCCCGCGACCTCCTCGCCGAGTTCGACGAGCGCGGGACGACGATCGGCGCGAAACAGTTCGGCGACGACCACATCATCGAGCTGCCGGTCGCCTCCTTCTCGAACGTCAAACCCTTCGAGGAGCTCATCCTCTTCACCCTCGGCGAACACGGCGTCTTCGAGTCCGTCTCCGAGCTGGCCCAGACGCTCGCGCGCGAGCTCGGCGAGGAGTACACCGACTCGTTCCGCTCGAAGGTCATCTACAACGTCGACCAGCTCGGTCCCGGCGGCAAGGGCTACATCGAACGCGAGGAACACGGCAAGTCCTACCGGACGCGCCTCTCGCGCATCGGCGAGCTGTGGGTCCGATCGCACGCCGACGAGTCCGGTCTTTAGTCGGGCTCTAGCCGTCCGAATCACCGGACCCGCCCGTCCGGAAGGACAGATCGAGCGCCGGCGCGCTGTGGGTCAGCGATCCCATCGAGATCACGTCGACGCCGGTGGCCGCGTACTCGCGGACGTCGTCCGGGGCGATCCCGCCGCTCGCCTCCGTGATCACCTCGTCCCCGATCGCCGCGGTTTCTCCGGCGCTTTCGATGCGATCCACGGCGTCTTCGACCTCCTCGGGTTCCATGTTGTCCAGGAGGACGACGTCCGCGCCGGCCGCGGCCGCCCGCTCGGCCGTGGTCGGATCCTCCGCCTCCACCTCGATCCGCGTCGCGAAGGAGGCCCGCTCCCGGAAGCGCTCGATCGCCGTCTCGAGCCCCATCTCGGCGACGTGGTTGTCCTTCACCATGACCATGTGCGAGAGGTCGAGCCGGTGGGTGTCGCCGCCGCCCGCGACGATCGCCCGTTTCTCCAGTCCGCGCAGTCCCGGCGTCGTCTTTCTCGTCCCGGCGATCCGAACCGACTCCGAGACGGTCCGGGCCGCGTCGACGGCCCGCCTCGTCCGCGTCGCGATCCCGGACGCGTGGCCGGCGACGTTGGCCGCAACGCGCTCGCCGCGCAGGACGTCCGCAGCCGGCCCGATGACCGAGAGCACGGCATCACCCGGTTCGACCGTCGTTCCGTCCGCGACGGCGTCCGTCACCTCGACGTCGAGATATTCGAAGACGGCCGCGACCGCATCGATCCCGGCGGCGACGCCCGGCTCCTTCGCGACGAGCCGCCCGGTCGTCTCGCCCGGCACGTCGTTGGTCACGTCGTGATGCCCGACGTCCTCGCGGAGCCACGCCTCGACCGTCGACCGTTCAATCCGCATCGAGGGGCGCCTCCTCTTTCTCGGTGCCGTTCTCCCCCTCCGCTTCCGTCTCGAGGTGGTGACACCCCCGGGACTCGTCGTTTTCCGCCGCCGCTCTGGCGACGAGCAGCGCCGTCACGCACGCCCCGCGGAGTTCGTAGAGTTCCCGGCTCGTTCGCGTCCGGGTGTAGGCGTCGACCTCGCCCTTCAGCCGGCGGAGGACCGCCTGTGCGCGCGAGATTCCGCCCGGGTCCCGGACGATCCCGAGATGCTCGTCCATGACCCGCCGCAGCCTGGTGAACTTCTCGGCGGCGAACCGCTCGGGCAGGTCCGGATCGCGATCGAGGAGCTCGGGCGCCTCGATCGGCTCGGGCTCGAAGCCTGCGGCCGCCTCGCCCGCGCGTAGCCCCCACACCAACCCCTCGAGCAGGCTCGTCGACGCGAGCCGGTTGGCGCCGTGGACGCCCGTCCGCGCGCACTCGCCGACCGCGAAGAGGCGATCCAGCGACGCCCGCCCCACCGTGTCGACGTCGATCCCGCCACACAGGAAGTGCTCGGCGGGCGCGACCGGGATTCCCGATTCGATCTCGACGCCTCGCTGCGCGCAGGCGTCCGCGAGGTCGGGAAAGCTACCCGTAAAGTCGATCGGCTCCACGTCGAGGACCACCTCGCCGGTTCGATCGCGCTCGGCGGCGACCGCACGCGCCAACACGTCGCGCGGTGCGAGTTCGGCGTCCGGGTGGTAGTCGGGCATGAACCGGTCGCCGTCCGCGTTCCGCAACACCGCACCCTCGCCGCGGACGGCCTCGCTGAGGAGGAAGGTCCCGCCGTCGTCGCGGTCGGTATCGTTGCCGGCTCCACCGTTGGCGTCCCGATCGCCGGCTCCACCGGCGAAGGCGGTCGGGTGGAACTGCACGTACTCCATGTCCGCGACGTCCGCACCGGCGAGGGCGGCCATCGCGATCCCGTCTCCGGTCGCCGTCCGCGGGTTCGTCGAGCGTCGGTAGCAGGCGCCGATCCCGCCGGTCGCGAGGATCGTCGCGCCCGCAAAGCAGGGCGCCCGCTCGTCCCCTCGTTCGAGGATCGCTCCGTGGACGCGCCCCTCGTGGGTACAAAGCTCCAGGGCCGCGGCGTCCTCGAGCAGCGTGACCTCCTCGCGGGACGCGAGGTGTTCGAGGAACGGCACGAGGACGTGTTTTCCCGTCGAGGCGTCGACGTGTCGGATGCGCGCCTCCTCGTGGGCGGCCTCCCGTCCGTAGTCCGAATCGAACTCGACGTCGAGGGTGTCGACGAGGACGTCCCGGACAGCCCCGTCCGCCTCGTTTGCGAGCACTTCGACCGCCTCGGGATCGCTTTCGCCGTCGCCGGCCGCCAGGATGTCGCGCTCGAGCGCCTCGGGATCGCCGCGGGTCACGGCGATCCCGCCCTGTGCCCAGTAGCTCGTCGAATCTCCGGGTCGGCTGGCCTTCGTCGCGAGGGTCACCTCGGCGCCCGCTCGAGCCCCCGCGAGCGCGGCCGCACAGCCCGCGATTCCGCTGCCGATCACGAGCAGGTCGGTGGTTCGGTCGTCCATGTTCAAAGCTCCAGCATCCGTTCGATCGCGAGCCCGGCGAGTTCGGCCTCGCGTTCGGGTACCTCGATCACGTTTCGCGCCTCGCCCGCGACGAGCTCCTCCAGCACCCAGGTCAGGTAGTTCGGATCGACCTGTCGCATCGCGTTGCAGTCCATGCAGGCGTCCCCGCAAAGCGGCACCACGTTCACTTCCGGGTGCCACCGTCCGAGGTGCTCGGCGAGGTGGATCTCCGTGCCGATCGCCCAGGTGTCGCCCGGGTCGGCGTCCGCCACCGTCTCCCGGATCGTCGCCGTCGATCCGACCACGTCCGCGGCCTCGACGACCTCCCGGCGACACTCGGGGTGGACGATGACGTTCGCGTCGTCGAACCGCTCGCGAACGCTCGCCACGTGGTCGGCGGTGAAGCGCTCGTGGACCTGGCAGTACCCGTCCCACAGGATGACGTCCGCCTTCGCCACCGCGGCGGCGTCCTTCGAGTCCGGATCCCAGGGGTCCCATTCGGCGATCGCGTCGGCCATCCCCAGACGATGGGCGGTGTTCTCTCCGAGGTGTTTGTCCGGCAGGAAGAGCACGGTGTCGCCGCGATCCAGCGCGTACTCGAAGGCCTCGTGGGCGTTCGAGGAGGTGCAAACGAGTCCGCCCTGGTCGGCACAGAACGCCTTCAGGTCGGCGTAGCTGTTCATGTAGGTGACCGGAACGATCTCCGAGTCCGGCGCGGCGGCGGTCAGCTCCTCCCAGGCCGTATCGACCTGCAGCGCCTCGGCCATCCCGGCCATGGGACACGACGCCTCCATGCTCGGGAGGATCACGGTCTGGTCGTCGTCGGTGATGACGTCCGCCGACTCGGCCATGAACGTGACCCCACAGAAGACTACGTACTCGGCGTCGGCCGCCGCGGCGCGTTTGCTCAACTCGTAGGAGTCGCCCACGAAGTCGGCGTGTTCGACGATCTCCCGTCGCTGGTAGTTGTGACCGAGGACGACGACGTCGTCGCCGAGTCGTTCGCGTGCGCTCTCGATCCGTTCCGTTCGATCTTCCTCGTCCAACTCTCGATATTGAACGGGTAACTGTTCTAGATTATCGTATTTGAAGAGGCTGAGGTCGGTGTCTATCCCGACGGATTGTAACTCTGGCATCGTCTGGACTCTATATCCTATCCACTCCTGTATACGCCATATTGATAATATTTTCTCTTCAATAACACTCATCTTCCGATCGTGGTCGTCGATCCGGCATGTTGGATCGACTTCGCTCGTTTCGCCCGATTCGGCCGCGTCTGGTCGTCGTTTCGCTCGTGCGACGTGTCGATCGGTGAAGCCAGCGGAAGTTGAGACTACGAGCGGAAGTCGAGACTACAAACGGAAATTGAGACTACAACGAGTCTAGCGGCCCCTAATGCGCGAATTTGACCGGTTCGATCAGCGAAAACCTCCTCAGATCCCCCCTCAAACGGCCGATCTCGTCACACTGCAAATTCCGCCCGCTCCGACGGTCACGAGCCGGACTCTGGCTTCTCGACCTCGGGGTCGTTCCCGGACAGCAGCCCCGTGGCCATCAGCCGTCGAACGATCGCGACCAGCCCGTTGTTGAATCCGCGGCCGAAGACCCCCTGCTCGTGTTCACGGCCGTCTCCCCCAGTTTCGGTGAACGAGCTTACCAGGATCGCCTCGCGGTCGGCCAGCAACAGCCGGCTGATCTCGGTATCGTCACCTGGAAGCGGTGACCGGCTCAACCAGTCCAACCCCGAGACGAACACTTCGACATCCGGAAGGACGTCTCGAACCGCGGTCCGGAGATCCTCGTCAACCGTCCCGATAATGACGTTCACGCCCCGTTCCTGGGCCGACCGCAACTGTTCGACCAATCGGTCGGTCAAAATACTTCCGTGGCCGATCACGAGGATCAACTCCTCCGTCGCACCCTCGATCAACTGTCGTGTCCGACTGGTAATGCCCTGGTCGCCCGAGATGGCCCACACCTCGTGGGTGGCCTCCGTCGACTCTCCATCATCGGTCGGCTCGAGATCGCTCAGGGTGCTTCGAAGGGACTCGGTGCGCTCGACGTACTCCGACTGGAGGGTATTGACGGCCTCGTCGATGGAGACCGCTCGAAACACCTGTGGGTTTGAATGTTGAGTCTCCACCAGTCCTTTCGATTCCAACACGCGAATCGCGTCATAGACCCGCGTTCGGGGCACCTCGGATGTCTCGCTGATGTCCCTGGCCGTCCCGCGGTGTCTGCGTGTGAGCGCCACGAACGACTTGGCCTCGTACTCTTTGAGCCCGAGTTCCTGGAGCAATTCGATCGCTTGTTCTTGGTTTGTAACATCATCCATTGGTCCCAACCTCGGCTGCAATCGTCCCGTTCGTTCCCTGGGTGTTTAGTACGTCGTACCGAGATTCTCCCGTGTAATTCGAATGATCACACGATAGCGGCCTAATCGAGCTTTTCGAGACCAGCGAAAACGGTACAATACACCCATTTACTCACTTAATCACAATACATCTATGTGGGGGTAGCACGGACAGTAGGTCGGCGTGTAGTCGCAGATCTGGTCCCAACCTCTCTGTCGCTACACGCCAGAAATCACCACACCTGGTGATTTTCACGGGATTGGTGAGGATCTAATGTCCGGCGACCCATCAGACCACGCACGGTCCACAGCTATCAAGCAACTGAAGGCCCTCGGGCTCAGTGCCTACGCCGCCCGGACGTTCGTTGCACTCGTCAGTCTCGGCCAAGGAACCGCCCGAGATGTGAGTGAACTCGCCGATGTCCCCCGGACACGCGTCTACGACGCAGCTGACGAACTTCGTGACCGCGGCCTCGTCGACGTGAAGCGATCGAACCCCAAACGATTCTGGGCGATTTCGACGGAGACGGCTGGCCGGCACTTTGAACAGGAATACGACCGCCGCGTGACGGCCCTCACGGACGCCCTCGATGGGCTCGAAACCACGAACCGGTCCAGTCAACAACGGGGCGTCTGGACGGTGACCGGCCGCGAAACCGTGGCCGAGCGCGTGGTTGATCTCATTTCGGCGGCTGACGACGAAGTCGTCTATATGACCGCCGAGGAGCTCCTCACGGAGGAGATCGTCGAAAGTTTAGCTCGTGCAAGCGACGATGGCGTGTCGATCCGCCTCGCGGAGATGTCGGACGGTACTGAGGACCGCCTCGAACGAACCGTCCCCGGCGCACGACCCTTCGAGTCGCTTTGGGACTGGTCGGACACGCCCGCCGGCCGACTTTTGATGGTCGATCGAGAGAGGACGCTCGTGAGCGTCCTCGTCGACGGTAACGGTGAGCATCCGCCGGAACCACGCGATGAGACTGCGATCTGGGGTGCGGGCCGGACGAACAGCCTGGTGGTCGTCCTGAAAGCGTTGTTCACCTGGCAACTCGACGACGACCACGACTCGCACGACGAGTAATCACCCGCATACTCAACACGAACCGATCGAGATCCGGATCGAATCGAGCGAGTCCGCGATCAGGGGGAAGGCGATGCGTCCTCTCGGTGATCGTCGATGGCCTCAAGCAGGGAGAGGACGTCTTGGAACTCCCGGCTTCGACGCACGGTTCCCTGGTTGGCGTCGTACTCGATCACGTTCGCGTCCTGTAATATCGGCAGGTGAACGTGGTGAAGTTCGAGATCCCGACGTTCTACGGAGCCGCTTTCTTCTGGTTGCTGTGAATCCGTCCCTTCCGGATGTCGTATGAGCTGGTCGACGGTCGTCGCGCCTGGAGCGTCACCCACCCGGCGGAGGATCTGTCGTCGCTGCTGTTTGATCAGCAGCCGTAGTGCCGTCTCGGTCGAGATTCGTTGTTCTGAGTTGCTCATTTGTAGTCCCACCATGTCCAGTCGGGACATCGGTTCGCGCGAACATGGAATAGCCACTTCACGGATCTCTCGGAAACCCGTATCGTTAACCCGGATCCTCAACGGTACGGACGGCCGAGGCGTGACTGTACGAAGCAAGGAGGAGAGGTTCTCAAAGCCATCTGCATTGATACAGTCGGTCTGGATACGGAATTCCACATTTGATATCGCTCTATGTGATTTATCCGGACGCACACGCTCGCCGTATTCGCGCCGCTTTGCCGGATCCGTGTAAATACGGCCGTCGATCCCGGGGGTTTCACGCCGATCTCGGGGACTCTCCGCTCGCCTTCGAGAGCGATAGCGAATCCTTCGACGCCGTCGTGAGACCACGCTCCGGCTCTGCCGCGTGGGTATCACTCTCCGGCTCCCCCGTGACCGTGATTCGATCGGTGCCGCGGTGTGGATTGGCCACGATCGGATTCCCACGAGAAACGCACGAGCGTCATCCGTTCGAACCGTGGTTCTTCGTTCGAGTCGTCGCGAACAGGATACACCTCGTTCGCATCATCCGCCAAAGCCCCGTTCGAGTCATCCGCGAAAAGAACAGTCGCGCGCGATCGCCGATCGTCGTGTTCGACTCAGGCCGGAAGCGTGTCGATCCCGTTCACCTCGATGAACCCGAACGAACACTCGGGACACCGCCACTTCCGCTTCTCGCCGAGGTGTAGCGTCATCGCCGCGGTTCTGTAGAACGTCTGCGCCTCCTCACAACGCGGGCAGTCGACGGATTTCTCCAGCGCCATGATCGCGGATTTACGGGGAATCATGTTGAAGATGTTGTTTCGGCGGGGACGTCTGTCTCCCAAGCCCGACCCGACCGTCGTCGATCGAGGGAAAGCGGCGTCTCCTCACGTCGATGGGCAGTCTATAAATCAGATAACGCAATATACAATGTGCTGGTCCAGCGATTGAGGCCGGTTCATCGTTCGCGACCGCAAACGGGCGAGCCGTCGGTCCCTGCCTTGCGAATCTATAAAGGTCCGGTACCTTTGTTGACACCTGCATGGCTGACGAGGAGATCGACGACGTGGACGGAGCGATTCTGTACGCATTACAAGAGGACGCTCGAAACATGTCGTCCGGGGACATCGCGGAGCGAACCGACACCTCGGACAGCACTGTCCGCAAGCGCATCCAGCGCCTCGAGTCCGAGGGCGTGATCAAGGGATACAGCGCCAGCGTCGATTATCAGACGGCGGGCTACCCGCTTCGGATGTTGCTCTACTGTACCGCCTCGATATCCGAACGGGGCGACCTCATCCCCGAAATCCTGGCGATCGACGGCGTCGTATCGGTTCAAGAACTGGTCACCGGCGAACAGAACCTCCTCGTGACGGTCATCGGCGAGTCGGATAGCGACATCACGCCCGTCGCGCAGGAACTCCTCGACATGGGACTGACGGTCGCCGACGAGGTGCTGGTTCGGAGCCACGAGACGACCCCCTTCGGCAAGTTCGACCCCGAAAACGACGAGTAGCCGGCGACGTATCCGGGACCCGCCCGGTCACACACCGAACGGTACGTATCGGATCGACCGGATCAGTCGTCCGAGCTGCCTCGAGAGGGGCGAAACGACCCGTCTACCGGAAGCGCCGTTCCCGTGGTTCCAGTTCGATCCCGGGGCCCAGTTCGATTTCGTGGTCCTGCTCGCTTCCGTGACCTCGTCCGATCTCGAAACCCGCGATCGTCGTCGTTCGCGGCGTCCTCCACGTGGTCTCGATCCGCCATGCGATCGCGTCGAACCGGCCGTGTACGACCGATGGCGACCGCTTCTCCTTCCTCTCTGGTCACGTCATCCCTTTTCTAAACATAACGTTCTATAATACACTTTCTAAAGAACGTTTTGGTAATATAGGTGGATTTAATAACCAGTATGTTCGTAGTGGTGATGAAGACGGAAAACGACTCCCGAGTTTTCCTCGGTTGTCGTGACGGATCACGGACGTGCCGAACGATGTCAGGACACGACTCAACCACGACGGTCGGAGCACTTCCGGACGCGACGGCGAAGTCGCCGTTCGCGTCCGTCGCACTCACGTGGCTCGCGTGGTCCCTCTTGCTCGCGAGCATCGCCACGCTCGGCGTCCGAATCCGGACCGGGGCCACGTGGGAGATCCCCGGCCTGGTCGTCGTCGACGGACTGACCGCGCTGATGTGGGTGGTCGTCACCTTCTTCAGCGGCATCGTTCACAGCTACTCGCGCCGCTACATGGCGGGAAGCGCCCACGAAACGACCTTCTTCGCCACGGTGTTCGGTTTCACCGTGGTCGTGATGGGGTTGGTCGCGGCCGATCACATCGCCCTGTTCGGGCTCCTGTGGCTGACGATGGGCGTGCTGATGGCGAAGCTCGTCGGCATCGTCAGCGGTTGGGACCAGGCGCGGGCGGCCGGGACGGTCGCACGCAAGTACTTTTTCGCCAGCAGCGCGCTCCTCGGGATCGCGTTGACCGCGCTGTGGTGGGCGACCGGAGCGACGACCGTCTCCGGGATCGCTGCGGCCGACGGCGCGCTCGGCGGTCCGGCGTGGCTCGTCGCCGCCGTCGCGCTCGTGCTCGCGGCGATGATTCAATCCGCTCTCGTCCCGTTTCACGGCTGGCTGCTCTCCTCGATGACGGCACCGACGCCGGCGTCGGCGCTGATGCATGCGGGATTCGTCAACGCTGGAGGCATCCTGCTCACTCGCTTCGCGCCGGTCATCACCGTCGATCACGCGCTCATGCTCGCGGTCGTCGCCGTCGGTGGGGCGAGCGCCATCGGCGGGAAGCTGTTGAAGTCGGTCCAAACTGACGTCAAGAGCAAGCTCGGCTGTTCGACGGTCGGCCAGATGGGGTTCATGATCATGCAGGCCGGACTCGGCTTCTTCGGGGCCGCCATCACCCACCTCATCCTGCACGGCTTCTACAAGGCCTACCAGTTCCTCGGCGCGGGCGGACAGATCGAACACGCCGCCCCGAGCGGGACGACGAAGCACACGGTCGGGCACGTGACGAGCGTCGTCGGAATCGTCGTGGCGCTTTTGACCGGCCTCGGCGGCGGCGTCCTGTTCGCGGCATTGACGGGGAAGGGAGCGAACGCGGACAGCGGGCTCCTGTTGATATTCTTCGTGGTCTTCACCACGCTCCATGCGGCCCGCGGCGCGGTCCAGCACACCACGCTTTCCGTGACGGCCCGCTACGTTGCGGTTCCGTTGGTCTTCTTTCCCGCCATCGCCGTCTACGGCGTGGTCTATGAGGGCGTCTCGGGGCTTTTGGCCGTCGACACGGCAACCACCGAACTGACCCTGATACACGGCGTCATCGCCGCCGTCTTCGTCGGGATCTACCTCGGCATCGAGACCGGCATCCACGAACACAGCCGGCGTCTCTACGTGGCTCTGTTGAACGCCAGCCAACCGTCATCGGATACGGTGTTGACCTCCACGGAGGACTACAATGAGCACTGAATCCACCATTTCCGACGCCATCGACGAAGCGGCAGCCACCGTCGGATCCCTCTGGCCCATCCACTCGTTCGTGACGGCGAACCCCCTCTCGGGATTCGAACATCGGCCGTTCGACGAGGCGGTCGTACGGGCGGCCGACCTCCGGGGTGGCCGTGGCTACCCCGACCCCGAGACGTTCCGGGAGGCGCTGAAACGCGGCCGGATTGACCCCGAAACCCTCGAATCGGAGCTCCACGAGGCCGGTTACGACGACGATCCCGAGGTGCTTCTCGACCGCATGTCCGATGCGGCCAACGCCGAGGGGGATGATTCGGACACCGTCGAGGACCACGTCGACCGCGCGTTGACGAAGTGGCTGTCGGCCTTCCTCGAGGAGGGCAGCGCCCACTGGTCGATGCCGAACCGCGATTCGGGATTCTACGTTGCCTTCCGTGAGGTGGCCGAATACGACGGAGAGATCCCCGACGAAGGCGTCCTCGCCGACCTGCCCGCGACGCCGACGGAGGCCATCGGGACGGTGCTCGAGCCGCACCCGGAGGACCGGTGGGCGTCGATCTTCGAGGAGCAACTGGCCGCCCTTCCGGGCTGGACCGGGTTCATCAAACAGCGGGTCGACGACGAGGGATCCTGGCAGTCGACGTACCCGATCTCGTTGGAGGGCTACCTGGCGGTGCGGCTGGCACTGCTGGATGCCGTCGGCGCCGACATCGAGCCGTCGAACGACGCCGTCGACGTGACCCCGGCCGACGAACTCGCCGGGGCGTTCCTGCGCGCGTGGGAGGCGACGTATCGCGACACCCTCGTCGAAACCGTCGCCGCGGAGAGCCGATCGCTGGACGACGGCGATACGTCGGATCGGCCGGACGCCCAACTGGTCTTCTGTATCGACACCCGCTCGGAGGTCATCCGGCGTCACGTCGAGGCGACCGGCAACTACGAGACCCACGGATACGCCGGCTTCTTCGGCATTCCGATGGAGTACCACGGATACGACGCCGACGTGTCGGTCGATGCGTGCCCGCCCATCCTCGAGCCACAACACCACATCACCGACGTTCCGATCGACGACGACACGCAGGGGAGATACGACCGCTGGTCGGGTATCCGCGGGGCCGCGGACGAAGTCATCGAGACGCTACAGGCCAACGCCACCACGGCCTATGGCTACGTCGAGAGCGCCGGGAGCGGGTACGGCCTCGCGCTCGCGGCCCGCACGCTCGTCCCCGAGCGCGTTCGCGACCTGTTCGACGTCGCCGACGGGTTGGCGCCCGACGACCACGAGTTCTGTGACCCGCTCGTCCACCATCCGAACACGTACGCCGGCGAGTTGCCGGTGGGACTGACCACCGAGGAGAAGGTCGAGTACGCCGCCACCGCGTTCGATTTGATGGGCTGGACCGAGTTCGGCCGGCTCGTCGTCTTCACCGGCCACGCCAGCGAGACGACCAACAACCCCTACGATTCGAGTCTCGACTGCGGTGCCTGTGCCGGCAGCCCCGGGGGACCGAACGCCCGCGTACTCGCGGCCATCTGCAACGATCCCGAGGTCAAGACGGCGCTCCGGGAACGCGGTTTCGACGTCCCCGAGGACACCGTCTTCCTCGCCGGCGAGCACAACACGACGACCGACGAGATCGAGCTGTACGACCGCGACGTGCCCGAGAGTCACGCGGACGACCTCGAGCGGTTGCGTGAGGACCTCGACGCCGCTCGCGCGAACGCGGCCGCAGAGCGCGTCGAGTCGATGGGCGGCGACGGATCCTCTGGCGTCCGCGAGACGGAGCGTCGCGCCGCCGACTGGGCCGAGACCCGTCCCGAGTGGGGGCTGGCCGGCAACGCCGGCTTCGTCGTCGGCCCCCGCGAACTCACGAGCGATCTCGACCTCGACGGTCGCGCGTTCCTCCACTCGTACGACTGGTCGACCGATCCCGACGGCGAGGCGCTGGAAGCGATATTCGCCGGGCCGGTGGTCGTCACCCAGTGGATAAACGCCCAGTACTACTTCTCGACCGTCGACAACGCCGCGTACGGCAGCGGGTCGAAGGTGACCCACAATCCCGTCGGCAACATCGGCGTCTATCAGGGCAACGGCGGCGACCTGATGACCGGCCTCCCGCAGCAGTCCGTGATGTCCGCCTCCGACGAACCGTACCACCAGCCGCTTCGCCTCTCGACGGTCGTCCACGCCCCCGTCGAACGCGTCAACGACGTCCTCGCCGACCAGGAGACCGTGGCGAAGCTACTGGACAACGGTTGGCTCTCCCTCACGGTCGTCGACCCGACGCGGGATCACCGCGCGTTCCATTACGAGGGCGCTCTGGAGTGGACGCCGTCGTTCGAACGGCACGAGACGAACGGACGAGAGCCGATCGCTCCTGCTGCGGTCGCGGACGACTGACCTGAACGATCGCGGATGGGAAGTGGGCGACCGCGGATGGGTGTCGGATCGAAACACGATCGCTCGATCCGCGGCCGATGGCTACATGGTCCCGCCCGGTCTCACCCCGGTATGGACGCCTTCGTCACGAGCATCGACGTCCGATTTCGCGACATCGACGCGATGGGGCACGTCAACAACGCGGTCTATGCGACGTATCTCGAACAGGCTCGAACCGACTACTTTCGTCGGGTTCTCGAGGAGGACATCGCGAAGACGTCGACGGTGATCGCCACGCTCTCCATCGACTACCGCGATCCGATCCTCCTCGAGGACGAGTCGGCGACGGTCGAGGTGACGGTTCCGGATGTCGGCACCTCCAGCATCCCGATGGAGTACACCGTCCGCACGGACCGCGGCGTCGCGGCCGAGGCCGAATCCGTGCAGGTGCTTTACGACACGGAGGCGGAGACCTCCGTACCGATCCCGGACGACTGGCGCTCCACGATCCGCGAGTATCACGACGAGTAGGTCGATTGGGAGAGCCGTCCCGATCGCACCGCCGGCAATTGCGATGTGCGGCCGTCAACGATCACGGTCATCCGGCCGTCAACGATCACGGTCATCCGGCCGTCAACGATCACGGTCATCCGGCCGCCAACCTTGATACGCTCGCGGGCCAAGGCCCGCCATGGCGATCACCCTGTACGCGCTCGAGGGCTGTCCGTGGTGTGAGGCGGTCCGGGAGGCGCTCGATGCGGCCGAGGTGGAATACGGGATCGAGTGGGTCGACCCGCTGCACTCCGATCGCGACGAGGTCAAACGCGTCAGCGGCCAGCGTGCGGTGCCCGTGCTCGTCGACGAGGAGCGCGGCGTGACCATGGCAGAGAGCGCGAACATCGAGACCTACGTGGAGCGGACGCTCGCATGAGCATCTACACGGGCCGCGGCGACGCCGGCGAGACCGACCTTCGGACGATGGAGCGGGTCTCGAAGACCGACCCCCGGATCGAGGCCTACGGCACCGTCGACGAGGCGAACGCCCTGATCGGGACCGTCCGGCCGACCGGACACGACGACGTCGACGACCTGCTCGCGGACGTCCAAAACCAGCTGCACGTCGTCCAGGCCGACCTCGCGAATCCGGATCCCGATCCGGACGATCCCCGGATCGACGATGACCACGTCGACGCGCTGGAGACCGCGATCGACGAGTTCGACGAGGAGCTGGAGCCGCTCCGGTCGTTCGTCCTCCCCGGCGGCGGGGACTCGGGGGCGGCCCTCCATCACGCCCGGGCGGTCGTCCGCCGGGCGGAGCGTCGGGCCGTCCAACTCGCGCGTGCGGAGTCGATCAACGAGACGGTCGTGGCGTATCTGAACCGGCTTTCGGACGCGCTTTTCACCCTCGCTCGCGTGGTCAACGCCCGCGAGGGCGAACGCGAGGAGTCACCGACGTACTGAGCGGCGATCCGCCGACGTACTGAGCGGCGATCCCGGCGAGGGGGACATGAGAGGACCACATTCTGTCGTCCCCACAAGGACTATATCCGTCGGCCGCCAACGAGCAGGTATGAGCAAGCACTTCGAGGACGCTCGATACTACCTGGGACGTGCGGCGGAACACGCGACTGCGGGCATCAAGGAGGAACTGGAGCCGATCGAGGCGCGGGTTCGAGACCTCGTCGGCAAGGAAGAGGAGCCGGAGCCCTCGCGGATCGACGCGATCAGGGATGACCTTCGCGAGCTGGAGGAGCGGGCCGAAGGCGAGGCGCGCGAGGCCGTCGTCTCGGCTCGCGAGAAGCTCGCGGACTATCGCGGCACCGACGCCGACGAGGAGTAACCGGCGTCGCCGCCGGTCGCGACAAGGTAATCCTTAAGTCGGAACGTCGGGTAGCGATCGGTGCGGGTTGGTGGTCTAGCCCGGTTATGACGGCTCCTTCACACGGAGCAGGCCGGCGGTTCGAATCCGCCCCAACCCATACGCAGTCCGTACGGTCCGTAACAGTCCGGTTTTCTCGTGTTTCAACGTCCTGCGAGCCATTTTGCAGGTTTCGAGGGAACGTATAATCCCCCGTGATTTCGTTGGAACCGTGCGGACTGCGTACGGACCCCGCCTCCGTCTGGGACTCGTAATGTACAAACCCGGCGAGAGTAATAAGCTTAGGGGAGGTTTGAACGAGTTCCTTAGGGTGTGCTAAAATCGTTCCTAGGGAGTCTATTTCGGTGGGTCTGTCGTGTGTTATCTGATCAGATGCGTGCTTACTGCCTGTCGAGGGTTCTACCAGCTCAAGGAGAGGCTGATAGTCGTGCGAGATACTTGGGTGCGAATCAGCCACATGAATGTGCGGGAACGCTTGTCGTCCGGATTAGTAGATACAGAGGAGCACGCTATCGCCCCAGTCACCAATCTACTTGGATTTTGACAATAGAGACGCCTACATACCGAGGCTGGACAACACGATACGCGGGCGCGAACATCCATTGCTCTAACTGTCAATTATTGGGTTTTATGTGAACACCGAATGTTCTCAGTGGTAACATCGCATTTCCGGCACACATGGCCTCGTGTACATATTCATTTGACTCGCAGGACTGGCAGAAGGAGCGCGGGGTAGATATTATTGATCACTGGACGTGGGACTGTCCCCACGAGCAATACGGAGAGAACACTGAGCGATGTATATTCCACATGTCGAGCCATGCTCGAGATGCTGCAGGGATTGGTGAGGGGGAGTTTCGGGAACGGTTTATCGAGGACATCCTCCGGGGAGAGGAAAATGAATTACATGGAGCGACTCTTGACGATTTACCGCTGGATTTTCTTTCACTTCGGAACACAGCAGACCGGCCGATCAACTTGCGGGCGAACACATTTCAACAACTGTCATTTACGAATGCTCAGGTACGAAGCGCCATACTGCTAGACTACAGTACGTTTACTGATTTTGATGTCTCCCACGCCGTGTTTGACCACGCATTAGGCCTCCAACGCGTCGTAATTGACGGCACGTTTTCGGCAGTGATGGCGGATTTAGACAGAATATACGGAGAAGGACTGACAGCTGCCGAAATCGACCTTGCAGAGGCCGAGATCGACCGTGCCGGGTTCCACGAAGCACATATCGATGTCTTCCGCTGCCCCAACGCCAATCTCTCCGTAATTCTGACTGAGGCGACATTTTACGAGGAATTTACTGTTGATAATGCGATGTTTGAGACTGTAGTTGATGGGCAAGAGACTACGTTCGAGTGTTCTTGTACCATCAGTGAGGCTGAGTTCACGGACAAGCTCCGTCTGGAAGAGTCAACGTTTGACGACGGTCTCGAAATCGAAGGCTCGACACTCCAAGGCGTAGGGCTAGCGTATGCAGATGTGGCCGGCGATCTGCGGATTTCAGACTGTACAATAGACACACTGGTCCTAGATGCCGCAACCATCGACGAGGAACTGTGGGTTCAAGCAATGTTCGGGGAAACGCTCCGGGCTTCTAAGATAACCTGCGAGAAGGCATGGTTTAGCGATGTCACAACGGACAAAGTGGATATCTTTGATATCGATGTCGATCAACTCGTCATCTCAGCTGATCACGTGGACGAACTCCATATCAAGTCCTCCGATCTCCCGTCACTCCACATTAGCGATGGCGAATATGACTCAATCGGGGTAACTGATTCCGTCATTAGAGATTTCGCCATCATCGGCTGTGAGATTCATTCGCTGAACCTCGTTGAGGTTACAATCAACGGCGATCATCAACAGAACGAAATCGGGGATGCGAGGTTTAGAAACACCGATGTACACGATATTAGCTGGCGAGGATGTCCCGTAGACAGGAACGCCGAAATCAGGTTTATTGGTGGATCTCTTGAGGAAGGCGATCTTCACCAACCAGACAGCGGCTGTTTCCGATTTGCTTTCTACCAAACCACCGTTGGAAATATTCAATTCCACAATATCAACGGCGACGATCTACAGCAGGCACATTTTGTTGCACCCGACTTCGATAATTTCCCGTTCGACGACTACACAGCCGAACTCGCCCCTACCTGGCGATTGAATGTTACCCCAGAGTTTGAAGACGCTGACTTTGATCCCGGCCAACTGGAAGCCTACCAGACGTACCAATCAGCCCGTGCCAGTGCGGGAGCTTCCAACCAAGAAGATGCCCGCGCCGGGTTTTACAAACGTGAAATGCAGTATCGAGGCGATATTCTTCGAGACAGGTGGAGTGAGGACCGGCACTGGGACTCCCTGTTCAAATGGCTCGAGTTGCGGTTACTGGACTGGATTTGCGGCTATGGCGAGGATCCTGGTCGCCCGGTTCTGATTGCGATTGGAACGATCAGCATATTTGCCGTGATATACACATGGATGCTCTGCGGCACTGGGACAACAGCTGACAACTTCCTCACCGGAATTACGCTAAGCTTTCAAGCATTTGCGACACTGGTATTCGGTCCGAGTGAAACGTTTTATGGATTGCCCGGTCGATTCCTGACAAGTCTTGAGGGCGTTATTGCCACGCTTCTGATCCCCTTCCTCGTGTTCTCTCTCACGAAGTCAATCGACTAGGTTTTAGAAATGAGGTCGCCAGTTGTGGTGAAGTTTGGTGCTGCTCCATCAATTCATCAAAGCACAAAATATCAGAGAACGAGAGCCAAACCCGCATGTTACCGATGAAGAGATTCGGGAGATTACTGAAGACACCGGTCTAAAAACGAATAGTGTCGTTGCTAGTGTTGGAAGATCTAAAAAGAGTCTAAAAGATGTTTCCCTTTTTGATGATGGTATCACCAAGTATTCTGACCTACCTATGACAAAATACCGGGACCCCGAGGCCAATATCCACAAGCTTCGGGATAGTGGCCGATTCGATTTCGGGATAAATGCGTCAGATAACGAGCCAGAAGATCATAGTGTTACTGTTGACGAAGACCAGGACGATAACCGAAATTCTGAAGATTAACTAGTTCGCATATCCGCTCTATCTGAATACCATCTGTCCGATATCATCTAATAACCGTTTACAACTCTTATTCAGAACAACGTTACTGCCCGCTCACCCACGCCCAGTATGGCGCCCACACGTGAAAAGTCACTTAGCGAGCGGGAATTTGAACTCTTGCTAGAAGGCGCAGGACGCATTGATGACCCAACGCGTCGACTCGAAGCCCGCGCTGCGATTCTTATCGGAGGCCGACTCGGCTTACGCCCAGGGGAGACGACTCATCTAAGCGAATCATGGGTGGACCTCGAGCGACAGATGATCCAAATCCCTGACCACCATACCTGTACCAAAGGACGAGACGGCGACATCTGCGGGTATTGCCGACAAGCGGTCGAACAGCGAGTACGCCACAACCCCGAACGTGACTTTGACGATATCGCAGCCCAATATTGGCTCCCGAAAACGGAGGCGGCGACTCGAGCAATCCCGTTTCATTTCTCGTACCGGGTTCGGGTTGCTATCGAACTCTTGGTGGCGGAACACGGCGGCTGGCCGTACTCCTTTTCGACCTTACAGCGACGACTAAACACGGCACTGGATTGCGCGCCACAACTTTCCAGCGATGCGACGTCGTTACACGGATTACGGGCAACAGCGGCGTCACATCATGCCAGTCGCGGGCTGGATTTAGCCGCGCTTCGGGCAATGTTCGGTTGGGAAGATATCAACACCGCACGGCAGTATCTCAATGTCGACGGCGCAATGACCCGACGCGCACTCGACGCTATCCACTAGCGATTATGGCTTGGGACCATTCTGTTCGAGCACATCGTATTTTTCAAAGACCATTTCAAAGTAGTCCCTGTCCATAATCCGAGGATTTGACACCCGATGGAAGTCATCGAGAATAAACTGAACGTCTTTTTTGTCCAAGTTGTAGGCGTGCATGGCTGCCGCGTCAATTTCGGCCTGAATACGACGCCTTTCTTTGGTAATGGTTGCTGGCTGAATATCGCCTAGCCGCTGGCGCATTTCCTTAAACTGATCACCATAACAGTTGAGTTTTGCAGCCCGATCAGAAATATAATTAAACCAATTGTCTCCGTCTGTGAGACGCGGCATCTGTGATTCTTCGAATTTATACTTAACAATATGAGTATCCACCTTCGTCCTCATCAGATAGTCAAATGGGATACTATTGAGGACCCCGAGAGCAGCGAATAATTCCTGGTCAGTAAACACCCGTTCATAAATATCGTGCATCGGATATTCGCTTAGATCCTCCTCAGTAGGATTTACTTTGTATGGGCGAATTGTTGAGAGGGTGTGAACTGTGATTGCGCCCTTTGGGATGACTGACGCGACCAGCGTTCGTTCATTTGTTGAGTTCGCTATTTCACGTATTGCTATACGGTATTCAGTACAATCTAGAAGAACATCCTCTTTTGATAGTTCTGGCCGGTCGTATTCCTCTAGTAGACTATTTACGAATCCTTTCTGTGACCCGGTTCCATTGAATTTCTGATAGATGGCCTTCTTTATGCTAATATCTGGATTATGTGATCGGAAATTTTTCATCCTCACCCGATGCTTTCCGCTCTTTTCAGGTCTATTTTCGTTAACGCTCCAGAGAGAAATTGGAGCCAAGTCATCGGCATATGTATCATCATACGAATATTGATAGATATTCTTACCTTCGAAGACAGGATAATCGCCTTTGTCTTTTTCTTCGACAAGGTAGTCAGATTCCTTTGCCCGATGTAGCTCTTCAGCATACATTGACGCATACCAGGTATTATCAATATCCGCAGAAACGGGTGGATGGTATAGGATTTTGTTGAGTACCTCCACCTCTCTTTCAGAGGTTATATTTGGAAAAATTCGAGCTTCTGGAGAGTATTGATCCAGAACACGACTTGGAATAAGGAAAGTGTTTTGTTCAACATTCCGAAGAACGCCAAGGCTGTTCTGTTCAAATATGCCTCTCACCTCTTCTGTATTCCCCCCATTCCTCAAGGAAATAATTCCGAATCGGTATCGAGAGTCGATTTCCTTGAATATGCCCTTGTTTTCGAATCCGATTATATCTTGGATTTCAGTATGGTCTAATGCGTGCTTGCGCAAGTCCTTGGCAGAAGCACCGTTAAAGATGTTCCCAGGTAGTATCAGAGACGTGTAACTTCCACCACCTAGTAAATCAAAAACACGCTCAAAGAAGAGCATTGATAGGTCATTTTCATTCTGTACTTGTTTTCCGTTCACTTCGGGAGTTTGAAGTTGGTATTCGTCACTCTCATTGAAATATGCTGCCCCCCGTTCCAGTTCCTCTTTGTACTCCTCCCACCCCTCTGCTATGGAATCTTCTTGGAGGAGTTCCTCCATTTTTGAATCTTTGCTATCGGGCATCCGAGTGCGGAATGCCTCATCGTATTTTACGAAGTAATCATCACGATTTGGCGACAGGACTTCCCAGGGAGGATTACCGATGATAACATCAAACCCGCCATCCCGATAGACGGTTGCGAATTCCAGCACCCAGTGAAAGGGATGGTTGTTTTCAACTTCTCTAAGCGTGGCGTCTTCTAATCCTGCTGTTTGGAACTGTTCTAGAATCTTCTTATTGAGACTTCGGCTATGTCTTTCAATATGCGACTCCGCTAAATCTCTTGCATTTGTCGCCTCAGTTGTAGATCTAGCATCCCGATGGCGTTCTACAGCAGTAATAACATCGTCATACATTTCTCGGACACTCTGACCCACCCCACCACCATAGTTAGTCAGAGACGCATCACCCTCATCATTGGCGATCTCTTGAACCTCAGTAAAACCGATGAGCGAGTTCCCCTGACGGATGTTGAAGTCGATGTTTGGGAGAGGTTCTACTTCGCTCGGCTCATCTTCGATGTCCGCAACCATTGACAGCCACAGCCGCAGTTTACAAATTTCGACCGCACCCTCATCAATATCCACGCCATACAAGTTGTTCAGTATCACTGTGCGTTTTGCGAACAGCGACGCTCCGCCTCGCCCTTCGTTAATTTCTTCTAGCTCATCACGGGTACGAGCGTCTAACTCCCAGGCTTTGCCTTCTTGTTCGAGTTCTTGGAAGTACTCAATGCTCTGGAGGACCCAATGATATGCTATAATATACTATTCTACAGTAGAAAACAAATAACACTCTAAGATATTGGGTTCTACTCTCGATTTTTAGTCACACCGGCACGGCCAGTCCAGTCAGAACTAAGGGAAAAGTCACCGACAACATTGATAACAAGACGTGGCTTTGTGGGAATATGACTCTCCAGCAGATCACAGCGGACGATATCGCGAACTGGGTTTCGCTTGGAGATATTGCGGATTCATTCGAGAAACGGGGGCTAGAACGGCGTCCGGATCTAGGCGGAGACAACGAACTTGTGCTCAAACTTGCTGATGATGAGTTCATTCGCTTAGTGAATGCTTCACCTGGAGAAACAGCAACAGACCATACACCGGACAATCGGTCTCAGCACACGAACCTCGTCGCCACGGACAATTTTGAGGAATTCACGTTTCTCACCCGGATGCGGAGTTGGGAAGGGCAGCAACACGGTCGCATCAAACATCAGAAGATGTCCTTTACCAAGGACCAATTCACCCGTGAGGACGGGGAGAAGAACACTATCCTAAAAAAGCTCAACTCTATCGAAAAGGGCTCTTCTACGGCAATCTATGATACGCTGTACGATACACAAAAGGTCGTCAAGGAGTTCTACCAGGAGTTTGAAGCGCTACGGACTGACCTCGTTCAGGAAGTCTCGGGAATCCCCGAGGACCGTGGTGGCGCAAAGCAACGCTACGTACAGGTTATTCTCGACCGGATGATATTCCTGTACTTCATCCAGGAAAAGCGACTCCTCGATCGTAATCCGAATTACCTCCACGAACAGCCAAATGAGGTCGTTGACACAGGTAATGACCGATACGAGAACTTCTATTGCCCGCTGTTCTTTGACTACCTCGCAGAAGACAGTCAGAACCCCGCCTTCGGAAGTCTCCCCTATCTTAACGGTGGGCTATTCGCGAAGAATCCAGTTGAAGAGGAATTCCCAGACGCCAAGCTCGGTGAATCGGCAGGAGAGACAAACGCCCTTTTCGATGATATTCTAAACTTCCTATCGGACTGGAACTGGAACGTAGACGAACGCCTCGATATTGTTGATCCCAAGAATCTCTCCCCGGCGATTCTGGGCCATATCTTCGAGCAGACGGTGAACCAGAAAGAGATGGGCGCGTACTATACGCCCGAAGAAATTACTGGGTTCATGTCTCGCAGGACAATCCACCCGTACCTGCTTGACCAACTCAATGAGGCCGTTGATGCCGACTATGACGAAATTGATGATGTCTTTGGCTTCCCGGCGGCGAAAGCTAGGGGTGGGACCGAAGCCGTAGCGGATGGTGGAGCGATTACTCAGCAAGTTCCGACTGAAAATGTCGAGACGAAGCACGTCGAAACGCTCTATCACGATATTCTGAAAGAGGTGCATGTCCTTGACCCGGCAGTCGGAAGTGGGGCATTCCTTCTCGCCGCCCAAGATGTCCTCGTTGATATCTACCTCCAGAGCATTGAGTACTTCCAAGAACTCGAACAAGAAGGCAAAGCCTGGGAGTTAGACGCTCGTACCCGCGATGAACTGGAGAAGTTTACCGAAGGGCAGGGTGGGGCATCGCTATACGCGAAGCGTACAGTCATTTTGAATAATTTGTACGGCGTCGATATCGACGACGGAGCAGTTGATATCTGTAAGCTACGACTGTGGCTGTCGATGGTTGCGGACATCGAAGACGAGCCGAACGAGGTGGAACCCCTCCCGAACATCGACTTCAATATTCGACAGGGGAATAGTCTCCTCGGCCAGGCAAAAATCGAGATTGAAGGAGATGATAATGGCGATAGCGATCTTGATTCCTGGGAGCAGAAAGCTCGGTTTGAGGACGTTCAAAAAGCAATCCAAAAACATAAAAATACTGAAAGCAGCGGAGAGGCGCGTAAATGGCGTCAGGAAGCGGAAGAACGGATTGAAGAACACCGTGGAAAGTTTGACCATATTCTTCGACGAGAGTTCCAAGACGCAGGGCAGGACGAAATCACGGTGGGTAAAATACGTGAATGGGAACCGCTCCATTGGCCGTTGGAGTTCGCCAATGTCTTCGCACAAGAAGGGTTTGATGTGGTAATCGGAAACCCTCCATGGGATCAGATACGGCCAAGTCGAGACGATTTCTTCCCAAAGTACGACGAACGGTTCCGAACTCGGCGTCCCTCTGAGAAAGATGAGATTCAGAGTGAGCTGTTGGAGGATGACGAAGTAGCTCAACAGTGGGAAGAGTACCAAGAAAACATAGAGGTACAGATGAGGTACTTCACGGATGGTCCGAAATACCAACTCCAGACACCGAAGGTTGCCGGCCGAAAGGATCCGAATGAGAATAACATCGCTGGACTGTTCGTAGAGAGAGTATTCGACCTCGTCAAGGCAGACGGATACATAGCTCAGGTTCTTCCAGGGGTCATCTTCAACGGGTCTTTCTCGAAGGATATGCGGATGAAGATGCTCAACGAATCCACAATTACGTCACTTGTCGGATTCGAAAATAAGGGTATCTTCGACGGGATTGACGATCGGTACAATTTCGCGGTAGTGACATTCAAGCAGGATGGATACACTGAAAATCTAAAGGGCATCTTTGAGCAGCATGACCTATCTATCCTCCAAAACCTTGAACAGGAGACTGCGAAAATTCCCCGCGAGGTTCTCGAAGAGTACTCCCCCGAAGCACGGATTTTCCCATTCGTGTCGAGCCAGCAGGAGGTGGATGTCCTCACGAAGCTGCTAGACCATCCATCAATTCAAGATGACGTGGAAGGTACATGGCGCATCCATCCGCATCGAGAGATCCATAGTGCCCGCGATGCCGACCGGTTCTTTGAACAGGGTGAGTATCCAGTCTACGGTGGTCGGAACATTCACCAGTTTATTTACAATAGTGAGATACCCGGGTCAGCGGAACCAGCTGAATATTGGAGCCTGGCAGAAGACGATGCGCCCGACAAGAGTGCCAAACATCGTGCCCGTGAACGCGCATTCAATAGTGGGAATCTTAAAAAGGCGATTTATACTGAGTTTGGTGGTAAGCAAACGAGTAAATCCCAGAAACAGTTCGTGAATGACCTATTAGAGCAGTACCGAGGTGAACCGTTGTCTATGGATGATATCCTGCTTGATTCGTCGGAATATCGGATAGTCTTCCGGAACATCACAAACTCAACGAATGAGCGGACGATGATTGCGTCTGTAGTTCCGAAGGATGTTATCTGTCACGACAAACTAATCACGGTTCGTCCTTACGAAATTTCCCCTACCGAAGAGGATCTCCAAGAATCCCCACTCCACGGAGCCTATAATAAGGCATTCACTGGCTGGGAGCTGTTCGTGGCTCTTGGTCTGCTGAATAGTATTCCGTTTGACTTCATTATGCGGACCAAAATCGACACGACCGTTGTTACGTACAAGTTCAATGAGTCCCAGATTCCTCGGCTGACCAAAGGTGACGACTGGTTTGAGTATATTTCCGAGCGGGCCGCGAGACTCAACTGTTATGGTGATAAGTTCGAAGAAATGCGGGAGCGTCTTGGCGGACTCAACCCGATAACCGATCAGGAAGCTCGAAAGCGCATTCGCGTAGAACTTGACGCTGCGGCGTTCCACGCCTATGATCTAGAACATGAGGATATGGAGTTCATCCTAGACGATTTCTACCAGGTTTCTAACCCACGACTGATGACGGAAGAGTACTTTGACCAGGTCCAGAAGAAATACGAACAACTTACAGAGAACGGTCCGCTCTCGTAATTAGCGGCCTACCACACCCCAGCACATCAACTGTGCCTGAACATCGCTTTCGCCTACAAGTTTCGCTTGGTACTCCGTCGACCCCTCTACGTTCTCTTTTAGGAAGTCTTCTAGCGCTTCTAGGAATTCCTCAGGCGGCCAATCTGGGAACGAGTCATACTGATCGTTATACCGGAACGTATCCCGGAGAATCCGATCCTCGCCAGTGTTCGCCAGCTTCACCGCTTCAAGGCGCTCCCCAAGGTCGTCAGCCCATTCTTCGAGTGTTTCGTACTCGTCCACCGGAGCAGACCTCCCGGCGTATTTTGGTTGGAGATGCTGGTCGATGAAATTCAGAATCGTCTCTTGTTCCGGCGAGATGCTATTACCCTGCTTGAATATCTGTTCTGTTTGGCCCTCCCGAATCGTCTCCAGACGACTATTCAGAACATCTTGAATCGCCTCACGATTCGACATCACATTCTCCGCGTCCCCTGTGATCGGCTTACCACTAACTGAAGGATCAATCTTGAGCGTGCTGACTGGTCGTTCCTTCACGTCGTCGGTGAATGGCTTGTAGTAGAAGGCCCGTCGTACACGCCCCAGTGGTGATTCGTGGTCGTCATCATCGAACCAGAGGTGCGCAAGCCCGAACACACCCGGGCGTGGTCCTGAATCATGGTCCGTAACGTTCGTGTATAGACGTTCGCGTTCCTCCGGGGACTCCTCAAAGTAGTCTGCGGCGTACTCAAAGTCGTCTTCTGAGAGGCCGAAATCTTCGTTCAATTCCTTCTTCAGCAAATACCGCTCGTACGCCGCGTGTTCGTTACTGCCAGCATTCCGGAGCAGCGGATTCTTACTCGTGTCATCGAGTTCATTAACGTCCTCAACTTCCCGCGATTTCTGGAGTGAGTCCTCGATTTCGTCCACCTGTAGCTCCCCAATCGTCTTCTCGGTATCAACGCCGGTTTGCTCCAAAAGCTGGTCTTCGTTCGGGTCGAGGATATTGTTCTCCTTCCCGACGATGAGTGCGATGTCGTTAATTTTCGCTTGGAGCCGCTTTAGCAGCTTAATCGCCGCTTCGATATCCCCGTCCGGGTAGAAGTTGTGGACGTACTTCTCCTCGGTACTCCCGATCCGATCGATACGTCCTACGCGCTGGACGATTCGCATCGGATTCCACGGCAGGTCATACGAGACCTGGACCGATACGTCCTGTAGGTTGACCCCTTCGCTAAGGGTGTCAGTTGCCACGACGTACTGGAGTTCTGATTCCCCTGACTCAGATAGTGTTTGCTGATAGCCAGAGGCCTCAGGGGCGAAGCGCTGAATGACATCTTGTTTGTTTTCGTCGCCACCCTTCACGACCGCACTGTTTGCCTCCGTGAGTGGTGCATCGGGACTATCTCGCAGCGTCCGATAAACGTAGTCCGCCGTTGCGCGGTACTGCGTGAAGATGAGTACCTTCTCATGATCGTAGCCATTCAGCACATCCGCAAGGCGGTCGATTTTCGGGTCGCGGAACTCCCGCAGTGAGAAGACCGTTTCGTAGAACTCCCGCGTTGCGTCGTCGATGTCGCTGAGGTCACTTCGCGGGTATAGGATCGGATTGACTTCGTCCTCCGGGACAGTCGGGAGGACGCCCGCATTGTGGTCGTGAAGCCACTGTCGCGTCGACACAGCGTGATCGTTCACGCCACCGGCGTCACGGGCAACGTCACCGATGAACTGCGAGAGGAAGTACGCTAAGAGCGTTAGGTCCTCTCGAATGTAGGTCTTGACCTCACCAATCGTCGCATCAGCTAATTCGTCCGGACTGTCGGTTTCGCCAGCATCATCCGCACGCACGGCGGTTGTGTCGAATCCAAACTCCTCGAGTGTCTGTTCAAGATCTTCGGCAGCGTCCTCTCCTTCGATGAAGTCATCGATTGTCTCCGGCGTGTCTCCGTTCTGTACGGTCCGTAGCATGTCGATGTCCTCGTCTTCTGGGAGGCCATCGAGTAAGCCGAGGAGTTGGCGTTCGCTCTGGTGGAGTGTCTCGATCGATTGGACGAACGCGTACGTTGAGGACTCCAGCCGCTTGAGTAAATTCAGTTTGTATAGCGCTTTGAGTGTCCCCCCTGCGTTCGGATTCTTCACCGTAATGTGTGGCAAGTGAAGTGCGTCCATCACGTCCGGAAGCATCTGATAGACGGGCTGGTATGCCGCCGGGAGGGAGTATTGCTCCTTGCTGAGCGTGGGGGGTTTGAAGCTCATCTCGAAGTCTTCTTCGTCCTGAATTTGGTCCTTGACGTGCTTTCGCGTCCGGAGAACCATCACCTCATTCAAGATCTTCGAAATCTCCTCGGAGTGGCGCTGGAGCTGCTCCGTGAGTTCTTGTTGCGTGGCCTCACTGGCGTCTTCTTTTCCGGCGGCGATTTTCTTCCGCGTCTCGGAGAGTTCGATGTACTCCTCGAATGCGCCGAAATCCAGGGAGGACTTGTTGCGGATTTCTTCGGCGCTCGTGAAGAGGCTGATAAGATTCTCTAAATCCGTCGCTGAATTGTTGATCGGCGTTGCCGTCAACATAATCATAGTCTTCCCCCGGAGTTCGCGTAGGTTGGCGTGCCGGCGTGTGCCCTTGTAATCGTCGTCGTCCTCTGGGTTAGGTCGCCACTTCCCGTGGTTCCGGAATCGGTGGGCTTCGTCGATAAGGAGGACATCAAACGTGTCCTTCAAGTCCTGAACTTCCCCATAGGTGAGATTCTGAAACTTGCTGATGCTCATCACATCTAAGTGCGTCCCATCGACTTCGAGACCGAAATACGGATTTCCGTCTTCGTCAGTATCGTCTTGAAGGAGGTCTTCCCACTGTTCGGTTAGATTCGCCGGCACAATGAGCAGACAGTGGTCACCCCGTTGGCGGTAGTCGTGGAGGAGCTCCCCGCCGATGAAAGATTTCCCGAGGCCGACGGAGTCAGAGATGATACAGCCATTAAACTGGCTGAGCTTCTCCTTCGCGCTTTCGTATCCCAGTGTCTGGAAGTAGTAGAGCGGGCTATCGCGGATGTTGACGTTGCCGCTTAGTTCGTCGTACGCCAGCAGCTTGTACAACTCGAAGGGCTCGATGTAAGTCCCCAAGTCATCGGGCGCATCGTCATCATCCGAGTCGTCTTCTTGTTGGTCCTGCCAGTCTTGGTACTTCTCGCTGTTCTCGATAATTCGGATGAGTTCTTCGCTGAAGTCCTCCGCGTTGGCCCACTGATTGTCGTACCAGTATTCGAACGCCTCTGCTTCGGGGCGATCTTGACTCGTAAGGTTTAGCTCGATATTGTTCCGGTGCCCACTCGCGGTGAAATTCGAGGACCCCACAACAGTCGCACATGGTCGCGTATCGGTATCGTCGTCTTCCCAGTCAGCATCGTCTTGTGGAGCGCGGAACGATGCGCCCTTCGCGTGGAAGTAACCGTTTTTGGGATTGCGCACACGGACACTGACCTTGTTTTCGGCTATGAAGTCCCGGAGCCGGTCCAGTCGGTCCAGTTGAGCGTTGTTGAGCCCCTCGATACTCTCTTCCACCCCCTGCTCTAGGTCAGCTCGCAGGCTTTGCCCCTCCCCGATTTCGTCCGCTGTACTCTGATTCGTTTGGCGTCCCATGAGAATGCGAATTGGGGCGTGTCCGAGTTCTTCGGGATCGGCAAGTTGTTTGAGATCGTCGCGATACAAATCAAAACCGGAGAGATAGAAGTACCCTGTCGCGATACGCGCTTCCTCAATCTGAGGAATGATTTTATTATAAATATCTTCGAGTGTTCTATCGGAATTGTCGACTAGAGGGGGGAGGGAAAGCATTCTGTTACTGGCACTCATGTTGCTGTTAACTTAGTATTTGAGGGGGACGAAACGGTCGTGTTTAGTTTGGAGCATTGAGCCAGGCAGCAAATGCTTGGAGCCAATTTTCGGCGGTTTGAGGCTCAACATGGCTAAAACAGTTCGAGAAGGACGATGTTCGGCGTTTGAGTTCTCGAAAGGTTCGTTCGATGGCATTCCGATTCCCATGGCGTTCTGTCTGAAATCGGAGCCCAGCTCTGGCAAGCGCAGTTTGGAGGTGTTGAGCGACATCGACGCGAAATACGGCGGAGTCAATATCGTGTTTCTGGTGAAGTTCTCGGAGAAAGATCTCGGTTAATGCGGTCGTTGTCGTCGAAAATAATCGGAGATGCAGCAGATCGTTCGTCTCAGGATCAGCTGCAGCGTACAGCCAGAATTGCTGATCATTGAATCGAATCACGGTCTCGTGAATCGCAACGTGATTCGGGCTTCGACCGTCCGTGGGCTGTAGATCGGCCTTCTGTATCCAATTCGTGGATTGCCTTGCGCGACCGCTCGACACCACGTTTCCGGCGGCTGTGTAGATACGCACACACACTTTCATGTCATCGGGCGCGAAAGCCGTCATTAATGTCGGCCTCCGACGCAAAGACTGAGTTTGATTTTGATGAGTTTGACACCACTGTCTCAGACGACGACCTTCGCGAACTCGCCGACGTGACCGGCGACGACACGTACACGCGAGTGCTCGGAGATCGCGACATCACCAGCTACTGAGCGTCGGTCCGCATTCGCCGAGTCTTTGTAGCCGGTTACGCCCGAAACAATTGAGTCAGTTGGGGGTGTACAGGTAGACAGCTGCGTATGAGCACCGAACTGCCCGACCGATTTGACCGCGATCTCGCTGCCCCATCCGAGACTGCAGCGCGTGCACGACGAGCACGTCGTCGGGGTGTCGCCCTCAATGTAGAGTGGGAGGAGGCGTTCGAGATGTACACGGCGCGGGCAAACCGAGATCCGAGACGGTTTGTCCGGTTCACGCGCTGCGATCGATCAGTCACGGATCCGATCATCACCCGTCGCGGTGTCAACAACGGTTCGTCGGATGAGATGGACTGATTCGCTCCGGCGATCGACGGGAATCAGCCCTCGATCGCGGTGTCGTCACAGCAATCCCTCCAACCCGACCGATAGTACCGACCGATATGTCCAATACAGCTCACCAAGACCGAAACGACCGATTCGAACAGATCGCGCTTACGGTCCGGAATAGGGACGCCGGTCGATGTCGTCGATGCGGGACGCCGGAAGGCGAGGAACGACTGAGTGTCCATCACCTCATTCCAGATTCGCACGTGCCCGACCGATTCGATGCTCACCTTCCGGTGAATCTCGTTTCCCTGTGTCGAACGTGTCACTCTGAACTTGAGCCCCGATCGTTGGATTACCAACTCGGTGCCCTTGAGATATCAGATTTGGAGGAGCTGTTGCTCTCGGAGGAGACTCGCGAGGCAGTCAATACACGACTTATTCAGACCGGGCCGGATGAACTCACTATAAAACCCATTACGAAAGCCGACTCAGAGATGTTTCTTGATGCGGATTTTGCCGACACTGCGTCTCAACGAAGCCTCTCCGAGTTCTGAACGGGATCGGTAGCTGCCTGTCGGTGTGTGCCGTCACCGACATCGAGACGCCTCGACTTGACGGTGCACACGACGCTGCCAACCGGACGTTCGTCTGCGGCGACGAGGACGCGTTCGAATGGGTCAAAACTCCGATCGAGTCGTCACCGTCGACGCCGGCAGTGCGCCGTGATCGATCGGATCGGTGAGAACGGGCTGCGTGACTGACGAGCGACCGGTCTCGGCGATCCGAGCGTGAGAAATCAGGTGCGTTTCCTGAGCCCACGTCCGTCTTCGACGCCTATTGGCTTGTGCCGCCGGGCTTCCGGGACATGGTCACACAGGCTCCACGCAGCACCTCAACGCTCGATAATTGATCGGTTGCCCCGTGACATGGAACCTTGGATGGTTGATGGAGAAACGCTCTTGGAGCGAGTCACACCCCCGACGACGTTTACCCGTCGGTGTCTGTGAGTGGTACGGATTATTACGCGTGGAGAAGATTTATCCCGTCTCAGGTCGAAAAACAGCGTATGGAAGAACCGCGCGAGGAGTTGGCGGCCGATGCCGATGAGCGTCCTGAGGCACCGGACTTCGAGGCCTTGACTCCCCCGGAGGAGTTGGTGCGCGGTGATCGAACGCGGGACGATTTCTTCGACGCCGTCCTCGCACTCCACAGTCCAGCGACGGCGAACGACGTCGCCGAAATCGCGGGACACGGTGTCGATGCCGCACGCGAGTACTTGGACTGGTTCGAACGAATGGGAATCGTGACACAGGTCACGGACTCACCAGCCACCTACGAACGGAATCAGGAGTACCTGAATTGGCGACGGGTCCAGAAACTCCGGCAGGAGTACGCCACTGAAGAGCTTCTCGACCTTCTGAAGACGGAGTCGGAGCGCGCAGCGAAACTGGAGAGCGAATTCGACGTCGAATCGCCGGACGAGATCTCGCTTGCGCGATATGCGAGCGAGACCGATCGATCCATCGAGGATGTCTGGGAGCGTCTCTCCGCGTGGCAAACAGCGCGTCGTCGGGTGGCGCTGCTCGAACGAGCCCTCACGACCAAATCCGGTGACGGCGCTGATCTACAATCTGCAGTATGAGTGGCGGCGACGAAAACTCGTCTGACCTTCTTTGCGGTGCGCCGATCGATTTCGACCGGATCGACGCGATCCGAGAGCGTTTCTCGGCTGATGATCGCTTCGAGCGAATCGATGAGCAACCGGCGTTTGCGCCGGATCGTCTGGTGTGTGTGTACGATCAACGATTCTACCCGGAACGAGTTCGTGCTGCTCGCTTGGAGGTCGTCTGGTTCGAGAACGGGGACTTCTCGCTTCATTACCACGAGGAAGACGAGACCGGTGAGTTCGATCACAGATGGGACAGACACCCATCCAGCCATAACGCCCGTGACCACGTTCATCCGGGGCCCGATGCACCGACGCCTGGTGATGACACGTCACATCCAGCTGATTGGCGCGATGTGCTCTCGATGGTGATTTCGGAGATCGAAACCCGACAGCGTGCCTTTTGGGGCGAGTAGAATATCCGTCGCAGTGTTCGAGCGCCCGAACGTATCCCTTTTTGACCCCAGATACCTGTTGTCTGTATAATGCCAATCCCCGGACAGATACCCGGACAGTACAATCTCGTCATTGAGGAAGGACTCGATGTCGTCGATCGGGTGTCCAACTTGGATGTACTGTTCGTAGTCCGCAAAGGCGTCGTCCCGACCAGCGGGGAGGATCACGATTCCGGTCATCTCTTGCATACCGATCACGGATGAAAGGCAAATACGTGGCTACAGACGCCCGCGAACAGTCCCGGTGGCCAAACGCTTATTCCTCTTTCAGCACGTATGCAGTGCAAACATGGCAACGTCGACACGGGACGGGACCGCACACGAGGACGAGATCCGCCTCTGGCAGGAGGATGACTGGTGGATCGCCAAGGACGTCGAGACAGGTGTGACAACCCAAGGAGAGTCCCGCGACGCTGCGCTCGAGAACCTCGATGAAGCGGTCGCACTCCATCGCGGAGAGATCGGGCACGAACCGACGGATGAGGAGCTCGAGGAGTTGGGGATCGATCCGGCGGACAACACGACGGGCGATGAAGAACCCCCGGACGTGCTCAAATAAATGGGGAGACGGACCTTTTCGGGACACGAGGTCGTGAAGGTTCTCATCAACGCTCGTCATCGTCAGGATCCGAGGAAACGTACTCCTCGAAGTCGTCCGAGGTGAGACTCATACCAGATCTCACCTGCCGATTCGCAAAAGGCTACTGGTGGTACTTGGGAGAGTGTTCAAATAAGTCCCTCTACCCTGTTCAAGCAGTCTGACCTGCGTAAGGTATGTCGAAATCTAAAACAGAACATCTCGCTAGAGTAAACAGTACGTTACAGCAGCTGGATCAGTCTTGTGTTAAGAAATCTAGTTCCGAATACTCGTACGTGTAGCACTTGATCCCGTTCGCCTCACAGTGCTTCGTAAGCTCCCCCGGCGAGACATCCTCCTCCTCGAAGTCACCTAAGAATGCGACTGTTACGTTGCCATCGCTGCGCTCCTCGAAGCCTTCGACGACGACCGCCGTGTCCGGATCACTATGGCTGGTCTTGATCACCTGATCGCCCGGAACGTATGGATTCTCCGCGAACGCGAGGTTCTCGTGTTTGTACGTCCAGAGCTTGACGTCCTGGTCATCGCAGTACGACGCGAGGATCGCGGGGTGGTAGTCACGCCATGCACCAGGTCCCTCGTCGAGCGTACTCGGGAACGCGACTCGCACCGCTTCGCCGTCCATTTCGTGTCCGAACGCCCCGGTGTTCTGTTCCGGCGGGAGTACCTCGACGACGATCCCTACCGATGGTTCCGCGTCGCCGTCCTTCACTACCCGATCCCCCGGTGAGAACGGGTTCTCCGGCTTCTGGTTCATGTGTGCGGTGTTGGGGCCGAGGTCGAGCAGCTCGTTCATCGGTCGAGCCGCGAGGTGGTCGAGTTTCTCCGGGGAGTCGCCCGAAAAGGCGGCCTCGGTTTCGACCTTCGACGTCAACGTCTCGAGGCGTTCCCACCCGAGCAGCATCAGACTGTCCTCGTTGTCCCGGTGCCAGACCATCACGACGATGTCGTCGTCGGGGTCCCGATCGACAAGGGACTCGGGGAGAAAGGCGGAGACGTCTCGGGACGACTTCACGTCGATCGAGTACCCGAACACCTCGAAGTCGTGCCCGGCAAAGCTCTCGGGGTTACATCGCCGGATCGCCTCCTCATTCTTCCACTCCCACATCTCGACGGGGAGATACTCGCGACAGAACTGCTCGAAGGCGAGTTCACCGAGGTTGCCGATCCGCTTGACGTCCAGGTCGTCGGCTCCCTGAATGACCGCCTGGTGGTGGGCTCGTTCGTGATCGATCTCGTCCGGGGTGAACCGATACATGGCTTGCGTATCAGCCAGCGTCTAGAAATAGCTTCAGTATGGAACCGTCGGTAACGGAACTCCGTGCGGTGTTACAATCCCGATCGTCGACGACCCCCCTGCTGTTGCGTGATTCTCCCCGGACCGGTCGGCGACGCCGATGCGTCGGCCGGCGGCCTCCCCCTTGCTGATGCGTGTTCCCCCCGGACCTACGCCGCGTTGAGGTAGTCGTCAGGGGGATACCCGGCCTTCGAGACGAGCTTCCGTGCGTCCTTCCGGACGGCTTGGTTCGCGGGACGCTCCTCGTGTGTCCGGATGTGTTCTTTGATCGAGGCCGCCACCTCGTCCATCAGATCAGGTCCTGCGACGTCGGTAACACTCTGTAACGTCTTTCGATAGCCCGTCTCCGATGCCGGAAATCCCTGACGGGAGCCGAGCACCTCATCGTTTACCGCCGCGATCTCGTAGAGATGGCCCCTGATTCGCAACTCCAAGTCTCGATGCACGTCGTGGATTCCAATCCGAGTCCCTATATAATCAGGGACTGCCGACAGTAGCAGTCCGCCGTTTGCCATCACCAGCAATCCCGGAATTGCTAATATCTGAATACCGAAATTGCCAATGCCCGTATCCCGAAGTTGCCAACGTCCGTATCCCGAAATTGCCAACGTCCGTATCCCGAGATTGCTAACGTCCATGTCGCGAAATTGCCATTGGACGATAATCCAGGATTACCAAGGGCTGGGTACCCGAGATCACTTCAACAACCAAAGTCGTGACGCGCCGGGACGACACAGCACCAGGTCACGACCTGGTTAGCAAGTTAGCTATCGAATAGTGGGACACCACTCACGCGCCTGAATGCGGAGACGGGAGCTGAAGCAAGCATTCTGTCGGAGAAGTCGAATTTCCGGAAGCCAGTTCACCAATTATTCTACCCAGCCACCAATTCTGACAATTTCACCAATCCCAATTAATTGGACCGTATTTATACTAGGGAGAGATTGAGACGGATGATGGCCGGTAGAGAACTGGAACCAATCACACCGGAGGACGCGATCGACTGGTATCTCGATCACCGTCGCGACGAACTCCGGAAGGCGACCCGGTACACGCATCGCTCCGCGCTCAACATCTTCCACGACTGGACGGAAGAAGCGGACCTTGCCGATTTGAATGACCTCGGTGGTCGGGATCTCGTGGCGTTCAAGACCTGGCGAAAGTCGGAGACCGACATCAAGACGGTTAGTCTGAACGGGACGCTCGCGGTTATCCAACGCTTCCTCCGGTTCTGTGAGACGATCGACGCCGTCGAGGAGGATTTGGCCGACCGCGTCCCACTGCCCAACGTGCCGCCCAACGAGGAAGTCCGAACCGACGTCCCCGAGGACAAAGCCGTCGAAGCCATTCGATCGTTCTATCACCGCTTCGAATACGCCTCTCGCCGTCACGCCCAGTTCGAACTCGTGGCCGAGGTCGGCATCCGCCTCGGGGCGCTTCGAGCGATCGACCTCCACGATATAGAGACAACGGAGGCGGTCATCCACCTCCAGCATCGCCCCGAATCGTCGGACGTGTACGGGACGCCGCTGAAGAACGGCGCGGACGGGGAGCGAATCATCAACATCCCGCCGGAGCTGGTGGACCTGCTCGAGGCCTACATCGGTCACAACCGCAACGACGGTACCGATACGTTCGATCGCGAACCACTCTTCACGACGACGAACGGGCGTGTCTCGACGACGACCATTCGGCGGGATTTCTACAAGCTGAGTCGACCGTGCGAGTACGCACCGGAGTGTCCCCACGACCGGGAGATCGACGACTGCGATGCAGTCCAGAACGCCGAGGCTGCCAGTTGTCCCTCCTCGTTCAGTACACATCCGCTCCGGAAGTGGGCAATCATGTCGCAACTCGACGCCGGCCTTCCGAAGGAACTGCTCAGTGACCGCGTCGACGTCTCCGTGCCCGTTCTGGACAAGCACTACGACCAGCGGACGGAGGAACGGAAGTCGCGTCGGAGACGGGAAGCGCTCGAAGCAAACCTTTCTCAGTACGCGATGACGGACGGCGGTCGACCTGTGGACGAGAATAAGGACTGATTGACTCTGTTGAAATCTTCTGGAATTGACAGGAGAGGCGTACTGAATACAGAGGATCTATTCAGCAGTGTGTTTGTCACTTACTCAACCTCGGTCAGAAAGGGTGTGACCGAGACAGAGAGTGTATCCAACAGTTTATCTAAAACTGCATTTATGCCCTATCAGGAGCAAATGTACATCGATCATCTCCATACTGTGGGAAAAGTCCCCGATTGCGAAGGGGTTTGGGATCAGGTTGAACGCCCCGAATCCGTGATGCTTCGCGTCGATGTGTCCGTGAAGCCGACCGAGGGACACAAACATCTTTCATCACTCAGTACACCGGTACTGAACCTCTACGGTTCTGGATGGTCGTACTCCTGAAACGCGTACTCCCCTTTTCGGATTGCCCAGTACTTCGAGTCCGCTTCGAGAACACGGTTGTGTCTCAGGGCGATCTCAAGTAACTCGCGTGCTTGCTCCGAAGCAACCTCCTTCTCGTCGACGACGTCCACGAGTTCGTCAGTTGTGCATCCAGGATGCTCGGCAACCAGCTCCACGATCGCGTCGACGTCGTCACTCGGCATCGTCGACGTCTTCAGCCACCCAGTACTTCCCGTCTCGCTCGACGATCTCGCCTTCGTCGACGAGCTCCTCTAGGACGTCCGCAACCTGCGACCCGTCGTAGTAGCCATGCGTCGCGATCACGCTGATCGACGTCGCCGGCGACCCACGGTTGTGCTTGACGACGCTCCGAACGAACTTCTTGGATGGCCGCTCGCGAGACTGGCGTGGCTCCTCGGACATACGCGCTCGTTCGTGAGCAACGTGGATAGGTCTTCGTGACGTCGCGAAGAGAGAAGCAGCCGACCGAACCTGGTGAGTGGTGTGGTAGTTTGTGGTGATGTGGAAAGTCACCGGCCGGCTGCGAGTTTTGTTCCTTTGTAGGTGATAAAAAGGACACCGATCAGTGACCACTCCAGAATAGCTGAATCAATTAGATAACACCGGTGATAGAACCAATCACTATCCCGATCGTGACTAGTAGAATCAGGTCACCAACTCCTAGCTGACCATCTTTACTATTACCAAGAAGCCATGTGACTATCGCAGATCGCGGAACACCATTAACGATATTCCACCCCCGATCGTTATCGCTTGACATACAATAACAAGGACGAACATGATATAAACATATTGCCAAGATGGTCACGGTCTGACCCAGGTTCAAGGTGATTCAACCGAGCGGATCCTCACGAGGAATACGTGGGCGGCCTCAAAATCGTCGACGTCGCCATCGTACATCATGGAATGAGGTCATAACCAGCCTGCAGTCCTTCCATAGTCAGCTTCGCACCAACCTGTGTTCCGATACCAGCACCATACTGTTTTGCTCGCCCAACGAGGTCGCGAAGACGAGACTCATCTGTGTTCGCATCTTCGATTTCATTCTTGAATTCACGAATTAGGTCTTTCAAATCCTCTGCCTCCTCATCTTCAAGCATTGCATCGTCAACTTGACTGATGATTTGAGTGTATGCCTGTGATTGTGTGACCTCTGTTTCCTGAGTTACATCGGTATTTTGCTGGATAATGATCGGGCGCATCTCTGTGACTTCATCGATCTGTTCAAAATCAGCAACATCTAAATCGAATATATCTGCAATTTGCTCTGTTTGGAGTTTGATTTTCCGAATATCCTCATTTGCAGCCTCAACTGTCTGCACACGCCGTAGTGATGCCCTTGTCCCTTCTACCGGATCAATTTGATGTATACGTTCGTTATCTGGATATTCATCCAGGAAGTCCTCGAGAATCTGATTAAACTGTTCAGCTACCGTCTCTGAAGAGGTAGGTTCTTTCACCTCCAGCATTTCAGCTGCTTGATCATGAACACGCTTCAGGGAACGTACGAGGTATGAATCGACCATAACTCAGCATATCATCCTTTGCGAATAAATCCCTATGCAGCGTTGTTCAATCGATGTCGACTGTCCCGAGATCCTCGATATGATGCTCCTTGGGAATGACTCGTTCCGCGTGGAACTCTCTGCTTTCAGAAGGTGGATCCATCTAGCTGTCGGAGTCACACCCGAGGGACCGGTAGGTGTGGACGTCTCGACCGCAGTTAGATACGTTCTACTGTCGTTGATTCTTCATCAAAGCTGACACTCCCTTCAGCTTCGGAGAGACGTACACGAACCAACGCTAATTGGTGTGGTATCTGGAAGTACTCCGAGATCTCCTGAAGATTTCGTCCGCCATTCACGTATCTCAGGAATTTCTCCTGTTCGGGTAGTCGTGACCAACTATATGGTCGGATGACTACTGGGAATATGTACCTGCCTAGTTTTGGGACTAGCAATGTTTCAGGGATGCCATATTTAGCGTGATGTGTAGTACGATTCACACGGGCGAGTACTCGGAGTATATCGCTCAAAATGATGAACGAGATCAACCTATTATTTTCGCCCGAACGTAGTAGCCCGTGTGCGACCCTATTTCGGATATTTCCGCCAAATTGCTGTCCAATGGGTTCATTATACATATATCGAATATACTCCAGAAAATCCTCGTCGACATATCCTTTTAGTCTCGGGATAAGGCTACCGAGCGTACGAGTCCCCGTCCCTTCGTCCATAAGAGCATCCACATCTTCACCTTTCTCACGGAGAAGGTTGTATAGTACCGCCTCTATCTGAGTACCTCCAATATGAATAGCCTCCATATGGTTTTCTTCGAATACATTTGTGACAATCCGAGTTAGATAACTCAAATTGTCAGAATCAAGATCCGGTATCGAGTTTATAAATCTGTAAATGTCTACCTCCATTAGGTCGCCTTCATAGATTAACTTGTCAAGTACACCGATTAGAGTTGACGTCGCAATTCGGGCCTCAATGGAGTATCTTGCTGGAAGATCTGCCTCCTTGGGGTCAAACTCAATATAGTGTCCCTGTAGTGAATACATAGTTTTCGAGAGTGCGTTATGAAGACCATAAGTATCTCCACCCTCCCGAAACGCTGGTACAAGTTCGTCCCGAGTTAACAACCAGAATAATGCTGCATCTGTATTATATACATACTTGATCTGATTGAATTGTCGAACAAATTTGATTACACTATCTTGGTGCAGGTATCGCTGACGGGGTGAATCGACGACCGCACCTTCTCGTTTTAATTCACGAGATGCAGATTTGATTGCGGATCGCAACCTTTGTTTCAACTCCCGCATTTCGTCATCAGATAGATATTCACGTACAGCCTCGTCCTCTAAGGCCTCTGCAAGCTCGTTAGCTTCAAGACCAGCCCCTCTTTCTGATTGAAGATCTGCGCTTAGTCGATAGGTCTCAACATAGCGTTCTTTAAGATCTTGGGTGGGAATATTAAGCACATCAGCTAACTCCATAGTATGGCTAAGCACCTGGCGTTCCTGGAAATATTGCTCTTTGTCAGACAATTCATTTACCACTTGCACACACAGACCAAATGTCCTTTTTTCGGGAGGGGAATCCGGGGAGAGAAGAAATTCGTTGTCCAATAGTAACTGAAGCAAGCGACGTAAATTACCTAGGTGAATATCTGACGTAGCGGTGACCCTATCGATTAGTTCAACGGCCCTTTCAACCTCTAATCGGCCTGCAGAATCGATTTGACTCTCAAATTCTACGATAGCTTGGAGACAAAAAATTGCAACAGAATGCCATCCTTGGCGCAGAGCATATTCATACTCTAGATCTAGCAATGCGATTGCAGCTCGTCCATTGTTATACGCTTCCCGGCTATTATATCCCTGTTCGTCTCTCTTATCCCACTCAACAGCGGCCCCGGCCGCAACTAGGGCTCTACTTCCGGTACTTGAATTCTCTACCAATTCCCGGATCTGTTCATCAGGTGAATCGCCAAAATCTTCTGCTACGTCTATCCAACCAAACACCGACCGGAGGCTCGCCATGATATGGAACTCTTTCTCGGGATTATTCTGTGCTGCTTGCCAAGTTTCGTCAAATTCCGATTCATCTGGGAAATAATACCCATACCTGTCATCTGCGACAAAATGGAGGAGCATAAATGAACTCACAGTTGGTGATCATATAGTCTCTTTGTCGAAATGAACTAGAAAAGCACAGCCCGGCGGCGACGGTGGTGAGTGGTGATGTGGTGGTGAGAGTGGTGTGGGTGGATGTTGTCGACGGGCTGTATCTTTCCTCCTGATCTGTGTGTAAAAACAGCGTCGGTTGAGCATTGTCGGTCGCAATCGTCACTCTCTCAACCGAGCGGATCTTCACGAGGAACTCGATAGAACCGTCGCTCTCCATTTACTTCAATCAGAATCTTGTCTGGAGGGAGTTTTTCTTTAACCTCGTTCTTCACACGCATCAGATGTTCTCGATCAGGCGGTGCTAACCCAACCCCCTCCCAATCGGATAAGGAAATCGGGAATGGACCTACCTCTTCTATATCGTTTGATCTTGGAACGTTGAGATCACTCGCTCCCGCCTGATGTGTCGAGTTCGGCGTTACAACCAACCAGTCCCCATCGGTAGTGAACCAGTCCGGAGCAAGAACCTCATTTTCGTCATTCACATCCAGCACACCGTATACATCGACCTCATCTCCGCTCATATGTCAATACTATCGCCCCCAGAACATGAGTGATGGGTGATCCAATAGGTGTCAAGTAACCCTACAGCTCATTCATCAGATGCTCGGTCTTCTTTCGTTGAGCAGCTGTCTTGCGGACCTCGATGAACCCGTCGACATTCAGGTTGACCCACATTTCGTCGTCACGGTTCTACTTCTCGATGATCTCTCGCCCCTTAAGGTAATAGAGATCGGCTGGACTATGGATTGCGGATGGCCGGTAGACCGGTGGTTTCAGCTACCAACTACGTACCGAAAGAAATTGACATCCTCCTTTACATTTCGAGCGTCTTGTAGGTTGGAAAGTGCATTTTCTGCGGAGAGGCTGATATTATATGATGAAAACCATTCCTCTCTACTCTGCCTTTTTCGTTCGTCTCGATTATCTGGAGTGTCTGCTTCCCGTGCTTGATTATAAGTCTGGTGTGAGTCGAGAATGTAGCTCATCTGCCGATAGAATGCCATAACATGGCCGATCTCGTCATCAGTTAACCGACCAAGATACGGGAGGTGTTGATCGTACATCTTCGTCGATACTTGATCTTCAATCTGTATTCGAACTGACCGTATATCGTTTTCTTCCTCCGCAAGCGATTTCAAGAGTTCTTCCATCGACTCCATCTCACCGTAAAGCGCGCGTCGCGTCCGTCTCGACTGCCTGTACTCGCGGTGAGTACTCAGCACGTATGTCGAGATTGCACTAAACAAAGCGCCAGTGAGGATGTAAAGCAGTTGTTGAGGTAGCACGTCGACAACACGAATGACAAGCGAGGTCTAAATATCCCGGTATTAGGGATGACGACTGACGCTACGAAGTGTCCTCGACAACACGCTCATCGAGTACTCGATACCCGTGCCGACCCCGCTCAACGAGCTGTGGGGACGGGTGCTGCTGCCGATCGACAGCCGAATTGAGCGATGATCTAGGGTGGCTCAACGTGGTAGATCGGGATATAGTCGATACCGTATTTGGAAAGGTCACACGCTGCAAACGCTCGGTCGCACGTGTAGAGGTCGATGTGGCGATTTAGTCCCCACGCAGCAACGAGTACCGGGGCGTCCTTCGCCTGAATGTCTAACAATTCTCCGAGAAACGAGTTTGAAGGTGCGATCGCTTCTTGCCGATGGTCCATTCGCTCTACACTCGACTGCGACGGCATATCAACAGACGGGGAGTGGACAGCAATTTGTGTGAACAGTTGCTTTGCGCGCTCGATATGATCTGGTTCGTATCGTGACTTCGGATTCTCTAATCGGCTTATCACCTCATTAAAGATGTAGGCCGAGACATAGACATCTCGCTCACCACGTGCAGCCTCATTGACAAGGTCTGCTGGTTCAGAATCCCGGAAGAGACACCCGTGTAGCCAGATATTCGAATCGAAAAGATCCATTAACTGCGATCGAGCAACTCGTCTTCCGGATCCCGTGACTTAGTGGAGGTGTCTGACGATCGCTCGTCAGGTTCTCGAAAGTCGATCGGACTCCATCCAGCTTCCTCTTCAAGCTCGTCAAGCTCCTCAAGCGTCTCCTCGAGGTCGACCTCGGATGAGAGTGAATCCGCGATCTGGTTGGCAGCCGATTCAGTCATACACGATGCTACGCCCCCAGAGTAATTAAGTATGGGGCTGAGATGTCACTCGCCATCGTCAGACACTCCCAACCTCTCGTTTCGTGATGTCGATGCCCTTTTCGGCGAGATACTGCGTTGACTCACGACCCCAGTCCTCCTCGCCGGACCCCTTCGTCAGCAGCAAGTACACCTGCGAGTCGCCGAACGGCCGCATCGTCCGACCCGCACGTTGGCCAGTCTGTGACCTCGAGGAGCACATCGTTGACGCGAGGATGGCCACCTCCGCGTCGGGCAGGTCGATCCCCTCGTCACCGACGCGGGAGATGATCAGCGCCTCAAGGGCTCCCTCTCGGAACTGCTCGTATAGTTCCTCGCGATCGGCGTGGCTCGTCTCGGTGCATAGGTTACGAGAACTGTGTATCGAGGAGCTTCTCCGCATGTTCCACGTCGAACGCGTCCGATCCTCGGAACACTGACAAGGGTAATTCTCGGTCTTCCTGTGCGTAGTCTTCTTTCCAGAGCGTTGCTAGCTCTTGGAAATCGCGTGCTCGGACTAACCTGATATGGGTTCCAACCTGCATCTCCAGTTGTAACGCATCCGATTCCGCTTTTTCAGTGAAATCAGGCGCGATGATCAGGAACCACTCGACATCGTGCTGCTGGCTTTTCGTGTCGATGTAATTTTTTATTTTGCTTCGAGTGCTGCTCCCGAGCCGAAATTTCTGACGTCGACGTTTGTTGTCCCACAGCAACCACTCCTCATCTTGTTCGATTTCACCGTCGGCGACGACACCACTCGAATGCTGACCGAGTTGGTTCGTCCCCTCGAGGTTGAACACCTCGCTAAAGATCTCGGCTGTGGCGTCCTCGAAGAGAATATCCATCTTCTCACGAGGGTTGTCTGCGTCAACGAGATCCTGGATCTGCGGTGGTATCTCGGTCACCGACCCATCGGCGATCTTTTCGTAGGTATCTAAGTACAACTCAACGGCGGGATCGTCATCGTCAACCGTCTTCTGGGACTGCTCGAAGTACTCGATAATCGCCGACACCATCTCGTCAGTCCTTCGCTTGTGAGCATCCAAGCCGTACTCGTCCACGATCGCTTTCAGGTCGTCTTTCGGGACCACTTCTTTCAGCAACTCGCTGGGGTAGACACCCGATTTGACGATGTTTTCGCGACGGTTCGCGTTCTTACCATAGTTCTTTCCGGTGACATCAAACACCTCACGAGCGTCGATGAGAACCTGTTGCCGGTCGAAAACATCGAGTGTATCCAGCATCCGCTGAAAGTTCGACTCAGACATCTCATAGTATAGCCAGTCCTGAACGTAATCGATGTAATCATCTGGGATGCCGACGAGTTCACCGCCGTCATCAGGGCTGACTTCATATACGAGTGCCTGCTCTTGGAGCGACCAGAGCCCTTTCTCGATCGTCTTCAGTGCGTGTTCGGGGTTCTCTGACCGGGAGACTTTGGGAAATCGTCCGATTGCAGAAAGCCGCTGGAAGAAGTCGAGCCACGTGAAGTAATCGCGTTTGTGTTCACAGGAGCGGTTGTGTAGCTCAAAGTAGCTATACACCATATGAAGCTCCGAGTCATCGATCTGGTCTTTGTAATCGACCGCTGCTTTCGAGAGGTGAAGTAGATCGTCGGACTCTGCGAATGATTCATCATCATATGACGAAATCAAGTCGCGCTGCCAGGCCTGAACCTCATCCAGAAGCTCGTCCTTCTCCATGCTGTAGTCGGACTGCTGGATCAGTTGCCGGAGGATACCGTATCGGATAGTGAGTGCTTGATAAGCCGAATCATTGATCTCGCCGACACGGGGTGGTGTGAAGTTGTTCAGCTCCTCCCGGACACGTGTCTCGGATACGAGCGCAGGGACGTGTGTCTCGAGATAGGCCTCTCGATTGTCGAATCCATCATGTTTGAACTCCTCTGGGTCGAAATCGCCAACCTGGAGTTTTGTATCAGCCTTTATGAACCGATCACGCTCAAACCGGTGCCAGTTTTGATCGACAAGATCTTCGAGTCTCATATCTAGAGATAATTATACCACCAGTACTTCAATATAAGTCCTCAAATACACCATCCTCAAGACGAACGAAATCACATCCGGGGCTAGCCGCCTCATCCACTTGATGTCGCGAAGAGAGAAACAGCCGGCCGAACCTTTAGTATCTGACAGTCCGCTCATGACCGTATGCCCAAGTGCCCCGCGTGCGGGACGGCCGTGACCGACATAGCGCAGTACTGTTCGGAATGCGGGACATCGCTTGACGACATCGGGGAGACGCAGGTCGCCGGCTCTGACGTCGATCTCGAGCGAGAGGCTGATCGATCGAGCAACACGTCCCGGGAGTCGATGTTCTATATCGGCGCTGTGCTCGGTGTGTTCGGCGTCGTCGTGTTTCCGTACGTCTTCTTCCTGGTCGCGCTACCCGAGGCGATCCTCCATCTCGTCAGAGGTCACGGAACGCTCGAGTACCTCTCGCGGGATGCCCGAGACAACCCCGCCATGAAAGGGACGTTCTTGATCTTCCGGTGGTACGGGAACTTCCTGATACTAGCGTTCTTCGCCGGGATCCTCATCGGATTCCTCTTGCTTATCTAGGGCGGCTTCTCACCTGCCTCATCCTATCGCTCAGTCTGGGCGCTTATCGAGCACCTCCTCGAGAATCAGCTGGGTATCCTCGGCGGCAGCCCGTCCGGGGACGTCCTCCGGGAGCTCGACTAGCGCGCGGCCGAGGAACACGCGGGCGTCCTTGAGGTCGTCGACATCAACCACGAGTTCGTGCTACTGTTTACGGGTACGAGTGAGTAGCAAGGTAAACATCAGGATACCGAGGCCTGCAGCGACGATTCCGAAACCAGTTACTGGAAGTGCACTCGGCATCTCACTGCGCGCCTCAATGTGTGTATTTGTATATGCTTCTCCCCCTGTCCGTGTCCAATTTGCGGTATTACCATCTACCTCATCCGCATTAGATTCTACAATATTGCCAGGCATATGTAGAGTATAATCGAGAACCAAGCCAGACATAGCCTCTCCACCGAGTTCTGATGTTTCTTCAGATTGTGCAGACTCATTCACGAATGCAGTATCTGTGTATGTGAGTTCACCATCATCCTCTTCGAGTGTAATCGCATCCATCTCCGAACTCGGTATCTCGGATAGCTGGATGTTAATCGTCGCTTCATCTCCATCGATCTCCTCACTATACTCGATACGATCAGACTCCACATCAACATCATCCGTCATTTGATCGCGGAGGCTCTCATACCCCTCTTCCTTAGCTGCTTCATTCAGCCAGCCATAGACTGTCGTCGAGGTCGTGATATTCAGATCATACCGTTCGATCGTGTTCGCATCCCCTACCTCTGCAGTCACTGATATCGTCGCACATCCTGAAAGCCCTACTAAAAGAGCTACTGCAACCGCTGCGAGTACTTTTCGATTCATACGGGCGTAATATGAGAGACGATATATAGTGGTTTGGGAGGTCATAACACAGATTTTTGGATCTGTTGAAATCCACTGATATTGACAGGAGTGACGTGCTGAATACAGAGCATCTATTCATCAAAATGGAAGATTATAGCACCAACAACAACGCCCAAAAATAGGAATGGCATAACAGCCAGTATAACTATTCCCGACATTGGTTCTGGGTTGTAATAGATATGTAAAACTAGTTTAAACCAAAATAAAGGAAATGATATAGTAGGCACTAGAAGTAATTGCCCACTTTAGGAACAGAGAGTTTGTCGAGAGCGGTGTCGATCGCTGTTGTTAGCTCATCGAGCGAGTCAAAGAAGCGGTTGCTAAGAGCCTTTTGCAGCTGTCTCCAGCATTCTTCGACCGGATTCAACTCCGGTGAATACGAGGGTAACGTCACGAAGGCGAGGTCGTCACGGGCCGCCAGGTCCGTGACCGCCGACGCCTGAAAATACGGCGCTCCGTCCACCACGACGATCAAGTCATCTTCGAATTCTTCGCATAATGCCAAAATGAAATGTTTCGCGTGTTCAGCCGTGACGTATTCGGTAAATCGAGAGAAGAAGCGATCACCGTCCTCGGTGATCGCGCCCAGCAGACACGTCCACTCACGTTGGCCTGAAAGCTCGACAGAGGGCCGCGTGCCCTGTGGAAACCACGCGGCACGCGGCTCAACTTGGACGGATTTCTTGGTTTGGTCGATACAGACTACGGTGGCGTCCATTTCCCGCCGCTTTTTTTGAGCTCTTCGTGGAACTCCTCTTGCTCGTCTTCGTCGGCTTCGGCGGCTGAGCGGCGTGGTTTTTGATAGCTCAATCCCGCTTCTTTCAACAGCCGCCGGCAGCTGGGGATTGAATACTCGACGCCGTACGTTTCTTCGAGATACTGTTGGGCAAGCGCCGGCGTCCACGCCGGCGCGTCGATCCCAACCTCTTCAGGTGATTCGTGAACGGTTTCTTCGAATTTTTCTTGCTGTGATTCTGAGAGTTTACGGTTTCTCCCAGTTCGTTTATCGTCAGAAACGGCTTGCTCAAGCGACTCGTCGGTGTCGAGTCGCTTGAGCCAGCTGTAGATCGTCCGCCGCTGAACATCGTACCACTCGGCTAGCTCGGTCTGCGTGACACCGTTCTTGTACGCGATTGCGGCTAAGAGCCGTTGTGTCGGCTTCTTTCCGTCCACGTCGTCAAGAGCGTCTTGCAATTCCTTGACGGAGATCTCGTCGAGATGTTCCACTATCTCTTACAGCAGTCTCCGAGCAAAAAGTTCTAACGGTTACTATAGAAATGTTATGGACAAGGAAATAAATGCGATCACCAAGGGACCGGAGGTCTTTGGAAGGGAAGCTGCTGCAAGCGGACTGTACTCTTCAATAAACATTCTAAATTTCCATTCATACATTAAATCTAAATTGATGTTACCAAACATTTTATATTTACCTCGCTCATGATATTCCCGGACTCTTCTAGCACAGACATAGCTAATACCGCCCGTTACTACCAAACCAAAAAAAGAAGCTATGTAAATGAACTCACCCAGTTCAACCCAAAGAAGTGATGCAACTACTGCAGGCCAAAACAGCATAGGTGGCGCCATTTTCAATACGTTATCAATACCGAACGGCATACTGAATTCAATTATCCTTATTGCTGGTAAATGTAGTGTCGGTCAGGCTATCAGAATTGCTGAATTTGCGCTGTGTATTCAGCACGGTCTCAGAGAACTATCACCGAGTGAGGGTTCCAACAAGACCGACTGATTCGGTTCCGTCACCCGATTTCTTCGGGTTATGTTCCGTTGCTTGCAGATCGGCTCCCCGTTCCAACTTCATCTCGAACGACGAAATAGAGAATCCAGACGATGATGCCTCCGAAAAACGCGCCGAGCGCCCACGCGAGCGTATGGCTGCTGTTCCGTTCCTTTGCGTCCCGATATATGAGCGCAGTCACGACCAGTGCTGGGATGAGGAATATCCCGGTGACGATAAATATGATCAACAGTTCTGGACCGACGGGGACGCCTTGAAGGAGGGGCATTATCCTACCAATTAGGAGATCGTTGATAAAAGGATTCCCCCCGAGATACGTATGACGTCCGGAAACGTGTCTTACCGGATCAAGGCGTGAATAGCACGCGATTCCTACTGGATGCGGAGTGTATCAATAGAGATAGAACAACGAAATTCGTTCTTGTACAAGATATCTACCTCCATAGTGTCGTACTACTCTAAAAATTGGAGGAGCTACCGAGAGACTCTCAGATGTTCTCGAGATACCCTCGTCGCTGCTCTAGCTTGACCTCCTCTGATCTCCGATCGTAGTGCTGTTCGAGCACGTCACGGCTCACGTTCATTCGATCGCTTACTACCTCCGTCGGCACGTCCTCAGTCAGGAAGTGCGTAATACTGCCTCTCCGAATCGCGTGCGGACTCACGGACTCCGGACAGGGAGTATCGGAGTCGTCTTCACAACCCGGGCACGGGGCGTCCCTGAAACACGGTGCGGTCGTCTTGTATACTGCCCGACGGATCCCGGTTCGGCTCAAGCGACCGTAACAGCTCGTGAAGAGCGGCTCTCGGCCGTAGTCGTCGACCTCGTCAGCACGGTCGTGCTCGACGAACGCCCGAAGCACCTCGGCGAGCTCGTCGGTAATCGCGACGGGCCGTTCGCCGCTCTTACCGTTCTTCAGAGTGGTTCCTTCCTCGGGTCGGTGCACAAGTCTGATGTATCCGTCGTCGACGTTGACGTCGCTCAGGTCGATGGAGTTTGCCGCGCCCAGTCTAATGCCCGTCTCCCAGAGCAGCGCGATGATGGCGTGCTCCCGGGAGGCGAAGTGAAACTTCCAGAGGTGTTCGAGGACCGCCTCGGCCGCATCGGCCTCGAGCATGTCGTCGCGCTGCCGTTGCCCGGGGCTGAGCGTCGGAACCATGACCTTGTCGTAGAGGTTCGGCGGGACGGCCTCGATGGAAGCGGCCCACTTCAGGAACACGCGCAGCGAGCACATCTGGTGGCGCAGCGACATCTTGTTGATGTCGTGCTCCTCCATGTGCCAGAGCCGGAACTTGTGGAGGTCCCGGCCGGAGAGGTCGTTCATGTTGTCGATGCCGTTCTCGTCGCACCACGTGCTGAAGTGCTTGGATCGGTACTTGTGACTCCGAACCGTCTTCTCGGTACAGTGGGTCGCCTTGTGGTCGAGAAACAGCTCGCGCGCGGTGCTCGGATCGATCGGATCGAGGTCGTGATTGTCGCTCATTCTATTTTCACGAGCCCCGTGTAGAAGGCGTGAAGCGGCCGAAATCGGGGGAGAAGCGAACTAGCGCACCTCGAAATTAGTCCGCCCCAACCCATCCGGAATCCGCACGATTAATAGTACTGTCGTGGCAGCAGTATCTCCTTTTCATGATCGTTGTGTCCCCGTCGTGTGAGATGGTCAATACTTATTGCTATTGATTGTCATACTCTCACGTGGATTTCCAATGAGCGATACCGAAGCCGTACTCGACCATCACTTGGAGGCGTTCGCCACTCAGGATTTAGACGAGGTCATGATCGACTACGCGGAGGAGTCGACCGTCGTCACGAACCTCGGCGTCTTTCGCGGGATGACTGAGATCGAGGGCCTGTTCGCGGACATCTTCGACGAGTTCGGACAGGAGGGGTCGACGATCGAAGTGATCGATACGATCGTTGAAGACGAGTTTGCCTATCTCCTCTGGCACGGCGAAACGCCGGACAACGTCTATGAGTTCTGTACGGATACCTTCTACATCCCTGCCGAGACGATCGAGTTCCAGACGTTTGCCGGCAAGATCGAACCCAAGGACTGAACGGCTGGTACCCATTGAGTCCCGTCCGTCGAAACACCGCCAACATCGGGACTGGACCCACGAGCTGTTGAAGACTAAAGTGGTTCGACCACGTCGTCCGGGGGTTGCTGCATACGGAAAACCCACGTTCCGGGAGCGACGGGAGTCATTGCTCGTAGATGTAGACCGCTCTCCCCTCGGAACGTTCGCCTGCGACGATCATCGTCCCGTTTGTGGTCGCTATCGCGTCGCCGAACCGCTCGGATGAACCGGGCGCAGTGAAATATACCCCTCGCGGATCGTTCGTACTAGACGGCTGATCCAGTTCGTAAACCGCACCGACCGAGTCGTCGAACCGAGCGTGCGGTGCGCCGACTAGCAACGCATCACCATCCATCACAACAGTGTTACCAAAATACCAATCGGAATGGCCACTGGGGGCAGTGTACATCCGTTCGCGAGACCACCGTCCATCTGAACGGTCGAACACGTACGCTGTATCGTTGCTGTAATCGCCGATCAATGCCGTCCCATCACCCACCGAAACCGACCAGCCGAAGTGGTCTCCCCCCGTCGCTCCGGAGAGGGTCGTTCGGTGGCCCCAGGTACCGCTCGATCGGCTGAAGACGTGAACGACACCCGATTCGGCGCGCCGACGTTTCGGTCCTGACTTCGGCGGCATTCCGACCAGTATCGTCTCGCCATCGATCGCGGTTGATCTGACGGCCCGTCCGTCGTCCCGGTCAGCACCAGACAGCGTCTGTTTCCGTCCCCATTCCCCGCTTTCGCGTTCGTAGACGTCTACGAGCCCGTCGCCGTCCGCTGTCCGCAGGACGGCCGTATCATCGTCCACCGCCATCGATTCGATGTAGACGCCCTCGGTTAGCTCCGTCGCAGCTGCCAGCCGTCACCGTTCGATCGCTCGAACACCGACACGGGGATCCGCGACGTCCCCGAGTAGTTGTACTCGTTGCCGACCAGCAGCGTCGACTCGCTGGCCGCGATCTGCCCGCCGAAGTAGTCGCGTTTCCGTTGCCGACCAGTCAGCGTCGTCGTCTGGTCCCAACCGTTCTCCAACGGCTCAAACACGGCCACCATTCCGGCTTTTTCCACGCCATCGCGAGCAGCCTGGGGAACGCCGACAAGGACGGCATCGCCCGTCGTAGCGACCACCTGCCCGAACGATTCCGATCGATCAGGCCCGCCGAGAGTGGCCACCGGAGACCGGGATTGGGAAACCGCGGTGAACGGGTTCGGCGAGACAGTCTTCCAGCTTTCGCGTTCGGGGTTGGAACGGGTTTCGTCCCCCGAGAACACCTGCAGACAGCCACCGATGCCGGCGAGCGTTCCGCCCGCGAGACATCCCAGGACCGTCCGTCTCGTCTGCTCGTCGCTCACCATAGTTCACTTTCGATGACTGATGCGGAATAGCTTTTGTACAGATCGATTCGCCAAACCTGCTCCGATCGAAGCGGCATGTGGGACACGCGCTGGATATAACACGGGAAGAATACGGGGGGTTCCCTGGATAGTTATAGTAGATGTTAGAAATAGTTACTCACTTTTGGAATAGAGAGTTGTTCAAGAGCGGTGTCAATCGCTGTTGTAAGCTCGTTGAGTGAGTCAAAGAAACGATTGCTGAGCGCTGTTTGAAGCTGT
>NZ_JBHSXL010000008.1:0-240940 GCF_042662125.1 Halopenitus salinus | reverse complement strand
TGCGACTCCCCGCATTCCAGCCGGGGAGTCGGATGACGAATTAGCCTCAGTTTCCCGAGGGTATGCGTCTCCGAAGGGTAGCTTGGCCACGTGTTACGGAGCTATATGCCACGAGTCTAAGCTCGTGCGACTAGCATGGCTAAATCGGACCCCGATAGCAATGGCCTCCGGCAGGATCAACCGGAATGGGTGCCCTCACGTGTGATTCCCCACGTGAGGGGGGTGGCGGGATGGACGAACGCGTTGTTCGTCGATCACCGTCGTATCGTCGTGATACGATCGTATCTACATTCATTGCATGGTCCGTGTCCGGTGTCGCCGGCAGTCCCGGATGACACCGGACCATCGAGCTCACATCAGACGTCGGCTTACGGCGGACCGCAGGGATGACGTCCTCATTGGGGTGGACCCGAGCGTTGGGACTCGACGAGCATAAGCCCGTCGGGTCACCTCGGGTCCGGGGGCGAAACCGCCTCGGGTTGAACGAGGCGAGTTCGCGGTCGTGTTGTCGCATTACGTTTCGAGTGGACGACCCTTGATAAGGGCGTCGTTCCGAAACGCCCGCCGACGAGCGGCGGGTGGGCGCGCCCCGGTGGGGGCTCGCCCGTTGCATTCCATTCGATGGGAGGTGAGTATTTAACCCCGTCGTTCGATCCGTGCCGCGTCAGGCGTTTTCATGGGAGTACACTACCACGATCTTGAGGTCCCCGTGAGTCCGGAGCGCTACGGCTCGAAGACCCGTCGACGGACGGTAGCGACGTCGATCGCACTGACGTCTCTCGAGGTCGAAGCGGCGACGAAAGTATCACACGGCTGGAGGCCGGCCGGTCATCCCCCGCTCGGACGGCAGGTCCCGCCGGGTGATGGCCGTGTGCGCGCCGCTATCGGTTCGACGCGTGTATACCCGTCGAAAAATCCGGAATCGCTTCGGTCGCTACTCCTCGTCGAGGTGCTTGATGCCCTGTTTGGAGACGTTGGCCTCCGTGATCGTGTCCTGGTCCTCGAGCCAGTCGGGGCTGTTCTCGGGCGGCTCCTCCTCCCAGGCCCACCCCTCGTAGACGTGTACCTTGTCGGTCCCCTTCTCTCGGAGCCGAAGCGTCCGTCGATCGGCGTCGTCCTCCGAATCCGCCGGTTCGATCCGGCGGGCGGCCTTCAGGGCCGCCTGTCGGGGGGTGTTGCCGGAGAAGACGCTCGTTTCCGATCCTTCCTGCTCTCGCAGGGCGAAGTTCCGCTTGCCGTCGTCACGTACCATAATTGTCGACCTCCATGGCAACCCAGCACACAATCTATTATAAATATATCGGGGATTCGGGGGTGAAAGTGGCATCAAGCGGCGATGTGCCCCCGCGATCGGGGTAAATTCGACCCGAAACCCGTGTGAATATTGGTGTCGAGCGTTGATTCGGGCGAATCGACGAGGGGTTTCGGCTCGGACGCGGATCCGTTTTAGAACATATCCACGGACCGCGGGCGTCCCGGAGGGCTCCGCATCGGCCGACGAACGGGTGGTAGCGACCGTTCGGCGGTAAACAACACTTATATAGCTCCTGCCTTGAACTCACACCAGAAAGCCGCCGATGGTTCGCAAGAAGAAGCTCAGTCCGAGTGGGGCCAAAGACGAGGATGGCGAGTACCACAACGTACACGTGAACCTACACGAGGACGAACTCGCGGTCGCCGGCATGGAGATCGGCGACGAGGTGTTCGTCCGGGTGCGGGACGGCAAGATCATCATCCAGAAGGCGAACTCGGACCCCGAGGACCTCGAACACGACTTTTGAGACGGGGGAGTCGGCGACGGATCGGTGAACGGCTCGCAGTTGACGAACGTCCTTGCGGCCGACGACTACGCCAACAGCTCGACGAGAAGCGCCTTCTGTGCGTGAAGCCGGTTTTCGGCCTGGTCCCACGCGAGCGACCGCTCGGACTCGAGGACGTCGTTCGTGATCTCCTCGCCGCGGTGGGCGGGTAGACAGTGCATCACTGCGGCGTCGGTGCCCGCGAGCAGCGGCTCGTTCACCTGGAAGCCGTCGAACGCCGCGAGCTTCGCCTCCCGTTCGTCCTCCTGGCCCATCGAGATCCACACGTCCGTGTAGACGACGTCGGCGTCGGCGACGGCGGCCTCGGGATCGGTGGTGACCGTGGGATCGCCCCCGAGAGCGGCGGCACGGTCGAGGACGGCCTCGTCCATTGCGTACTCCGCGGGCGTCGCGACCGTCACGTCGATGCCGGCCATCGCCGCGCCGACGACGAAGGACTGTCCGACGTTGTTGCCGTCGCCGACCCACGCGACGTGGACGTCCTCGCCGGCGTACTCGCGGATGGTGAGGAGGTCGGCGAGCGTCTGGCAGGGGTGGGCCTCGTCGGTGAGTCCGTTGACCACGGGACAGTCGGCGTACTCGGCGAGCGTCTCGACGTCCTCGTGATCGAAGAGCCGCGCCATCACGGCGTCCGCGTACCGTCCGAGCACCCGGGCCGTATCGCGAAGCGGCTCGCCGTGGCCGAGCTGGATGTCGTCGGGGCCGAGGAACATGGCGTGGCCGCCGAGGTCGGTCATCCCCGTCTCGAAGGAGACGCGGGTCCGCGTCGAGGGCTTCTCGAAGATCATGGAAAGCGTCGCGTCCGGGAGCCGCGTCTCGTCCGACCCGTCCTTGAGCGCCGCGGCACGATCGAGGACGCGGTCCAGTTCGGCCGGCGAGAGGTCGTCGATGTCGAGGAAGTCGTCGGTGGTGAGTGACATGGTGTGTCCGTGTGCGGTGTCGGTCTGCTGTCGTCTCGATCGGTTCGGTGTCGTTTCGATCAGTTCGTATCGTCTCGCGTGCTCGTCGGGCTATCGTCGGTCCCGACAGACGTCCGACAGCACCGCGACCGCCCGGTCGAGTTCCGCGAGCGGAAGGTGTTCGTCGGGCGCGTGGTCCAACTCGGAGTTGCCGGGACCGTAGGTGACCATGGGGCAGTCCCAGGCGGCCGCAAAGAGGTTCATGTCGCTGGTTCCGGTCTTCCTGAGGAGACGAACGTCCCCGCCCTGCTCGCGGATGGCGACGCGAAACGCGCGTGCGAGCGGCGTGCGGGGGCTCTCCATGACGGGCGGGATCGGCTCCTTCCAGTGGACGGAGCCGGTCGTCAACTGGCCCTCGGCGAGCTCGTGGACCTCGTCGACGGTCCGCGAGGGCGGAACCCGAAGCTGGACGTCGACGGTGGCCTCGACGGCGAGCCCGTCCTCCGAGAGCCCGCCGTCGAAGGAGACCGGCTTCGTCGTCACCTGATCGAAGACGGGGGTCTCGGGGTCGGCGGGATCGAAGACGTCCTCGACGCCCGCCCACCAGTCGATCGCGTGCTGGATCGCGTTGGGCTCGGGACGCGAGGTGTGGCCGGACTCGCTCGTGTTGACGTACGTGCCGGCCAGGAATCCCCGGTAGCCCAGCGTGATCCCGTTCCAGCCCGAGGGCTCGCCGTTGACGAGCGCGTCGGGCGGGTCGCGCTCGGCGGCGAGGTGGCGTGCCCCCCGCGAGGAGGTCTCCTCGCCGACGACGCCGACGAAGGAGACGCCGGTCTCGACGGCGGCGACGGCCATGGCGACGAGCGGCCCGGTCGCATCGACGGTTCCGCGTCCCCAGAGGGCCTCGCCGCCCGTCGGATCGTCGGGATCGACGTCGTAGGCCGACTCGAGGGCGGGCTTCACCTCGACGGGGATGTCGCCGGGGACGGTGTCGACGTGGGAGGTACAAAGCACCGAGTCGTCCGCTGGCGCGCGGACGTTGCCGACCTCGTCGATCCAGGCCTCGCGGCCGTTGGCCTCGAAGAACGCCCGGAGGCGCTCTGCGGCCGCCTCCTCCTCGCCGGAGGGCGAGGGGATCGACACGAGATCGAAGAGCAGCTTTCGAGCCGGCGTGTCGCAGGCGTCGGGATACGGGTCCCGATCGCCGGCGACGATCACGCGGGAGGCGTCTCCGTCGCGATCGGCGTCGCCGGACCCGGCCGCCCCGGAGCCGGTCGTCACTCCGAGAGCACCTCCACGAACGCGTCGACGAACCGCTCCGCCTCCGTCTCCCCAACGACGAGCGGGGGGAGCAGCCGCACGACCGAACGCCCGGCGGGGAGCGCGAGCACCTGCTCGTGGATCGCGAGGTCGCGGAGGATCCGGTTTGCCCCCCGTTTGACCTCGATGCCGATCATCAGCCCCGATCCCCGCACGTCGCGGACCGGGAGGTCGTGCTCGTCGACCGCGTCCTCGAGCCGTTCGCGGAGGTCCGCGCCGACCGCCTCCGCGTGGGCCGGGAGATCCTCCTCGACGACCGTCTCGAGGGTCGCGTTCGCGGCCGCACAGACGACCGGGCCCCCGGAGAACGTCGATCCGTGGTCGCCGAAGTCCTCGGCGATCCAGTCGGCACAGAGCGTCGCGCCCATCGGGAGCCCGTTGGCGATCCCCTTCGCGCTCGTGAGGATGTCGGGGGTCACCCCGGCGTGCTCGCAGGCCCAGAGCGTCCCGGTCCGGCCGATCCCGGTCTGGATCTCGTCGAAGACGAGCGCCGCGCCCGCGTCCGAGGTGACCTCGCGGGCCGACTGCAGGTACTCCCCGTCGGCCGGATGGATGCCGCCCTCGCCTTGAACGGGCTCTAGGAAGACCGCGGCGGTGTCGGAATCAACGGTCTCGGCCAGCTCCTCGGCGTTGCCGTACTCGACGAACTCGACGCCGCCGGCGAGCGGCTCGTAGGGGGCCTTGTACTTCTGCTTCCAGGTGAGCGCGAGCGCCCCGAGGGTGCGCCCGTGGAAGGCTCGTTTGGTCGCGACGATCGTCTCGCGGCCGGTCGCCGCGCGCGCGAACTTCATCGCGGCCTCGTTGGCCTCGGTCCCGGAGTTGCACAGCCAGACGTTGTCGAGGTCGCCGGGCGCGAGCGCGGCGAGCTTCTCGTAGGTCTCCGTGCGCGTCTCGACGGGATAGGACGCCTGGACGTAGGTGAGCCGCTCGGCCTGCGTCGTCACCGCCTCCGTGACGGCGGGGTGGGAATGGCCGAGCGGGGCACACGCGTAGCTCGCGCCGAAATCGAGGTACTCGGTGCCGTCGTCGGCGACGAGGGTCGATCCCTCGCCCGACTCGATCGTGATCGGCTTCTCGGAGAAGACGAATCCGGACATCTACGCGTCCCCCATATTCGCGTCCCGTTTCGCGAGCGCGCTCGCGTGCACGTGCGTCCCGCCGCCGGAGAGCGCGTCGACGATCGGATCGTCCGCGTTCGCGTCGGCGACGACGACGAGCGGGGAGCCGCCCGAAAGCGCCTCCTCGGCCGCCATCACCTTCTTGCCCATGAACCCCTGGGCCGCGTCCTCGAGCGCCTCGAACTCGGCGGGCGTCGAGACCGACTCGATGAGGGTCTCGGAGTCCTCGGGGTCCGCGTAGACGCCCGAGACGTCGGTCAACAGGACGAGTTCCGCATCCAGCGCGCCGGCGATGGCGGCGGCCGCGCGGTCGGCGTCGGTGTTGACCGGGGTGACGCCGCCGTCGCGCTCCCTGCCCGCCATCGGCGGGGAGACGACCGGCACGTAGCCGTCCGCGGTCAGTCCGCGGAGGAGGTCGTCGTTCACCGACTCCGGCTTTCCGGAGTGGTCGCCGCGACGGATCTTCTTCTTGCCGCCCTCGACCACGCGAACCGCCGACTTGCGCGGGCCCGAGAGGAGCCCGCCGTCGACGCCCGAGAGCCCGACCGCGTCGACCCCGGCCGACCGGAGATCGGCGACGAGCTCCGTGTTGAGCTTGCCGGCCATCACCATCTCGAAGACCTCCATGGTCTCCGCGTCGGTGAACCGGCCGGTGACGCCGGAGGCCGACTCGACGTACTCGGGTTCGATGCCGAGCCGGTCGAGGGTGTCGTCGACCGCGGTGGATCCGCCGTGGACCACGACGACGGAGCGGCCCGCCGCCACGAGGTCGGCGACGTCGCCGATGGCGCCGGCGGGATCGACCGCCTTGGCGCCGCCGACCTTGACGACGACGGGAGGGTCCTCGGAATCGGCGTCGCTCACGGCGATCCCACCGGGTGAAGCCCCTGGAACTCGAGACCGGCCGTCTCCTCGAATCCGAGGGCGACGTTGGCCGCGTGGACCGCCTGGCCGGCCGATCCCTTCATCATGTTGTCGATCGCCGAGAACACGACGACGCGCTCGTTGCTCGGGTCCAGCTCGAAGCCGACCTCGCCGGCGTTCGTGCCGGCGACGGCCTTCGGCTCCGGGTAGCGGTAGACGCCGCCGCCGCCGGAGACGAGCCGCATGAACGGCTCCTCCTCGTAGGCGCCGCGGTAGGCGCCCCACAGATCGCCCTTCGAGACCGGACCGTCGGGGAAGACGTGACAGGTCGCGGAGGCGCCGCGAACCATGTCGACGGCGTGGACGGTAAAGGAGACGTCGAGGCCGAGGTACGCACCGATCTCCGCCTCGTGGCGGTGGCTGATCGGCGCGTAGGGGCGGACGACCCCGGAGCGTTCGGGGTGTGAGGAGGCCGCGCCGCCGCCGGCGCCGCCCTCCGAGGACCCGACCTTCACGTCGACGACGACCTCGCCCGTCTCCGGACCGAGGATCCCCTCGTCGACGAGGGGCTTGAGCCCGAGGATCGTCGCGGTGGCGTTACAGCCGCCGCCGGCGATCAGCTCCGCACCCTCCAGGTTCTCCCGGTTGATCTCCGGGAGCGCGTACTCCGCGCGCTCGAGGTACTCCGGGGCGTCGTGACCCTCGTACCACTCGTCGTAGAGGTCCGCCTCGGGCAGCCGGAAGTCCGCGGAGAGGTCGACGACGGTGTCGGCCGCCTCGAGGAAGGCGTCGATCCGTTCCATTGAGACGCCGTGTGGCGTGGCCGCGAACAGGACGTCGACCGACTCGAGATCCGCGGGATCGCTGAAGCGGAGGTCGAGCGATCGGAGGTTCGGGTGGACGGAGCCGACCGTCTTGTTGGTGTAGGATCGGGAGGTCGCCTGTGTGATCTCGAACTCGGGATGGCCGGCGAGCAGGCGCAACAGCTCGCCGCCGGCGAATCCGGACCCGCCGATCACGCTGGCGGTGAGGGGGGACGCGCTCATCGCGCCGCCGCTCCCGCCCGGCGTTCATTTCCCTCGTCGGCCTCGTCGGAAGCGACGCGCGTCTCCAGCCAGTCGACGACCGCGGCGGGGACGTCGGCCTCGACGGCGTCGTTGAGCGCCTTGAACTCGACGGTGTGGTTCACCTCGTGGACCGTGTACTCGCCGGAGCCGGTTCCGCCGACCTCCATGAGGTCGATGCCGAGCAGGCCGCCCCCGACCGCATCGGAGGCCGTCTCGACGAGGTCGAGGACCGTCTCGTCCATCTCGAACTCGGAGACCTGGCCGCCCCTGGCGGCGTTCGTCAGCCAGTGGTCCGAGGTGCGCGTCATCGCCGCGATCGGCTCGCCGTCGACCGCGACGACGCGGATGTCGCGGCCCGGCTTGTCGACGAACTCCTGGACGTAGAACACCTTGTGCTCGTAGTGGCCGAGCGTCGCCTTGTGCTCGAGGATGGCCTCGGCGGCGTTTCGCGAGTCGATCTTCGCCATCAGCCGGCCCCACGATCCGACGACGGGCTTCAACACGCAGGGGTAGCCGAACTCCTCTATGGCCTCGAGGGCCGCGTCGGTCGTGAACGCGACCTGGGTCTCCGGCGTGGGAACGTCCGCGTTCGCGAGCGCGAGGGAGTTCTTCGCCTTGTCCGCACAGACGTCGGCGGTCTCCGGCGCGTTGACGACGGGAACGCCGTAGCTGTCGAGGAACCGCGAGGCGTAAAGCGACCGGCTCGTCGCGAGACACCGATCGACGACGACGTCGAGGTCCTCGACGTTCGCGGTCGTCGACTGCAGGCCGAACCGTTCCTTGCGAACGTCGATCTTCTCGACCTCGTGATCGCGGTCGCGAAGCTCCGAGAGGAGGAGCTTCTCGTCCTTGCGGATCCGGGAGTAGAGGATTCCGACCTTCATCTCACTCCCCCCAGTCCTCTTCGAGCTCGGGGGCTCGATCGAGGACCGGCGGGGAAACGTCGATGACCTCCAGCTCGGCGCCACAGGTGCCACAGTCGATGATCTCTCCCACCTCGAGGTCGTCGTGCAGGGAAACCTCGGCCCCACACTCGACACATTCTGCTTGTGTCATTGTCGTGTTCGTACTTCCCCGTCGTTGCTACATAAACCCTTCGAACCTATCAGAAGGAAGATACGACACACACCAGGAGCTAACGGGACAGAAGGTCGTTAACGCGACCGTTCGATATCATCCATCAGATCCCGTATAGATATGAGATCCCTCCGTTGGGGTTCGACGGGAACGCGCTCGGAACGTCCGCCGATCGCCGTCGCGGTCGGCGACGGGGTCGGCGAGGTCGTCGACGGAGCGTCGCCCGTCGCCGACGGACCCCAAATCCCCGGGGGACGGCCCCGGATCCCGGCACGTCGCCCGATGCGAGCGCCTCGAGGCGGGTGGCCTCAGACATACGACGCCACCTCCGCCTCGAGCGTCTCGGCCGCCTCGGCCAGGGCGTTCCGGCGGTCGATGATCGCGTCATCGTCGGCCGCGATCGCGGAATCGACCGAGGAGAGCGCGTCGTCGACTGCCTCCGGCGCGGGACCGCCCGCGGAATCGCGACTCGCGACGCTCACGTTCGGATCGAGGACGGACTCGAGGTCCGCGCGGTCGACGTACTCGAACAGCGACTCCCCGAGGACGTCCTCCGCGGCCGCATCGAGGACCGTCGCCGTCGAGTCGGCGTCGGTGGCGTCCTCGATCGACGCGGCCGCGTGCGCGACGATCTCGTGGGCCGACCGGAAGGGCAGCCCGGCCATCGCGAGCAGGTCCGCGACGCCGGTGGCGGTCGAAAAGCCCCCACCGGCCGCCTCGGCCAGGGCGTCCGCGTTCCACTCCGCGGTCGCCACGGCGCCGCCGGCGACGTCGGTCGCGTCGCGAACGAGGCCCGCGATCTCGAAGACGCCGGGATGGACCCCCTGAAGGTCGCGGTTGTACGCGCGGGGGAGCCCCTTCAGCGCGGTCAGGACGCCGGTCAGCTCGCCGATCGCGTCGCCGGCGGCGCCGCGGGTGAGCTCGAGCGTGTCGGGGTTCTTCTTCTGGGGCATGATCGAGGAGGTCGAGGCGTAATCGTCGTCCAGCTCGAGGAATCCCTTGTTCGCGAAGACGATCAGGTCCTCGGCGAGCCCCGAGAGCGTGGTCGCGAGCGAGGCGATCGTCGCGGCCGCCTCGACGAGGAAGTCGCGCGCCGAGACGGCGTCCATCGAGTTCTCGACGATCCCGTCGAAGCCGAGCAGCTCGGCGGTGCGCTCGCGGTCGATCGCGAACGGGGTTCCCGCGAAGGCCGCGGCGCCAAGCGGCGACCGGTTCGTCCGGTCGTAGGCGTCGAGTAGACGCGCCGTCTCGCGAGCGATCGCCGACTCGTAGGAGAGCAGGTGGTGGGCGACGGTCGTCGGCTGGGCGGACTGCAGGTGCGTGTATCCGGGCATCGTCGTCCCCGCGTGCTCGCGTGCGGTCGCCGCGAGGGCCTCGCGCAGCGCGAGCGTCGCCTCCGCGAGCTCGAGCAGGTCCTCGCGCAGGCGGTACCGGATGCAGGTCGCGACCTCGTCGTTGCGCGAGCGCGCGGTGTGCATCCGGCCGCCGTCGGGGCCGATCCGGTCGATGACGGCGGTCTCTATCGCCTCGTGGACGTCCTCGCCCTCCGAGAGCGCGTCGTGGCCGTCGGCCTCGACCGCGGCGAGCGCCGAGAGGATCCCGCCGGCGACGTCGGGCTCGAGGATCCCCTCCTCGGCGAGCATGACCACGTGCGCTCGATCGACGGCGAGGTCCGCCGCGAAGATGGCCTCGTCGGCCGCGAGGCTCGAGAGGAATTCGCGGGCGGGGCCGCCGCTGAAGCGGTCGCGGCGGACGGCCGTCCCGGGGGCGGTTCCGTCGGACATGGTCACTCGTCGGCGGCGTCCTCGAGGTCCGTGTCGATCCCGGCGGCGTCGACCTCGCCCTCCTCACCCGCGCCGTCGGCGGCGAGCTCGCGGCCGGAGACGTCCGAGTGGACGCGGTTGGCGAGCCGCTCCTGGAGCCCGTGGTACTTGGCGACGCCGGTGGCGTCCTCCTGGGCGATCCCGGCGACGTCGGCGGTGTTGAACGAGGCCATCTCCTCGGAGTAGACCGCGTACTCGCTGTCGCGGGCGACGACGCGGCAGTTGCCGCCGGCGACCTTCACCGTCGCGGTGCCGGTGACGACGTCCTGGGTCTCCGCGATGAACGCGTCGAGGGCGTCGACGAGCGGCGCGAAGACGAGCCCCTGGTAGGCCTTCTCCGACCACTCCTGTTCGATCCCCTTCTTGAACGAGCGCTCGCCCTTCGTGAGAACGAGGTCCTCGAGGGCCGCGTGCGCGGTGAGAAGCACCGTCGCGGCCGGGTGCTCGTAGTTCTCGCGCACCTTCAGGCCGAGCATCCGGTCCTCCATCACGTCGGTGCGGCCGACGCCGTAGCCGCCGGCGTACTCGTTGAGGTGCTGGATCAGCTCGACGGGACCCATCTCCTCGCCGTCGACCGCGACGGGGACGCCCTCCTCGAAGGTCACCTCGATGGTGGTCTCGCCCTCGGGTTCCGCGGTCCACTCGTAGATGTCCTCCGGCGGGACGTAATCGGGGTTCTCGAGCTCGCCGCCCTCGACCGCGCGCGACCAGATGTTCGTGTCGATGGACCAGACGCCGCCGTCGCCGGCCTCGACGGGCAGGTCCTTCTCGTCGGCGTAGTCGATCTCCCACTCGCGGGTGAGCCCGAGCTCGCGCACGGGCGCGATCACTTCGAGATCGGAGCCGCGCCAGACGGCCTCGAACCGAAGCTGGTCGTTGCCCTTGCCCGTACAGCCGTGGGCGACGGCGTCACAGTCCTCCTCGAGGGCCACCTCGAGGATGGCCTCGGCGATGACCGGGCGCGCGAGCGCGGTGCCGAGCGGGTAGCCCTGGTAGGTCGCGTTGGCCCGCACCGCGTCGAAACACAGGTTCGCGAACTCCTCCTTGGCGTCGACGACGTGGAGATCGAGCCCCAGCGCCTCGGCTGTCTCCTCGGCCTCCTCGAACTCCGAGGCGGGCTGGCCGACGTCGACGGTGACGCCGATGACCTCGTCGTATCCGTATTCCTCTTCGAGCAGCGGTACGCAGACGGTGGTGTCGAGTCCCCCGCTAAACGCGAGTGCCACGCGTGTCATTACCGTGTGCTGGGACCCTTAGACCCTTAAATTCAGCGGTTTAGAGTTTGTAAATAAACGCGAAAGCGGACGCTCGCCGAACCGGAAACCGGACGGTAGAACACGAAGACGAACGGACGCGACGACGGAAGTGTGGTGATCTCGGCCTCAAAGGGCCGGTCGTCGTCGCGCTCGCGGGGCTCGTCGCTGTCGGAAAACACGAGCGTCGCGACGGGCGTCCGCGCTCATTATCGGGTCCTACGCACGTGAGAGTACTAAAGCGTTTCTCGATGGGTCGCAGCGTCTCTCGAAAAGCGTTTGCCGATCGGCCGACGATTCGGGGGACCGAACGGGAGCGGTGGCCCCATTCGACGCCGCGGAGGGGTCACAAGACGATCGGCGTGTGTCGCTCGAAGGCGTCGACGGAGAGGCCATCGAGCGCCGGAACGTCCACCGGATCGACCTCGACCGTCGGCCACTGGCCGGTCTTCGTGAGGACCTCGCTGCGATCGCTCGCGAGGAGGTACGTGTCCTCGCTTCGCGCACCGACGACCGTCGGGTTCCAGGCGTACCCCATCGGTGCAGTCACGGGACGGTCGCCGCCGGGCCTCGCGATCCACTCGCGCGCGGCGAATCCCGCAGCCCCGCCCCGGTGGTGATCGCTCCAGCGGTCGGCGAATCCGACCGCGTCGTACGCCTCGCGGACGGCCTCGAAGACCTCGCCCGAGGTCGCGCGCGCCTCGGCGCGTTCGCCCGCATCGCCCGCCTCGCCGGCCAAATCGCCCCCACCCGTTTCGCCGGTCAGATCGCCCCGGATCGCGGCCCGCGTGGCGGCGAGCGCCGTGGCCTCGATCCGGGCGGCCGCGCGGTGGCGCTCCTCGAGCCACTCGGGTGCGTCGAAAGTTACCGTCCGCGAGAGCGAGGCGTACAGCCCGCCGCGCTCGGCCGTGACCGAGACGATCGCGTACTCGCCGAGCTCCGCGTCGCTCGGGGTCGGACTGGCGTACCGCCGGGCGCGGTCGCCGCCGCCGACGCAGACGACCGGCGTCGAGACGCCCCGGGAGGCCAAAGAGATCTCGATGGCCGCGGCGACCTCGTATTCCGGGTCGCCGGACTCGAGCTGTCGACAGACGGTCTCGACCGCGGCGGCGGCCTCCCGACCGAGCTCGCGATAGCGCTCGCAGTCCTCCTCCGAGAGGGGCTGGCGAAGCCGGGAGGCGTCGAGTACCTCGAACCCGTCGCGACCGAGGGGAGCGTCGGTCGCGGCCGGGGTGGGCGAGCGGTCGGCGATCGCCTCCGCGAGCGAGGAGGCGTGCCACGGGAACGTCTCGACGGCGATCCGGTCCGGAAGCACCTCCTCGCGGAACCGGTCCGCCTCGTTGGAGGGGACGAGGGCGCGGAACGTCCCGTCGTACCCGACCGCGGCGACGCCGCAGTCGCTCACGGTCGCGGCCGCATCGCCGGCAGCGAGGTCGACGCCCACGCCGCCGCCGCCGTCCGCCCCGCATCCGGGACCGACGATGCCGTCGTTCGCGTCCCCGGTGAGCCAGGCGAAGCCGTTCGGCCGCGCGAACCAGACGGCCTCGAGGTCGGTTTCGGCGAGATACGCGTCGAGGCGATCGGCGCGGGCGGAGAGATCGACCATACCGGCCGATGCCCGCGGAGGTACTTGAACGGAGGTGTATGGTCGAGGCGAACCGCGGACGCGGAACGTCGATCGGGCCCGACGATCGCGTCGACGTCGTTCGATCCGGACCCGTCGCCGTCGTCGATTCGAAAGGTTCAATTACGTCCCCCGGATACGTGAAAACGCGCCAGACGAGCCGCGGTCGGGTTGGTGGTCTAGTCTGGTTATGACACCTCCTTGACATGGAGGAGGCCGGCGATTCAAATTCGCCCCAACCCACTACCTTATAAAGAAAGTCGCTACGGGCGACGAGTGTTACCTTCCTCGGTCGTAGATCGGTCGTCGACCTCACACGAGAAACGTCGGCACGTAGAGCGAGATACAGCAGACGGCGCCCCGACGACCGATCTCGCCGCGAACGAGGAAGATCCCCACCACGATCACGGAGGCGAGGAGCATGTACGCCGTCGACGCCATCACGACTTCGGGGTTCCCGAAGGAGAACCCGCCGACGGCCGCCCCGAGGCCGAACGAGAACAGCGGGTCCGTGACGTTGCTGCCCAACAGCGTCCCGATCGCGATCCCGGAGCGGTGTTTCAACACGGCCATCGCGGCGACGACGATCTCCGGAGCGGTGGTGCCAAGCCCCGTGATCAGGCCGATGGCCAGCGGCGGAACCCCGACCACGAGGGCCACTTCCCGGCTGCCGACTACGAGCAGGTGGCCGCCGGCGACGACGAACACGAGCCCCGCGAGCAGTCCGACGGCAGCCCGCGGACCGGTCGTCCGGTCCGAGACCCGGCGATCGACGGTGTCGTGCAGGTCCAGCCGTTCATAGCTCGCGGCGAGAAAGAGGAGATACGCGGCCACGAGGAGCATCCCCTCGAGGCGGGTAGTCCGACCCGATCGCACGGAGACGAGCATGAGGCCCATCGCGGCGACCATCCCGCCTCCGTAGAGCCGGATCTTCGAGCGCTCGAGCGAGAGCGGCGACAGGAGCGCCACGACGCCGACGCCGACGGTGATCTGTGCGGTCGCGGAGCCAGCGATGTGGCCGACGACGAACTGGGGCGACTGGTACAGTCCGGCGTACACCGAGGCGGCGATCTCGGGGATCGAACTACCGATCGCGACGAAGGTGACGCCGATGAACAGTCGCGGAACGCCCCACTCGTGGGCGAAGGCGCTCGCGTCGTCGACGACGCGTTTGCCGCCGTAGACGAGGCCGACGAGCCCGACGAGCAGCTGCAGGAGGGGGAAGAACACGTCTCGAGAGGGGACACGGTCGGATCACACCAATCGGTTTCGGTACCGGACGTCGATCGGGACGAGTGAATGGGCGCGAGCGAGCGGTGAATCGCAGCGACTACTCGGGGCCCTCGACGTCGACGTGCTCTTTGAGCGCCTCGAGCTCGTCGGAGTCGGCCAGTTCCTGCACGCGTTCGCGAAAGTGCACCTCACAGAGGCCGACGGTGACCCCGTCGGACTCGGCCTCGTAGGCGGCCTCGCGATCGCAGTAGTGGCAGTACATACACGACAGTTCGGACCGAGTGGGGTTAAGCCTAGCTTTGTTCGCGGGGTTTTCCGGGATCGACGATGGTGCGGCGAACCGGCTCGAACGCCGATCGTGTGAGCCCCGCCACGCCGAGGGTTCGCTCGTGGGCGTCCGTCCCGCCGGTCGCGAGGAGGTCCACGTCCGACCGGGCACGAAACCGATCGATTCGGCCGGGATCGACCTCGACGTCGTAGGGGTACCACCGCTCGATCGCGTCCAGGCCGGAGGCGAGTTCGAGCGCCGCGTCGACGTCGTCGTACCGAAAGGGATGTGCGAGCGCGACGAGCGCACACGACTCCGAGAGCAGGTCGACGCCGCGCTCGAGGGGAGTCACCTCGCGCGAAACGTAACACGGGCAGTCGGCGCCGATCAGCTCCGCGAACGCGTCGCCGTAGTCGTGGGGTGCCGGCGAGTCCGCGATGGCTCGCGCGATGTGGGGACGACCGATCCCGGGTGCGGCCTCCACGTCGAGGCGAACGTCGAGCCGCGACTCGACGCGGTCGATGATGCGACGCCCTCGGTCGATTCGATCCCGCTGGATCCGGTCGATCTCCTCCGCGAGCGCGTCGGTCTCGGAGACGCCGTAGCCGAGAAGATCGACCCGCATCTCGCCGGCGTCGACGCGGAGTTCTATCCCGCGAATGATCGAGATCCCGTCCCGTTCGACGACGGGTTCGGAGAGGTCGGGATGGATCCGGTCGTGGTCGGTCACCGCGACCCACTCGAGGCCGGCACGCTCGGCGGCGGCGGGGATCTCCGAAACCGTGAGCGAGCCGTCCGAGGCGGTCGTGTGCACGTGGAGATCGGCGACGATCGGTCGATCCGATCCACACCCGATCGGGGAATCATCGCCCGCGGTCGAGGGATCGTCGCCGGAGGACCCGGAGCTACCGTCCATACGGGATACAGAGGGTGGTCGTACAGAAAGCCGTCGCTCCGATCGATCGGCCCGTCTATGTTCGGTGGTACCGTCCGACCATCATCATTAATTATCATTAAATAATGCATACCGACTAAGAAAGTATATGAAAAATCGTTAAGAATTCGGGAGGGACACGTCCCGGTGATGCAACCCAACGGCATCGACGAGCGTCTCGTTTTGATCGGGACCGGGCTCGCTTTGATCGGAGCTGGTCCCGGTTTGGTTGGCGCTGGTCTCGGTTCGAGCCCGATCGATTTTTGGGACTCGATCCGGCGTCGGATCCGACGATACGCTATCCGCCGAAGTCGATGACCCCTTCGAGATCGAGGGGGACCGATCCGACCCGGTAGCCCTCGATGTGTCCCGAGGGCCTGACGCGGTAGACGACCGCGGGGCGGTGGCGAACGTCGGGCTGCTCGCCGAGGACCGCCCGCCAGTCGTCGTCCGGGAACGACGAGCAGTCGACGAACAGGGTGGCGCCGCCGCCGTGCGCCTCGAGTTGCCCGTCGGTCTTCGTCTGTGCGGTGTCTCGAACGGCCGCGACCGGGTTTCCGGCCGCCCTGCCCGAGACGGGCTGTGGGCGCGTCACCTCGACGAGGAACGAGGCGGGATCGTCGGGAACTGACGCGCGGTAATCGAGCGAGTGGCCGGTGGTGACCTCGATCTCCGGGGTGACCGCGTAGCCGGCGCGATCGAGCACGTCGGCGGCGACGTACTCGGCGACGGCGGCGCTCATCCGGACGAGATCGACGTGCGGGGAGGTACCGAGTTTGCCCGCCATCACCTCGCGGTGGGAGTCGAGGACCCCCCGACTCAAGGCCTCCTCCAGGAACTCCAATGCCTCCTCGCGTTCGGCGTCGGGGAACCCGGCGGCGTGGTCGCGAAAGAACGCCCGAGTCGAGTCGGCGCCGTCCTTCGAACAGAGGACGGGGAGGAAGAACCACGCGAGGTGCGGATACGCCTCGATCCAGGGCTCCTCCGTCCGCAACTCGGCGAGCAGCTCGCGTTCGACCCATCGTCGAACCGGGTAGGGGACCTCCTCGAAGCCGTATTTGTCCGTCTTCCAGAGCGAACTCGGGGTTTCCGTGTTTCCGATCCAGTAGCCGACCGGCCCCGAGCCCGTCCCGGACGGCGGGTCGGGGTCCTCGTCGGTCCAGCAGAAGAGCGCCATCGATCCGTCGTCCATCTCGAAGCGTCGCGCGTCGAACCCCGCCGGCGAGACGAACCAGGGGGGACGCGCACGTGCGCCGAGGTTCTCGTCGAGGGGGCGTTCGATCCGGTCGCGAACGGAGTTCTCGCTCCATCGGCCGGGAGCGCGGCGAAATCGAAGCGGTCGTGCCACGACCGGCGTAGACTGCGGGAACGGTAATGGGTTCCGATGTATCCGACGATCGACGACGTGTCTCCGGGGATCGACGGCGTATCTCCACGGATCGACGACGTTCATCCGAGATCGACGACGTTCGTTCGATCATGGTCGACGTCGGAGCGCGCGTTCGAACCTCGACGTCGGAGCGTGCATTCGAGCGTCAATCGGCGGCGTTGGCAGTTGGAGGTCCCGTTCGTGAGAATCGGGAGCCGTACCGTGAATGACCGTTACATATTTGTATAGATATTGCTAATGGAAGACATACCATGTCAATGGGTGCCTATGACGAGGACGAACACGAACGTCGCGAGCAGAAGACGGGGGTCGTCGACGCCGATTTCGACGACGAGCGGACGGACTACCGCGGTTCGATCACGTACGAATCGGGCGAATCCGCGGACGATCTCCTCGATCAGTTCCACGAACTGAACGAGACGTGAACGGGCACGCGCGACGAGGGTGACCACCGGGACGTCTCGAGCGGACTACACGGTCTCGAGTGAATTAGTAGTCGCTACGTATCTCGACGAGTTGACCGATCACGACGAACGCCGCCAGCCGTCAGGAATCCGGACCGGATCCGGTAGCCGCATCGGGGTCTCCGGACTCGTCCTCGTCGGAGCCGCCGTCGTCGGATCGGTCGTCCACGGAATCGGTCGCGTCGGCCTCGGGTAGCCGAAGCACGTTCTCGCGCCCCAACCTGAAGCTCTCGAGTTTTTCCTCCTCGCGAAGCCCGGAGACGATCTGGCTCGTCCGGGCGTCGGTCCACCCGAGCGTCTGAACGACGTCCTGCTGTTTCATCCGGCCGCCGTTCTCGCGAAGCAGGCGAAGGACCCGCTCCTCGTTGCTCAACAGCTCCTCGGGATCGGATCCGGTTCCCGCCTGCGATCCCTCGGTCCCCGCGTCCGAGGTCGTATCGGTTTTCGACGCGTCACCGGTCTTCGACGCGGCACCAACTCCCGACGTCGATGCCGCCTCCTCCTCCTCCTCGGGCTCGACGGATTCCTCGCCCGCATCGGGATTCGCCCCCGCGGTCGGCGTCGACGATCCGTCCTGGTCCGTTCGACGACGATACGCCACCAGAAGGACGGCGACGGCGAGGACGGCGATTACGGCGAGCGCCAACGGAAGCGGACCGATTCCGGTTCCCAACACGCCCGCGGGGACCGCCTCGACGTGCGGCTCGTCGGCGGCGAAGTCGACGGGACCCGCCCAGGTGACCGAGGTCGAACTCGTCTCGTCGGGCGACGGTCGAACGGTCTCGAGCTCGTAGGATTCCGGCCACGCGAGCGTGAGACGCTGTCCCTCATCGAGGAAGAGCCCGGCGAGCGCGTCGCCGGCCGCCATCCGCTCGTCGGAGACGGCCGCGAAGTTCGTCCACTCGAACTCGTAGACCAACACCCCATAGGCCTCCGGCAGCTCGCGGCGTTCGGCCTCGACGGTGACGTTTTGGACCGCCATCGACCGGCCGGTCGCCGCGGCGGCGGCGTCGGCCGACGACTGCATCCGCGACCGGAATCGATCGGCGTAGGCCGACTCGTTCGCCGCGACGTCCGAACTGAGGTTCTCGAAGGCCGCCTCGCGCTCGTCCGTATCGAGCCGCGTCCGGTACTCGATCCGCCAGGCGGCGTCCCCGGACTCCGTCACCGTCGCACGAAGGGTCACCCGGTCGGCGTCGATCTCCTGTGCGGCGACCGATCCGCCGCCGAGTTCGAGGCCGGTCGCGGTCCCGGACGCTCCGACGACCACGAGGGCCGCAACCGAGACGACGAGAACGGCTGCGAACGTGACGAGAAGGGTACGTCGTGACCGATCGGTACGAACCGTCGCGTGTCCCCCCATGGAGGACGATGTGCGCCCACACCCTATATCGGTTACTCATGCGTCGGTGTGGTGACGAATGGATGATACGTTCGGACGGAGACGGGGGCGTCGGAGCGAGAGCCACAATCCTTATCGACGTACGAAAACGAGAACGTCCATGGACTCCCGAGGGCGAACGGGCACCGACCGGGCGAGCCTGGAGGTCGAGGATCTGTTGAAGATCGTGCTCGGACTCGCGATCGTCTGGTTGATCCTCGAGATACTCGACCTGCTGTTGGACATCACCTTCGCGGTGTTTCGGATGCTCCCGACGCTCATCGGGATCGTCCTCGTCGTCGTGATCGTCCTCTGGTTGACAGACAGGATCTGATCGCGACGGGAACGGACCACACCCATCTTTAGTACGGACCACGTGCTCTGTTAGTTTCACGGACCACGTGCACCGGTAGTTTCGATCGGTCCTCACTACTCGATCATGTTCAGCCTCAACGTTCCGCTTCCCCCGGCCGTCGACCGACTCGCCGACGATCTCCACCCGCAACTCGTCGCGTTCGATCGGCTTCGCGAGCGCCGCACGCTGGTCTGCAAGCGGATCGGTGCCGAGGACGTCGGAGTTGCCCCCGGACGGGACCCGACCGCGGAACGCGATCGCGCCGTGGCCGAGATCCGCGAGCGTGTCCGGCCGGTGCTCGACGGAACCGATCCGATCGACCTCCGAATCACCGGGATCGAGTACTTCCGACGGCCGACACGCGGACCGGGACCGGTCGTCTACCTGCGCGTCGAGAGCGGCGATCTCCGACGGGTACATCGACGCCTCTGTGGCGTCTTCGATCCGGTCGAAGGAATGGAGGGCGAGGAGTACACCCCGCACGTGACGCTCGCGCGGGGTGGAGATATCGAGGCGGCTGAACGCCTCACGAACCTCGAGGTGGATCCGATCGAGTGGCGCGCGGGATCGCTCGAAGTCTACGATCCCGACTTTCGCGAGCCGGCGGCGACGATCGAATTCTGAGTGTCGAAAGGGGGACGTGCGGCGAGAATCGGGAAGTCAGTCCTCGTCGGGGCCCCAATCGCCCGGCATCTCGATGACGTAGCGGCCGTCCTCCTGTAAGGAGATGATGTACTCCTGTCTGTCGTACAGCTCCATCAGGTTGAGTTCGTACTGGCCCGGACTGACGATCCGGATGCTCTCGAACTGGTCGTTGAGTTCCTCGCGGAGTTCCGCGAGTTCCGGGCTCGGATCGTGATCCGGAGCGGGGTCCGTGTCCGGGTGGTCGGCGGGAGCGTCCGAGGCGTTCTCGCCGCGACCGGGATCGACGTCGGGGTCGGAGTCGGCGGCGGACCCCTCCGGCGACCCGAACGAATCCGACTCCTTGGTGACCGACAGCTCGTCGGAGCTTACGACCGCGGAGCGAGCGTCGGCCTGGGCGTGATCCTCCATGCCGGAAGCGTCGTCGTCGATCTCCGTTGCGTCATCGGGGTCGGATCTCGGTCCCGATCCGGATTCCGATCCAGATCCGGATCGGGAAGCGGAGCCGCCGACGTTTGCGGTTCGCGCGGATTCCTCGTCTCCGACTCCACCGGGGCCATCGGACGCTCCGACCCCACCGGAGGCATCGGACGCATCGGCGGGCCCGCCCCCTCGTTCGTCGGGATCGATCGCGGATCCGGGTCTGAACTGGAACTTGTTGCCGCCGCAGTCGGGACAGCCGGAGAGCATCTGCTTCGAGCCGTCGGCGAAGGTTCGGCCGCACTCCGTACACTGGTGTGGCATCTACCGGCGGGAGACGAGCGCGCTGATGAGCGTCTCGTCTTTGTGCAGCGTTTTGAGCTGGTTGGCGGGGCCGATGACGGTGAGCTTCTGGGTCGACTCACGGCCCATGATCCGATCGAGGAGCGTCTTGTCGCCGGCGTCGGATCGGGGATACGTCTCGATCTCGATGCCGCTGAAGTCGTCGGGGCTGATCTCCGTCATCGTGACCTCGATGAGCTTCGACTCCTCGTCGGGCGAGAGCCCCTCCTCGAGGATGACGATGTTGCCGTCGCGGACGCCGTCGAGAATGAGCCGGATCTTCTCCATGCTCGTGAGCCCCTCCATTCGGGCGCCGCTTATCAGATCGATGCGTACGCCGTCGTCGTCGCCGGGCACGCCGTCGTCGCCGGGTACGCCATCGTCGCCGTCGGGATTCGATCCCCCCGGGACTCCATCGGGGGACTCGTCGGGTGTTGCCTCGGGCATTATCCGAAGTACTCCGCGATCTTGTCGTATACCTCGTCCATGTTGTCGCCCTCCAGGGCCGAAAGCGGGATCGTCTCGTGTTGGGGGAAGGCGTTCGCGACGCGCTGGACGTTCGATTCCGGGAGGTCGGTCTTGTTCGCGAGGATCAACACGGGGAGGTCCTGCGACTCGATGATCCCGATGAGCATCGTGTTGACCTGCGTGAACGGATCGCTTGAGGAGTCGAGGACATAGATGACGCCGTCGACGTCCTCGCGGAGCCAGTGCATCGCCTCCGCGACGCCCTCCGTGGCCTCGCGCGAGCGACGGACCGCGTCGTCCTTTTCCATCTCGTGGTCGAGGAACTCGGTGTAGTCGACCTTGGTCGTGACCCCGGGGGTGTCGACGATGTCGATCGTCACGGTCCGTCCGTTCCGTTCGATCTCGACGTCCTCCTTGCGACGAGCTCGTCTCGTCTCGTGGGGTATGTGGCTTTCCGGACCGACGGCGTCGCCGGTCCAGTCTCGGGCGATACGGTTCGCAAGCGTCGTCTTTCCGGCGTTTGGCGGTCCGTAGATGCCGATCCGCTTCGGCTCGTCCTCCGCAAACAGCCGGTCAGTGGCTCGCGAGATGCTGTCTTTGAGATTCGTGAGCAGTCCCATCCTGGCCTCCGTCCCTGCGACCGCGCGGGGAGTATACCGCAGTTTCCACGCCGCTCTCACTTAAGAACTGCGTCAGACGCGGCGAGGCCGGCGATTCCCCGGACCGTGGTTGAGGACGCGACATCGGCAGATATTGTGTGGCACGGTTCACAATACCGTGCGTCACGATCCGTGATATTGTGCGTCACGATCCGTGATATTGTATACCAGTATCTATTGAATATCGCGATCCGAGATGTCGCATACCATGCCCTACGGTCTTGCAGTAACGATGACGGATCCGTCGAGTTCTCGTCGATCGCCGAGGTCCGACGTTGGATTGGTGATAGGTCCGACGTTGGGTGAGTCCGGCGGCGGGTAAGTTGCACGTTGGATCGGTCCAACGTTGGGTCGGTGAGACGACCACCCCCCAACCCCTTCGTTTCGGGTGGAACTCGATCTGGAGGGGTGGGGGTCGGAGAGAGGGCGATCAAATAACGGTGGTTTTATTATGTGTTGTAGAGTAACGGACCCGTACTGCAGAAAGAGGTATTATTCACACCCAATATATATTTATTTTATCTATTCTACAGAGAATTATATTCCGGAATCCACTTCGAGCTCACGTCCAACGTCTTCCCTTCTGGTTCCACTCGAAACGAAGGGGTGGGGGGTCGGTGGATGGATGGAAGAAGACGAAGGGAAAAAGGCGTGATCGACCGAGTGCAGAGGATCAGGCCACGTCGATCGATATTTGATCGGACAGTACTCGTTGTCCGCTTCGGAGGATTCCTTGCAGACCAAGGCACACGTTGACTATCGAAACTATCGACGGTTTATGAATCGCTGATAATCCGTCCCGATCGTTGACTAGCAGCGTTCTCGCGACATGAGCCTGTGGGATCGATCCGTTCACCACACCTTCGATCCATTCGTCACACCCACCTTCCTTTCAATTGGAGAGGACAATACTTTTACCGTATGTGCACATCTGTTTCGCTTGCATCATCTGGACGCCCCGTCTCGAGCGATCTCACGTATCCATCGGGTTCATGCCGCCCAACGCCGATATCTCCGCTCCCTTCGGGGTGTTCTCCACATGAAACAGAGGGGTTGGAAATGGGTCAAAACGACACGACACAGGGGGAGGCGATCGACGAAACCGGTTCGAATAGTTCGACGCGAAAGGATCCATCCACGGCCCAGTCGGGATCCGATCCCGTCGAGGATCTCGACGAACAGGACGAGGAACAGGACGACGAACGTGATGGAGAAGCCGACGCTCGTGACGGGGATGACGACGAACGTGACGACGATGGCGATGTGACGTCAGGCGTCATAGACGACGCCACGACCGACGCTGACGACGATGTACCCGGTGACGACGATGTACTGACCGATGTCCACACGAAGACGATTCCGAACACCGGGGTGAATGACGACGCGGAGACGAACACGAATCCGAACGCGGAGACGAACGTGATCCCGGACTCCGCGGGGAACCCGAAGCCATCCGAAACCGGCCGATCGATCGGGGCCGACGTCGATTCACCCGATCCCTCGAGTCGCGATCGCTCCTCGCCGGACGTCGACCTCGACGGCGTGGTTCTCGACGACGAGGACGGCGACGAACAGACGCAGGGCCTCTTCGACGACCTGCTCTCCGGGGAGCCGATATTCGAGAACAAGGAGGTGCTTCGACCCTCCTACACCCCCCGTGAGCTTCCACACCGGAACGACCAGATCAACCGGATGGCCACGATTCTCGTCTCCGCGCTTCGCGGGGAGACCCCCTCCAACATCCTGATCTACGGAAAGACCGGCACCGGAAAGACCGCCTCCGCCAAGTTCGTCTCCAACGAGCTCGAGTCCACCTCGACGAAGTACGAGGTTCCCTGCGACGTTCAGTACATCAACTGCGAGGTGACCGATACACAGTACCGCGTGCTCGCGCAGCTCGCCAACGAGTTCATCGAGCAGAACGAGGCGGTCATCGACGACCGGATCGAGGAACTTCGGGAGCTCCGATCACGTCTCGAGGACGACTCCGACCCCGTCGACGACCGTTTCGACTCCACTGCCGACGCCGCTTCCGCCTCCGACTCCGCTCCGGACGACGGCGTGACCTCCGGCGATTCCACCTCCACCGATTCCACTCCCGTTGATTCCGTCTCCACCGATTCCGCCTCAAGCGATGCCGCCGATCCATCCGGCCCGATCGCCGGCTCCGAGTTCGACGACGTCGAGGCGATCGAGGACCGGATCGCCGAACTCGAGGACGACGCGGCGGACATGGAGGAGGTGCCCATGACCGGATGGCCCACCGACCGCGTCTACTCGACCTTCTTCGAGGCGGTCGACTATCGCGAGCGCGTGGTCGTCATCATGCTCGACGAGATCGACAAGCTCGTCGAGAAGTCCGGCGACGACACGCTGTATAACCTCTCGCGGATGAACTCGGAGCTCGACAACTCCCGGATCTCGATCATGGGGATCTCGAACGACCTGAAGTTCACCGACTTCCTCGATCCCCGGGTCAAATCGAGCCTCGGCGAGGAGGAGATCGTCTTTCCGCCCTACGACGCCAACCAGCTCCGTGACATCCTCCAGCACCGCGCCGACGTGGCGTTCAAACCCGACGCGCTCACCGACGACGTGATCCCGCTTTGTGCGGCCTTCGCCGCCCAGGAGCACGGTGACGCCCGACGCGCCCTCGATCTCCTCCGGACAGCCGGCGAGCTGGCCGAGCGGTCACAGGCCGAGATCGTCGGCGAGGAACACGTCCGACAGGCACAGGACAAGATCGAACTCGACCGCGTCGTCGAGGTGGTCAGAACGCTTCCGACCCAGAGCAAGATCGTCCTCTTTTCGATCATCCTCCTCGAGAAGAACGGCGTCCACAACATCAACACGGGAGAGGTGTTCAACATCTACAAACGCCTCTGTGAGGAGATCGACGCCGACGTGTTGACCCAGCGTCGCGTGACCGACCTCATCTCGGAACTCGACATGCTCGGCATCGTCAACGCCGTCGTCGTCTCGAAGGGCCGATACGGCCGGACCAAGGAGATGAGCCTCTCCGTCCCGCTCGAGGAGACCGAGGCCGTCCTCCTGTCGGACTCGCGGCTCGGCGACATCGAGAACGCCCAGCCGTTCGTTCAGGCTCGATTCGACAACTGATCCACGACTGATCCGTCCGATCGGCCGATCGGTCGAAATCCGTCGGGTCAGTTCTCGGCCGCTTACGTCCCCCGGACCCGTCCGTACGTGATCGCCGTGGCCCCGCCGACCGTGACGGTGACGGGATCGATCCCGTCGATCGGATCGAAATCCTCGAATCCTCCGGGGTCCGGAACGGACGCGACCGTCCCCTGTCCTCGGATCACCGTGTCGAAGAACTCCTCGGTCGTCGCCTCTCCGGTCGCGATCAGTCGGAGCCAGCCGAGGTAGGGGATCCGAACGCGAGCAACGCCGGTTATCCATTCGGATCGAACCGGCGGCGCGACCCCGTTCACCTGGTCGTACCGCGAGTTCGCATCCCCCTTCGTGATGTATCCCGAATGCGGGGCGGGACAGTGGGTGATATCCGAACAATCCTGGCTCCCGAGGTATCGCTCGTCCGCCCGATCGACCCAGTTTTCTCCCCCCTCGACGTGGAACCTGGCGCGGTGAATGATCGGCGACCCGATCCGTCCCGGGTGGGAGAACACCACTACGGACCCGTAGGTCCCGAACGAACGATATCCGGCGTCCTCCCCGCGCTCGTAGGACACTATCCCCCGATCGTTCGTCGCCGCCTCGGGGGCGAACCGTCCCGGATCCGTGACCACGATCAGGTCGCCTTTCACCATGTTCGGATCCATGCTTCCCGACTCGACGGCCACCATCGGCGGCCACACCCCGCTCACTCCGAACAGGAGCAACCCGACGAGAAGCACGATCAACACGCTCGTCGCCATCTCGCGGATCCACATCGCCGGCCCCCGGTCGGCCGAGAGGAACCGTCGGATGGCGCCCGTCGCGCCCGAATTCTCGTTTTCGATCGATTCTCGAGTTTCGTTTCGGCTCCACTCGAAGCCGTCGATCGGGTCGGCCGATTCGCTCTCGAGACTTCGTCTCTCGGGACTGCGGTCCGGATCGGAACTGACTCTTGGATCCGGTTCGGCTCCAACCCCGGAATCGACGTCGTGGTTTCCCGCTTCTCCGCTCCCGTCTTCACCGTTCGCCGCTTCCTCGGTGGAGCGGTCGGATCGGACGTTCTCCGTCCCCGTTCGATCGCCCGACGGCTCGTCCGATCGACCTCCTCCCGAACCCATTACCCGTCCGTTCGTCGTGTTCCGGTTTGAAGGTTCTGGGTCGAGCGAGGCGTTCTTCCGTTCGACTTCGCTTTCGAGTCGATCCGCGTTCCCCCGTTCGGAAGCTTCCCCGTTCGGCATTCTTTTGGCCCCGCTTCCCCTGCGGTCTGACGTGCCACTCGAGACGACCTCCCGGATCGTGGCCGAGCTCGCGGACCGCGGCTACAACGCCGAGCGCGAGGCCGTCACGCTGATCGCGAACGCGGGCGACCCGGACGCCACGCTCGAGGACGTCGTCGAGACGGCTCCCGAGGACGCACTCCGGATCACCGCCGACCACGTCCGCTCCGTCACGTCGTCGGACCCCTCCGTTTCGACTCGAACCACCGCCGATCCATCCGGCGAATCGGAACGCCGATCTCCAGTTGAAACGAAGGGGTCTACACACGGGGACAAAGTCGACCCGGAAGCCGATCGGGAGACGGACGAATTCGATCGCGGACGCGAGGGAACATCGATCGGTTCGCCTGGGGAGGGGAGGACGACCGACACCGCTTCCGATCGAGATTCCGCGCCCCCTGGCGGCCGGACCGTGTCCGCGGAATCACCTGCGTCATCCACGGACGGTCCCGGCCCGACCACGGACGGTCCGGATACCGCCACGGAGGGCCCGAACGCCTCCACGGAGGCCCCGAACACCCCCACGGAGCGATCGACGTCCACGGAACGATCGGCTCCCGTGGAACGGGCGATCGAGATCGCGGACGACATGACCGGGCGAAGCACCGGTACGGGGGAATACGCCGACTTCGTCAGAACCTTCCGTGACCGGTACGAGCGGCTCTCGAGGCTGCTCGGCGGCCGCGTCAACCACCGGCCGGCCAGCGCGATCGCGGACATGCCGGGCGGCAGCGACGCGGCGATGATCGGCCTCGTCAACGACGTGCGATCGACGAAGTCCGGCCACTGGCTCGTCGAACTCGAGGACACCACGGGGACGTTTCCGGCGTTGATCATGAAGGATAAGGGGATCGCGGACCTCGTCGACGAGATCCTCCTGGACGAGTGTCTCGCGATCGACGGGACGCTCTCGGACGACGCCGGGATCCTCTTTGCGGATTCGGTCCACTTCCCGGACGTCCCCCGGACGTTCCAGCCGAGCTTCGCGGACCGGCAGGTCCAGGCCGCGCTCATCTCGGACGTTCACGTCGGCTCCCAGGAGTTCATGCGGGACGCCTGGCAGTCGTTTTCCAGCTGGCTCCACACCGAGGAGGCCGAGGCGATCGAGTACCTGCTCATCGCCGGCGACATGGTCGAGGGCGTCGGCGTCTATCCCGACCAGGACGAGGAGCTCGACATCGTCGACATCTACGAGCAGTACGAGCGGTTCTCCGAGCACCTCAAGGAGGTTCCCGCCGACCTCGAGGTCGTCATGATCCCCGGCAACCACGACGCCGTCCGGCTCGCGGAACCCCAACCCGCCTTCGACGAGGAGCTCCGGGGCATCATGTCCGCTCACGACTCGCGGATCGTCTCGAACCCGGCCATGGTCACCGTCGAGAACGTCTCGGTGTTGATGTACCACGGCGTCTCGCTCGACGAGGTCATCGCGGAGCTCCCCGCCGAGAAGGCGAGCTACGACGAGCCCCACCGGGCGATGTACCAGCTCCTCAAGAAGCGCCACGTCGCCCCGCAGTTCGGCGGCCACACGCGGGTGGCCCCGGAGGAGCGCGACCACCTGGTGATCGAGAACGTCCCCGAGGTGTTTCACACCGGCCACGTCCACAAGCTCGGCTGGGGGAAGTACCACAACGTGCTCGCGGTCAACTCCGGGTGCTGGCAGGCTCAGACCGACTTCCAGCGGTCCGTCAACATCGATCCCGACGCCGGCTTCGCTCCCGTCCTCGATCTCGACACGCTCGAGATGACCGTCCACAAGTTCTCGTGATCGGATCTCCTCGAACGGGGCTGTTCTCCCGTCCAGCATCACCGTCGGTCGTCGACCTCGATCCGATAGCGAACCGTCGGCGTCCCCTCGAATCGTGGACCAGCGCCCGCCCGATCGAATCCGGCATCCTCCAACAGCTCTCGACGCTCCGTCTCCTCCCGGTCCACGATCGCCTCGATCGCCAGTCCCTCGCCGGACGCGAAGCGTTTCGGCTCCTCCAACAGGCGTTTCAACGCCGTCCGATCGCCGTCCAATCCGGTCACGTGGACGGTACCCCTGCGGGCGTCGAAGGCGACGTATCCGATCGGTTCGTCCGACGCCTCGGCGGCCTCGCGAGTCGATCCGGGCTCGTCGTTCGCGACCGCCACGCGGACCGAGCGGTCGTGAACCATCTCGCGAGCGGCGTCGACGGGCCGTCCCGACAGCGCCGCGATCGCCTCCGCGTCGTTCTCGACGGCGTCTCGTACGCGCACGGTCGGTGATCGGTCGAACTACACTTAAAAACATCCACCGGAGCTTCCCGTCTCGGGACGAACCGGATGGATTTAAGCGACCGGCGATCCGAGCCACGGTATGAGCACCCCAACGAAGGTCGTCCTCGGAACGGTCGGCGCCTCGGCTGTTCTTTCGATCCTCATCGTCCTGATGTACGCGTTCGGCTGAATGTTCTCGACGCGCGAGCTTCCGGCGGACCTCGAGGCGGTTCGGTCGACGCACGCGCCGGGGACTCCGGTCCTCGATGCGGACGCCGACTTCGAGACGATCCCGCCGGCCGCGGCCGAGGACCTCGGGCTCCTCGTCGATCGACTCGATCCGGCGAGCCACCCGACCGACTGGCTCCCCGAGGACGCGCCACAGGTTCTGTACCGCTACTGCGGCGGGGATTTCACCGTCGGAATGCCCGGCGACGGGACCGTCGTTTGGACCGATCAGACGGTTCCGGAGACGGTGATCTGCAAGCGCCGCGGCGAGCACACGCCCGACGACTTCCTCGCGTTCCTGATCGCGCGCGCCCTCGTCGAGATCGGCGCGGAAGCCCCGAACGGAACCGCGATCCCGGACCACTTTCTCCCCTTCTTCGGCGAGCGATACCGCGATCTCGACGCCGCGATACGCGGCACCGACGCCCTCGGCGATCCCGGGCCGGCGGACGTCTATCAGATCGCCAACGCGCTCTTCGACGCCTGGATCGGCCTCGTGACCCGCGAGACCTTCGCCGGGTGGGCGGGCGAACACGACCGGCTCCACGACGCGTGGGTTGACGCCGGCGATCGACTGACCGATCGCCTCGAGGCGCTCCCCGGACGGATCGCCCGCGGGGAGACCGACTTCGCCGCCGCGACCGAGTACGCCTGCTCCGCGGTCCGCCACGACCTCGACCTCCCGGCGCCGTTCGCGGCCCTCGACGCCTCGGTCTACCTCGAACACGGGCCCGACTACGCGGTGGCTTGGACCGAACGCACGCTCGAGGCGCTGGACGGCGATTAGTGGTGGGTGGTGGGCGGATCGTGATGAACGATCGCTGATCGCTACCGCATCTCGACCGTCACGCTGCCGTCCGCCTGCAGGTCGACGACGCCGTCGAAGAGCTCCCGAAACCGATCGATGTGCGCGTCGTCGTGGACCTCCTTCGAGAGGTGAAACAGCCCGACTGCGTCGTGTTCGTCGAGCAGCTCGAGGATCGAGGCGGCCGCCTCCTGTGCCGCCTCCTCGTCCGCGTAGTAGGCCATCTCCGTCAGCGAGTCGATCGAGACGCGGAGCTTCCCGTCGTGTTCCGCGAGGAAGCGCTCTATCGAGTCGACCACGCCGTCGAGGTCGTCCGGCGAGGCGACGTAGTGGACGTCGTCGCCGGACCGTCGCGAGTATCCCCGTTCGACCGAGATCGTATCGAGGATCGTCGCCGTCGACTCGTCGACGTCGTAGTACTCGAGCTTCTGTTCGACCTCGCGGGCCGTCGTCCGCGTCGAGACCACGAGAAACGCGTCGGTATCGGCCTTCAGGAAGTCGGTGTCGATGCGGTCGGTCTCGCCGATGCTCGGGTGTATCAAAAGCAGTCCGGTGCCGCCGGGGATCGTTTCGGGGCCGTTCTCGATGGCCAACGTGTACTCCATACACGCCGCTACCCCCGAACGGACTTAACTGGTTTGCAGGCGCGAGATCGATCCCGGGAGGCACCCTTTGATTCCGCAACCGCATCCAGCAACGATCAGAACACGCTGTCGGCCGTCGCCGCCCCGACGACGCTGAAGACGGCGCCGACGGTGACCGCCTTCGCGGTCGTGATCCACACCGCCCGTCCGGTCATCCCTTGGTCGATCAGGAAGGTCTCCGGCGCGTCGAAAAGCAGCGCGAGAACTAACACCGATCCGAACGACACCGTCATCAGCGACAGAAACCGGATCGGGATCCCGGCGACCGCCTGTTCCTCCTCGGGCTCGCGGCCGGTGTCGGCCCGGTAGAGCGCCGCGTATCCGATCGCCGCGACGACGCCGGCCGTCAGGACGGCCTGGATCGCGTTCATCCCCCTCGCGAGGACCCACACCTCCTCGGTCACGACGAAGGGTCCCGCAAGCAGGAACCCGCCGACGGTCTGCTGGGCCGAGTCCGCGATCCGGAAGTTCGGCCGGCGGAGCGCCCGCGGTCGTTTCATACGCCGCGTCGGTTCCCCTGGGTCAAAAATCCGCCGTTGGAAACGCGGTCGGTCCCGTTGGACGCGACCGAGCGCTCCGAGTCCGAGCGTCCGAACCGGTTTTCACCTCGCCGCACGCACGTTGAGTATGAGCGTTCGCGAGGAGTTCGACGACTGGGCGGCGGAGGGACGCGACCGGGGCATGGAGCGGCGACACTGGCACACCGCGAAACACGTTCTGGCCCGGATGCCGGTCGAACCGGGCGACGCCGTCGTCGATCTCGGCACCGGATCGGGATACGCGCTTCGCGCCCTTCGCGAACGGGACATCGGATCCGGATACGGTCTCGACGGCGCTCCGGAGATGGTTCGGAACGCCCGCGAGTACACGGACGACGCGGCGATCGAGTTTCTGGTCGGCGACTTCGACGCGCTCCCGTTTCGCGACGACGCCGTCGATCACGTCTTCTCGATGGAGGCGTTCTACTACGCGAGCGACCCCCACTCGACGCTCTCGGAGGTTCGACGCGTCCTCAAACCCGGCGGGACGTTCTACTGTGCCGTCAACTTCTTCGCCGAGAGCGAGCACACCCACGAGTGGCAGGAGAAGATCTCCGTGGACATGACCCTGTGGAACCGCGCGCAGTATCGCGAGGCGTTCCGCGAGGCGGGGCTGTTCGTCGCCGCACAGGACGCGATCCCCGACCGCGAGACGGAGATCCCGCCGGCCGAGGAGTTCCCCACCGAGGACTGGGAGACGCGCGAGGCGATGGTCGACCGGTATCGGACGTGGGGAACGCTTCTTACCGTCGGCGTCTCACCGGAGTGAGACGTCCGACCGCTTTGGCGTCTCACCGGAGTGAGACGTCCGACCGCTTTGGTGTCTCACCGGAGTGAGACGTCCGACCGCTTTGGCGTCTCACCGGAGTGAGACGTCCGACCGACAACGCTTAACCGACCACCCGAGACACGTTCGCGTGTGAGACGCCACCATCCACGCGCCGCCGACGGAAGCGGACTCGAACCGGGGGCGTTCGAGGCGGTCCGCGGCGTCGAGGACCTGTATTACCACGAGACCGGGATGTACGGGACGACCGGATACGGGTCGGTCTACGTCTACGATACCCCCGATCCGGCCGTGATCGACACGGGGATCGGAACGAACCGCGAGCTGCTCTTCGAGACGCTCTCCGAGCTCGGCATCGACGCCGCCGACCTCGCGTGGATCCTCCCGACCCACGCCCACCTCGATCACGCGGGCGGTGCGGGGTTCCTCGCGGAACGGTACCCGAACGCCGCGGTCCGGATCCACGAACGCGGCGTCCGCCACCTGGTCGATCCGACCCGGCTCGTCGAGGGGACGAAGGCAGCCGTCGGCGACCAGTGGCGCCACTACGTCGAACCCGAACCCGTCCCCGACGACCGCATCGACGGCCTCGCCGACGGCGATCCGATCGACCTCGGCGACCGTCGACTCGACGTCTACGGGGCCCCGGGCCACGCCCCACACCAGACGATCTTCCACGAGCCGGACGACGGCGTCGTCTTCACGGCCGACGCGGCCGGCATCTACGTCCCCCGGATCGACGCGATCCGGCCGACCGCCCCGCCGCCGCAGTTCGACCTCGACGCGTCGCTGTCCGACGCCTCCACGATCGCGGGTCTCGACCCCGAAGTGCTCTGTTTCTCCCACTTCGGCCCCCGAAAGTACGACTCCGAGATCGTTCCGCGCATAAAGCGGACCTACGTCGAGTGGGTACAGGCCGTGAGAGAGAAACGCGCCGAACTCGGCGACGACGAGACGGTCGTTCGGCACTTCCGGGAGACGGCCGACTCGGAGGGCGTCTGGACCGAAGAGCGCGTGCGTGCGAACGCCGCACTCAACGCACGCGGCGTGTTATCCCACCTCGATCGGGAGGACTCTCCCGAGGAGGAGCCGCGATGAGCTACCGCGAGGCCGAGTCGCAGTTCTCGGAGCGACTGTCGCTGCCCGGGACGATCCCGCGGACGTTCGACCGCTGTGCCGAGCGCTACGGCGACCGGACCGCCCAACGCTACAAGGGCGGCGTCCACGATCGCTCGCTGGTCGAGGCAGGCGTGATCCCGGAGGCGCCGGACGGCTCGTACGCCGGGATCGATTACGACCGGATGCGATCGATCGTGGAACGCCTGGCCGCGGGGTTTCGCGAGGTCGGCGTCGGACCGGGAACGCGGGTCGCGATCTACGCTCGGACGCGCATGGAGTGGGCCCACGTCGACTTCGCCGTTCTCGCGGCCGGCGGCGTCGTCACCACCGTCTATCCGTCGGCGTCCCCCTCCCGGCTTCGCCACCTCCTCGACGACGCCACGGCGACCGTCGTCGTGGGCGAACACGCCGACCACGTCCAACGGGTCCGCGAGATCGAAGACGAGCTGGGTCACGACCTTCGAGCCGTCGTCACGATGGATGCAGTCTCGGACGGTGTCGCCGGTGCGGAGGCTTCCGACGCGCCGTCCGGCTCCGAGTGTCCGACCCTCTCTCTCGGCGACCTGTACGAGCGCGGATCGGCGTCCTTCGATCGGGCCGCCTACGACTCCTGGCTCGTGGACCGGCGGGCGGACGACCTCGCGAGCCTCATCTACACCTCGGGGACGACCGGCCGACCCAAGGGCGTCATGCTCACCCACCGAAACCTCCGGGCGAACATCGCGCAGTGTTACACCCGGCTCGGGCCGCGCCGGCACGCCGGATCGTCGGATCGTGGCTCGGAAACGCTGGACGACACGTCCGGAACGCCGCACCTCGGTTCCCACTCGACGGCGCTCTCCTACCTCCCGCTCGCCCACGTCTTCGAGCGGCTGGTCGGCCACTACCTCATGTTCGCCTCCGGCGCCACCGTCGCCTACGCCGAGAGCCCCGACACGCTCGCGGAGGACCTCTCGCTCGTCTCCCCGACCGTCGCGACCGGCGTGCCTCGCGTCTACGAGAAGCTCGACGCCGCGATCCGCAGGAACGTCGCCGAGTCATCGATCAAAGCGCGGCTCCTCGAGTGGGCGATCGACGTCGGCTCGTCGTCCGACCTCCGCCGAACCGCACCCGATGGTCCGCTCTCCTCGCTCAAACGTTCCGTCGCCGACTCGCTCGTGCTCTCGTCCGCTCGGGAGGCGTTCGGCGGCGAGATCGACTTCCTCATCTCCGGCGGCGGCCCGCTCTCCTCGGATCTCTGTGACCGCTATCACGCGATGGGCGTCCCGATCCTCGAGGGATACGGCCTCACGGAGACCTCGCCAGTCGTCTCGCTCAACCCGCCGGACGCGCCCGAAGTCGGTACCATCGGCCCGCCCGTGATCGACACCGACGTCAGCCTCGATCGCTCGGTGGGAGGGGATCTGGAACCCGATCGCGGCGGCGAGATCGGCGAGCTCCTGGTCGAGGGACCGCAGGTGACGAACGGTTACCTCGACGCTCCCGAGGCGAACCGGGAGGCGTTCACCGACGACGGCCGGTTCCGGACCGGCGACGTCGTCGAGTTGCGCCCCGACGGCTATATCGAGTTCCGCGGGCGCGCCGACAGCCTCATCGTCCTCTCGACCGGCAAGACGGTCGCGCCCGAACCGATCGAGGACGCGCTCGCCGGGAGCGACCTCGTCGAGACCGGGCTGGTCGTCGGGGACGCTCGGAAGTTCGTCGGCGCACTCGTCGTCCCCGACGTCGAGGCGCTTTCGGCGTGGGCCGCCGACCGCGGGATCGACCTGCCCGACGACCGCGCGGCGATATGTGCGGACGATCGTGTCCGCGAGCGGATCGCCGAAACGGTCGATCGGGTCAACGAGGGATTCGAATCCCACGAGCGGATCAAGCGGTTTCGGCTCGTCCCCGAACCCTTCACTCGGGAGAACGGCCTCCTCACCCCGACGATGAAGAAGAAACGTCGCGCGATCCGTGACCGATACGCCGCCGCCTTCGAGTCGATCTACGAGGAGTGAGCCGTCGACGGAGGCGTTCTCGCTGCCCGCTCATCCGGGTTGACCGCCGCCCACTCACCCGAGCTGATCGCCGACGATCGCGTTCGCGGTCTCGAGGAACTCCCGCCGTGTTCCGTCGGGGATCGTCGCCCCCGCGGCGACGTCGTGGCCGCCGCCCTCGCCCTCGACGGCCCGCGACGCCTCGCCCATGACGGCCGAGAGGTCGAGCCCCTTTCGGACCAGCCGATGTGACCCGCGTGCGGACACCTTCAGGTGGTCGGCGTCCTTTCTCGCGAACGCGACGATCGGCTTCGAGGCGTCGACCGCGGGCGAGCCGATCGCCATTCCGGCGACGATCCCGACGATCGTCTCGCGGATCCGCGACCCGGCGTCGAACCATTGGAGGTGATCCTCGTGGGTCACTCCCTCGGCCTTCACGAACTGCAGTCCCTCCGAGAGGTTCCGCCGGTGGTTTCGCAGGAGGGTTCGCGCCTGCTCGAGGGCCGCCCCGCGCTCGCCGAGACAGACCGCGAGTCCGACGTCCGCGCGCTCGTACCGCGCCGTCGCGTTGAGCAGGGTCGAGAACTCGCTGACGTCGCGTAGCTCGGTGCCCGGCTCCTCGTCGGTGAGGGTGTAGGCGGTCCCGACCAGCTCCTCGATCCGGTCCGCGGGCACGCCGCTCGCGACCGCCCGCTGCATCAGCGCGCTCGCGAGCGTTCGCCGGTCCTCGTCGGTGAGATCGACCCACCGACGCCACTCGCCGTCCTCGGAGCGCAACTCGAGATCGAGGTCCGACAGGAACGCGATCGCGCCCGCCTCGTCGTTCGAGACGCCGGGGATCCGCACGTCGCTCGCGTACTCGAGAAGCTTCGGCAGGGGCCGGGTCTGTTTCCCGTAGAGGGTTAGATCCGTTCCGCTCTCGACCACACCGGCCGAGACGGCGTGGTCGACGATCCCCTCGTTCGCCCCGGTCAGTCCCTCGGTACCGCCCTGCATGTCGCCGATCGCTCCCACGACCGCAAGCGCCGCGAGGTCGCGATTCTCGGGGTCCAGCGCGTGTGCGAGCACGTAGCTCGCGCCCGCCCCCGACAGCTCCGACGCGCCGTCGAGTCCGAAGAGCAGCGGATTGAGGTGGTACTCCGTCTCGGCGTCGGCGGGCTGGTGGTGGTCCGCGATCACCGGGGTGAACGCGCCCGCCGCCTCGTGTTCGGCGATCGCGTCCAGCTGGCCGGAGCCGAAGTCGGTGAACAGGACGGTGTCGAACTCGCGTTCCGCGATCGCCGCGATCGACTCCTCGTCGAGCTGCTTCTCGAAGACGACCTCGTGGTCGATCCCCGCCCGCGAGAGCGCGCTCGTGGCGATCGCGCCGCTCGTGAGCCCGTCCGCGTCGATGTGGGAGGCGAGCAGGACGCGGTCGGCCTCACGCAGGCGGGTCGCGCACGCCTCGGCGCGTTCGGCGAGGGCTGGAACGGGTGGACCGGCGACGGACATGTCCGTGAATAGTCGCTCCATCCGGGATAAACGCTCGCTCTGGAGTGGCCCCGCCTCAATCACTCCGTGTCGGAGTCCGCATCCTCGCTGCCGCTGCCGTCGTCGCCGGACTCGCCATCGCCTCCGGAACTGCCGCCGGTATTCTGGCCGCCAGTACCGGATCCGCCGTCAGATCCGCCGTCCCCGTCGCCGGACGATTCGTCTTCGCCGCCGTTCGATCCATCGTCTCCGTCGCCGGACGATCCGTCGTCGTCACCATCCGTGTCGCCTTCGGCTCCGCCATCCTGTTCGTCGTCCGCGTCCGTGTCCGTATCGCCATCGTTCTCGTCGGCGTCGGCGTCGGCGTCGGTATCCTCGTCGCCGCCGTCCGTTTCCTTCTCGTCGTTCTCATCGCCGTTGGCGTTCTCGTCGTCGCCATCGTTGTCATCGCCTTCGTCCGGGTTCGCCGGTTGCTCGTCGTCCGGATCCTCGTCTTCGTCCATCTGCTCGTCCTTCTCGTCCGATTCCGCGTCGTCGTTCTCCTTCGCTTCGCCATCTCCACCGTTCTCCTCGTCGTCTCCACCGTCCTCCTCGTCGGGAACTTCCCCGGCCTCGTCGCCCTGCTCGCCGCCCTCCGCACCGTCTTTCTGCACGTCGTCTTCCTGCACGTCGTCTTCTCCCAGTTCTCCGTCCTCGCCCTCCTGAGCTTCCTCGTCGTCGGGGGATTTTTCCTCGTTCACGCCGCCCAGCAGACCGATGGGTTGGCCGCCGTTCCCGTTTCCGCCACCGTTCCCGCCTCGCTTCGCGTTCGGCTTTTTCTGCTCGTCGCCCTCCTCACCGTCCTCTTCGGTCTCGTTCAGCGTCGCGATCTCCACCTCGGCATCCGCGTTGCCGTAGTTCCGCTCCACGACGTCCGTCGTGTACCCGTCCGGTATCTCTCCGGTCTCGATCGTGCCGCTCACCGCCGCCGAATCGCCGAGCAGCGCCACCGTCGCCGCGCCGCCGCCGAAGGCGGCGAGCGTGACGCACAGACAGACGATCCCGACCGCCAATCGACCGTATCTTTCGGTTGTCATTTCTGATCCTCCCCGTTTCGCCCCGTCGTGTCTCGAGCGGCGCCCATCGCCGACTCGTCGACCCGGGCGCCGTTTTCCACCGGGATCTCGACGCGATCCTCCGCTTTCGCTTCCGTCGATTGGGTCGCTCCATCGATCGACGCGGCGGACTCGGGATCGGGGTCGGAACCGGCGGGATCGCCGCCATCCGTGAGGCTTCCCGCTCCGTCCGTTCCGCCGGTCCCGGAGTCGACGATTTCCGGCGTCCCATCCGCTCCGCGTGCCTCGTCAGTTTCGTTGGATCCGTCCGAATCCGCCTCCGGATCGACGTCGGTCCCGTCGTCCTCGTCGCTCTCACCGCCGCTCAACCGCATCGAGACCATCGCGCCGCCGATCGCGAGCGTCGAGAGCACGGCCGCGAACGCGACGGCGATCGAAAGCGACGTCTGCAGCTCCCACGCGATGTAGACGCAGTAGGGCGTGACGAGGACCAACACGCCGGTCGAGAGCTGGAGGTCGTTCTCGGTGAGGACGACGTCCTCGTCCGGCTCCTCGACGGCTGTGGTCGCCTCCAGATTCCGATCGCCTCCGGCTGCCGCGCCGGTCGCGGTGGCCGCGTCCGAATCGACCGCGGTGGCGTCCGAATCGGTCGCGGCGGCGGTCGACGCTCCCGTCGTGGCCGACCCGTCCGCCTCTGCGTCCGAACCGCCCTGCGAGGCGCCGCGACTCGCCGCCAGAAGCGACCAGAGTTCCGTCACGATCAGCAGTCCGATCGGGATCGCAACGAGAAGCAGGAACCCCTCCCGCGAGTTGACCGCCTGGATGACGTAGCCGATGTACGGGATAGTGACGAGCACCGTCCCGAGGACGTTCCCCGCCGGCACCGTGCTCGCGTCCACGTCCTCGTTGGCGTCGCCCTTCGTCTCGAACTGCCGGTCGGCGCCCTCGCCCTGGACGCCGACGACGCGGTGGGTCACCGGCGTCTCCGAGCCCTCGCGAACGAAGGTGATCACGTCCCCGGTTCCGACGGCCCCCGGATCGGTCTCGTCGACGATCACGACGTCGCCCGGCTGGATCGCCGGGGCCATGCTCCCGGTGAGCACCACGAAGCTGTGCTCGGCGCCGATCACGCCCGGGACCGCGTAGATCACGAACGGGATCACGACCGCGAGCAGCACCAGCAGGCCGAGCCCGCGAACCACCGTGGAGCGGTTCATCGCTCGCTCACCTCACAGATGGCGTCGCCGTTCTTGTTGGTCGCGGCGACCACGGTCAGCGTCCGGGTATCGTCCGTGACCGTCTTTCCCGGGCCGAACGGCTTCGAACAGCTCGTGTGGATCGTTCCGAGCGTCCACTCGTCGTCGTTCGAGTCGACCACCGAGAGGTCGAAGTTCGGCTGATGATCCCCGTTGAGTGGGACGGTGAACTTGTCGCCCGATTCGACGTCCTCGACCTCAGTCATCTGTCCGTCCGGCGGGCCGCCCCCGTTCGACTGCTGGGGTCCACCCCCGCCCGACTGCTGCGGCTTTCCGTTGCCGTCCTCTTGCTGGTCGATCACGACGGTCACGGTCCCCGGGCCCTCGTACTCGAAGGTCGCGCTGGCGACGCGCTCGTCACCCTCGTTCTCACAGGGGGCGCAGTCGCCGTTTCCGCCCTCTCCGCACGTGAAGACGGTGATCGAGTCGATCCCCGGACGGGACGTGTCGTCGCCCTCGTCGCTCGGCGTACAGATGCGCCCGCGCGTCCGGGTGAGCGGATCGACATCGTGAGTGACGCTCTGGTCCTCCGACTCCAGCTCCACCTCGCAGATCGGCGGCGCCGTCGACTCGTCGCCGTCCTTCAACAGACGGAACGCGACACAGACGGTCTCGCTGGTCCCGTCGCCGTCGACGGCGTTCGTGACCTGGAGGACCTCGATCTCGTGTTCGTCGTCGCCGTCGAGCTCGTAGCTCGCACCCGGCACGAGCGTGTCGTCGAGCTTCACCGTGCCGAGTTCGCTGCACTCCTCACACTCGAAATCGGGGCACGTAGCGGCGTCGAACGCCTCCGACGTCGCCTCCGATTCCGGAACGTGGCGACACTGTTCGGCCACCAGTTCGAACTCGAGGTCGCTCGTTGCGTTGCCCGCCCACGCGGCGTCGCTCGGGAGCCGGTAGTCGAACACCAGACACGGATCGTCCGCCGCGGAGAGACACGGATCGTTCGGATCGTCGACCCGAACGCCGCCCGCGAGATCCCCGCGAAGCTCCGAAAGCGACGTCCAGGTCCCGCTCGAGTTGAGGGCCCGTCGGGTGTCCTCGTCGCCGCAGGTCTCCTCGATGGCCAGCCGAACCTCGAGGGCCTCGCCGAGCGGGTCGATGGCGGGCGGACAGGCGGTCCGAAGCCAGACCCGGATCGGGTTTTCGTCGATCGACAGCCCGAACCGTTCCGTCCGGCTGTCGCCCGGGTCGAGATCCCCGAAGGCGAACGTCGTCTTCCCGCCGAGCGTCTCACAGGACGTGGAGTCACACTCCACCTCGAGTCCGACCGCGCCGGCGCGCTGGGCGCTCGAGACGGTCTCGCGATCCGAGAGGTAGGCGGCGCTCGTCGCGCCCCCGGCCAGCCCGAAGGCGCCCATTCCGGTCACGCCGGCAAGTACCTGTCGGCGGCTTACGCCGGGCGGATCTCGGCTCATAGCTCACCTCCGCACTGTTCGGCCCGGAACGCGAGCCCGAACTCCGCCGCGGTTCCCTGGTAGGCGTTGGTGACCGACTCGTCGATCCGCCAGGCGAACCCCAGACAGAGGCGGTCGCCCTCCTCGAGACAGCCCTTGAGCCCGCTCGTGATGGGGAGCCCGTCGCCGTCCGGACCGTACTGGTCGCCGAGATCGCGAAGCGTCGTCTCGATCGCCGGGTTCTCGGGAACCGACTCCGCGCCCTGACAGCCGCCGATCCCGAGGATTCCGGTGTCGTACCACAGCGCCACCTCGATCACCTCGGCGAGGGCTCCGGAGACCGGCCCCTCGCCGCTTCCGTCCGTCACGAACAGCCGCACGCGGGCGTCCATCTCCTCGATGGCCAGCCCGATCCCGACCGCTCCGGAGTCCCCCGGGAGCACGTTCGAGGCGTCGATCAGCGGTCCGGGAACGCCGGAGGCCTCGCTCTCGACGCTCGGTCCGGTGGGCGTTCCGGTTCCGCCGCCTCCGCCGCCGTTGGTTTCGTTCGAGTCTTCTCCCTCCTCCGGGTCGTCGTCGCCGTTGGACCCGTCGTCCGTCGGCTCCCCGTTGTAGGTGCTGTTCCAGCCGACGCGGATCTGCGGTCCGTCCTCGGGGGTGGAATCGGGCGTCGCCGCGTAGGTGTACCGCGTGTACCGATCGACCGGACCCGCGGAGGGCCGGCTCGGCGCGAGTCGCCTCCCCGCGGTCAATCCGACGACGCCGATGCTACTCGCGCCGGCGAGGAGTCGTCGTCGTGTCAGCGTCGATCGGTCTTCGTTCGTCATGTCCTTCGTTCATCCCCCGTCGGAACGGCCATCGTTCCCCCGCTCGTCGCCTCGGGCAGCGGCCGTTCCCGTTCGAGTAATTCGATCGGGCGCTCGAGACATATGCATGCGTCCCCTACCGGTCGCGATTCCGGCGGTATGCACACCATACCGTCCGAAACGTCCGGATCCTGTCGCCCATGAACCGACCGGCGAGTCCGGATCACGACTGGGATCCTCCGTCGATCTCCTCCGTGCTCCCTTCGGTTTCGCTCCCGTTCACCTCGGTTTCGTTCCCGTTCTCGCCGTCGTCAGCTTCGCTCCCGTTCTCGACCCCTGGCGAGTCGTTGTGGCGGCACTGCTCGGTGTAGAAGCCGAGATCGAAGCCGACCGAGTCGGTCTGGACCTCGTTGCCGACCGCACACGGGAGCCACCACTCGAGGCCCACGTAGTGGGTCGTCGAGGGTTCGAAGCACTTCGGATCGGGATCCGGGTCCGGGTCGGGATCTGGATCCGGACCCGGCGTCTCGCCCTCGTAACAGATGCTGACGTGACTCACGCCGTATCGCTGGTCGCCGGTCCGGAACGGCGCGCCGAGCCCCTCGCCCGCGCTCGCGGTCAGGACCTCGCCGTTCTCCGTGCGCCGGCAGATGTTCGCGTTCGGGCCGCCCTTGACGATGATCGTGTTCGCCTCGAAGCCGTCGAGTTCGACGTCGAACGCCCGGACGTCGGAATCCTGGCCGCCCGATATCTCCGTGACCGTGATCGTCACGGTCCCGACGGCGGTCTGGTACGTCTGCGACTCGCCGACCGCGCTCGGCAGGTCCTCGGACTCGATCTTGATCGCCCGGAGCAGTCCGTGGTCACCACAGGTCGGGTTCCCCGGCTCCACGTGGCAGTCGTCCTCGGTCAGCGTGACGCCGTCGTCGCCGACCGGCACGACCGGCGTGACCGGTCCGACCGGCGTGTCTCCGCCGTTCTCCGCACCCCCGCTCGGGGAAAGCGGCAGGCCACGTCCCTCGCCGAGCAGCTCCAGCACCGATCCCAGCGGACCCGTGACGATCTCCGTCTCGCCGTTCTCCACGAGGTTGTCGCCGTCGTCGTACCACAGCCGAACGAACAGGTGTTCGGCCAGTTGGCCCTCCTCGGGAAGCTCGTCGTACAGCTCCGCGAGCCGCTCGCGCTCGGGTTCGCTGTAGCCGTTCTGGGCGTTCTCCGTGAGCTCCCCGGTCAGCCAGACGTATCCGGGGTTGTCACACAGGTGATAGCTCAACGTGATCTCGCCGAAGTCGCACGGCTTGACGTCCGAAAGCGAGACGAGGGGCTCGTAGGTTCCCTCCTCCTCGTTCCAGGTGTCGTCGTTCTCGGTTCGCAGGCCGGTCCCGTCGCCGTCCTCGCGCGGGTCCATGTCCGCGGGGACGTCGGCGCCGAGCGCGCAGACGTACGCGTCGGACTCCGGGTCGTCCCACCCCTCCGGCGGGCTCTGTATCCCGTCGTCGGTGTCGTCCGGGTATGCCTCGAGCGCGGTCGCGTTCATGAAGTCGTCGACGTCCCCCTGTGGGACCGCGAAGACCGGCTCCGAGCTGGGGAATCCTCGCCGCTGGCCGAGGTCCTCGTCCTCGCCGAGATACGTCCCGTACTCCGTGCCCGCGCTGCCGTCGAAGTAGTGTTCCGACCAGTCGAGCTTGAGGTCGAGCGTTCCGGCGACGAGCGTGTTCCCCGTGAACCGCTCCTCGTCGTTCAGGTAGGCGGTGGTCCCGAACCCGGCGCCGGCCGAGGCGACGCCCATGGCGCCGAGTCCGGCGAGTACCGTCCGTCGCGAGAGTCCGGGTCGATCGTCGTTGTTGCTCATGATGTCCCCGTTGGGGAATCCCGCGGCCGGAGTCGAACCGGCCTCGGATCCCGACCACGTCGGCCGTATCCGCGGGAACCGTTCCGGGCGTCCGGAACGGAAGTTCGGGTGCGATGCCGCTCGATCGGATTTTACTCGGGGGTCGGAGTCCCGGTCGGCGTGGGAGTTGGCGTGCCGTTCTCCGCGGTCGAGTTTCCGGGGTCGTCGTTGTGGCGGCACTGCTCGGTGTAGAAGCCGAGGTCGAAGTGCGCCTCGTCGCCCTGGATGATGTTTCCAACCGAGGTCGGGACCTCCCACTCGAAACCGATGCAGAAGCCCGCGCGGGCGGGGTAGCAGTCCGCGCCGAGCTGGACCATGCCCTCGTCCTCGTCGTTCTCGAGTTCGAAGGTGTTCTCCATCAGCTCCTGGAGCGTCCCCTCGAAGATTGCTTCCTCGCCCTCTTCGACGACTTCGTCTTGCTCGTTTACCTCATCCTCGTCGTAGACGTTGTTACAGTCCTCGTCGTACCAGACCGTGACCTCGACCTTCTCGGCGAGATGGCCGGAGTCCTCGACCTCGTCGACCGTCGTCGGGCCGTCATTGCCGGCTTGGTCGAGTATCGCGTCGATCTCGGGTTCGGTGAGGGTGCCGCCGTTCTGTGAGAAGTTGGCGGCGGTCATCCAGACGTAGCCGGGGTTGTCACACAGATGGAGCGAGAAGGTGATCTCGCCGCTGTCGCCCGGTTTGACGTCGGTGAACTCGACGAGGTGCTCCTGGTCGGGGTAGTTCTCGCTCTGGAAGACGGCCGGCACGTCGAGTTCGGAACCGCTGTCGATTCCACAGGAACTGTGGATGGTGACGGGGCCTACCTCGTTGTTCTCGCTCTCGTCGAGACCGCTCTCGAGAACGATCTCGTCGGAGTCCTGGCCGCTTCCTCCGCTGAGGATCATGACTTCCTCTACGATGCCGTCGTCCTCCCTCCGGCTCTGCTCGGCTGCGGCACCGTTGAATGCCGCTGAAAGTCGGATGGCGAACTCGTCGTTGAGTGGGCCGAGCGCGCCGCCGTCGGTGTACCCCTCCTGCCACGCCCAGTCGGCCGTCCACTCGGAGTAGGGGTCCGGCCCGTCGTCCTGTTCCTGCCAATCTCCGGTCCCGGTGAAACCGGATCCGTTCGGGGCGCCCTCGAGAGTGTAGGAGGCTACTCCGCCGCCGTTCGCCTCCTGATCGTCGTTAACGACGACGAGGCTCAGCTCGCCGTTTGCCGTGTTCTCGTAGAGGAAGATTACGCTCGTATCCGCCCTCGTAATATCGCCGTTTTGAGCGGCGAAGTTGCTGTAGTCGTAGAAATCCTCCACGCTCTCCTCTCCACTCAGCGGTTCGATGCAGTAGGACTCGTCGCCGTAGGTGACGTAGTACTCGTCGTCCTCGCAGTCACAACACGCGGGAATCTCGGCGGCGTCGAACACCGGCTCCGTCTCGCCGGCGCCGGAGTAGTGGACGCCGTCGAGGTCTTGGAGACCGTCGCCGTAGCTCTGGTCGTCCATCGCGGTGTCGGGGTAGGCGTTCACGGCGTGGTCGCCGACTTCACCGTCGCTGCCGGGGATCGGCCCGTTGTAGGTCTGTTGCCAGTCGACCTTGAGGTCGAGTTCGCCGGCGGTGAGCGTGTTTCCGGTGAACGATTCCTCGTCGCTGAAATAGGCGGTCGTGCCGAGGCCGGCACCCGCGGAGGCGACGCCGATCGCGCCCATGCTCGCGAGTACCCGTCGACGCGACAGCCCGAGTTTATCTTGCTTGCTCATGCTTGCACATCCCCCTTACGGGGAGCCCCGCGGCCGGAGTCGAACCGGCCTCGGATCCCGGCCACGTCGGCCGTATCCGCGGGAACCGTCCCGAGCGATCGGAACGGAAGTTCGGGTGCGATGCCTCTCGATCAGGCTGTCTGTTCGGTGCCGTTCTCCGTCGAGTCGTTCTCCGCAGTCGCGTTTCCGGGGTCGTCGTTGTGGCGGCACTGCTCGGTGTAGAAGCCGAGGTCGAAGTGCGCCTCGTCGCCCTGGATCTCGTTGCCGACCTCGGTCGAGACCTCCCACTCGAAGCCGATACAGAAGCCCGCGCGGGCCGGGTAACACTCCTGATCACCGTCATCGACGCCGAGGGGGATCATGCCATCGTCCTCGTCGTCCTCGAGTTCGAAGGTGTTCTCCATCAGCTCCTGGAGCGTTCCCTCGAAGATCGCTTCCTCGCCCTCCTCGGCTTGCTCGACCTCTTCGGGATCGTCGTAGACGTTGTCGCAATCGTCGTCGTACCAGACGGTGACGTCGACGTGGTCGGCGAGGCGACCCGCCTCGAGGTCGACCTCGCCATCGTTGCCGTACTCTCCGTCGAGTAGGGTTTCCCGTTCAGGTTCGGTGAGGGTGCCGCCATTCTGTGAGAAGTTGGCGGCGGTCATCCAGACGTAGCCGGGGTTGTCACAGAGGTGGAGTGAGAAGGTGATCTCGCCGCTGTCGCCCGGTTTGACGTCGGCGAACTCGACGAGGTGCTCCTGGTCGGGGTAGTTCTCGCTTTGGAAGACGGCCGGGACGTCCAGCTCGACGCCGCTGTCGATCCCACACGAGCTGTGGATGGTGATCTGATCGACGTTGTCCCCAGCTTGGGTGACCTCCTCTACGACGATCTCGTCCGAGCTACCGAACCCGGATCCGCCGCTCAGAACGACGAGTTCCTCGATCTGTCCCGACCCTAACGGATTCCGGTCAGCCGCCTGGTTGAACGCGGCCGAGATCCGGAGCGCGAAGTCGTCCTCGAGGTGGCCGATCGCGCCGCCGTCCGTTCGGTCCGTTCCCCAGGCCCAGTCGACCTCCCACTCCTCGTACTGCTCGAATCCCTGGCTCTCGTTACCCTCGATGTCGTCTTTGACCTGCCAGTCGCCGCTTCCGACCAACCATCCCGAGCTGCTCGGGGCGCCTTCGATCGTCACCGACGCGGCGCCGCCGCCGTCCTCGTTCGTGTACGCGTCGTGTACGAACACGAGACTGAGATCCCCCGCATCGTCCTCGTGGAGGAACATCACGCTCGTGTCCTCCCGTTGAATGTCGTCGTTCTGGGAGGAGTACTGGACGCTTCCGCCGGCTTCGACGTAGTCGTAGAAGTCCTCGATGCTGTCCGCAGAGGTCACCGGCTCGATGCAGTAGGACTCGCCACCGTAGGTGAGGTAGTACTCGTCGTCCTCGCAGTCACAGCAGGCGGGGATCTCCGCCGCGTTGAAGACGGGTTCCACGTCGCCGGCGCCGGAGTAGTGGACGCCGTCGAGGTCTTGGAGGCCGTCGCCGTAGCTCTGGTCGTCCATCGCGGTGTCGGGGTAGGCGTTCACGGCGTGTTCGCCCACTTCCCCGTCGCTGCCGGGGATCGGTCCGTTGTAGGTTTGCTGCCAGTCGACCTTGAGGTCGAGTTCGCCGGCGGTAAGCGTGTTTCCGGTGAACGATTCCTCGTCGCTGAAATAGGCTGTGGTGCCGAGTCCGGCACCCGCGGAGGCGACGCCGATCGCGCCCATGCTCGCGAGTACCCGTCGACGCGACAGCCCGAGTTTATCTTGCTTGCTCATGATCTTCGTCCCCTCGTGGGGGAATCCCACCGGCGGAGTCGAACCGCCGTATCACGGGGGAGAACCCCCGTACCACTGTGGGAGGTTCTCGTTCAGTCGGCGGTGCCGCTGCCGTTGGTGCTGTTCGCGCCCGACGGGAGCCCGTTGTCGTCGGTGAAGTTGCCGTCGAACGGGTTCTCCGGCGGCTCGTCGTTGTGCCGGCTCTGGAGCGCGTAGAAGCCGAGATCGAAGCCGACCGAGTCGGTTTGGACCTCGTTGCCGACGTCATCAGGCAGCTCCCACTCGAAGCCGAGACAGTGGGTCATTCCGCCGACGAACGGGTCGTCCTCCTCCGTGGAGCGGTCGCCGTCGAGGGCGATCCCCTCCTCGAGGGCCTCCATCGTGTTGGCGAGCGAGTCCTCGAGGATGACCGTCTCGCCGCCGGTGATCGTCTCTCCGACCTGCGAGAAGAGCTGCCCGATGGCAGCGTCATCCGCGCCGATGAAGACGTGGTCCTCGTCCGGATCGCTGGCGAGGTCATCGAGTTCGTCCTCGCTTGCCCCGCCGACGCCGATCGCGAAGATCTCCGTTCCGGCGTCCTTCGCCGCCTGTCCGTCGGTGTTGATGTCGCCGTCGCCGAAGACGACCATGATCCGGCGCACGCCCTCGGGACAGTTCTCGAGATCACCCTGTGCGGCGTCCACGCCGGCTTGTGCGTTGGTACCGCCGCTGGCGCTCAGGTTCTCGATCGCGGGCCCGACACCGTTCCCTGCGGCAGGATCGCCGGGCTGGTCGTCGTACACATCGGTGAGTGTCTGTACGACGCTCCCGTTGTTGTCGAACTCCGATACGCCGACCTGGTTGTCGGAGTTGGCATCGAGAATGGTCTGTGCGAGCTGTTGAGCTCCGTCCTTCGCGTTTTCGATCCGGGTCCCGCCCATCGATCCGGACGTGTCGATCACGAGTTGGACGCACACTTCCTCCGACCCCGTACCGTCGCCGGCGTCGTGGACGTTGTTACAGTTCTCGTCGTACCACAGCTTCGTCTGGATGGCGTCGGCGAGCTCGCCATCGCCGTCGATCTCGCTGTCCGAGAGATCGTTGTTCTCGTCGTCAGAGGCGGCCTCGGGCTCCGTGACGGTGTTCTCGTCGTTGGCCGTCAGCGCGCCGTTCATGTACATCCACGCGGGGTTGTCACAGATGTGGAGGCTGACGGTGACCTCGCCGGAGTCTCCCGGCTTCACGTCCTCGAGGGTGAACACCGGGATCTCGTCGCCGTTGATGAGTCCGAGTTCCGGAGCACAGAGATCCGTGTTCTGGACCTCGTCCTCCCAGAGGTCTCCGTCGTCGACGTCGGGGACCTCGCCGATCAGATAGGTCCCCTCCTCGTCCTCGACCTCCTCGACCTCGAAGGGCTCGCCGGGTCCGTCCTCGCTGTACCAGCCGTTGATCTCCTCCAAGCGGCCGGGGCCGCCCGAGTATGTCGCCTTGTAGTCGAGCTTCAGATCGAGCTCGCCCGCGGTGAGGCTGTTCTCCTCGAAACTCTCCTCGTCGCTGAAGTAGGCGGTCGTGCCGATTCCCGCGCCGGCCGAGGCGACGCCGATCGCGCCGAGGCCGCCGAGGACGCGACGTCGGGAGAGTCCGTGTCTGTTGTCCGTGTGATCGCTCATGGTGTGGTCTCCTGAACGGATCTCGTGGCCTCGACGGCCCGACCGTTCAGTTGTCGTTCCCTGTGAGCGGATCCCACGTAGTTACGAGTCGACACGTCACGTCCGAACGACCGCTTCGGGAGGATGGTGCGTGAATTCGGGTGTTTCAACGGCTCGTTCGCTCACGATCGGCGGTTTTGAACGATCCATTCTCCTCGTCAACACGTCTCAAACAGACCGTTCGGCGACCGTAGTCCGGCCCTACGGCCGTTCCCACGCCGCGTTCGCGACCGGTAGGGTCCCCATCCTGACGGTTGATCCGGCCTAACTGCGAGTCGATACCGCCTCTCGACGATCCATGACGACGAAGGTGATGTCCACATGCCCATGTTTCGAACCACCGACCTCCCGGAATCGGACGTCTATACCGTCCTCGCGAACGCGCGGCGTCGCGAGACGGTTCGCCATCTGACCACCTCGAACGGAACGATCACCCTCGGCACGCTCGCGACGGAGATCGCCGCCGAGGAGACCGGCCAGTCGCCCCCGCCGAAGGCGGCCTATGACAGCGTCCGCAGCTCGCTTCGCCAGACGCACCTCCCGATGCTCGACGATCTCGGCGTCGTCGAGTACGACCCGGACACACACGTGATTCGCCTCCGCGAGCGCGCACGCGACGTGGACACCTACATGGAGCTGATCACGCCCTACGGCATCACCTGGGGGGAGCTGTATCGGACGCTCGGCGTCCTCTCGCTTTTCCTCGTCGTGGCCGCGCTGCTCGAGGCCCCCGTGATCGCGCTCGTCGACCCGCTCTTGTGGTCGAGCCTCTCGCTCGCCGTCTTCGCGGTCGCCATCGCCGCCCAGTTTTGGACCCACCGCTGGTACGTGATCCGTTCCCTGCGCGGGCTCGAACGGGGGTGGCGGTGACCGATGCGCCCCACGGCCACTCACCGCCGACGCGCGAACCACCGACACGCGGGGATCCACGCCGCCCGGTCGCCGCCTGCCGACGTGTCCTCCGACGGGCTTCACCAACCATGTCGATCGTTGTCACTCGATTCATCACGATTTCGGAATCGAATGAAAATGTGGAACATACATACCACGACGACTCGTTCGAGGCCAGTTGTAGGACCTCGCCATCGTCGGCGTCGATGGCGGCGCCGATCGGGGGCCGGTTCCAGCCCCGTCTCGGCGTACTCGTCCCGGACCGACGCATCGAACGGATCCACGAACGCTTTCGCTCCGAACAGGCCAATGTTCCAACCCACCACCCCCGACTTTCGATCCGACCACCGACTCCCACGCACCCGGCTGGACGCTCCCGATCGCACGGCAGCCGCCGCGATTCTCGTCCGGTTTGCGTCCCCCGGAGTTCCGACGGCGTCCGCCGGTCGGGCGGACGTCACGGCACCCGTGGACCCCTCGAGCGCTCCCGTCGGGATGTGCCCGATCGGCCCGCTCGGGGAGGTGGTACGATGATCGCGTCTCTCGGGTTCGCGACGGAGCGCGCACAGGCGGTGGACTCCGGCGACCTCGACGTCACCGCGGAGGCGGGTGCTGACGGCGACGACGGGGAGCCCGACCGTGATCTCTCGAAGGACACGGTCTTCGGCATGCTGTCGAACCAGCGCCGTCGCCGCGTCATCGAGCACCTCAGCCGGGCGGAGGACCGCCGGATGACGATCCGGGACCTCTCGGAGGTGATCGCGGCCGAGGAGAACGACGTCTCCCAGGCGGAGGTGACCTACAAACAGCGGAAACGGGTCTACACCTCGCTGTATCAGATCCACCTTCCGACCCTCGACGAGAACGGCATCGTCGACTACGAGAAGCGGTCGGGAGTCGTCGAGCTGGCCGATACGGCGTCCGACTGTACCGTCTACCTCGAGACGGTTCCCGAGGGCCACCTGTCGTGGTGTGAGTACTGGATGGCGCTTGCGACCGTCTCCGTGGCGTTCGCGGCGACGTCGGCTCTCGGATTCCTTCCCTACTTCTCCGCGCACGGACACGTCTCGACCGTGCTCCTGGCCTCCGTGTTCGCCCTCTCGGCGATCGCCTTCGCGCTCACCGACGAGCGGACCCAGATCTGACGGCGGATTCCGGGGATCCTGTTTTGAAAGCGGGTTCGGATGATCCTGATTTGAACGCGATTCAGGGGTTGAACGTGAGTCGAAAGAGGCTCGCACCTCCCTCTTTCGAACTCCCTTGAGCGTACATCGAGAAACAGGCCACTCCGTTCGGAATCCGTCGACGGCCTCCCGGCCGCTACTGATCGGGTAGCTCGGCGGGATCGACGTCGAGTTCGAACAGTCGCGAATCACACGATCGACACGTCGCGGTCACCACGTCGCGGCTGCGACAGCAGGACTCCACGACGTCCTGTGACAACACGACCTCGCCGTCACAGGCCGGACACCGCTCGAGGAACAGCCGGAGCGCGCCGAGGATCTCCGCGCGAAGCGAGAGCGGGCGCCGCTCCCAGTCGGGATCCCATCGCGGCAGCTCCGTCGCCGCGGCCGCGTCCGCGACGCAGGCGGCACGCGACGGCCACGACGCCAGGTGGGCGTCGTCGGCCCACGCGAGGAACGACCGTGAGTGTGCCTCGAACTCGATGACGTCGGGATCCGCGTCGACGAACGTCCCGAGGCTTCGTTTGATCGTCGCCTCGTCGTTCCAGTGGTCGTGGATCGATCGGGTCCACGCGCGCTCGAAGTCGCGATCGAGAACCAGGTCCTCCTCCGAGGGGTCGTCGACGACGATCCCGATCTCGATCAACAACGCCTCGGGGCTCTCCCCGTCCCAGCCGAGCCCCTCCGCCCCTTGTCCCCCCTTTTCGAACCACGCCAGAACCCGGTCGGGAAAGTAGCGCTTCGTGAGCGTGGGCGTCCCGGGGATCAGGTAGCCGCGGAGGTAGATCGCGGCGACCGCGATGATCAACGTCGCCGCTGCGATCCCGAACGGCGACAGATCGAACGACATCGCGACGTATCCGGCCCCGATCGAGAGGACGATCGCGATCGCGACGTTCAGGATCGTACAGGGCAGACAGCGGTTCTCGCCGGTATACTCCGGCCGCCTCAACTGGGCGATGACTCCTCTCAGCTGGGAGATGACCCCCGTTTCGCTCGACGCCTTCATACCGGCCCGTCGGCTCCTCGGTGGTTAGTTATGGTCGCCCTACTGTTCCCGTTCGGTGCCCGTTCCCTCCGGTTTGTCGTTCGTTCCTCCTGGTTCGGTGCTCGTTCCGTCCGATTCGCTCGCCGGGACCTCGGAGTCCGTCGTCGACGTCCCGGTGTCCCTCACCGATCGATTCTCGCGTGCGAGCAGACGGCGGGCGACGACGACCAGCCCGTTCTCGCCCCCCGAACCGACGATCGCGTGCTCCTCGTCGGACTCCGGATGGATCGTGGTGAGGAGAGCCGCGGACCGGTCGACCAACAGCAGCCGGCCGATCGATCGCCCTTCATCGTCCACCTCGCACAGCCACTCGTGTTCGGACACGACGGTCTCCGCCCGCGGAAGCGCCTCCTCGATCCGGGACCGGACGGTCTCGGTCGCGGCCGCGACGATCAACGTCACTCCCTCGGCGACGCGTTCGAGCGCTTCGAGACATCCCTCCGTGAGGACCGTCCGACGCCCCAGCCCCACCACGACCTCGTCCGAGGCGTCGTCCACGAGCCGCCGGATCCGGTCGTCGATCGCCTCCCGTCCCGAGACCGTCCACACTTTCCGATCCTCGACGTCGGTTTCGTCGCCGGCGTTCGAGATCGCCTCGAGGGCGTTCGCCAGCCGGTCGAGGTTCCGCTCGTACCGCTCGCGAAACGTCCGGACGGCCTCCTCGATCCGCACGGGACGAAACCGCTTCGGACTCGAGTGCTGGACCGCGATGAGCCCGCGCGCCTCCAGCACGCGGACCGCGTCGTAGACTCGCGTCCGTGGCACGTCCGTGACCTCGCTTATCTCCTTTGCCGTCGCCGTCGACAGGTGCGTCAGGCCGACGAAGCACTCCGACTCGTACTCGCGTAACCCGAGCTGTTGTAACGCCTCAACCGCCTCCTCGCTTGGTTCCGGTGTTGCCATGTGTTTGGCTCCCCTCCCTCCCGAACCGCAGTTCAGCGGGACGTCGCGTCCGGCGACGTTCCGGAGACGGCGGCTCTCAGGAGACGCAGACCCGACGACTCAACCGCTATCACCCACGATCGCGTTCGTGCTCCCTTCTGTCGGAGATGTGATGTTATCTACATAGTTCTATCGGCCGTCCCACGTTTCACCGGACGACCCACCGCTCCGGAGAGCCTCTCTCAATAGGCGGCGTGGTCGCGTTCCTTCCGTGTGGACTCGCGATCGACGTCCGGCAGGGCTTGCCGTAACTGACAGTTATAGGAGTATTGAGATATATGCGTGTAGTACATGACCAGAGGGTTCAGGACCCGGAGTCTCCACGCCGGCGTCGAACCGGACCCGGCGACCGGGGCGCGCTCGGTTCCCATCTACCAGACCACGTCGTACGCCTTCGAGGACGCGGACGCGACCGCAAAGCGGTACGCGCTTCGGGCGGACGGCGACGTCTACTCGCGGATCTCGAACCCGACCGCCTCGGCCCTCGAGGATCGGATCGCCGACCTGGAGGGCGGGACGGGCGCGGTCGCGACCGGGTCGGGGATGGGCGCCTTCGACGCGATCGTCACGGTTCTGGCGTCCGCGGGCGACAACGTCGTCGCGAGCGCGGAGATGTACGGCGGGACCTCGACGTATCTCTCGACGATCGCCGACCGCCGCGGGATCGAGGCGCGCACGGTCGAGACCCTCGCGTACGATCGCTACGCCGAGGCGATCGACGAGGACACCGCCTTCGTGCACGTCGAGACGATCTCGAACCCCTCGCTCGCCACGCCGGATCTCGAACGACTCGCGGACGTCGCCCACGAGAACGCCGTCCCGCTCGTCGTCGACAACACCTTCGCGACCCCGGCGCTTTGCCGGCCGTTCGAACACGGCGTCGACGTCGTCTGGGAGTCCACGACGAAGTGGATGACGGGCAACGGCACGACCGTCGGCGGCGTCGTCGTCGACGGCGGGACCTTCCCGTGGGACCACCCCGACGCGGACTACCCGGAGCTGTCGGGCGAGAACCCCGCCTACGGGATCGACTTCTCCGAGCGGTTCGGCGACGCCCCCCTCGCGAACGTCGTCCGCCAGCGGAGCCTCCGGACCACCGGCGGCCAGCAGTCGCCCTTCGACGCCTGGCAGACGCTACAGGGCCTCGAGACGCTCCCGATCCGCATGGAGCGCCACTGCGGGAACGCCCGGGCGATCGCCGAGTTCCTCCGGGAGGACGACCGGGTGGCGTGGGTGAGCTACCCCGGCTTCGCGGACCACGAGACCCACGCGAACGCGGACCGCTACCTCGATGGATACGGCGGCATGGTCACCTTCGGCGTCGAGGGCGGCTTCGAGGCCGCGAAGACGCTCTGTGAGTCCGTCGAGCTGACGAGCTTCCTCGCGAACGTCGGCGACGCGAAATCGTTAATCATCCACCCCGCCTCGACCACACACGCACAGATGGACCGGACCGAACAGCGAAACGCCGGCGTCAGCCCGGACATGCTCCGGCTCTCCGTCGGCCTCGAGGACCCCGCGGACGTCGCCGCCGACCTCGATCGCGGGCTCGCGGCCGGCGAGCGAGCCGCCGATTCGGGGACGCGGGGCGGACCAGCCTCGCCCACGGAGGACCGAGACCGATGAGCAGGATCCCACACGACCACGGCGTCGCGACGCTCGGGGAGTTCACCTTCGAGTGCGGCCGCTCGATCCCGGAGTTGCGGATCGCCTACGAGACCTACGGCGAGTTCACCGGCGACAACGCGGTGCTCGCGTGTCACGCCCTGACCGGCAGCCAGAACGTCGCTCGCACGCCCGAGGAGGCGGGAAGCGACGCAACCGGGGACGACGCGGACGCCAACGGCGCGGACGACGTCGACGAGACCGGCGACACCGGCGATGCCGGCGACGCCCCCGACACGCCCGCCCAGGCCGGCCAGGCCCGCGCGTGGTGGGACGACGTCGTCGGGCCGGGCAAGGCGATCGACACGACGGAGTACTACGTCGTCTGCGCGAACGTCCCGGGCTCGTGTTACGGCAGTTCGGGCCCCGCGAGCCCCCGTCCGGACGGCGTCGAACCCGACCACGAGGTCGACCACGACCGGTGGGCCCTGGAGTTTCCGCCCGTCCAGGTCGGCGACTGGACGCGCGCCCAGCGTCGGCTGCTCGACCACCTGGGCGTCGGCCGGCTCCACGCCGTCGTCGGCGGCAGCGTCGGCGGGATGAACGTCCTCGACTGGGGCAAGCGGTATCCCGACGACGCCGACCAGCTGATCGCCATTGCGACCGCGGCCAGGCTCGATCCGCAGTGTCTCGCCCTCGAGGCGATCGCCCGGCGGGCGATTCGGTCGGACCCGAACTGGAACGGCGGCGACTACTACGGCGACCGACCGAAACCCGAGACCGGACTCGGGATCGCCCGGCAGATCGGCCACATCATGTACCTCTCGAAGTCCTCCATGGACCGGAAGTTCGGCCGACGGTCGGCCGGCCGCGACTCGTTGACGCGCGGCGAGGGGCTCGACGTCGCGGAGAACCCCGCGGCGACGTTCTTCCCGTACCGGGAGGTCGAGTCCTACCTCGATTACAACGCCGCGTCCTTCGCGGACCGTTTCGACGCGAACAGCTACCTCTATCTCACCCGCGCGATGGACGAGTACGACCTCGCGGCCGGCTACGCGACCGACGCGGACGCGCTCGCGGCGTTCACGGGCGAGGCGCTCGTGATGTCCTTTTCGGAGGACTGGCACTTCACCGTCGACCAGGCGGCCGACCTCTCCGACGCGTTCCGCGAGGCCGAGGTCCCCGTCGCCCACCACGTCGTCGACTCCGATCACGGACACGACGCCTTCCTCGTCGAGCCGGAGAGCGTCGGCCCGCCGGTTCACGACTTCCTCGAGGCGGGCCTCGACGGCAAGTCGGTCGTCGACGTCGCGGAGGCGGACGACCCCGTGGCCGACGGGTCCGGGCGCACGCACGCGCCGGTTCACTCCAGCCTCTTTTCGGGGTGACCGTTTCGCCCTCTTTTCGGGATGACCGTTTCCGATCGCGGGCCCGATCAGCCCCGCGATCGGTTCGCGCCTCCGAAATGGTTTTTCACGAGTAGCCGAAAGGGATCCGTATGAGCGACGCACCCGACGACGAACGGCTCGAGGAACTGCGCGAACAGAAGATGCAGGAACTGCAGGACCAGGCCCAGCAGGGCGGCGCCGACCAGGAGGCCCAGGACGCCGCCCGCGAGCGCGCGGAGGCACAACAGGAGGCCGTCCTCAAACAGCACCTCACCGACGGGGCCCGCCAGCGGCTCAACGCCGTCGAGATGTCGAAACCCGACTTCGCCGCGCGGGTGAAAAAGCAGGTCGCGGCGCTCGCCCAGAGCGGTCGCGTCCAGGGACGGATCGACGAGGACCAGATGAAGGAGCTCCTCCGTGAGCTCCAGCCCGACCAGAAGAGCTTCGACATCCGCCATCGGTGACTCGAGGGATGGAGCTGGCCCTCCTGTACAGCGGCGGCAAGGACTCCTCGCTTTCGGCGGTGCTCCTCGACCGGTTTTACGACGTCCGCTGTGTGACCGGCACCTTCGGGATCACCGACGACTGGCGACACGCCGAGCGCGCGGCCGCCGAGCTCGGGTTCCCGTTCGAGCGGATCGAACTCGAGGAGTCCGCCGCTCGCGAGGCCGTCGACCGGATGTACGAGGACGGCTACCCCAGAAACGGCATCCAGCACGTCCACGAACACGCCCTCGAGACCATCGCCGAGCTCGACGTCGACGCCGTCGCGGACGGAACCAGACGCGACGATCGCGTCCCGACCGTCTCGCGCGCGCAGGCACAGAGCCTCGAGGACCGCCACGACGTCGATTACCTCGCGCCCCTTTCGGGGTTCGGGCGCAACGCGGTCGACCGGCTGACGGAGGTGACCTTCGACGTCGAGTCCGGCCCCAGCGAGCAGATCGAGAAGTCCGACTACGAGGACGAACTGCGCGCGCTCCTCGCGGAGACCCACGACGTCGACGCCGTCGCCGAGGTCTTCCCCGACCACGAACAGACGTACGTCCGCGGTCGGACCGACTGAGGACCGATCGCCGACCCATCGGCCAAAGCGGATCGCGGACCCATCGATCGAGGCCCCGATCGGGTTTCGACCCGCGGTCGACCCGTTCTCCCCGCTCGGCTCCCTCCCGGCGTTCGTTCCCGTCCGCGAAGGGATGCTTTCAAGCGCTCGCTCGCCGAACCGCGGCGTATGTACGACCGACTGAAGGGGTTTCGCGACTTCTACCCGGGCGAGCAGTCCGCCCGCCGCGAGGTGACGGACACGGTGGAGGCCGCCGCCCGCAGCTACGGCTTCCGCGAGGTGGCCACGCCCGCGCTCGAGCGCACCCGGATGTACACGGACAAATCCGGCGAGGAGATCGTCGAGGAGCTCTACTCGTTCGTCGACAAGGGCGACCGCGAGGTCGCGATGACCCCGGAGCTCACCCCGACGGTCGCGCGCATGGTGGTCGCGCGCGGCCAGGAGCTCTCGAAGCCGATCAAGTGGTTCTCGACGCGCCCGTTCTGGCGGTACGAGCAGGTCCAACAGGGCCGGTTCCGCGAGTTCTACCAGACGAACATCGACGTCTTCGGGTCCGCGGAGCCCGAGGCCGACGCGGAGGTGCTCGCGGTCGCGGCGGACGCGCTCACCGGGCTCGGCCTCACCGGCGACGACTTCGAGTTCCGCGTCTCCCACCGTGACATCCTCGGCGGGCTGGTCCGCGCGCTCGCGGCCGACCCCGACGCGGTGGACGCCGCCGCCGCCATCCGCGCGGTCGACAAGCGCGCGAAGATCGACGAGGCGGAGTACCTCACCCTCCTCTCGGAGGCCGGCCTGGAGCGCGGGACCGCTCGGGACTTCGACGACCTCATCGCTGGCGTCGACGCGGTCGAGGACCTCGACGCGGTGGCCGAGGCGGGCGGCGCGGACGTCGAGGCCGCCGTCGAGAACCTGCGGAACGTCCTCGCGGCCGCCGACGACTTCGGCGCGGGCGAGTTCTGTGAGGTCTCGTTGACGACCGCGCGCGGGCTCGATTACTACACCGGCGTCGTCTTCGAGTGTTTCGACTCGACCGGCGAGGTGTCCCGCTCCGTCTTCGGCGGCGGACGCTACGACGACCTGATCGAGAGCTTCGGCGGCCAGCCCACCCCGGCCGTGGGGGTCGCTCCCGGACACGCGACGCTCAAGCTGCTTTGTCAACGTGCCGGCGTCTGGCCCGCGGAGGAGCTGTCGACGGACTACTACGTGCTCACCGTCGGCGACACGCGCGCTGAGGCCGCGCGGATCGCACGCGAGCTCCGCGATCTCGGCCACGTCGTCGAGGCGGACGTCGCCGACCGCGGCTTCGGCGGCCAGCTCGGTTACGCCGACTCGATCAACGCGGAGACGACCGTGATCGTCGGAGAACAGGACCTCGCGAACGACGAGGTCACGATCAAGGACATGGAAAGCGGCGACCAGACGACGGCGCCCGTCGACGAGTTCCCGCCAGAGGCGGGCCGGCCGACCTACGAGGACTACGAGTAGGCCGATTCTGCACACACTCTTCGCGACTATATATCTCTATATACCTCTATATCGAATAGATACCGCTAATAGTAGCGTTCATCCCTTTCACTCGAGTTGATGGGAGTGATGGACGTGTCCAACCGCGGCGATCGCGTTTCGACCGGAACGCGTCGACGATTCCTCACCACCGCAGGGGCGGCTGCGACGTTCGGCCTCGCCGGTTGTCTGGGCGGCGGCGAGGATCGCGAGATCCGGATCACGGGCAGCAGTACCGTGTTCCCGCTTTCGGAGGCCGTCGCCGAGGAGTACCAGCGCGAGACCGACGACGTGAACATCTCCGTCTCCTCGGACGGATCGACCGGCGGCTTCGAGCAGTTCTTCATCCCCGGCGACAGCGACATCAACGGCGCCTCGCGGCCCATCCTCGAGGAGGAGGTCGAGCGGTGTCGCGAGAACGGCTTCGAGCCGATCGAGATCCAGTGTGCCGGCGACGCCTTGACGGCCATCGTCAACAACGAGGCCGACTGGGTCGACTGCATGACGATCGACGAGCTCGGACAGATCTGGGACCCCGAGGCCGAAAACGAGCTGTGGTCGGACGTCAATTCGGACTGGCCCGACGAACCCTTCGAGCTGTACGGGCCCGCCACCACGAGCGGGACCTTCGACTACTGGACCGAGGAGGTCATCGGGAAGTTCCGCCGGATCCGCGACGACTTCGAGGGGACCGAACAGGACGACATCATCGCCTCCGGCGTCGAGGGGAGCGAGTACGCCCACGGGTACCTCCCCTTCTCCTACTACACGAACAATCAGGATCAGGTGAAGGCGCTCGACGTCGACGGCGGAAACGGCTGTACGGCACCGAGCTTGGAGGCCGCCTCGACCGGCGAGTACCCGCTCTCGCGGCCGATCTTCTGGTACGTCAACGGCAACAAGCTTACGGAGAACCCGGCACTCGAGCCGTTCATGCGGTTCGCCATCGAACTGACCGGCGACCAGTCGATCGTCGCCGACGACATCGGCTACGTCCCGATGAACGACGACGAGATCGAGAACAACCTCGCGAAGATCGACGACGCGGTAAGCGAGTGATCCGATGACGACCAGTCCCGCGATCGGCGAACGCTCCGACCGCGAGCGGCGGATCGGACGGGCCGTCAAGGGGGTCTTCCTCGTGTGTGCGGTCGCCACCGTGTTGATCACCCTCGGCATCATCCTCACGCTGTTCAAGGACGCGACGACCTTCTTCGCGCAGGTTCCCGTCGTCGACTTCCTGACCGGCACCGAGTGGAAGCCGACGCAGTTGACCGGCGGCGGCGAGTACAAGTTCGGCGTCCTCCCGCTTCTCAGCGGGACGATCCTCATCACCGTGGTCTCCGCGATCATCGCGCTGCCGACCGGACTCGCCGCGGCGCTTTACCTCTCGGAGTTCGCAAGCGAGCGCGTGCGCTCGGTGCTCAAACCCGCACTCGAGATCCTCGCGGGGATCCCGACCATCGTCTACGGCTACTTCGCACTCGTCTACATCACGCCCTTCCTCGAGCGGATCGGGCTGCCCGTGAGCACGTTCAACGCGCTCTCGGCGTCGATCGTCGTCGGCGTGATGATCATCCCGATGGTTTCGTCGATCTCCGAGGACGCCCTGTCGGCGGTCCCCGACGACCTCCGAGAGGCCGCCTACGGGCTCGGATCCACCAAGTTCGACACCTCCGTTCGCGTCGTCGTCCCCGCGGCCGTCTCCGGAATCTTCTCGTCGTTCGTGCTCGCGCTCTCGCGGGCGATCGGCGAGACCATGGCCGTCACCGTCGCGGCCGGCCAGACGCCGCGGATGTTGAGCATCCTCGAGATCGATCAGAACCTGATGCAGTCGAGCGAGACGATCACGGCCGCGATGGTGAACGTCGCACACGCCGAGGGCGGCGGCGGGACGCCCGCCTACTACTCGATGTTCGCGCTCGGGCTCGTCCTGTTCGTGTTCACCTTCAGCCTCAACATCGGCGCCGAGGTCATTCGCGACCGGCTCCGGGAGGAGTACCGATGAGCGCCGAGGTCGATGCGGGAGGCGCCGGGAACGGGCCCGCTGCCGGCTCCGACTCCGGCTCCGAGCCCGGCGACAACCCCTTCCGCGAGAGCGGCTGGGAGCCGCTCTACCGGTCGCTTCGCGACCGGTCGTTCGCGGCGATCCTGTTGATCGCGGCGATCTCCGGGATCGCGATGATGGCCATCCTCCTCGCGTACGTCGCCGTCGACGCCTTCTCGATCCTCGATCCCGAACACGGGTCGTGGGTCGACTGGCAGTTCCTCACGAGCCTGCCCTCGCGGACCCCCGCGGAGGCCGGCTTCCTCGCGCCCATCGTCGGCTCGCTCCTCATCCTCTCCGTGATGATCTTCGCCGTCTTCCCCATCGGGATCGGCGCGGCGATCTACTTGGAGGAGTACGCGCCCGAAAACCGGGTCACCCGGCTCGTCCGGATCAACATCGCGAACCTCGCCGGCGTTCCCTCGGTCGTCTACGGACTGCTCGGACTGGCCGTCTTCGTCCGCGGGATCGGCCTCGAGAGCGGGATCGTTCTCGTGGGCGGGCTCACGGTCGGACTGCTCGTGTTGCCCATCGTCATCGTCTCCTCCCAGGAGGCGCTGCGGGCGGTCCCCGACTCCTACAGACAGGCCAGCCGCGGCATGGGCGCGAGCGAGTGGCAGACGCTCAAGAACGTCACGCTCCCGCAGGCGCTGCCCGGCATTCTCACCGGGACGATCCTCGCGCTCGGGCGCGCGATCGGCGAGACCGCGCCGCTCATCATGATCGGCGCCGCCACGAGCGTCTTCAGCGTCCCCACGACGCTCTTCGACAGCGTCAGCGCGATGCCGATGCAGATCTACAACTGGCGTGCGCGGCCCCAACCCGAGTTCCGCTACGGCGTGGTCGCCGCCGGCGTCGTCGTGCTGCTCGCGATGATGCTGCTTCTCAACGCCACCGCGATCCTGCTTCGCAACCGGTACCAGCGTCGGGACGTCTAGACGGCCGGTCCGTCCCGACTCTCCGGCGATACCCCCTCTCGTCGCCGATCGTTCTCGTCGCCGACGGCCCCCGCTCGTTTTTCGTCGCCGAATCCCCTCTCGTCGCCGATCGCAACCAATAGGGCCCGTCCTCGTGATTCGACGCGTATGCACCTTGGCGTCATCGGCTTGGGCCGGATGGGACGGATCGTCGTCGATCGCTGCCTCGATGCGGGCCACGACGTGGTCGCCTTCGACCTCTCGGCGGAGGCGACCGCCGCGGCCGCGGAGGCCGGCGCGGAGCCGGCCGACTCCGTCGACGACCTGTGTGACCGCCTCGATTCGGGACGCGAGGACGGAAAGCGGATCTGGCTCATGGTGCCGGCCGGCGACCCCGTTGACGCCACGCTCGAGGACCTCGAGCCCCGCCTCGACGGCGACGACGTGGTCGTCGACGGCGGCAACTCACACTTCGAGGCGTCGATGCGCCGGGCCGGAGCGACCGACGCCGCCTACCTCGACTGTGGCACCTCCGGCGGCCCCGCCAGCGCCGAGGCGGGTTTCTCGCTCATGGTCGGCGGCCCCGAGTGGGCCTACGAGGCGATGACGCCCGTCCTCGACGCCGTCGCCACCGGCCCGGACGGCCACGATCGGATGGGCGAGTCGGGCTCCGGCCACTACGTCAAGATGGTTCACAACGGCGTCGAGTACGCGCTGATGCAGGCCTACGGCGAGGGCTTCGAGCTGCTTCACGACGGCCGCTTCGACCTCGACATGGAGTCCATCGCGCGCACGTGGAACAACGGCGCGGTCGTCCGCTCGTGGCTCCTCGAGCTGTGTGAGGAGGCGTTCCGCGAGGAGGGCTCGGACCTCGGAGACGTCGCCGACCACGTCGCCGGCGGCTCGACGGGAACCTGGACGGTTCAGGAGGCCCTCGAACAGGAGGTTCCGGTCCCGCTCATCTACGACGCGCTCGCCGAGCGGTTCGACTCGCGAAACGAGGGACGGTTCTCGCGGCGGCTCGCCAACCGGCTGCGGTACGGATTCGGCCGACACGAGGTCAAACGGCGGGAGTGACGCCCGACGAGGATGTTTTCTCCCCGATCGCCGTGCCGTTCGGCGGGTGGCGGAGGTCGACGGCCGCCGCCTCAAAACGCCGCGGCGGCCATCGCGATCCCTCCCGGAATCGCGTCCGCGTACGCGATCGTGACGTACAATAGCGTGAACAGGGTCGCGTTGTAGACGCCGTGGATGAGCGCGGGGACCACGACGTTTCCGGTGTACTCGTAGCTGGCCCCGAAGACGAGGCTCGGGACGATCAACACGCCGATGCTCACGAGGTTGCCCGTCGCGGAGCCGCCGGTGAGCGCGAACCAGTGGAGGCCCGCGAAGACGACGCTCGTGGCCACGATGGCCGTCACCGGCGAGAAGACCTCCCGGAGCCGGCCCTGGACGACGCCGCGAAACAGCAGTTCCTCGCCGGGGCCGATGAGGAGGATCGACGCGGGGATGAGAAGCAGGAGGACCTCGGGGTTCTCCATGCCGATCTGGGCGGCCTGGTTCGTCCCGGTCTCGAGGCTCGTTCCGGAGAGCGCTTGGTAGGCCGTGATCGCGAACGCGCCGGCGAGCGCCCCCGCGAACGCCAGCACGTACCCTCCCGCGACGACGAGGGCTTCGCGGAGGTTCGGGACGGAGGCGCCGATCGAAAAGCGGGTCGCGTCGATCGGGACCCCGAGACGCTCGCGGAGGACCGGCCGAATCTCCGGTTGCACCTGGACGTACGCGAGCGCCACGCCCGCACAGCCGACCCCCTGGACGAACACGAGGCTCAAGACGATCCCCAAAGAGGGAGTGACTTCGATCCCGATCAGGGTCAAGACGACCCCTCCGACGAGCGTGAGGAGGAACCCGAGGAGGAGGCCGCCGGCACCCAATCCGATCGCGACGACGATCGCGACGGCGGCGATCAGCGCGGTTCGTCCACCGACGTGGCTCGACATGCACGCGGGTTGGCGGCGGACGAGGAAAACTGTTGGCACACCGGTACGCCGAGTGTCGACGTGCTGCTACCGGGTGATCAACTCGTGGTACGTCACCGCCGTGACCGTGCGCCCGTCGTCGATCCGGCCGTCGACGACGTCCGAGAGCAGGTCGTCGTACGCGACGACCTCGACCGCGATCGACTCGTCGTGATCGAGGTCGCGTTCCGCCGTCGGCTCGCACCCCCGCGCGAGGACGTGCTGGTGTCTCGAGTTCGAGACGCCGTTCGACGGCTCGACGTCGAGAAGCGGCTCGAAGCCGTCGGCCGCGTAGCCGGTCTCCTCGGCCAGCTCGCGGGCCGCGGCCGCCTCGAGGTCCCCGTCGTCGCCCGGCTCCATCGAGCCCGCGGGAAGCCCGCGGTTGACCCGCCCCACCGCCTGGCGCCACTCGTCTATCACGACGACCTCGCCCGCCGGCGTGAACGGCAGGATCACCACCGCCGGGGGCTCCTCAAGGTAGTGGTACTCGCCCTCCGTCCCGTCCGGAAACCGGACCTCGTCGCGCCGGACGTCGAAGCCCGGACACGTGTAGTCGATCCCGCCTCCGGTCGTCTTCCAGGTGAGTCCAGTCATCGATCCCCGATCGGTCGAGCGCCGTGATAAACCGTCTGCACCCGCGGTGTAACTAAAAACAGTAACTAACGGTTGGAAAGGTTCGCACTATCGGTTATCTATAAGTCCTCGCTCCCGAAACGTCCGGTCGATGCCCGGGGGACTCTCGCGAACCGCCGTTCACTCGCGTCGTCGAGCGCTCGCCAAGACCCTCTGTTACCGGCTCCTCATGGTGGCGATCACCGTCTGTATCGCGTGGCTCGTCGTCGGCGATCTCGACGACGCCGTGAACATCGGCCTCCTCGCGAACGTCGTGAAGACCGGGACCTACTACGCCTACGAGCGCCTGTGGGACCGCGTCCGATGGGGCGTCTCGACGCCGGCCTGAGTCGGGTTCGAGTTCGCTCCGCTCCTCGAGCGGTGGGTCCCCCGAGCGCGCCGGCTCCGACCCGCGTCTCGCCCCCGAATACGTTCGCCTGAAGACGCAGGTGTCCCCGCCCCCGATCCGCCAGTGTATGCCAACGCTCGACGTCCGTGACGTTCCGCCGGTCGATCGACACGACAGGATACACGACGCGTTCGCCGCGATGGAGCCCGGCGAGACGCTGACGATCGTCAACGACCACGAGCCGAAGCCGCTGTTCTACGAGATGGCGGCCGAGGTCGAGGCTTTCGACGAGGAGGGGTACGCCGTCACCCGCGAGGCCGCGGACGAGTTCCGCGCGGAGTTCCCGAAGCGGGAGTGACGCCGAAACGGGATCGGCGTGTCCTGACCGTCGATCGAACATATTCGAGGGAATCGTCACCTGCGGTCCGTCCGTATCGACGCTCGATGAGCGTTCACGAACGCAGACTCGACGTTCGCGATCCGGAGGACCCGCCCTTCGACCGCATCCAGGAGGCCCTTTCGGACCTCGACCCCGACGAGCGACTGACGCTGATCAACGGCTTCGAGCCGGAACCCCTCTACGACGTGCTCGATCGCCGCGGGTTCACCTACGAGACGACGCAGGTGGCCGACGACGAGTGGCACGTCGAGATCGAACACGCGTGAGCGGCGGTGCCACGTCCGGTTGATCCCCGGGCATCCGCTACAGCGCGTCGCTCTCGCGGGCCTGCTCGGCCCGACGTCCCGCCTGATCGAGCCGGTTTTCGCTCGCTCGCGCGATCGGATTCGGCAGGTCGCCTTCGGCCGCCGCGAGCCGGTCGCTCACCCGACCGAGCCGCTCGATGACCGTCTCGAGGCGACGGTCGGCGTTCCCGCGCTCGCCGGCCCGCGCCCGTTCCGCGGCCGCTCGAGCGCTCTCTGCGACCGCCTCCAGGGCCCGGCGCAACCCCGTGATCGCGTTCGACGACCCGTCCGACGTCGTGTTTCCGCCGCCGGTCGTGGTGCCGGTTCGCCCGGAACCGTCCCCTCCGTCGCCGTCAGCGTCGTCGCCGTCGTCCTCGCTGCCTCCGTCGTCGCTCGTCCCGTCCTCGAGTGCCGCCACCTGCTCGTGTGTCTCCTCGGCGATGTCGGCGACGAAGCTCGCGAGCGACGCCTTGCCGGTCTCGGGGCGATCGATGCGGATCCCCGTCTCGTTCCCGGGATCCGGATTCACCCGATACGCGCCGACCGCGTCGTCGGAATCGCGGACCTCCGTCGTGTACGCTCCCCCCTCGTGGACGTAGACCGCGTCGGATCCCTCGACCGCCGACTCGTAGATGCGGCCGCCGAAGTCGTCCTCGACCGCCACGCGCGAGAGGTCGACGTCGGCCTCCGCGTCCGTGACCTCGAGCTTTCTCGCGTGTTCGCGTGCGACGAGCGGGATCTCCCCGTCGACGCCGGCGGTCGTCGCCGGGCCGTCCTCCGTGACGCTCACCCGCTCGCTGTGGGGCGTCCTCCCGGCTCCGTTCACCGTGAGCCGGTGGTCGCCGGCCGCCACGTCCCGCACGGCGGCGACGCCGCCGAAGGTCGGTACGGCCTCCGGGTCGCTCTCCAGGAGCGCGATCGATTCGACGGACGACTCCGTGGTCGAGATCCCCTCGTTCGTCGGCGCCTCCTCGTCGACGACCGCGTCCGTAACCCGGGCGAGCACGGTGTGGACCGGGGCCGCCTCGCCGATCGCCGCGTACTCCCCGGCCAGCGACTGTCGATGGTTCGCGGCCGTGATGTCCGTCGCCGGGTTCGAGAACCGCGGCTGGCTCCAGGGGGTTCCCGTCGTGGTGATGTGGCCGGCCATCGCGTCCTCGACCGCCTCCGGGATCGCGAACTCGAAGCTCAACTGCGGGCCGGTGAAGTCAGTGATGTGTTCGATCTCCGCGATCGGAACCAGTTCGTAGGCGACGTCCGTCGTCTCACCGTCCCCTCCGTTCTCCGTGCCGCCCGCCTCGTCCGCTTCCGTGCCGCCTGCCTCGCTCCCCTCCGTCTCCGCCGTCTCCTCGTGTCCGAAGACGAGTCCCGTCTCCCGCTCGGGGAGACTTGAGGGAACGGACTCGATCGCATCGAACGAGCGAACCGTGAGCTCCTCGTCGATCAGGGACTCGCGGGTGACCGAGGGGAGCCGGTCGTGTTCGTAGATCGGCGCCCCCTCGTACTCCGGCACCACGTAGGGGAGTCGGGACCCCTCGTCGCGCGGGAGCCCGTAGGCGAGCGGGATCTCCGCGAGGTCCTCGATCCCGTCTATCGCCGTGTTCGTGATGTCCGCGAGCAGTCCCTCCGTCGAGATTCGCTGGAAGCGGTCCGGGACCTCGTTGACCGAGAGGGCGCTCGAGTGGGAGCCGAGCTCGGAGAGGATCCGCGGCGTCGTCTCCGGGTCCGGATCGAGGAACTCGTTGTTCGGAACGCTCCGCGAGTGCGAGCTCGCGACGTAGAGACGCGGCTCCCCGTCGTCCGTGTCCACGAAGACGGAAAGCACCTCCCAGTCGTGCCAGTGGAAGTTGGTCGTGAACTGGTCGAACGCGGAGTAGTACCAGAACTGCACCGCCGCGAGCGGCGAGTCGTCGTACTCGACGACGTGGTAGAAGACCGTCGGGTTCGGCGGCTCCCCGTCCTCGTCGAACCGCTCGTGGTAGCCGTCGAGCGCGTCGAACCCGTCGACGATCGCCTCGCCGTCGCGCTCGCTCTCGTAGGGGCGTGGATCCGTCGGGAACCACTTCTCGGCCGCGTCGAAGTAGATCCGCGGCGCGAACCGCTCGGCCAGCTCCCGCGCTCGGTCGTCCGTCGCCTCCGTCGTTCCGGCGTCGTCCTCGCGTTCGAGCGCGCCACACCCCGAAAGCGACGCGCTCGCGGCTCCGGCCACCCCTTTCAGGACCGCCCGTCGATCGACGCGCGGTTCACGGCCCCTCTCGCCCCCCCGTTCCCGTCTCATTCGTTCGCGATCCGTCGCCCCGGCCGAATAACTCTTCCGTGCCGACGGGCCGCCTCACGCCCGTCCCGTGATCCGCCTCGGTCCGCTCGCGGATCCACACGTTCTACCTGCGGCCTCCACGTCCCATCCGCACCCCGCCACGTTCCCCTGCGTCCTCCTGGCGTTCCCCCGCGCCCTCTCGACGTCCCCCTGCGCCCGCCCACCCGCCGATATCGTGTTCGTTGGTAGCACGTTGTATGCTTTGTGGGAATAAACCAACGAAGTTTAATTCTCCAAGGACATATTCGCTCGTAATGGCTCCCGACTTCACCCCGACGACCTACGAGGAGATCCCGGTCGACCGCCGGCCGTCCCTCCGGCTCGCGCTCGTACCGGTCCTCGCGGTCGTCACCTTCCTCGGCGTCGGCTCGGCCGCGCTGGGGCTCGATCCGCACGTGCCGCTCCTGTGGAGCATCGTCTTCGTCGCCGGCCTCGGCCGGTACCTGGGATACGACTGGGAGGACCTCTTTTCGGGCATCTCGAACGGCCTCCTCATGGGCGTTCAGGCGCTTTTGATCCTCTTCGTCATCTACGCGCTCATCGCGACCTGGGTCAGCGCCGGAACCATCCCGGGGCTCATGTACTACGGTCTCGAGGTCCTCTCGCCGCGGACCTTCCTGCCCGCGGCGGCGCTGCTTTCGGCCGTCGTCGCCTTCTCGATCGGCTCCTCGTGGACGACCGTCGGCACCCTCGGCGTCGCGTTCGTCGGGATCGGATCCGGACTCGGGATCGCGGCGCCCATGACGGTCGGCGCCGTCCTCTCGGGCGCCTACGCCGGCGACAAGCAGTCGCCGCTTTCGGACACCACGAACCTCGCCGCCGGCGTGACGAACACGCCGCTTTATGCGCACATCCGTCGGATGCGTACCGGCACGGCCCTCGCGTTCGGCATCGCCGTGGCGGCCTTCGGCGCCCTCGGAGTGCGCGCCGCCGGCGACATCCCGGTCGACCGCCTCCTCGAGATACAGACCGCCCTCGCGGGCACCTACGAGCTGACGCCGCTCGTGTTCCTCCCCCTCCTCGTGACCTTCGGACTCGCGTTGCGGGGCCACCCCGCCCTCCCGGCGCTCGTCGCCGGCGTCTTCGCGGGCGTGTTCGCCACGGTCCTGCTCCAGGACGTCGGCTTCCTCGCCGCCTGGGAGGTCTTCATGTACGGCACCAGCCCCGAGACCGGAAGCGAACTGGTGGACGACCTCCTCGCGGCCGGCGGACTGACCGGGTCCGCCTGGACGATCACCGTCGTCGTCGCGGCGCTCTCGCTCGGCGGGATCCTGGAGCGGACCGGCGTCCTCGCCGTGTTGGCCCACGGCCTCGTGAGCACGCTCCGGAGCTCCGGCGGCCTCGTGGCCGGCACCGGCCTCTCGGCGATCGTCATCAACGTCCTCACCGCCCAGCAGTACATGAGCATCGTCCTGCCGGGCGTCACGCTGCGGAACCTCTACGAGGAGTTCGACCTCGAGAGCGACCAGCTCTCGCGGGCCGTGGAGGCGGCGGGCACCCCGACCGGGGCGTTGATCCCCTGGCATGCGGGCGGCGTCTACATGGCGACGGTCACGGGCGTCCCGACCCTCGAGTACGCCCCGTTCTACCTGTTCGGGTTCCTCTCCCCGCTCGTCCTGTTCGCGATGGTCCTCGTGGGCTTCGACGTCCCCGCCACCACCCGCCGCCACGTTCCGACCGCGCCCGCGGACGACTGACTCCCCCGAACCGTGTCCGCGGACGACTGACGATCACCACGTGAGCCAGCGCACGCCGAGGTAGCCGCCCGCGAGGCCGACGCCGAGCCCGATCTCGACCGGGATCGGCCCGATCGGGAGCGGTCCGGTCGGGATGGTCGCAAGCGGGAACCACCCGGTCGGGATCATTCCGAGCGGGAGCCGGTCCGCGACGAATCCCGGCAGCCAGCCGCCGTCCTCGTCGGCCGTTCCGTCGCCGTCGGCTTCGCTCTCGCCTCCGGTTCCGCCTCCCTCTCCGCCGTCGGACGCCCCGTCGCCGGACTCGCCGCCCGTCCCGTCTCCTGCGGAGCCGTTCGATGGGTCCACGACGATCGGCTCCGCGTCGCCGTCCCCGACCGCGTCCGCCGACTGTGACACCCGGATCGTCTCGACGTGTTCGGTCCCGTCGACGTCGATCGTTCGTACCCGGATCGTCGCGGGGTAGACGTCCATCCGGAGCGTCTCGTCGATCGTCACCGAGTCCGTGATCCCGCCCGTGTACGCCGTGTTGAGGTCGAGGACGTCGCCGCCGGGCGAGACGGTCTCGACGCGGACGCGGGAGATCTGTCCGTCGTAGACCCGTCCGCGGACCCGGATCCGCCGGCCGTCGACCGCCTCGGTCGCCTCGCGGTCGAACTGCACTCGCGGGGTGACGAGCTCGGTGTAGTTGACCGTCACCTCCCGCTTTGCGGGCGGGTTCGTCCCGTCCTCGGCGACGACGGTTATCGTCTCCGAGCCGCTCGGCACCTCGACCGTTCGGGTGAACGTGTGCTCGATCGGCCGCGCGCCGGGCGGCTGTGGGCTGAGCTGGTACTGCAGTCCGGAGCCGTCCTTCGGTCCCAGGCGGGTCCCGACCGACTCGACCCCGACGCGGTCGGAGGCCCGGACGTGGAGGCGAACGGCCGAGCGCGTCTCGACGGCCTCGCGGTCGAGCACCTCGATCTCGGGCGGGTCGGTGTCCTCGACGCGTATCTCGATCCGGTACTTCTTCACGTGATCGAACGCGTCGAAGAGCGTGATCTCGAGGGTGTTCAACCCCGCTCCGAGCTCCGGCTGGTTCGGCCCGAGCCGGAGCCGCTGGGAGATCGACTCGCCCGGATCCCGGAGCACGATGCGCTCGCGTTCGCCCCGGGTATTGTCGGCGTAGTTGTAGTGGTAGGTCGTCTCGATGATCGCCTTCTCGACGTGGGACTCGTCGTGGAAGCTCCCCTCGAGCAGAATGTTCGATTTGTTGAGCGTGTACTCGTCCTTCGGGCCCTCGTAGGTGTTGTTCTCTCCGGTGAATCCCGTCGAGAACGGCGAGTCGAAGGTCATGAGCGGGCGCGTCGAGTCCTCGGTGACCGTCGCGTCGTAGATCGTCGTCGACCCGTCGGTCTCGACGACGACCCGGAGATCGTGTGCTCCCGACTCGAGGTCCAGGTCCGTCGAGGTCTCGAGGGCGGTGTCGTTCGGGGCGTACGACCGGACCGTCCGGCCGTCGATCCGGACGGAGACGATCCGGATCGTCCCCTCGCTTTCGGCTCGAACGGAGAGCGTCGGGTCGTTCCCGGTCGTGATCGAGCCGCCGTCCTCGACCGCGGTGCCGTCGAGCGACACGTCGATCGTCGCGCCGGGCGATCCGGTCGTCTGTGCGATCCCGCCCGTCGTCCACGGGCCGTCGACGGCGTGCTCGACGTCCGTGGCTTCGTCCATCGAACCCGCGGACGCGGACGTGGCGGCGGCCCCCCCGACGGCGACGCCCGCGAGCGCGGCCACCACCACGAGGACCGCGAGATGGCTCCTTCGTGACATCCTCGTGGTAACTCGTCCGTGAACTCGCCGACCCGACGGATAAATGTACGCGTTCGCTCATCACGCGTGATAATCGACCACGACCGCTATGCCGGTCGTGGTCGATCGCGGCGGGCCGCTGTGCCGGTCGTGGTCGATCGCGGGACAGGAATCGTTCGGGACGCCGACCCGGAAACGACCCCGTTCCACGACATCACCGATATTTAACTCACCCGACCCCCTGGCCCCGGTATGGATCTGCGATCCACACTTCGAGGCGTCACCACCCCGCTTGTGACGCCCTACGACGGCGAGGCGATCGACGAGGCGGCCCTCGAGGGACTGATCGACCACGTACAGGACGGCGGGGTGGACGCGGTCTTCCCGTGCGGGACGACCGGCGAGTTCCCGAGCATGACGCCCGCCGAACAGCGCCGGGTGACCGAGTTCACCGTCGAGGCCGCCGACGTGCCGGTGATCGCCGGCGCGGCCCGGACCAGCGTCGAGGAGACCGTCGAGGCGATCGACGCGGCGGCGGACGCGGGCGCCGACGCCGTCGCCATCGTCCCGCCGTACTTCATCGCCGCGAACGCGCCCGAGGGGAACAGGCGGGTCTTCGAGTCGGTCCTCGATCGCGCGTCGCTTCCCGTCCTCCTCTACAACATCCCGCAGTGTACCGGCGGCCGGATCGAACCGGAGACGGTGGCCGCCGTCGCCGACCACGACCGCGCGCTCGGGCTCAAGGACTCGAGCGGCGACCTGGAGTACTTCTCCGCGGTCCTGCGCGAGACGCCCGAGGAGTTCCTCTGTCTGCAGGGGTACGACGCGCTCCTCGTCGCCTCGATGCGGATGGGCGGCGACGGCGGCGTCAACGCGCTCTCGAACGCGGTCCCCGAGGTGTTTCGCGAGGCGGTCGACCGCGTCGACGACGAGCGCGGCCGCGAACTGCAACTCGAGGCGATCGCACCCCTCTTCGAGGCGTGTACCGACTACGGGTTCGCCCCGGCCGCGAAGTCCGGACTCGTCCACCGCGGAGTCATTCCGACCGACGACGTCCGACCGCCCCTGGTTCCCGCCCCCGACGACGCCCCGATCGGCGAACAGGTCGATCGCACGCTCGCGGTCGCCGACCGCTCCTGAGCGGTCGCTTTTCCTCACTGGCCGTTTTTCGCGATCGGTCGTTCCCGCCGCTTCGAGTCCGCTCCGGACGGCCCCGTGCTCGGTCCCACACCCCCCGACGTCCCCCCGAAGCACCGTCCGACTCGCGGATGCACACCGATCCTTCATGTCCGGATCGATATCCGACATCGATGAATGACCGTCCAGTTTACTCCGCATCAACGGTCATTATCGATCGATCATCGGCGATTCGGATGGATATGCGGTCGTTCATCAAGGAGCTTTTACGTGCCGAGCCGCCTTGGTGTGGTATGGATAGACACACGAGAAACGTCCAGCAGGACGTCCGCGAGCTCGGCGCGTTGCTCGGGGACGTCCTCGAGGACCAGACCTCACACAGCGCCTTCGAGACGGTCGAATCCTGTCGGACGAACGCGATCGACTATCGCTCCGGCGAGATCGACACCCGTGAGCCGCTCGTCAGCGAGCTCGAGGGGCTCTCGCCGCACCACCAGCGGGTCGTCGCCCGCGCGTTCACCACCTACTTCGAGCTCGTCAACCTCGCCGAGGAGCGGGAGCGGGTCCGAACGCTTCGATCGGACTCCCAGGCGGAGACGCTCGAGGACGGCCTCGAGGCGGTCGCCGAGGAGCTCGGCGAGCGTGATCGCGAGACCGTCCGGCGCGTGCTCGATGACGTCCTCGTCGAGCCGACGTTCACCGCCCACCCGACCGAGGCGAGACGCAAGACGGTCAAATCGAAGCTCCGGACGGTCGCGACCCACCTCGAGACGCTCGACGAGCGGCTCCTCACGGACAAGGAGGCGGACCAGGTGTGGCGCGACGTCGACGCCGAGGTGACGAGCCTCTGGCAGACGCCGCAGGTCCGCAGCCGCCAGCCGGAGCCGGAGGACGAGGCGCGAAACGTCCAGTGGTACCTCGAGAACACGCTGTTCGACGTCGTCGGCGAGGTCTACGACGAGCTTGACGACGCGCTCGCGGAGACGCTCGAGAAGTCGATCGACGTTCCGACGCTCTTCGAGTTCCGGTCGTGGGCCGGCAGCGACCGCGACGGCAACCCCTACGTCACCCCGGAGGTGACCGCCGCCACGCTCGAGCGACAGCGCTCCGTGGTCCTCGACCGATATCGCTCACAGCTCGAGCGGCTCACGGGCGTGTTGAGCCAGGACGGCAGCCGGATCGAGGTCGGCTCCGCGTTCCGCGAGTCGCTGGACCGCGACCGCGACCGGCTCCCCGGAACCGCGCGCACCGCCGAGCAACGCTACCCCGGCGAGCCCTACCGCCAGAAGCTCGAACTCATGCGCGAGCGGCTCGACCGGGTCGGGGACGTCCGTCCCGGCGGATACGGGAGCGCCGATGAGCTACGCGAGGACCTCTCCGTGCTCGCCGAGAGCCTGCGGAGAAACGACGCCGAGAGCGTCGCCGATGCCCACGTCGACCCGATCGCACGGCGGGTCGACACCTTCGGCTTCTCGCTCGCCAGCCTCGACCTCCGCGACCACCAGGAGAAACACACGAACGCGATCGCCGAGGCGCTCGACCGGGAGGGGATCGACTACCGGGGACTCTCCGAGGAGGAGCGCGTCGAGTTCCTCACCGACGCCGTCCTCCAGGACGAGCCCGTGATCGACCTCGAGGACCGCGACGGGCTCTCCCCGGACACGGAGCGGGTCCTCCGGCTGTTCTCCGACCTCGCCGACTGGCAACGCGAGTACGGCAACGAGGCGATCGACACCTACTGCATCTCGATGACCGAGGAGCCGAGCCACGTCCTCGAGGTGCTGTTCCTCGCCGACCAGGCGGGCGTCGTCTCGCTTCCCGAGCACGCGGGGATCGACGTCGTTCCCCTCCTGGAGACCGAATACGCCCTCTCCGGCGCCCGGCGGATCATCGGGACGCTCTTCGAGAACGAGGCGTACGCGAAGGCGCTTTCGGCTCGCGGCGGCACCCAGGAGATCATGCTCGGCTACTCCGATTCGAACAAGGAGAACGGCTTTCTCGCCGCCAACTGGTCGCTGTACAAGAACCAGCGGCGCCTCGGCGAGATCTGTGCGGACCACGACGTCACGATGCGGCTGTTTCACGGCCGCGGCGGCTCCATATCGCGCGGCGGCGGGCCGATGAACGAGGCCCTGCTCGCGCTGCCGAACGACACCGTCTCCGGCCAGGTGAAGTTCACCGAACAGGGCGAGGCCATAGCCGAGAAGTACGCCAACCCGCGGATCGCCGAACGGAACATCGAGCAGATGCTCAACGCCCAGCTCCGTGCGCGACTGCAGGCCATCGAGACGCCGGAGGAGGAGGTCCGCGAGGAGTGGATCGACGCGATGGACGAGATGGCCGACGCCGCCCGCGCGGAGTACCGCGACCTCCTCGAGACCGACGGCTTCGTGAGCTACTTCGAGCAGGCGACCCCCATCACCGTCATCGAGAACCTGAACCTCGGCTCGCGGCCCGCCTCCCGATCGGACGAGCGCACCGTCGAGGACCTTCGGGCCATCCCCTGGGTGTTCTCGTGGACGCAGTCTCGGTGTATCCTCCCCGGGTGGTATGCGATCGCGACGGGCGTCGACGCCTACCTCGACGCCGGCGGGTCGATGGACGTCCTCCGCGAGATGTACGAGGAGTGGCCGTTCTTCCGAACCACCCTCGACAACGCCGCGGCCTCGATGTCCCGGACCGACCTCGAGATCGCGAGCCAGTACGCCGACATCGCCGACCCCGACCTCCGAGATCGGTTCTTCCCCCGCGTGAGCGAGGAGTACGAGCGCGCGACCGATCTCCTCGAGGAGATAAGCGGCCAGGACTCCCCGCGAACGCGCGAGCGCGGCGAGAACCTCGAGCTTCGAAACCCCTACATCGACCCCCTGAACCTGCTGCAGGTCCATCTCCTCGATCACGACGACCGAACCGACCTCGAGGAGCGCACCCTCCGGTTGACCGTCAAGGGGATCGCGGCCGGCATGAAGAACACCGGGTAGACCGTTCCCCGGTTATCCGGTAGTCTCTCACAGCGGGACCTGCTCGCCGGTCTCAACGCTCTCGTAGAGCGCGTCGATCACCCGCATGTTGTCGATCGAGTCCTGCCCGCCCGTCCTCGGCGTCTCCCCCGACTCGATACACTCGGAAAAGTGGTCGACCTCGTGGCGATACTGGTCCGCGGGATCGAACTCCTCGACGGCGTGGCGGCCGTCGACGTGGTACTCGAGCGTCGTCGAGACGTCGGTGGGCGCGTTGTAGGTCACCTCCCGCTCCGCCTCGATCCAGCCGTTTGCCCCCTCGATCCGGTAGCGCTGGACGTCCTGGGCGTCGAACGAACAGTCGAACTGGGCCAGGGCGCCGGAGTCGTACTCGAGGAGTCCGTCCATTCGGGTGTCGACGCCGCAGTCGCGCGCGTCGTGGGCGTACGCGAACGCCCGGTCGGGCTCCCCGAGGATCCACCGCGCGACGGAGACCGGGTAACAGCCGAGGTCCATCAGGCTCCCGCCGGCCAGATCGGGGTCGAGCCGGATGTCGTCGGGGTCCTCGAGCGGGAACTTCAACGTCCCGCTCACGTGGTGGACGTCCTCGAGCAGATCCCGAGCCAGCTCGCGGGCGCGCAGGTTCCGCGGGAGGTACCGGTACATGAACGCCTCCATCAGGACGACGTCGCGCTCGCGACAGTACTCGATGAGGTCCTTCGCCTCCGCGGCGTCGCTCGCGAGCGGCTTCTCACAGAGCACGTGTTTCCCGTGGTCCGCCGCGCGCTTCGACCACTCCGCGTGCATCGAGTTCGGGAGCGGATTGTACACCGCGTCCACGTTCGGCGCCTCGAAGAGCGCCTCGTAGGAGCCGTACGCGTCGGGGATCCCCAGGTCGTCCGCGACCGTCCGCGCCCGATCTTCACTCCGGGAAGCGATCGCCTGTACCGTGTGCTCGCCCCGTCTGACCGCCGGGATCAGGTCCTCCCTCGCGATCGCCGCGGTGCTGATGATGCCGAGTCGCATGGGTCCGGTGACTGATGGGGAGCTAATAAGGGTACCGTGGCATCCGGACTCCGAAACGCGGTTGCGACCACTCGACGACCGGGATTAACCACGAAAGAATGCGGGTAGTGGGCCGGCGCGAAATTCGAACTGGGCAAGACGGTCGCGCTCGCTTCCTTCGCGCGCTGCGACTTGCTGGCTCGAATTCGCGCCGGCGTGATTGACACACCCACTACGGACTCCTCGCTAACGCTCGTCGTTGCGAAGTGGGGTGAAAATGGGCCGGCGCGAATTCGAATCGCGGTTACGGCCACCCGAAGGCCGAAGGATACCAAGCTACCCCACCGGCCCGCGTTCGAAGACACGTCGCTCGGTCCTTTAACGCTTCCGAACCGCCTCGGATTCGGGTCCCCGCTCGTCGACGATCGCCGGACTCCGGTCAGTTCCTCGACTCGCCGTCCGCACGCTCCGTCGGCTCGAAGTACCGATCGCGGTGGGCGCGACACCCCGGATTGAACGCGGCGCCGCAGGCCGGACAGCGGTCATCACACTCGAGGTAGGCCGCGGCGCTCATCGCCTCGCCGCAGACCCCACACAGCACCGCCGGCTCGTCGAAGCGGTCGCGGGGCCACCGGACCGGCTCATGGTCGGTCGCCGCCTCGTGACACCGAAAACACGGGTAGTACGTCCCACAGCACGCGAACCGGAGCGCCACCACGTCGACGGCCTCGTGCCAGTGGGCACACCGCGTCTCCGGATCGACGTCGATCCCACGGAGCGGGACGGCGAAACGCTCGTCGAGATCGGGCTCGACCGTGGTTCGAGTTCGAGTTCGAGTTCGGGTTCGGGTTCGATCTCCCCCTTCGCCGCCGCCGTCGCCGTCGTTTCCGGTCATCGTCGGCGGATCAGTACGACGTGTATCCGCCGGTGTCGAGCCAGTTGTGTGCGACCGTGATCGCGTGGTCGGCGTGGAGGACCTCCGGGCCGACGCGCACCCGGCGGTCCGCGACGTCAGCGAGCACCTCGCGTTCCGCGTCGGTGAAGTCGCGGTGGTCCGAGAGAACGAAGACGGGGTCCTCCGGCGGCGTCTCATCGGCGAGCGGGCTGCCGTCCTCGTGTAACTGGACGATCGGGCCCTCGCGAGCGAGCCGATCGACGGTGGCCTCGAAGTCCATCCGGAGGATGTCGACGCCGGGCGAGACGTCGGCGGGCTGGTGGCCGATGGCCGACTCGCGTTCCGCGAACGCGTCCCGGATGCGCGCGGCGACGTTCCGCTCGTCCGGATGGAGGTGTCGCAGGTTCGCCGTGTCGAACCGCACGGTGTAGGCGTCGCCGCAGACGAGGTGGACCCGCACCGACTCCCGGATCCCGTGTGAGAGGAACACGGCGGCGCCGACGCTCCGGCAGAGCAGGTCGAGCCGCCCCGCGCCGGGGAGGTCGTCCAGCGGGATGTCGGGGGTCGTCGGGACCTCGTGGCCGACGATCACGAACTGGCGCATACGAGGTCACCGGAACTCGTTGAGTCGGCGTTTGAGACGCTTTGCCGACTCGCCGGCCGCCCGGAAGTAGGGCCCCTCGACCTCGCCGTCGCGTGCGGCCGTGACCTCCTCGCCCGCGAAGATGATCCCGCGCGAGGAGTTCACGAGCCCGACGTCGACGTCGTGGCCGTCCCGCGGGGCGAGTCCGAACTCGACTGCGGCCTCGGCGTCGCCGCCCTGGGCCCCGACGCCGGGGACGAGGAACGGGAGCGAGGGAACCGCCTCCCGGAGCGACTCGAGTTCATCGGGCGCGGTCGCGCCGACGACGAGGCCGACGTTGCCGTGCTCGTTCCACAGGTCGGCCAGGGCCGCGATCCGCTCGTAGACCGGCTCGCCGCTCGCGAGTTCCAGGTCCTGGATGTCGCTGCCGCCCGGATTCGAGGTGCGACACAGGACGAAGACGCCCGCCGTCTCCCGGTCGAGAAACGGCTGGAGCGAGTCGCGTCCCATGTAGGGATTGACCGTGATCGCGTCCGCGCCGAGATCGCCCTCCCCGTCGAGCGCGCTCGCGTACCGTCGGGTCGTGTTCCCGATGTCCGCGCGCTTGGCGTCGAGCAGGACCGGAACGCCCTTGCCGTGTGCGTAGGCGATCGTCTCCCGGAGCGCCCGCCAGCCGTCGGCGTCCTCGTAGAAGGCGGCGTTCGGCTTGTAGCAGGCCGCGTGCTCGTGTGTCGCGTCGATGATCCGCCGGTTGAACGCCCACCGCGGCAGGTCCGCGTCCGCGAGGAACGCCGGGATCCGGTCGGGATCCGGATCCAGGCCGACCGAGACGACGCTGTCGACGGCCGCGATCCGCTCCGCGAGCCGGTCGAAGAAGGCTCCGGCCGCATCACCGCCCGCGTCCCCATCCGTGTCCGTGTCGGTGCTCATCGGATCGGGATGGACGCCCCCGGCGAGTAAGCGTTTCCGTCCGTGGCAGTCGATCGACCGGGTCCGGACCGGGATCCCTACTCCACGCCGCCGACGCCGCTCGACGCCTCCGGCGTCTCGTTGCGGACGACCTCCATGCCGAGCGCCTCGATGGCCGCCTCCATGTGCTCGTCGTCGACGTACTCCGCGCCGGCCTCGACGCGGGCCTGCTGTGCGCGCGCGAGCACCTCGCCGCGGCGGTCGTCCGGGATCTCGTATTTGTCGACGGCGAGCTCGATCGTGAGGCCGTTGTTGTCGCGGGTGTAAAGCGAGTGGAACGCGCCGCGGTCGAACTCGTTGTAGCCGTATCCCGCCTCGTTCAGCGCCTCCTTTATCTCCTCGAGCCGGTCGGCCTCGATCGTGAACGCGAGGTGGTGGACGCCGCCGACCCCGGTCCGCTGGGGGTTGGCGTTCGAGGGCCGGTCGTCGGTGACGAAGAAGGTGAGGATCCGCCCGTCGCCGGTGTCGAAAAAGAGGTGGGTCACCTCGGGCTGGTCGAGGTTGGGCTGGCGCAACACGAGGGGCATCCCGAGCAGGTCGCGGTAGTACTCGATCGTGTCCTCGACGTTGCTGCCGATGACGGTGATGTGGTCCGTTCCGAGGGTGTGAATCGGGCTGTCCGGCCGGTCCGCGGTGACTTCCGGGTCCATGTTCGCTCCGTTGGGCCCCGAGGGCCTTCCCTGTACCGCCCGCGGCGAGCTATCACTTCGTTCATCCTCCCTTCGGCTCCGGCCGCGAGCGATCCTTAGAAGTCCGCGCGCGCCGAACGCCGCCCATGGACCTCACCGACCGGCCGCGCCGGCTGCGGACCGACGGCGTCAGGCCGCTCGTCGCCGAGACGTCGCTTTCGCCGACCGACCTGATCGCGCCGGTGTTCGTCGACGCCACGACGGACGAGCGCGTGCCGATCGACTCGATGCCCGGCCAGGAGCGCGTCCCGGTCTCTGCGGCCGGCGACCGAGTCGCCGAGATCGAGGAGACCGGCGTCGAGGCGGTCATCCTCTTCGGGATCCCCGAATCCAAGGACGCCGCCGGCACCCGGGCGTACGCGGACGACGGCGTCGTCCAGCGGGCCGCTCGCCGGATCGACGCGGAGACGGACGCCTACCTCGTCGGCGACGTCTGTCTGTGTGAGTACACGGATCACGGCCACTGCGGCATCCTCGAGGAGACGGCCGAGACCGACCCGACCCTCACCGTTCGAAACGACGAGACGCTCGATCTGCTCGTCCGCACGGCGGTCTCGCAGGCCGAGGCCGGCGTCGACATGATCGCGCCCTCCTCGATGACCGACGGGATGGTCGCCGCGATCCGCGAGGGGCTCGACTCGGCCGGATTCGAGCACGTGCCGATCATGAGCTACGCGGCGAAGTACGAGTCCGCCTTCTACGGCCCCTTCCGCGAGGCGGCCGACGGCGCGCCGGCCTTCGGCGATCGACGCCACTACCAGATGGATCCGGGAAACCGCCGCGAGGCGCTTCGGGAGGCCCGCCTCGACGCCGAGGAGGGCGCGGACGTGTTGATGGTGAAGCCCGCGCTCGCCTACCTCGACGTCGTCTCGGACCTCCGCCGGGAGTTCGATCACCCGATCGCGGCCTACAACGTCTCCGGCGAGTACGCCATGTTGCACGCGGCCGCGGAGAACGGGTGGCTCGACCTCGAGTCCGTCGCCCTCGAGTCGCTGTCCGCGATCAAACGCGCCGGCGCCGACCTGATCGTCACCTACTTCGCCGAGGACCTCGCCGAGCGGCTGTGACCGTCGGAGCCGCAGCCGTCACCTCTCGTCGACGACCCGACCCCCGCTCCCCCTCCTCCGTCTCGACCTCGTCCGACTCGATCCCCACTCCTCTCAGACGACCTGCTCCCCGTCGTCGTACACCTCGATCGCGTCGACCGGACAGACGCGTGCCGCGAACTCGGCCTCGAACTCCTCGCCTTCGGGGACCTCCAGTTCGTAGACCTCGACGTCCTCGTCCGGCCGCTCTCCCCCCTCGAGGTCGGCCTTCCCCTCGTCCATGTTCTTCGTGAACTTCCCCCACTCATCGACGCACTGATACATCCCGATGCAGGTGTCGCGATCGAAGACGACCTTCATACGCGGTGGTTCGCGGGAGGGACACATATCGGTGGCGACCGTCTCCCGAGGTGGGCTGTGTGCGGAGGACGCATCCCTGACCGATCAGTTATAAACCGCCCCGGCCGTCGGATCGACCATGGACGCCACGGACGCAGACCCGATCGCCTTCGGAACCGACGGCTGGCGTGCGACGCTCGACGTCTTCACCGACGATCGCGTCCGGATCGTCGCCCAGGCCGTCGCGGACCACCTCGAGGCAGCCGGGCGGTCGGACCCGGTGTTCGTCGGCTACGACGCCCGCGAGAGCTCCGAGGGGTTCGCCGAGCACATCGCGACCGTCCTCGCCGGCAACGGCTTCGAGGTCCTGCTTCCCGACCGCGACGTCCCGACCCCGGTCGTCGCCCACGCCGTCGTCGACCGCGGCCTCTCCGGCGCCTGCATGGTGACGGCGTCGCACAACCCGCCGGAGTACAACGGCGTGAAGTTCATCCCCCACGACGGCGCGCCGGCGCTGCCGGAGGTGACGGAGGACGTCGAGTCGAGACTCCGCGAGCCGGACCTCCTCCCCGCGGACGAACGGGCGCCGATCCGCCGGTGTGACCCGACCGCCGCCCACGCCGAGGCGGTCCGGGACCGGGTCGGCACCGACCTCTCCGGGCTCACCGTCGTCTACGACGCGATGCACGGCAGCGGCCGCGGCGTCACGGACCGGCTGCTTGCGGACGCCGGCGCCGAGGTCGTTCGGCTCCGCTGTGACCGGGATCCGACCTTCGGCGGTACTCCGCCCGAGCCGAGCGCGGAGAACCTGCACGCGCTCGCCGATGAAGTCCGCGAACGCGACGCCGACCTCGGGATCGCCAACGACGGCGACGCCGACCGGATCGCCGTCTGTACGCCCGATCGCGGCGTCGTCGACGCGAACCGACTGTTCGCTTTGTGCTACGACTCCCTCCTCGAGTCCGAGACCGGCGCCGCGGTCCGCAGCGTCCCCACGACGTTCCTGATCGACCGGATCGCCGACGCCCACGGCGAGACCGTCCACGAGACGCCGGTCGGGTTCAAGTGGGTCGCCAGGGAGATGGCCGACCACGACGCGCTCGTCGGCGGCGAGGAGTCCGGCGGCTTCTCGATCCGCGGTCACGTCCGCGAGAAGGACGGCGTCCTCGTGGGGCTGCTCGCGGCCGCGGCGGCCCTCGAGGAGCCGCTCGACGACCGTCTCGACCGGATCGCCGCCGAGTACGGCGAGATCCACACGGACCGGACGAGCGTGCCGTGTCCGAACGACCGAAAGGACGCGGTGATGGCGGGGCTCTCGGAGCGGATCCCCGACGACGTCCTCGGCCGGGGGATCGACCGCGTCGTGACCCTGGACGGGTTCAAACTCCTCTTGGAGGACGGTTCCTGGCTGCTCGTGCGCCCCTCCGGGACGGAGCCGAAGCTTCGCGTCTACGCCGAGGCCGAGAAGGCCGAGCGCGTCGAGGCGCTGCTCGCGGCCGGCCGCGATCTGATCGAGCCGTTGCTATAGGCCGCCGGGGCGTCCCTACGGGTGATGGGCGTCCCTACCCACGGGTGACGGGCCTCCCTACAGGTGATCTCACACGCGACGCGCGCGAAGAGAAATAGATCGGATCGCGGGTCTTTTTAGGCCATTACGCCGTAGCGGTCCGTATATGTTCAAGGCCATCGTGAGTGCGTCGACGCTTCAGGACGCGCTCGACTCCGTGAGCGTGCTCGTCGACGAGTGTAAGGTCCGCCTGAACGAGGAGGAACTCGCCATTCGGGCCGTCGATCCCGCGAACGTCGGCATGGTCGACCTCTCGCTCGAGGCCGCGGCCTTCGAGTCCTACGAGGCGGACGGCGGCGTCATCGGCGTCAACCTCGCGCGGCTGCAGGACATCGCCGGGATGGCCAACTCGGGCGACCTCGTCCACCTCGAACTCGACGAGGAGACCCGAAAGCTCCACATCCAGATCGACGGGCTCTCCTACACCCTCGCGCTCATCGACCCCGACTCGATCCGCCAGGAGCCCGACATCCCCGACCTCGACCTCCCCGCGGAGATCGTCTTAGAGGGCGCCCAGATCGACCGCGGCATCACGGCCGCCGACATGGTCTCCGATCACATCCGCCTGCGCGTCGACGAGGCCGCGGAGACCTTCTACATCGAGGCGGAGGGCGACACCGACGACGTCGACCTCGCGCTCGAGCGCGGCGACCTCATCGACCTCACCGCCGGCCCCGCCGACTCGCTGTTCTCGCTCGACTACCTCAAGGACATGAACAAGGCGATCCCGAAGGACGCCGAGGTCGTCGTCGAGCTGGGCGAGGAGTTCCCCGTCAAGCTCCACTACTCCTTCGGCGAGGGGATGGGCAACGTGACCTACATGCTGGCGCCGCGGATCCAAAGCGAATAGTCGGCTCACGAGCGGTCGACTCACGAGTGGCCGACCGACCCCGGGTCGTCGATCCGTCGGATCGCCGCTCGTTCCTCGAGGCGGGTGACCGTCATTCCGACGTATCCGTCGTATCCGTCGACGTGTCGTCCTCCATCGGTAGCCGCAGCGTCGCGACCGTCCCCCGCGGATCGCGGTCCGCGAACGTCGCCTCGGCGCCGATCGCCGCGGCCGCCCAGTGGACGATCCACAGCCCGAGTCCCGACCCGTGTTCGAGCGCCGTCTCCCGGCCCGCCTCGATCGCCTCGATCTCGTGATCGGGGATTCCGGGGCCGTCGTCCACGACGCGGATGACGGGCCCGCCGTCCGATCGATCGAGGACGACCCGCGCCCACGCACCGCCGTCCGGTCGTTCCGTTCCCGCGCCGTCGTGGTGGCGAAGCGCGTTCTCGAGGAGGTTCGAGACGGCGGCCGAGAGGGCCTCCTCCGGCACCGACGCGACCGGATCCGACTCCGGGTCGACGCCCGGTCCCCGCTCGAGGTTCACCGTCGCGTCCGGGAACTCCTCTTCGGCCTCCGCGACGGCTCGCTCGAGGTGCGCCAACAGCGCCACCGGCCGTGACGGCTCACCCTCGATCAGCGTCTCCACGGTCCGTGCCTTCTCGCCGAGCGCGGTCAGCGCGCCCGCGCGACGTTCGATCGCGTCCGCCATTCGGTGGTTCTCCCCCTCGAGGCGGTCCGCGAGCAGCTCGCCGTAGCCGCGCACCACCCCGGCGTCGTTTCGCAGGTTGTGTCGCAGGATCCGGTTGAGCACCTCGAGCTGCTGGCGCCGCCGCTCGCGCTCCGTCACGTCCCTGAAGATCGCGGTGTATCCGACGTGGGTTCCGGCGGGATCCGAAAGCGGAGACACGGAGACCGCGAACGTGGCTCGTCCGCCGGCGCTCGCGCCGTTCCAACTGCCCCCGACGTCTCCACCCCTCTCGACTCGCCGCTCGATCGTCGCCTCCTCGCCGACGTCCGGCAGATCGCCCCCGACGACCGTCGCTATCGGCCGATCGATCCCCTCGTCGGGGTCGAACCCGAAGGCGTCCGCGAACGCGCGGTTCGTCCTCGCGATCCGACCGTTCGGGTCGACCACCGCGAGCGGGTCGGCGAGGTCGTCGATCGCAGTGCGCTCGGCCGCCCGAACGGTCGTGGGGTTGCGCGCGAACAGCTCGCCGCGGCCGAACGCGTAGGCGTCCAGCACAACGTGCGGGATGAACATGATCGGCGCGAGGTTGAGCTGGGGAACCGGGCCGACGCCGAAGGCCCACGCGAGGAGCGCCAGCCCGGGCGGCAGCGCGCTGACGGCGACGGCCGCGGCCTCCCGCCGGAACAGCGGGCCGTAACTCGCCACCGTGTCGACGAGGAGCCCGACGGCCACGACCACCGCCAGGGTCGCGATCCCGAGGGTGAGAACCGCGGCCGGCGCCAGCGTGTATGAGACGGTGGCCGACCGAAGCACCGGATCGAGTTCGAACCCGGTCCACATCGCCCCGTGGAGGGGGTTCGAGAGAACGAGCACCGACGCGACGACGCCGAAGGCGACGAACGCCCCGTACCCCCGCCCCCACACCACGTCGCCGCGGCCGGTGTACTCGAGCGCGAACGCGAGGAAGGTGAGCCCGGTCCAGACGATCCCGACCCACGAGACCATCTCGAGAACCAGACGGACGCCGGGATCGTAGACGAGGAGGCCGACCCCGTATGCGAGACACCACCCCGCCTGCGCGAGCAACACGGCGAGGAACCAGTTCGCTCCCGGCTTCCCGCGGTGGGCGAGGACGCGCGCGACGAGCGCGAGACTCGCGACGGCGGCGGCGATCGACCCGATCGCGGGCCACGGCAGCGTCGCGACCTCGACCATACCCTCGCGAGGACGGGCGGCCTGCTAAAGGTGTCGTGCGCCTCGATCGGATCCGGACGTCGCTGCGGCTCGTCGGTTTCGCTCCCGATCTGCCGTTCCCTCTCTCCTACCCGTGACGCTCGATGACGCGCTTTGCGGCCTGGGCCTTCTCCTTCCAGCCGTAGCCCGCCTCGTAGACGTGGCGTTTCGAGTCGACGAGCTCGCCCGGCGACGACTCCTCGAAGCCGCCGCGGTCCCACGCGCCCGACTCGTGGAGCCACTCGATCACGTTCTCGCGCGTCTCCGACCAGGAGAGCCCGACCATCTCGTACCACGCGACCATCGCGAAGACGGCGTTGTCGTGACACCCCGGAACCGATCCGTGTTCGTAGATCGTCCGAACCGGATCGCGGGTCGGCTCGGAGACGAGTTCCTTGAACTCCGCCGCCGTGAGCAGCCGCAGCTCGCCACCGTCGTCCGATTCGGACTCGTTCACCACCTCCCGATCGATCCCCTCGCCCCCGCCGTCTCGAACCACGCGATTCCCGCGTTCGAGCGTTCCGAGCGCGGCCCGGTGGAGCCCCGACCACTCGCCGGGAACCGCCTCGCGGAGATCGGACTCGTCGATCCCCGCGGGAGCGCGCGTCAACACCGCAAGCAGGTCCGTGTAGGCCCGCTCGATCGTCGGCCAGTCGACCCCCTCGAACTCGCAGTCGGCCTCGTGGAGGCTGTTCGTGGTCCGACAGCCGGGACACGGGTACTGAAACGTCGCCACTACCCCACCGTTGGTCCCGGCGGAAATAGGGTTTTCGCGAGCGAGACGCGAGCCCGGTCGGGGCTCGCGTGCCCCGGGGCCCCGTGGTCCCCGGACCTACCCCTCAGAGGTCCTGTCGCTCGAACAACACCATCCCGACGTAGACGGGGACGACGAACCACAGCGCGAGCAGCCCGGCGACGAACGGGTCGGTGAAGTAGACCGGGAGCTCGTCGCCGAGCGCCTCCGCCGCCGCCGGATCGAAGAAGATGAAGAACCCGAACAGCTGCTGGCGAGCCTCCATCTGTGTCGAAAGCAGCGAGTCGACGAGCGTCTTGTAGGCCGCGGTCGGGTTGAGCAGCTTGAAGCCCAACTCGATCAGATAGCGCTGTTGGACGCTCGCGCCCGCGTACTCCTGAAGCGCCGATGCGATCCGCGAGGCCGCGGTCCCCCAGAAGACGTTCGTCAGGACGAACAGCCCGACCGACCCGACCATCGCCTGTCTGTCGCTTTCGGCGGCGGCGGAGATGCCGACGGCCAGCCCGACGAAGACGACGCCGAGGAGGACCGTCAGGAACGCGAAGGCGACGAACTGCCCGATCGCCTGTCCGCTCGTGGCCGGGATCAACACGAGGCCGGCCGCCAGGAAGCCGACGGCGATGGGCAACGCGACCACCGCGGACCGTCCGATGACCTTCCCGAGGACGACGTCCGCGCGCGAGTGGGGAAGCGACAACAACAGCTTCAACGTTCCGCTTTCACGCTCGCGGGTGATCGACGCGTAGCCGACGACGATCGCGATGATCGGCACGAGCACCGCCGTCCCCTCCTTCATGAACTGGACGAACAACACGACGATGCTCGTCGCCTCCGCGGCGTCGCCGAGCCCGACTCCCAACGTGTACCGGATCAACGCCGGTCCGGCGAACGTCACGACGAAGAGCGCGGAGAGGACCCAGATCCACCGCGATCGCACCGCGTCCTGGAAGTCCTTTCGCGCGACGGCACGGAAGCTCATTCGGCCACCTCCCCCTCGGTGTAGGCGAGAAAGAGGTCCTCCAGGGACGCCTCCGTGGTCTCGAAGTCCTGGACGACTACGCCCGCGTCCTCCAGGGCCGCGATCACGTCCGTCTTCACGCCGCTTTCACAGCTCACGCGGACCGTTTCGCCGTCGGTCTCCGCGCTCGCGACGCCCTCGATCGCCCGGACCGACTCGAGGTCCGACTCCGTCGCGGCGTCGACGGTGATCGCGAGCGTCTCGTCGCCGCCGACCGCCTCCCGGAGCCCCTCGATCGAGTCCTCCGCGATGAGCCGTCCCTCCCGCAGGATTCCGACCCGGTCACAGACCGCCTCGACCTGTCCGAGGACGTGCGAGGAGAAGAAGACGGTCGCTCCTCGGTCGGCCTCGGCCTCGACGATCTCGCGCATCTCCCTCGCGCCGGCGGGATCGAGCCCGGAGGAGGGCTCATCGAGGATGAGGAGCTCGGGCTCGCCGACGAGCGCCATCCCGAGCGCGAGCCGCTGGCGCATCCCCTTCGAGTAGCCGCCGGCCGGCCGGTCGGCGTCGCCCGCGATGCCGACGCGCTCGAGGATCGCCTCCGGATCGGCGTCGACCTCCTTCGAGTCGATCGCGAACTCGAGGTGCTGTCGTCCGCTCAGCCGGTCGTAGACGCCGAACCCCTCCGGAAGCACGCCCGTCTTGCGGCGGACGGCGACGCTTTCGGCCTGCGCGTCGTGGCCGAGCACGCGAACCGACCCGGAGCTCGGGCGGACGAAATCGAGGATGGCGTTGATGGTCGTCGACTTTCCGGCCCCGTTCGGGCCCAGAAAGCCGTAGATCTCGCCCTCCCGGACCGCGAGATCGAGGTCCTCGACGGCGGTCACGTCGCCGAACCGCTTCGTGACGCCGGAGAGATCGATGGCTGTCATACCACCGGATCCCTCCCGTTCGGATAAAGGGTTGTGGGTGTCGACTCGAGGGTCGACGGGACGCACTCTCGGGGCGCTGCGGCGGCCGCTCGATCATTCGTCATTCCGACGGCCGGTCGATCCCCCATCACTTCGGCGGCCACTCGATCCCCCGTTCGGCCAACAGCCCCTCGAACGCCTCCTCGTCGATCGTCTCCACGCCGTGTGCCTCCGCGTCCCGTCGCTTGCTCGTACCGGGACTCTCGCCGATCACGAGGTAGTCGGTGTTGCCGGAGACGCTGCCGGTCGCGCTCCCGCCGTGACGCTCGACGAGGTCCTCGGCCTCGCCCCGGGGAACGGAGAGGCTTCCCGTGAAGACGATCGTCACGTCCTCGAGTTCCGTTCCGCCCGCCGCTCCCGTCTCGCCGTACGGTTTCGGGTCGACGCCGAGATCGCGAAGCTCGGCGATCGTCTCGCGGTTCCGCTCCCCGTCGAGGAACTCCCGGATCTCCGCCGCGACGGTCTCGCCGACGTCATCGACCGATCGAAGCTCCTCCTCGGAGGCCGAAAGGAGCGCGTCGAGCGTGCCGAAGTGCTCGGCCAGGTTGCGGGCGGTCGTCGCCCCGACGTCGGGGATCCCGAGCGCCGCCAGGAAGTCGGGAAGCGGCGGCTCCGTCGTCGCCTCGAGCTGTTCGAGGAGGTTCTCGGCGCTCGTCTCTCCCCACCCCTCCAGTTCCGCGAGCGCCTCCCGATCGAGCCGGTAGAGGTCCGCGAGCGACTCGACGAGCCCCGCCTCCCGGAGCTGCGTGACGGTCTCGGGACCCAACCCCTCGATGTCGAGCGCGTCGCGACGCGCCCAGTGTTCGACCGCGCGTTCGAGCTGTGCCGGACAGCCGAGCCCGCCGGTGCAGTAGGCGATCGGGCCGTCGCGTTCCACCGGCGAGTCACAGACCGGACACCTCTCCGGGAACTCGAAGGCCCCCTCGGATCGCTTCTCCACGACTGCGGGGACGTAAGGGATGACGTCTCCGGCCCGGTAGATCCGAACGACGTCCCCGACGTTCACGTTCAGCGTCTCGATCTCCGCGGGGTTGTGCAGCGTCGCCCGCGAGACGGTCACGCCGCCGACGTCGACCGGTTCGAGCAGCGCCACCGGGGTCAACCGTCCGGTTCGGCCGACCTGGATCACGACGTCCTCCACCGTGGTGGTCTCGGTCCGCGGCGGGAACTTGTAGGCGAACGCCCACCGGTAGGACCGCGAGGTCGTTCCGAGCGCCTCCCGGGCGTCGAGGTCGTTCACCTTGATCACCGTCCCGTCGATCTCGTAGTCGAGATCGTCGCGCACCTCCTGTAGTCGATTCCGGTAGGCGATCGCGTCCTCGATCTCCCCCGTGAGTTCGATCCGGTCGTTTCGCCGCAGCCCCAACGACTCGATCGTCGACAGCGCCTCGAACTGGCTCTTCGGACGTGCGAGTTCCGAATCGGAGCCGTCCTCCCAGGCGAGCACGTCGAAGAAGAAGACGTCGAGCGGCCGCTCGGCCACGACGTCTGGATCGAGCTGTCTGAGCGTTCCCGCGGCGGCGTTTCGCGGGTTCGCGAACGGTTCCTCCCCGCGTTCTTGCAGCTCCTTGTTGTACTCGGCGAAGGCCTCCCGCGGCATGTAGACCTCGCCGCGGACGGCCAGAAACGACGGCAATCGGTCGGGGTCGCCGCGAAGCCGCTGTGGCACCGATCGGATCGTTCGGACCTGTTCGGTCACGTCGTCGCCCGTCGTCCCGTCCCCCCGCGTCGCCGCCCGAACGTACTCGCCGTCCTCGTAGACCACCTCGATCGAGAGGCCGTCGAACTTCGGCTCGCAGACGTACTCGACCGCCTCGGGGTCGAACCCGGACTCATCCAACTCCCGCCGGACCCGCTCGTCGAACTCGTGGACGTCCGCGGCGTCCGTGGTCTGGTCGATCGACAACATCGCCGCGGCGTGTTCGACCGACTCCAGCTCGTCGACCGGCGCCCCGCCGACGCGCTGGGTCGGGGAGTCCGACGTTCGCAGATCGAACGCGTCCTCGAGATCCCGGAGGCGCTCGAAGAGGGCGTCGTAGGTCGAATCCGAGACGATCGGCTCCGCCTCGACGTAGTAGCGGTAGTCGTGTTCTCGGATCGCCTCGCGAAGCTGCTCGGCCTGTGCCTCCGCCGCCGACTCCGAGAGATTCTCGACGGGCTCGAAGTCGGTCGGCGGATCGAGCACGTAGGGGTTCTCCGCGGGATCGGCGTACCGTTCGGCCTCCCCCGTTCCGGCTGCGTCCTCGCTCATGATCCCACCTGTGACCGCCATCGTGTAAAAGGGGTCGTGCTCGGCCGGCTTGCCCAGCTCGTCCCGGCCGTTCGCTCGCGCTACTCGCGATAGCTCGGCGCCGCCCGCTCGACGACCGCCGTCGCGAGCGCGTCGAAGGTCGCCTCCTCCGGAACCACGTCGACGTCGATGCCGTGCGATTCCGCCGTCTCGCGTGTCGGATCGCCGATCGCGCCCACGATGGTCGCGGAGAGTCCCTCCCGTGCGTCCTCCTCGATCCCGCGGTCGGCGGCCGCCTCGAGGAAGTGTTCGACGGTGAGCGAGGAGGTGAACGCGGCCGCCTCCAGCTCGCCGTCGGCGGCGAGCTCGGTCGACCGCCCGGCGTCGGCGGGGCGGACGAGCCGGTAGAGCACCGTCTCGTGGACGTCCGCGCCGGCCGCGCGCAGCCCGTCGGTGAGCACGTCGCTGCCGTGGTCCGATCGCGCCACCTCGATCCGGACCCCATCGACGGAACCCTCGAGCGCCGTGACGAGCCCGGCGGAGGTGTACTCCTCGGGGACCAGGTCCACCTCCCAGCCGACCCCGCGGGCCGCCTCGGCGGTCGCCGGCCCGATCGCGGCGAGCGTGGTCCCCGGATCGGGTTTCCAGCCCCGATCGGCGGCCAGTTCGACGCCCGTCTTGCTCGTGAGAACGACGTACGGCGCGTCCTCCGGAGTCCGTCCGGTCGCCTCGACCGCCAGCATCGGGTCCGGGACCGGATCGCCCCCCAGCGAGGAGAGCAGCTCGACCGCGTCGTCGATCCGCTCGTCGTCCGGCCGGAAGACCGCGACGCGAACCCGTCGGCTCACGCCCGGTCACCGTCCGTGGACGCGTCGCCGCGTCCCTGATCGTTCCCGCCCTCGCCGTCGATCGGCGCCGCGGTCGGGTTCTCCAGGAAGTCGACGACCCGCGAGCGGGTCGCCGCCACCTCGCCGATGACGGTGATCGCGGGCGGCTCGATACCCGCGGAATCGCGCGCCTCGACGATCGTCTCGAGGGTTCCCGTCGCGACCCGCATGCCGGGGCGGGTCGCCCGTTCGACGAGCGCGACCGGCGTGTCGGGGTCCGTCCCCGCCTCCAGGAGCGCGTCGACGTACTCGGGGAGCTTCCCCACGCCCATGAGGACGACGAGGGTGCCCCCGGTGGCCGAAAGCGCCTCCCAGTCGACGGCCGACTCGGGCTTCGTCGGGTCCTCGTGGCCGGTGACGAACGAGACCGAGGAGGCGTGATCGCGGTGGGTGACCGGGATCCCTGCGACGCCAGGTCCGGCGATCGCCGAGGTGATCCCCGGGACCACCTCGAAGGGGACGGACGACGCGGCGAGATGTTCCATCTCCTCGCCGCCGCGGCCGAAGACGAACGGGTCGCCGCCCTTCAGTCGGACGACCCGTCTCCCCTCGCGCGCGAGTTCGACCATGCGCCGGTTCGTGTACTCCTGGGGCGTCCACTCGCCGCCGGCTCGCTTCCCGACGTCCTCGCGTTTCTCCTCGGGGATCGCCTCGAGGATCTCCGGCCCCGGCAGCTTGTCGTGGAGGACGACGTCGGCCGACTCGAGCAGGTCGCGGGCTCGAACCGTCAGCAGCTCCGGGTCTCCCGGTCCGGAGCCGACGAGATACACCTTTCCGGACGCGTCCTCGGAGGCGTCCGCGGGTATCGAGTCGTCGCTCATCGCTCCTCGCTTTCGGGGTCCGCTCGACCCGGTTCGTCCTCGCGGTTCTCCCGGACGGATCCCTCGTCTCCGTCCGATTCGGCCGCCTCGCGGGCACGCTCTATCAGCTCCGCCGCTCCCTGCTCGGCGAGATCCTGCGCAAACGCCACCGCGTCCTTCGTGTATCGTTCGACGTCGAGATCACGCGTCTCCGCGATCTCCTCCGTGCCGTCCGGCGAGAGCACGCGGACGTTCGTCCGGACGTAGGAGCCCTGAACGATCGCGTTGATCCCGATCGGCGCGATGCACCCCCCGCCGAGTTCCGCGAGGATCGTCCGCTCCGCGGTGGTCTCCACGCGGGTCCGGGGGTGGTCGACGGCCTCGCGGACCGTCTCGATCACGTCGGGGTCGGACGCGACGACCGCGATGGCACCCTGGCCGGCCGCCGGCACGAACTCCTCGCGGTCGAGCCGAACGGTCGGGACCGAGTGCAGCAGGTTCGACCGCCGGAGGCCGGCCTCCGCGAGCACGAGCGCGTCGTACTCGCGGTCGACCTCCCGCTCCATCGCCGCCCGCTCGAGGTCCGAAAGCGAGTCGAACCACTCCTCGATCGTTCGGTCGAACGCGTGTTCTTCCCCTCCGTCGCCGCCTCCCCCGCTCTCCGCGGTCGCGGCCGTCTCCTCCGCGCGCGCGTCCATCCGCGCCTCGTGCTCGCGCTGGAGCGTGGGGGCGAGCAGCTTCTCGAGTCGAGTGTCGACGTTGCCGCGTATCGCCTCGACCTCGAGATCCGGCCGCGCGGCGCGGATCTGGGCCGTCCGGCGCAGCGATGCGGTCCCGACCACGGAGCCGGGATCGAGATCCGACAGATCGCTTCCGTCCGCGGTCACGAGCACATCCCCCGCCGGCGCGCGCCGCGGGACGCCCGCGACGACGAGGTCGTCCATCCCCTCCGTCGGGACGTCCTTCAGCGAGTGGACGGCGAGGTCCGCCTCGCCGGAGAGCACCTCCTCGTCGAGCGAGCGGACGAACGCCCCGGTCCGCCCCAGCTCGTGGATGAGGGCGTCCGGGATCCGGTCGCCGCGGGTCTCGACCGTCCGGATCTCGACCTCGCGGCGCCGGCTCGCGAGCGCGTCCTCCACCGCCGTCGCCTGCCTCACGGCGAGATCGGAGCCGCGCGTGGCGAGCCGAAGGGTCTGGGTCATACCCGAAGGGTGGCGCCCGGGCGTGAAAAGGCCTCCAGTTTCCGGTCGCGGGGCGCCCGTCTCCGGTCGACGCGCCCGGCCCGCAGCGCGTCGATCTGGAGCGCGTGTTCGTCAGAGTGCGTGCTTGTACGCCTCGAGCGTCTCCTCGACGTCCTCGTCGGTGTGGGCGTAGGAGACGAACTGGCTCTCGAACTGGTTGCCCGTAAGGAGGATCCCGCGTTCCTTCATCTCCTGGCGGAAGACCCGCTCCCATCGGTCCGTCCCCGCGCGGGCGACGTCGGCGCCCGTCTTCGGGCAGTACTCGTAGCGGGGACAGTCGGGATCCTGTCTGCACCCGGCCGTACAGCACTCCCCGAGGTCGGACCGCGCCGGCCCCTCGCGGGTGAAGATCGTCTTGAACAGCGAGTCGGTTCCGACGACCGTGTAGGAGGGCGCCTGGTCCGCACAGATCTCCGTGATCCCCTTTCGGAGTCGACGGCCCAGATCGTTCACGTGCTCGTAGACGTCGTGTTCGGCCGCGTACTCGAGGTAGGCCTTGCCGGCCGCCATCGTCACCGGGTGTCCGGAGAAGGTTCCCGCCTGGAAGACGTCGCCGGACGGGGTGAACGACTCGATGATCTCCGCGCGGCCGCCGATGGCGCCGACGGGGAAGCCCCCGCCGACGATCTTGCCGAAGGTCGTGACGTCCGGGGTCACGCCGAACTTCCCCTGGGCACAGCTCAATCCGCCGACCCGGAAGCCGGTGATGACCTCGTCGAAGACGAGGAGCGAGCCGTGCTCGTCACACAGCTCCCGGAGCGTCTCGTGGTAGCCGTCGACCGGCATCACGATCCCCATGTTCGCGAGGATCGGCTCGACGAGCACGGCGGCGATGTCCTCGCCGTGTTCCTCGAACACCTCTCGGGCGGCCTCTGGGTCGTTGAACGGCACCGGCAGCGTGTGTTTCGCGAACTCCTCGGGGACGCCGGCGGTCGAGGGGCTCGGGTCGTCGGCGTCGCCCTCGACGAGCGTCGACTCCTGGGCGCCGTGGTAGCCGCCCTGCATGATCACGACCTTGTCGCGGCCGGTGTAGCCCCGCGCGAGCCGCACCGCGGAGACGGTGGCCTCCGTCCCGGAGTTGACGAACCGGACCTGCTCGACGCTCGGGACGTGGCGGGCGAGGAACTCCGCGTGTTCGACCTCGACCTCCGTCGGCGCCCCGTACATCGGCCCGTCGGCGGCGGCCGACTGGATCGCGGCGGTCACGGACTCCGGGACGTCGTGGCCGTAGAGCAGGGGTCCATAGCCCATCACCCAGTCGACGTACCGGTTGCCGTCGGCGTCGATCACGTGGCCCCCCTCGCCCCGCTCTATGAAGACGGGATACGGGATCGTCGCCCGGACCGAGGAGTTGACGCCGCCCGGCATGACCGAGAGTGCGCGATCGTACAGCGCGCGCGAGCGCTCGTGGTTCATGTCCCTCCCTTCGGGGGAGGGGAGAAAAGACGTTACGTTCGTCCGGTGGCCTCGCCGCCCCCCCGACCGAATACGTTCGTGTCCGCGCTTCGGGCGTCACCGTCTCGGTTCGTCACTGGATCAGGTCGATCTGTACCTCGCCGTCCTCGTGGACCCGATCGATCGGAACGCCGAGGTCCAGCCGCACCCGAACGGTATCGCCGGGACCCAGGCGAACCGGCTCGTGAGCACGCGCGTGCTCCTCGCCCGCGGTCGCCTCCACCGTCGCGAGTCCGGATCGGATTCGCGGTGGTTCGCTCGCGGCGCTCCCGTCCGTTCCGTTCTCCCCCGCCTCGTTCACGATCGTGAGTTCCATCACGAGGTGACCCGACTCGTCCTCCCGGAACTCCCAGTCGTCGACGGAGAGGGTCCGGTTCTCCGAGTCCTCGGCGAGTTCGAGGTCGTACCCCGGCGTCTCCGCGTGGTCGACCCGATATATCCGGACCCCCTCGTTCTCGAAGACGCGTTCCATCCCGTCCATCGACCCGAACGCGACGGTCCGGTCGTAGGCCTCCCGCTCGGCGCGGCCGACCCAGACGTACTCGACGTCGTAGTTCTCGAGTAGCGTCCCGACCACGACAGGGTCGCCCGTGTACATCCGGTCGACGTGTGTGGCGCGCCGCTCGAACGCCTCGTCGCCCCGGTAGCCGCGCTGGTGATCCCAGCCGACCACGGTCGGCAGTCCGGTGAACGTCGAGGCCACGGATCCCCACGTGTAGCTTTGACGCGTCGGGGCCTCGAGCACGGTCGGAGTCCCCTCCCGCTCGTCGAGCCACTGGAGCGCCGCGAGCTGGTCGGGGTACCACCGCTCGTGGCCATCGAACCCGTCGATCGTCGGGTCGCTCGGCGGGTCGCCGAGCTCCTGGCCGACCACGAGCGCCGGGAAGACTGCACTCGCCATCAGCACGCACCCGACCGCGAGAACCGCCGCGAGTCCCGGAAGGCGATCGCGTGCCGGGGTGCCGCCCCCGAGGCTCCCGTTGCGTTTCTCCCCCGCCACACGCAGCCGCTCGCGTCCCCACGCGAACAGCCGGGTGGCGACGATCCCGGCGGCGATCGCCGACAGCGTCCACGCCTGGATGGCGACCTTGAGCGTCGTGTTCCAGCGGTCGAACTCCGGGGGCCACACGCGCGCGTGGACCAGCTCCATCGACAACACCAGCCCGACGCCCGCCAGAAGCAGCGTCGTTTCGAACCCGGATCCATCGTCGAAGCGAACGACCGCGTAGCCGGCGAGGAGGAGCCCGCCACAGACCGCGAGCGCCGGGAACGCGAACGGGCCGACGAGCAGCCCCGCGAGGACGGCTCCCGCGGCGAGGACCGCGACCGTCCGCGACCGTGACCCGAGATCGAGCGTCGGCGCCGCCCGCCACCGCCACCCGAGGAAGGCGGCGAAAAGCAGGAACGGCCCGCCGTACAAAAGCAGGAGGCCGACCAGTTCCGTTCGCGGCGGGAACAGCCCGATGCCGTCGTTCGTCGGCGTCCCGCCCAACAGGAACGGGGACGCCGCAGCGATCGAGAGCCCGCCGACTGCCGCCCCGGTCGCCGTCCCGAACAGGAGCCTCGATACCTCCCCGAGCGGCGTTCCGTCCTCGTCGATCCCGTCCGGCAGCGCCGTCCGGATCCGACCTCCCGGCGCGAGAAGCGTGATCGGGTGTGCCGGCGCGGTGATCAGTCCCAGCCAGGCGAGCCCGACCGCCGTCGGCAGCGCCCAGGTGTTCGTCACGCCGAGCCACCCGCCGACGAGCGGGATGCCACAGCCGAGGAGGAGCAACCGCCGCCGCCGATCCTCGGCCGGCGTCAGGTAGTAGGCGTACGCGAGCCCCGCGGCGAGAAGCAGGAAGCCGGTCGTGATCGTGTGGCCGTGGTGGTCGCCCTTCACGAACGAGTACAGCGGCGTCTCCTGGAGGGTGCCGGGAACCACGTATCGTGCGTCCCACCACGTCCACGTCCAGGGATTCGACTGCGCCAGAACCGCCTCCTCGTAGGCGTCCCTGATCGCGCCGAAGACCGGCGCGCCGTACCGGATCGCGGTCTCCTCGGGGAGGAGTCCGTACGCGAGCCGAACCGGCGTCGTGACGGTTCCCGCGAGCGCGACGAGGAAGGCGCTCGCCGCGCCGGCGCCCCGTCTGGAGACGCCGCTTCGGTCGGCGATCGCGCCGGCGAGCCCGTAGGCCGTGGTCGCCAGGACGCCGAAGTACGTGGCGAGCGCGAGGTTGTACGCGTACCGCAGCTCGACGCCGCCGACCGTCGCCATCGTCGCGGTCGTGGTGTGGCCGCCGTAGTAGTACCGCAGCGGCTCGCCCGCGAACCACATGTCCTCCGGCGGCAGCGCGGGGGCGCGCGAGACGGCGTTCAACACGCCGAAGTGCAGGAACTGCTCGCCTCCCTGTGGAGTTATCGTCGGGGACGCGGTCCGCAACGCGAGCGCGAACCCCATCGCGAGCGCGAACACGCCGGCGACCTCCGCCGCCCGCCGGGGTGCGGGACGGTGTCCCCGCGCGAACGCGACGGCGCCGGCGGCGACCGGGATCGAAACCACGATGACCGCGACGGCGGGTCCGTATCGGAGCTGGCCGATCCAGACCGCGCTCAGCCCGACGCTCACGATGGAGAGGGGAAGCGCGAACGCCGCTCCCCTGTCCGGCAGCGTCGGCCAGACGAGCGCACAGACCGGCAGCGCGGCCACGTACAGGACCGCACAGACGAGAAGCCACCGGGCGATCTGGAGAAGCTCCATTCGATCCGGACGCGTCGCTCAGCGGAGTTAAGTGCTTTCTCCTCTGCGGCCCTCGTCGGGCGAAAAATGGGACGTTCGAGCGTTCGGTCGGCCGGCGTTCGGTCCGAAGCGGCTCAGACCGCCTCGGGACCCACGTCGCCGGTGCGCACCTGCAGCGCGTCCTCCACGGGCATGATGAACACCTTGCCGTCGCCGGGCTCGCCGGTGCTTGCGGCCTCGCGGATCGCGTCCGCGACCTCGCCGGCCGGGACGTCGGCGACGACGCACTCGACCTTCACCTTCTGGTGGAGGTCGACGACGTACTCCTCCCCGCGCCACTGGCCCTTCTTTGCGGGCTGGGAGCCGCGACCGGAGACGTTCGTGACCGTGAGCGAGGGCGCGCCGACCTCGGCGAGCGCGCTCTTTACCGCGCCGAGCTTCTCGGGGCGGACCACGGCGGTGACCATCTTGATCTCCGAACCCTCCTCCTCGCCGCCGTCGGCGCGCACGCCGGCGTTGCCGCCGTCGGCCGCCATCGGCTTGCCGAACTCGGGGTAGGTGTCGACGCCGTGTTCGCTGACGTCGAGCCCCTCACGCTCGTGTTCGGGCGTCACGCGGGCCTGGCCGGCCGCCTTGAACGCGCCGAAGACGACCGCGGTCGCGGCGACCGTCCAGACCGTGATGACCGCCACGCCGACGATCTGCGCGACGAGCAGGCTCATCGAGAACCCGTTCACGTGGACGAACGGCAGCGCGAGCACGCCCAGCACGCCGGCGGAGCCGTGTACCGGAAAGACCGCACAGACGTCGTCGATCTTCAACGTGTCCGAGACGAACTCGAAGACGAACGGAAGCTGCAGTCCCGCCAGCAGCGCGACGAGCATGGCGCCCCACCAGGTGACCACGTCGGCGATCCCGGTGACCGCGACGAGCCCGGCGAGCAGCCCGTTCGCCACGTACAGCGTGTCGACCTTCCCGTTGACCGCGATGGAGGCGATCGACGAGCCGATGGCGCCGCAGGCCATGCCGACCGTGGTCGCCAGCGCGACGCGTCCGACGACCGCGTAGCCGTCGAGGACGAGTTCGCCGTTGTCGACCGCGAAGACGGTCGCGGTCGTGCCGACGTTGAACCCGTACCAGCCGAAGGCCAACACGAGCGTGCCGAGCACGGCGAAGGTCAGCGAGTGGCCGGGAATGACGTTCGTCGAGCCGTCCTCCGCGTAGCGGTCCAGGCGCGGACCCAACACGTAGGCGGCCGTGAGCCCGGCGATGCCGCCCATGCCGTGGACGATCATGCCGCCGGCGAAGTCGTGGAACCCGAGCCCGGCGAGGAAGCCGCCGGCCCAGGTGAACCCGACGACGACCGGGTAGATGATCGCCGAGAGGAGGACCGTGTACCCGACGTACGCGCGGAGCTTCGCGCGGCCGGCGACCGCGCCGGAGACGATCGTCGCCGCCGTCATCGCGAAGACGGCGCCGAACAGCCAGCTGTTCACCCAGGCGCCGTCGGACGCGGTCATCGCCGCGGTCAACGCGCCCAGGCTGTAGGACCCGCCGCCGGTGAGCCCGCCGGTGATCGCCTCGACGCCGAAGCCGACGAAGAAGTAGGCCACGATCCCCACGCTCCAGGTGAGCAGGTTCTTCGTCAGCTGGTTGGCGACGTTCTTCGCGCGCACCTGTCCGGCCTCCAGCATGGCGAAGCCGGCGTGCATGAAGAAGATGAGGAAACACGCCACCGCGACCCACATCAGGTTCACGCCCTCCGCGATCACGGCGGGATCCACCTGCGCGAGCAGTCCGCTCATTCGGTGATCCCCTCCCCGAGACGGGTGCTTGGTTTACGTTCCGGTACTATTCCGATCGGTTCGTCCGTGTTCGTGTTGCGAATCACGTTTCGACTGGGGTAGTTGGATGTATATAAATCCTTGAGTTAAAATATGTGGATATATTTTGAAATAGAACAACATTCGTCATATATTAGATCGAATAAGGTCAATATAAGGACGTAAATCGGACGATCGGGACACAAATGTTGCCGTAGAATCCAACGATCGTTTTGTCAGATCTTGGAGTAGTAGGCCCGATACGGCTCGCGCGCGCCGTCCCGCGCGGTGTTACTCGGGTTTGAGGCCGCCGTCCTGGACGCGCATCACGGCCTCGCCGTCGGCGAGGTTGGGCGCGTCGACGAGCCGGACGATCCGCTTGTCGCCCTTCGACTTTCGCAGATAGATCCGGAACGTGGAGGTGTGGCCGAGGATGTTGCCGCCGATCGGCTGGGTCGGATCGCCGAAGTAGGAGTCGGGGTTGGAGGCGACCTGGTTGGTGACGAGGATCGACGTGTTGTAGAGGTCGCCGATCCGCATGAGGTCGTGGAGGTGCTTGTTCAGCTTCTGTTGGCGTTCGGCGAGCTCGCCGCGGCCGACGTACTCCGCGCGGAAGTGGGCGGTCAGCGAGTCCACACAGACGAGCCGGATCGGCCACTCGCTCTCCTCGTGTTCGCCGGCCAGCTCCTTGGCCTTCTCGGCCAGCAGGATCTGGTGGTTGGAGTTGAACGCCTTCGCGACGTGGATCCGGTCGAGGAACGCATCCACGAGCTCGCCGACCGCCTCCTCGTCGTTCGGGGTTCCCTCGATCTCGCGACGCTCCATCTCGGCCGCGAGGGCCTCGTCGTCGAGCCCCCGGACCATGTCGTCGATCCGCTCGGGCCGGAAGGTGTCCTCCGTGTCGACGAAGATGGCGGCGCCGTCGAGGCCGCCGTGTTCCGGAAGCAGCTGGACGTTGACCGCGAGCTGGTGGGTCACCTGCGACTTGCCGGCGCCGAACTCGCCGTACACCTCCGTGATCGACTGCGTCTCGACGCCGCCGCCGAGCAGCTCGTCGACCTCGTCGATCCCCCACGAGAGCTTGCCGATCTGCTCGCGCCGTTCGAGGACGGCCGCGCCGGTCTCGAAGCCGCCGACGTCGGCGGCCTCGCGCGCCGCGTTGATGATGTCCGACGCCGTCGAGGCGCCGATGTCCGCCGTGTTCGACAGCTCGCCGGGGCTCGCAACGGCGATGCTCTGGTAGCTCTCGTAACCGGTGTCGACGAGCTTGTCCGCGGTCGCGGGTCCGACGCCTGGGAGGTCCTCGAGTTCGTCTTCGGGCATGTACGTCCCGCTTGTTCGCTCTCCCATATAAACCCCCGTTAACAGTCAAGTGAAAGTGAAAAACCGTGATGAGGTGACACGATCGGGATCGGTTCGAGGGGACTGTGGCGTCCTGGATAAAGGTGGTTGGGATCGTTCCGGGGAGCTACGCGTCGCCCTCCGACTGCCCCGGTTCGCCGACCGCCTCGACCGGGGCGTTTCCGTAGACCTCCGCCTCGAGGTCCTCGGCGGACCCGAAGACGTCGTCGTTCGATCGGGCGACGACGGCGGCCAACGGCTCCCTCCCGTCGGCGTACACGAGCGTCACGTCGGACAGCTCCTCGCGTGCCGTCTCCCGCTCGATCGGATACTCGAGGGCGTCGATGACCGTGTGCAGCCGGTTGAGTCGTACCTCGGTTGACATACGGTTCGTACGCGACCGAACCGTATAACGGTGCGTGTTACCGGTTGTCCCCCACCGGTCAGAACTCCACGCGACGCACGTACGGCAGCTCGCGGATCGCCACGAGCAGGTCGCCGGGCACCTCGGCGTCGAGGATCACGTAGAGCTTCGGGTCGTCGGTGAACTCCGGGTCCTCGCTTATCACCTGCCGGATCGAGAGGCCCGCCTCGGCGATGAGCGTCGTCACCTCGGCGACGATCCCCGACTCGTCCGCCTCCGCGACCTCGACCGTGAGCACGGTCAACTCGAGGACCGGCGCGAGATCCATGAGGCTCGGGATCGACGAGATGTTCGCGAAGATGCGCCGCAGCTCCGGGTCCTCGAGGATCGCGTCGGTCGTCGAGTCGACGACCCGCCTGTCGACGTCCAGCTCGCGTGCGATCCCCGTATACGGGATCTCGATCCCCCCAGAGACGACCCGTCCCTCCTCGTTGACGGAGAACCCCCGCTCGAGCAGGAGCCGGATCACCGCCTGCTGGCTCGGCGATCCCTCGAACTTGCCGAGGATCTCATCGAACATGCCTCAGAGCGCGCCCTTCGTGCTCGGGGTGTCCGAGCGCCGGTCGTCGAGCCGGGTCGCGTCATCGAGCGCGCGAGCGAGCGCCTTGAACAGCGCCTCCACCTCGTGGTGGGCGTTCTCGCCGCGAACGACCGCCGCGTGGAGCGTGATCTCCGCGTTGTGCGCGAGCGACATCGCGAAGTGGTCGGCCATGACGCTCGTGAACTCGCCGACGGACTCCTGGGAGAACTCCCCGGTGAACTCGTAGTGGGGACGCCCCGAGACGTCGACGACCACGGACGCGACGGCCTCGTCGAGCGGCACGCGGCGGTCGGCGTACCGGCTGATCCCGCGCTTGTCGCCGAGCGCCTCCGCGAACGCCTCGCCGAGACAGATCGCGACGTCCTCTACGGTGTGGTGGTCGTCGATGTGGGTGTCGCCGTCACACCGGACCGTCAGGTCGAACAGCCCGTGTTTGGCGAACGACTCGAGCATGTGGTCGAGAAACCCGATTCCGGTCTCCACCTCGCTTTCCCCGTCGCCGTCGATCGCGAGCGTCACGTCGATCTCCGTCTCCGCCGTCTCGCGCGAGACGGCAGCCGTGCGGTCGCTCATACGCGTCCTGCGGGCGCGACTCTTAAGGTGATTGCGCTCGGCTGCGTCCTCGACCGCGACTCGATCCCGTGTGAGTGGGTCGCCGTGCCCTCACGTCGACTCGACGGCTCGCTTGGCCTCACGCAGCGTGAACTCGCCCTCGTAGAGCGCGGTTCCGATCACGACCGCGGCGGCGCCCGCCCGCTGTAGCGCCACCACGTCGTCGATGCTCGCCACGCCGCCGGAGGCCACGACGGGGATGTCGACGGCGTCGACGACGGCCTCGACGGCCCCCCGGTCGATCCCCTCCAGTTGCCCCTCGACGTCGACGTTCGTAAAGAGGATCGCGCCGGCGCCGAGTTCCTCGTAGCGTTCGGCGGCCTCCGCGGGGTCGAGCCCGGTCGATTCGGTCCACCCCGAGACGACGACCTCCCCGTCCTTCGCGTCGAGGCTCACCATCACGGTGCCGGGATACTCGGCCGAGATCGCCTCGACGATCGGCGGGTTCTCGATCGCCGCGGTCCCGAGGATCACGCGATCGATCCCCAGATCGAGGAGCCCCGCCGCGTCCTCGGCGGTTCGGATCCCCCCGCCGAGCTGGAGATCGACGCGGTCACCCACCGCGTCGACGATGGCCTCGAAGGCGGTCGCGTTGACCCGCTCGCCCTCGAAGGCCCCGTCGAGGTCGACGAGGTGCAGGGTCCCCGCGCCCGCGTCGATCCAGCGCTCGGCGGCCTCGACCGGGTCGCCGTACCGCTTGCCGGTCCCCCGCTCGCCCTGTACCAGCTGGACCACCTCGCCGTCCTGGACGTCGACGGCGGGGATCACCTCGAACTCCGAGTCCGCGCTCATACCCCGAGGTTGGCGGGTCCGGGGTTAAATGGATCGAGAGTCGGACCGCACGAGATCGGGGAGACGTCCCTCCTCAACTCTCGAGCGACTCCTTCCCCTCAGCTCACGAACAGCCGTCTGTCCGCCCGCTCGTGTTCCGCCGACACGACATCGACGAGCGGGGCGAACGGCGTCATGTCCTCGATCGTCCGGTTCGCCGAGTCGTCCACGGCGTCCCGCATCGCCGGCCGCAGTCCGTCGAGTACCCGCTGGGCGTCGGTGTGGCCGAGCGACAGCAGGCGCTGGGCCGCCCCGAGCATCCCGGTTGCGAACCCGTGACAGCTCAACAGACACGCCTCGCGCTCGTCGACGCCGGCCAGTCCGGTCGCCACCCCGAGCACGACCGGATACGTGCCCTCGGCCTCCTCGGCCTCGATCCGCTCCGCGTATCGTTCGAGGAGCGGCTCCTCGCGCAGATCCCGCTGGAGCGACAACAGGCGCCGTCCCGATTTTCGGGCGCTCTCGCGGAACTCCGCGGGCAGGGTCGCCGCCGTCAGCCGGCGGTCGGCCGCGAGGGCCGCCTCGAGGTCGCCCTCCCGTGCGGCCGCGTGGGCGGCCCGCAACGCGACCAGGTCGGCGGGCCCGACCTGTCGCCGGAGGTACGTCTCGAGGATCTCCTCGAGATCCGTGACGTCCTCGACCCGGTCGTCGGCGATGAACCCCTCGAGCGCGTAGGAGACGGTGTAGGTCCCGACCGGCAGGAAGGAGTCCGCGAGTCGGAACGACTCGAGACTGGCGTCGTCGCTCGCGCCCCGGTCGCTCGCCGCTCGATCGCTCATCGATCGCCTCCGTCGCTGGCCTCGGGGGCTCGTGGGCGGTCGTCGTGACCGTTCCGGTGGGTGTGTTCGTAACCATGATCGTGACCATGGTCATGACCATCGTGACCATGCTCGTGATGGTCCTCGCCGTGGTCGTGACCGTCGCCGCCGTGCTCGTGGTCGTGATGGTGTCCGTCAGCGTCGCCGCCGTGGTCGTGTCTATGCCCGTGCTCGTGGTCGCTCCCGTCGTGTCCGCCGATCTCGCCGAAGGTCGTGGGCGGCACCGTTTCGAACCGCACGGTCACCCTCTCGGGCAGCAGGCCGTCGACCGTCTCGCGCATGCGCTCGCGGGTGTCCGGAACCGGAAACAGCGCCTCCTCGCCGCGAACCGCCAGATCGAGGTGGCGGTTGCCGAGCGCGTGACCGATCTCGAGGGCGGCCGTCGCCGACACGTCCGCGTCCGCGAACCCGAGCACGAGCGCGTCGACCGCGGCGAGCTCGACGACGACGAGCGTTCCCGATTCGGTCTCGAGCACGTCGCCGTCGCCGAGCTCCCGGCTCACCACGATGCCGAGATCGCGTCCGTCCTCGGTCTCCGTTCGGACACGCGACCGCCGCCGCTCGACGTTCGAGAGGACGACCCTGGCCGGGGTTTCGCCCCCGTCCTCGTCCGCGAGGCGCGCCTCGACGTCGGGATCGTCGCGGTGGCCCACGTGCGCGTTCGCGACGAGCATCAGTACTTCCTCCCCGACGGCGCGGGGGCGTCGATCAGATCACGGCGCGCCGCGTCCCACGCCGCGTGGAGGCTCGCCTGAACCGTCTCGGCCCGGTCGCCGAGCGCGCGCACGGCGACGCCCGCGCCGTTCGGGAGCGCGCTCGCGCCGGCGCGCGCCGTCTCGGCGGACGGTCCCTCGCCACTCGCTCCGCCGCCGGTTCCTGTCCCTCCGTCGTCCGCGTTCGACTCGGTTGCTTCGATCGCCTCCGTCGCCCCTGTCGATTCGGCCGCTTCCGCCGCTTCGGCCGCTTCAACCGCCTCGGTTGCCGCTGCGTGAAGCCGGTCGCTCATCGCGGGCGCGTCCATCTCGGGGTCCACGACGTAGAGCGTTCCGTAGACCGTGAACTCGCCGAGCACCCCGGAATCGGTCGGATCGACCGATCCGGCGTCGCCGGGCGCCAGATGGGCGGCGTCCTCGAAGAGCATCGCCTCCGGTCCGTACGCGCGCACCCGCGAGAGATACCGTTCGAACTCGAACCGCTCCCCGCGGGCGAGCCGGCCGGGGACGACGACGTCGCCGAGGACGGCGGTCGCGCCGGCCGCGAGATCGATCCGGAGGTCCTGGTGGTATCGCGAGTTGGCGTGGAGGATCGTCGGCTCGGGCACGTACTCGAGGTAGCCCCCCGTACCGACCGACAGGCGCAGGTCCGCGCCGGCGTAGTTGCGCTCCATCGATTGGACCTTCGTCGAGCTCTGGGTGGTCACGTGCGCGATCGCCTCCGGACCCGCCGCGATCTCGACGTCCTGGCGGTCGCCCTGGGCGATCCCGCCGGTCGGCGACTGCAGGAAGACGGTCGACGCGTTCGGGTGCGGATCGGACGCGAGGGTTCCCGAGACGTGAAACGGGACCGTCGCGTAGTCGTGGACGAGCGCCGTCCCGCCGTCGACCCGCTCGAAGCGAAGCTCCAGGTTCCCGTCCTTGCCGGGCGAGCCGACCGCCGCCTGCGGGACCGGCTCGGCGGCGTAGTCCTCGAAGGAGGGGTGTGGCGCCTCCTCCCGATCGCTCGGGGGATCGCCGGAGTCGGACCCCGGGACGTCGGCGGCCATCAGGCGAAGAGCACCCCCTCGCGGACGTGTGCGAGCACCTCGTCGATGCCCTCCTCGGCCTTGCAGTCGGTGAGGACGTGGGGCCCCTCGCGCACCTCGCGGGCGTCGCGTTCTATCACCCCGAGGTCGGCGCCGACGTGGGGGGCGAGGTCGGTCTTGTTCACCACGAGGAGGTCGCAGTCGACGACGCCCGGCCCGCGCTTTCGCGGGATGTCCTCGCCCTCGGCGACGCTTATCACGTACAGCGAGTAGTCGGCCAGCTCCGGGTTGAACGTCGCGGCGAGGTTGTCGCCGCCGCTCTCGACGAACACGAGGTCGAGATCGGGGTGGTCGGCGAGGAACTCGTCGATCTGCTGGAGGTTCATCGAGGGGTCCTCGCGGATGCCCGTGTGCGGACACGCGCCGGTCTCGACGCCGGCGACGAGATCCGGCGGGACGATCCCCTCGAAGCGCTCCCGCAGGCGGTTCGCGTCCTCGCGGGTGAGGATGTCGTTCGCGATCACGCCGATCTCGAGGCCCTCCTCGCGGAGGCGCGGGACGACCTCCGAGAGCAGCGACGTCTTGCCGGACCCGACCGGTCCGCCCACGCCGACCGTGGCGACGTCGCGGTGGGTGAGGCTCATCGGCCGGCGTCCCCCTCGCTCCCTCCGGACTCGCCGGCGGACTCACCCGTCCCGCCGCCGGTTCCGTCGCCCTCGGCCCCGCCGACGCTGTCCGAGCGGATCGGGTCGTGGACCGTGACGAGCTTCGTCCCGTCGGGGAACATCGGCTCGACCTGGATCATCCCGACCATCTCCGGGATCCCCTCCATGACGTCCTCGCGGCCGAGCAGCTGTGAGGCGCCCGAGCGGATCTCCGCCACCGACTGCCCCTCGCGGGCCCGCTCGATGCACCAGTCGCTGATGTAGGCGACCGTCTCGGGGTGGTTCAACGGGACGCCGCGCTCCTTGCGGCGTCGCGCGATCTCCGCTGCGGTGAATACCGTGAGGCGTTCCTCCTCTTTGGGTGTGAGCTTCATCGTTTCATAACGTGTACCGCTGTGCGAGCGCGATCTCCCCGGCCGGGTCTGAGGTGACCGGCTCGCCGTTCATCTCGACGGTGAACGTCTCCGGATCGACGTCCACCGACGGGCTGTACGTGTTCGCCACGAAGTCGTCGGTCGACAGATCGCGCGTGTCGTCGATGGGAACCACGACCTTCGAGAGGTCGTAGGCCGCCTCGACGTCGGCCTCGTAGGCCTGTCGGCTGACGAACTGGATGCTCGTCGCGTTCCGCGCGGAGCCGAAGGCGCCGTACTGCGGGCGCATCGACACCGGCTCGCAGGTCATGAGCGAGCCGTTGGCCTCGCCCATCGCCGAGTACGCCGGGAACCCGCCCTTGATCACGGTCTCGGGCTTGATCCCGAAGAAGGCCGGATCCCAAAGCACGATGTCGGCTATCTTTCCGGGCTCGAGCGAGCCGACGTAGGCGTCGATCCCCGCCGTGATCGCCGGATTGATCGTGTACTTGGCGAGGTAGCGTTCGATCCGGCGGTTGTCGTTGCCGGACCCCTCGTCCGCCGCCAGCGGGCCGCGCTGGCGCTTCATCTTGTCCGCAGTCTGCCAGGTTCGCGGGATGAGTTCCGCCATTCGGCCCATCGCCTGCGAGTCCGTTCCCATCATCGAGACTGCGCCCAGGTCGTGGAGGACGTCCTCGGCGGCGATCGTCTCGGCGCGGACGCGGGATTCGGCGAATGCGACGTCCTCGGGGACGTCGGGATTGAGGTGGTGACAGACCATCACCATGTCGAGGTGCTCCTCGAAGGTGTTGTCCGTGTAGGGCATGGTGGGGTTCGTCGAGGACGGCAGCATGTGTTTTTTCCCGACGAGCTCGATGATGTCGGGGGCGTGGCCGCCGCCGGCGCCCTCCACGTGGTAGGCGTGTAGCGTCCGGCCGTCGATGGCGTCGAAGGTGTTCTCGACGAACCCCGACTCGTTGAGCGTGTCCGTGTGGATCGCCACCTGTACGCCGGTCTCGTCGGCGACGTCCAGACAGGTGTCGATGACGCCCGGGGTGGCGCCCCAGTCCTCGTGGATCTTGAGCGCGACCGCCCCGGCCTCCACCTGTTCGCGGATCACGTCCGGCCGCGAGGAGTTGCCCTTGCCGTAGAAGCCGACGTTGACCGGCCAGGCCTCCGCGGCCCGCATCATCATCTCCAGGTTCCACCTCCCGCTCGTGATGATCCCGACCGTCGAGGGGCCGACCCCGCCGCCGAGCATCGAGGTGACCCCCGAGGCCAGCGCGTGGCGCGGCAGCTGTGCGGAGTTGAAGTGGACGTGCAGGTCGATCCCGCCCGGCGTCGCGATCAGTCCCTCCGCGGAGATCACCTCCGTGTTCGCGCTGACGATCAGTTCGTCGTCGACGCTCGCCATCGTCTCGGGGTTGCCGGCGTTGCCGACCCCCGCGATGTAGCCGTCGCGGATCCCGACGTCGGCCTTGCGGATTCCGAGGACGGGATCGAGGATCACGAGGTTCGTGAGTACCCAGTCGAGCGCGCCCTCCTCGGCGGTGTAGCCCGGCTTCAGGCCCATCCCGTCGCGGAGGGTCTTGCCGCCGCCGAAGACCGCCTCGTCGCCGCGGGTGATCTCGTCCGTCTCCACCTCGGCGACGAGCTCCGTGTCCGCGAGCCGGATCCGGTCGCCCTCGGTCGGCCCGTAAAGCGAGGCGTATTCCTCGGGCGGGAGATCGCGAGCCACGCTCAAAGCCCCCCGTATCCGCCCTCGCGGGCGCGCTCGATGGCGGCCGCCTTGGTCTCCTCGTCGATCGCTCCGTCCTCCCCGTCGATCGCTCCGTCGACGAGCGCGTTCATCCCCGAGACCACGCGGTCGCCGGCGAGTCCCACGAGGTCGGCGGATCGTTCGTCGCCGGGCTCGAAGCGGACGGCGGTGCCGGCCGGAACGTCGAGGCGCATGCCGAAGGCGGCCTCGCGGTCGAAGGCGAGGGCGGCGTTGGCCTCGAAGAAGTGGAAGTGGGAGCCGACCTGGACGGGACGGTCGCCCGTGTTGGCGACGGTCACCGTCGCCGTCTCGCGTCCCTCGTTTATCCGAACGTCCTCGCCGCGTGCTGTGACCTCGCCGGGGACGAGCCGGTCGCTCATCGTCGTTCCCCGCGGCATCGGTTCAGCCGTCGGTGGTCGCGGTATCGCCGTGGCGCCTGGCCGTTCATATCGACCGGCGTTAGATCACTTATCACGGATTTTGGTTCCCTGATCGTCGGTATATCCGTTCCGTATAGTGTGATTATACTCCTTATAGGACAATATGGACCTGATCGTCCACCCACTCCGATCCCGGTTCCGATCATAGCATGTACCGCTGTGCGAGCGGTAGCTCCGAGGACGGTTCACAGGCCACGTGCTCGCCGTCGACCCGCACCTCGAATGTCTCCGGATCGACCTCGATGTCGTCCGGGCAGTAGTCGTTGTGGAGCATGTCGCCCTTCGCGACCGTTCGGGCCCCCTCGATCGGGACGACCCGCGAGTCGAGGCCGTACTCCTCGCCGACGCCGCGCTCCGCGGCCGCCGGCGAGACGAACGTCAGCGACAGCCCGTGTTTGGCCTTGCCGACGGCGCCGGCCCGCTCGCGCTGTTTGATCGGCTCGCAGGTCATGAGCGAGCCGTTGGCCTCGCCCATCTCCGAGTGGACCGGGAAGCCGCCCTTGAACGTCATCGCGGGCTTGATCCCGAAGAAGGCCGGGTCCCACAACACGACGTCGGCGAGCTTTCCGGGCTCGAGCGTGCCGACGTGCGCGTCGATGCCGGCCGCGATCGCGGGGTTGATCGTGTACTTGGCGAGGTAGCGTTCGATCCTGGCGTTGTCGGCCTCGGTACCCTCGTCCTCGGGCAGCGGGCCGCGCTGGCGTTTCATCTTCGAGGCGGTCTGCCACGTCCGGGGGACGACCTCCGCCATCCGGCCCATCGCCTGCGAGTCGGAGGTCATCATCGAGATCGCTCCCACGTCGTGGAGGACGTCCTCGGCCCCGATCGTCTCGGCGCGGACGCGGGACTCGGCGAAGGCGACGTCCTCGGGGACGTCGGGGTTGAGGTGGTGACAGACCATCACCATGTCGAGGTGCTCGTCGAAGGTGTTGTCGGTATACGGCATCGAGGGGTTCGTCGAGGAGGGCAGCATGTTCGGCTCCCCGACCATCTCCATGATGTCGGGGGCGTGGCCGCCGCCGGCGCCCTCGATGTGGAAGAGGTGCATCGTCCGGCCGTCGACCGCCGCGAAGGTGTTCTCGACGAACCCGGCCTCGTTGAGCGTGTCCGTGTGCATGCACACCTGGACGTCCTCGTCCTCGGCCACCTCGAGCGCGACGTCGATCGCCGCCGGCATCGACCCCCAGTCCTCGTGGAGCTTGAGCGCGCACGCGCCCGCCTCGACCTGCTCGCGGAGCGGCCCCGGCTCCGACCCGTTGCCCTTGCCGTAGAAGCCGACGTTGACCGGCCAGGCCTCCGCGGCCTGCAGGAACCGCTTTACGTTCTCCGGGCCGGTCGTACACGTCGTCGCCCCGCCGCCGTATCCCCCGCCGAGCATCGTGGTGATCCCCGAGGCCAGCGCGTGCTCGTGCAGCTGTGCGGAGTTCCAGTGGACGTGGATGTCCAGCGCCCCGGCCGTGGCGATCTTCCCCTCGGCAGGGTAGACGTCCGTCGACTGGCCGACGACCATGTCGACGCCGTCCATCGTGTCGGGATTGCCAGCCTTGCCGATCCCGGCGATCTCCCCGTTTCGGATCCCGATGTCGGCGGCGACGATCCCGATGACCGGATCGAGTATCGTCGCGTTCGTGATGACCCAATCGAGCGCGCCCTCCTCCTGGGTCACGCCCGTGGCCATCCCGAGCCCGTCGCGGAGGGTCTTGCCGCCGCCGAAGACCGCCTCGTCGCCGTGGGTCCGCAGGTCCCGCTCGACCTCGGCGAAGAGCGTCGTGTCGCCGAGCCGGACCCGATCGCCCTCGGTGGGGCCGTACAGCTCGGCGTACGCCTCGCGGCCGATCTCGCGGGTCACTGTTCGTCCTCCGTGCTCGGGTCCGCGTCCTCGGCGTCTCCGGCGGCGGCTGCCCCGGTGTCACGGAACCCGGCCGCACGCAGGCGCTCTAACGCTTCGGTCGGATCGCCGTCGACGCTCCCGTTCACCATCCCGTTCATGCCGTGGGCGCGTCGTTTCCCGCCGATCGCGACCAGCCCGACCGTCTGCTCGTCGCCGGGCTCGAAGCGGACGGCGGTGCCGGCCGGGACGTTCAGCCGTTTTCCGAAGGCGGCCTCGCGGTCGAAGGCGAGGGCGGCGTTGGCCTCGAAGAAGTGGAAGTGGGAGCCGACCTGGACGGGGCGGTCGCCCGTGTTGGCGACGGTCACCGTCGCCGTCTCGCGCCCCTCGTTGAGCGTCACGGTTCCCTCCCCGGCGCGGACCTCGCCGGGCACCATCCCCTCGCTCACGGGACGTCCCCCCGCTCGCGTCGATCCGCCGTCGATCCTCGCGGTGTTCGTTCGGCTCGTTCGTTCGACATTCGCGGGAGGGTTTGAACCCTCCCGATAAGCCCGTTCGTCTTAGCGCAAATACCGCCATTCACGCGGCTGAATGCGATCGTCCGTCCAGTTATTCGCCGACTCCGCTCCGTGAAGTCGGCTCACTCCCCGTCCGAGATGTCGTCAGGGGACCGAAGCCGCTCTTTCGCCTCCTCGACGGTCAGCGGGACCGGCTCCTCGTCGGCGAACAGGCGGACCACCTGCGGCGGTCGGAGATCGCAGTCGGCCAGCAGCGCCGCGTCGGTCATCACCTCGCGCGTCGGACCGTCGGCGGCGATCCCGTCCCCGTCGAGCAGCACCACCCGATCGGCGACCCGCGGGACGAGTTCGGTCTCCGGGGTCGAAATGACGAGCGTGGTCCCCGCCGCCGATAGTTCCGAAAGTAGCTCCACGATCGCGGCGCGGTTCGCGGCGTCGACGTTGCTCACGGGCTCGTCGAGGAGCAGGACGTCCGGCTCGACCGTCAGCGCGCTCGCCAGCGCGGCGCGACGCTTTTCGCCCCCGCTGAGCCGGAACGGCGGCTTCGACCGGAGGTCCGCCAGATCGAGACGCTCCGCGATCCGGTCGACGCGGCGGTCGATCTCCGACCGCGGCAGCGAGAGCTGGCCGGGACCGTACGCCAGGTCCTCCTCGACGGTCGGGTTGAACAGGTAGTCGGACGGGTCCTGGGTCGCCACGCTCAGCCGGTCTCGAACCGCGTCGGCGTCCTCGGTCTCCTCGAAGTACCGGACCGTCCCCGAATCCGGCTCGACGAGGCCCCCGAGCACCTGCAGCAGGGTCGACTTCCCGGCGCCGTTCGGGCCCACGAGCGCGACCCGCTCGCCGGCCTCGATCGTCACGTCGACGCCGTCGATCGCGAGCGTGCCGTCCGGATAGGCGTACCTGAGTCCGCTCGCCTCGATGACGTTCACGCGAGGGCCACCCCGGCGATCGTCGCCGCGACGATCAGGGCGAACACCAGGTCGCCACCCCCCGCTCGCTCGCGCTTGCGGACCGGCGTCGAACCCGTTCCGCCGCGGGCGCGGGCGGCACGCTGGACGCGCTCGCCGCGCTCGAGGCTCCGGAGCAGGAACGTTCCGAGGAAGTTCCCCGAGTCGCGCCAGGTCTCCCGCAGCCCCCGATTCCCGATCCGTCGCCCGCGGCGTGCCCGCACCATCCGGTCGAGTTCGGAAAAGAAGACGAGGAGATACCGGTAGGTGATCGAGAGCAGCGAGACCGCGATCGTCGGCGCGCGAAAGCGCCGCAGCGCGGCGAGCAGGTCCGCAAACCGGGTCGTCAACAACAGCACCGACAGGAAGCCGACGCAGGCGGCGACCCGCAGCGTGAAGACGGCGACGTAGGTCACGCCGTCGACCGAAAGCGGGGTCCAGGCGACGGTCGGACCGCCCATGAGCACCGCCTGGGGCGCGACCGCCACGGCCGCGAACGCCGGCGCGCCGGTCGTGCGCCCGAGGAACGTCCGGGCGGGGATCCGCGAGGCGGCGGCGAGGACCGCGGCCAGTCCTCCCATCAAAGCGACCGGAAGCGGGTCCCGCTGGGCGACCGTGGCCGCGACGAGCGCGAGCGTGCCGAGCAGCTTCACGCCCGGCGTCACCGACTGGAGGAAGCCCTCGCGGTCGGGGACGGACTCGGCCAGCAGGAACCACCGGGCGTGGGTCGCGATCGCCGCGATGGTCCCCTCGAGGGGGTCGCGTCCCCCGAGGGAGGAGCCGCGTTCCGATAGGGAGGAGCCGCGTCCCCCACGAGAGGGGCCGCGTCCTCCTTCCGGGTCACCGCGTCCCATCGGCGTCGGTTCCGAGCGCTCGGACGATCCCGGTCGCGACGAGCAGCGTCACCCCGGTCCCGAGGATCGCCGACACGAGGGTTCCGGCGGCGCCACCGAGACCCGGGATCCCGTAGTCGGGGAACGGCGCGAGGTCGACCGCCTCGGCGTGTTCGCTCGCGCCGGTCACCTCCGCGGCGTTCTCGAGCGGCTCCGCGTAGCCGACCTGTCCCGCCGCCCAGCCGAAGACCGGGGCGAGCAGCGCGAGAACCAGCAGGATCGCGAGCGCTCGCGGGAGCCACTCGCGGGCGTGGACCGCTTCGCCGCCGTTTCGCCCCGCCTCAGGCATCGGGCGTCACCTCCGGCGCGACGCTCGGGCGCAGGTCCGGGCGCGCGCGGACCAGGTAGCGGTAGACCACGGCGGTGATCGCGCCCTCGCCGAGGCCCAAGACGAGGTGGCCGACGCCCATGATCGAGAGGGTGGTTACGAGCTGGTACTCGAAGGTCGACGAGAGGCCGAGCTGGACCGCCGCCGCGAGCGCGCCCGCGGTAATGCCGAGCCAGCCGGCCGCGAACGCGGCGCGGAACTCCCCGTACCGCGAGAGGGCTCGGTAGACGGCGTAGCCGACGTACACCTCGACGACGGCCATGTTGAGGACGTTGGCGCCGAGCGCGACGAGCCCGCCGTCGCCGAAGACGAGCGCCTGGATCGTCACGACGGTGGCGACACAGAGCGCCCCGAGATGCGGACCGAGCAGGATCGCGGCGAAGGCCCCGCCGACGAAGTGGGCGCTCGTCCCGCCCGGGATCGGCCAGTTGAGCATCTGTGCCGCGAATACGCCCGCCGCGACGACGCCGACGAGCGGAGCACGCGCGTCCGATACCTCTCCCCCGACGCGGCGAGCGGCGATCGCGAGCGCCGTCACCGCGATCGCGGCGGCCGCCGCCGCGACCGGGAGGTCGAGGAATCCGTCCGGGATGTGCATGTCGGTTCGAACCTCGCCCGATGTAATAATACTTTCCTCTCGAACAGTATTACTCCATCGCGGACGACGAGCCGCGCCGAACGCGTCGGTGTCGGCCCGGAGGGACGCGCTTCCCAACCGTATTAGCCCCCTCACGCGTAGGGTGGCACATGAGCGAGGATCTCGACCGCATCAGCCTCACGCTGCCGTCGTCCATGGTCGATCGGCTCGACGGGATCGTCGACGACTGGGAGTACGACAGCCGATCGGCGGCGATCCGCGACTCGCTGCGGGACTTCTTCGCCGACTACGAGTGGGAGTCCGGCGGCGAGAGCGGCCACCACGGGACGATCGTCGTGGTTCACGACCACCACGTCGACGGCATCGCCGACGACCTCCAGACGATCCAACACGAGATGGCGGAGGCGATCACCTCCGTCCAGCACATCCACCTCTCACACGACACCTGCATGGAGACGCTCGTCGTGGAGGGGGCCGCGGGCGACATCACGGAGCTCGCGAACCGCCTGCGCGCGCTCGGCGGCGTCCAGCAGGTGAAGGTCGTCGTCGTCGACGAGTAGTCCGCGCTCTCGGCCCGTCGTCGCTTGGAGTTGCGATGTCGTCGCACCCGGCGTCGGACCGTCGGTGTCGCTCGAGGACGGGACGTCGCTGCTCGGAGCCGAGACGTCCTCGCCCCGCTTTTTCGATTTTGAATCCGTCCGGCCGTCTCCCCGGTGATCATACGTCTACTGATTAGCCAAACGAGGACTCGACTCGTTTCGGTCGTCCTCGACTGCTGATCGACCGTATCGAATAACCTTATATGGATATGCATATATTAACCCGTCTTAATACTCGTGTGGAAAGGTTTATACGTGTACTGTGGATTCGACGGAGTGTGCACCAAATGATGGACGAACGTACGTCTATTCGGCGCTTTGCTGCCAAGAACCGTGTAGAATTCCCGAATTCGCTTGTCGTTCCCGATCCCAATATGGAGGGATCCCAATGAGTCGGAACCCCATCGATCGCCGGACGTTCCTGACCGCTGCCGGCGCCGCGGGCGTCTCGGCGTTCGCCGGCTGTTCGGGCGGCGAGGGAACCGGCAACGGTAACGGCGGAAACGGCGGCGGCACGACCACCGACACCGCAAGCAGCACCGACGTCGTGAAGATCGGCGTCCTCGAGGACCAGTCGGGTAACTTCGCGCTCGTCGGTGACCCGAAACACAAGGCGACGATGCTCGCCATCGAGGAGATCAACAACGACGGCGGGATCGACGGCAAGCAGATCGAGACCTACGACCGCGACCCGCAGTCGGACAACCAGCGCTACCAGGAGCTCACGCGCGAGATGATCAACGAGAACGAGGTCGACGTCCTGTGGGCGGGCTACTCCTCGGCGACCCGCGAGGCCATCCGGCCGATCATCAACCGCAACGAGCAGCTCTACTTCTACACCACCCAGTACGAGGGCGGCGTCTGCGACTCGACGACCTTCGCCGTCGGCCCGACCGCACGCCAGCAGCTCGGGATGGTCCTCCCGTACCTCCGCGAGGAGTACGGCCCGGAGATCTACACCATCGCGGCCGACTACAACTTCGGACAGCTCTCGGCCGACTGGGTGCGGGTGCTCGCCGACGAGAACGACGCCGAGGTGATAGGCGAGGAGTTCATCCCGCTCAGCGAGTCCTCCTTCGGGTCGACGATCAACCGCATCCAGGAGGCCGACCCCGACTTCGTGATGTCGATGCTCGTCGGCGCGAACCACACCGCCTTCTACGAGCAGAAGGCCTCCTCCGGCCTCGACGTCCCGATCGGCACCTCGACGGCGATGGCACAGGGCTACGAGCACCGGCGGATCGACCCCCCGGCGATGGCGAACATCTACGCCGGCGTCAACTACATGCAGGAGGTCCCCACCGAGAGCAACACCGGCGACGGGGGATTCGTCGACCGCTACTTCGACATGTACCCCGACGCGCCCTACCTCAACGAGGAGGCGGAGACCAACTACTTCTCCGTCTACATGTACAAACAGGCCGTCGAGCAGGCGGGAACGCTCGAACAGCCGGAGGTCATCGAGGCGCTCGAATCGGGGATCAGTCTCGGGACGGAGCGCGCCCCGGAGGCGCCCGAGGGAGAGACGATCGAACTCGACGGCGCCACCCACCACGTCGACCACCACATGTGGATCATGCGCGCCGACGAGGAGCACAACATCGAGGCCGTCGCCGACCGCAAGATCCCCGAGCAGTTCCTCACCGAGACGGTCGGCTGTGACCTCCGCGAGACCGACGAACAGACCCAGTACACCCCGGTCGACTACTTCGAGGAGGCCGAATAGGGATGGTAAACGCCCTCAACCTCGTCTTCCAGTTCCTCGATAGCTTCGCGTTCATCGTGCTGGCGGCGGTGGGGTTGGCGATCATCTTCGGCATCATGGGCGTCATCAATCTCGCACACGGGGAGTTCATCCTCGTCGGGGCCTACGCGACGACGCTCGCCGTGACCGGAGCGGGCCTGCCGCTTCCGCTCGCGATGATCGTCGGCGCGCTCGCCACGGCGGTCTTCGGCGTCGTCGTCGAACGCACGATCATCTCCGGCGCCGTTCCGAACGCGCTCGGTCGTCGGTTCCTCGGACGCGATCTCGTCGAACCCCTCTACGACCGGCTCGCCGACTCGATGGTCGCGACCTTCGGGCTCAGCCTCGTCATGGTCCAGGGAGCCCGAATCGTCTTCGGCAACTCGATCGATCAGGTCTCGACGCCGCTCGGAAACGTCGCCTACGGGACCTTCTCGTACTCGACCTACCGGATCGTGCTCGCCGGCGTCAGCATCGCCGTGCTCGTCGCGGTGTACTACGTCTTCACCCACACCGACTTCGGAATGCGCGCCCGCGCGACCATTCAGGACGAGCGGACCGCCCGCGCGCTCGGCGTCGACACGGAACGCATCTACATGGCGACGTTCGCGATCGGGTCGGGACTCGCCGGGTTCACCGGCGCGCTCTTCGCGCCGATAATCTCGATGCAGCCGACCCTCGGCGACCAGTTCCTCGTCGAGGCGTTCGTCGCGGTCGTCGTCGGCGGGTCGAGCGTCGTTCTCGGCACGGCGCTTTCCGGGGGCGTCCTCGGGATCATCGAGGCGACGTTCTCGAACCTCTACGGCACGTTCATCGGTCGGATCGCGCTGCTCGTGGCGGCGCTTCTGGCGCTCCGGTTCCTGCCGGAGGGGATCACCGGGTTCATAAAGCGGGTTCGGGCCCGCAGACGGGAGGGGGCGTAGATGGCCGCCGACGCCGACGTCGGTTCCGGTCCCGCCTCCAGTCGTTCCGTCTTTGACCGACTTCGCCGCCGCCTCGAGGGACCCAACACGATCGGCAACTCGACCGGCTTCTGGGTCGGGTTCCTGCTCGTCGTGTGTGCGCTCGTCGCCTATCCGCTCGTCGGCGGGGGCGGACAGCTCTCGCTGTTCCTCGTGTTGGGGCTGCTCGGGCTCTCGCTGTCGCTCGTGTGGGGCTACGCGGGCGTGTTGAGCTTCGGCCAGGTGGTCTTCTTCGGGCTCGGCGGCTACGCGTTCGGCGTGGTGTCGATCAACTTCGCCACCCCTCAGGGCATCACCGCCGCGCTCGTGATCGGCGTGATCGGCGGCGCGGTCGGCGCGGCGCTGCTCGGCTACTTCATGTTCTACGGCGGGGTCCGTGACGTCTACGTCACCATCATCACGCTCGTCTCGACGATGGTGTTGCACACGTTCATGGCCCAGACCGCGGGCTCGGAGTGGACGATCGGCGAGGCCGCGCTCGGCGGGTTCAACGGGATGCCACAGATCCCGCTTCTCGCGTTGGGCGTCGAGGGCGCCTCCTACCAGTTCGTCTACAACGAGTTCGAGGTGGTCCTCCCCGTCGTCGGAGTCGCGGAGATCGACCCGTTCTACTACCTCGCGCTCGCCGTGCTCGTGGCGAGCTACCTCGGATTACGCGCGCTCGTCAACTCCGATTTCGGCCGCGTGATGGTGGCCGTCCGCGAGGACGAGGACCGCACCCGCATGTTCGGGTACGACGTCGAGCGCACGAAGCTCGTCGCGTTCACCCTCGGCGGCGCGCTGGCGGGCCTCTCGGGCGTGTTGTACGCCGCCCGCAACGTCTACATCGACCCGACCGTCTTCTCGCTGCTCTTTGCCACCCTGCCGGTCATCTGGGTGAGCATCGGGGGTCGAAAGAGCCTGCTCGGGGCGATCGTCGCGACGATCGCCGTCGAGTACGTGCGCGTGTCGATGCAGGGCGAGCTCGCGCTCGTCATCCTGGGGAGCCTGCTCGTGGTCACGATCCTCGCGCTGCCCGGCGGCATCGTCCCGTGGATCCACGAGACGTTCGTGCGTAACCGTCCCGATCCGACGGAGATCGACGCTCCGGACGCGCCGGAGGCGGCCGCGGAGGTGAGCGACTCGTGAGCGGGAGCCGCTCCTCGGCCGACGACCCGCAGAACATCGATCCGGACGTCCGCGAGACCGCCGCCGGGCTCGCGACCGGCGACCGCAGCGACACCCTGCTCCAGACCGACGGGCTGATCAAGCAGTTCGGCGGCTTCACCGCGACCGACGAGCCCGGATTCGCGGTCGAGGAGGGGGAGCTTCGCTGTCTGATCGGTCCGAACGGCGCCGGCAAGAGCACCCTGCTCAAGCTCATCACCGGCACCCACGAGCCGACCGCCGGAAGCATCTACTACGACGGCGACGACATCACCGACCTGCCGCCCCACGAGCGCGTCAAGCGGGGGATCAGCATGAAGTTCCAGGTCCCCTCCGTCTACGGCGACCTCACGGTCCGCGAGAACGCACAGCTCCCGATCCAGCGGCTGGTGACCGGCGACGATCGCAACCGCCGGATCGAGGAGACGATCGCCGCGGCGGGCCTCGAGGGATACGAGGACGTGCCCGCGAGCGACCTCTCACACGGCCAACAACAGCAGCTCGAGATCGGCATGGCGGCGTCGCTACAGCCCGACCTCCTCCTGCTCGACGAGCCCGTCGCCGGCCTCTCCGTCGAGGAGCGGCGGGGGATCGCGGACCGCGTGACCGCGCTCAACGAGGAGCGCGGGATCGCCTTCGTCGTCATCGAACACGACACCGACTTCGTCGCGGAGATCGCGGACGCCGTCACCGTGCTCCACCGCGGCGACGTCTTCCGCGAGGGGTCGATCTCGGAGATCGAGGCGGACCCGGAGGTCCGCCGCATCTACCTCGGCGAGGGGGGTGAGGAGTGATGGCGCTCCTCGAGATGTCCGGCGTGACCGCCGGATACGGCGCAACGCCGGTACTTCGCGACGTCGATCTCTCCGTCGACGCCGGCGAGATCGTCGGGGTGGTGGGGAAGAACGGCGTGGGCAAGACCACCCTGATGCGGACCGTGATGGGGCTCCTCGATCCCTCGAGCGGGAGCGTGCGCTACCGGGAGGAGGACCTCACCGACGCCTCGGCTGACGAGCGCGCACGCGCGGGGATCGGTTACATTCCACAGGGACGCGACGTCTTCCCGGAGCTCACCGTCGAGCAGAACCTCCGGATGGGCGAACACGTCAACGCCGGCGCCGATCGCACGCGATACGACGAGATATACGACCTGTTCCCGGTCCTCGAGGAGCGGGCGAGCCAGTCCGGCGGCACGCTCTCGGGCGGCCAACAGCAGATGCTCGCGATCGCCCGCGCGCTCGTGGCCGACCCCGACCTGCTGTTGCTCGACGAGCCAAGCGAGGGCGTCCAGCCCTCCATCGTCGACCGCATCAGCGAGGACATGCGGACGATAAACGACGAGCTCGGGACGACCATCCTCTTCGTCGAGCAGAACCTCGGGGTCATCCGCGGGATGGCCGACCGGTGTTATGCGATGGAGCGCGGCGAGATCGTCGACGAGATCGACGGCGAGATGCTCGCCGAGGAGAACGCCGTCGCCGAGTACCTCGCCGTCTGAGGCGCCCTTCGGCCCCATTCGCCCCTCGCTGACGACGTCCTCCGGCGACGTCGCGCAACCTATTTGTTTCCTGCCGTGTCACACCCGATCATGGCACTCGAACCCGCCATCGATGGAATCGCTCGCGACCGCGGCCGCGACGGGTTCGGGTTCGTTTTTCGCTGAATTCGCGTGGCGGATCCGTCCCGTCTCGGGGCGGTGAAACCCCGCGATCGACACGACGATCGCCGCGACGATCCTCGTCCGTCGATGGCCGATCACGACTCCTGGCCGCCGCTCGCCGATTTCCGGCCGTCGGACGCCGAACGTCGACTTCCGGCCGTCGGACGCCGAATGCCGACTTCCGCCGATCGGACGCCCAACGCCGAACGCCGATCGTCGCCCGAACACGGAACGCTTACGACGTGTCGGCCTCCGAACGTACGGACGAGAGACGACCCGACGCCCGACGCGAATCCACGAACACCAACCCACCATATGCGACTCACGGAAGCCCAACTCGCGGTCCTCGAGGCCGCGAGCGCGACCGACGAACGACCGATCGACGACCTGGCCGCCGATCTCGGCGAGAAACCCGAGACCGTCACCCGGATCGTCTTCGAACTGGAGGAGGAGGGCCTCCTCGAGGTCTCCGAGTCGGAGGCCGTCACGCTCGCCGCCACCGAGGAGGGCCGCGAGTACGCCGACGCCGGCCTGCCGGAGGTCCGTCTCCACCGCGCCGCGATCGAGGCCGGCGCGGACGAGGAACCGGCCTCGATGGGCGCGGTCATCGGCCGCTCGGGACTCGAGGGGCCGGCGGTCGACATCGCCCTGTCGAACTACGCCCGCAAGGGATACGGCACGATCGACGCCGGCGAGATCACGGCCGACCCGGACGCGGATCCGGACGCGGATCCCGAGCGACTCGCCCTGGAAGCGGTCGTCGACGCGACCGCTGACGCCGACGAGGACCGAGTCGATCCGCCCGAGGGGGTGGACGGCGACGTCCTCGAGAGCCTCGAACGCCGCGGGCTCGTCGATCGCAGCGAGTCGACCGTCCGCTCCGTGGCCCTCTCCGATGCGGGCGTCACCGCACTGATGGAGGGGATAGAGACCGCGGAGACGGTCGACCGTCTCACCCCGGAGCTGCTCACGAGCGGCGAGTGGGCGGACGTCGAGTTCGCCGAGTACAACGTCGAGGCGGACGCCGAGACCGCGACGGGCGGCAGAAAGCACATCCTCCGACAGACGGCCGACCGCGTGAAGGACGTCCTCGTCGGGATGGGATTTCGCGAGATGGAGGGCCCACACGCCGACTCGGAGTTCTGGATCAACGACTGTCTGTTCATGCCCCAGGACCACCCCGCGCGGACCCACTGGGACCAGTTCGCCCTCGATCTCCCCCCCATGGAGCAGATTCCTCCGGACCTGCTCGAGCGCGTCGAGCGCGCCCACCGCGAGGGCTGGGGCGAGGACGGCGACGGCTACCACTCGCCGTGGACCGAGGACGTCGCGCGCGCGATCGATCTACGTGGTCACACCACCTCGCTGTCGATGCGACACCTCTCCGGGTTCGCCCTCGGCGACCTCGAGCCGCCACGGCGGTTCTTCTCCGTCGAGAAGGTCTACCGGAACGACACGCTCGACCCGACGCACCTGCTGGAGTTCTTCCAGATCGAGGGGTGGGTGATGGCCGAGGACCTCTCGGTGCGCGACCTGATGGGCACCTTCGAGGAGTTCTACCGGCAGTTCGGGATCACCGACGTGCAGTTCAAACCGCACTACAACCCCTATACGGAACCGTCCTTCGAGCTGTTCGGCCGCCACCCCGAGACGGACGAGCTCATCGAGATCGGCAACTCGGGGATGTTCCGCGAGGAGGTCCTCGGCCCGCTCGGCGTCGAGTGCGACGTGATGGCCTGGGGGCTCGCCCTGGAGCGACTGCTCATGTTGATGTACGGATTCGACGACATCCGCGACGTACACGGGACGCTCTGTGACCTGGAACTGCTGCGGGAGACGGAGGTGGTTCGGTAATGCCCGTCGTCGACGTCGACCCCGACGAGCTGCGCGAGCTGACCGGCCACGAGAAGTCAGACGAGGAGTTCATCGACGACCTCTTCGCCCTCGGCTTGGAGTTCGAGGGCGAGACCGACGACGGCGACCTTCAGCTCGAGTTCGCCCCCGACCGCCTCGATCGCCTCTCGGTCGAGGGGGTCGCGAGATCCCTGCGGTACCACTACGGCGACGCCCGCGGGGTCCACGTCCCCGACACCAACGATGCGGACTGGACGCTCGAGGTCGCGGAGTCCGTCCCCGAGGAGCGCCCCTACGTCACGGGCGCGATCGTTCGCGGGGTGGACCTCGACGACGCCGCCCTCGACTCGCTCATCCAGCTGCAGGAGAAGCTCCACGCGACGATGGGTCGAAAGCGCGCCAAGGGCGCCATCGGGATCCACGACCTCGCGATGATCAAGGGCCGCGCCGGCACCGACGGCGAGGCCAACACGATCACCTATCGCGGGATCGCTCCCGACGGCGACACGTTCGTCCCGCTCGATTCCGACGCCGAGATGACGCCCGCCGAGGTCCTCGAGGAGCACGACACCGGGCGGACCTACGCCGACCTCGTCGCCGACTACGACCGGTACCCGGCCATCTACGACGACCTCGGGCTCTTCTCGTTCCCGCCGGTCATCAACGGCCGCCGGACCGAGGTGACGACCGGCAGCCGCGAGCTGCTCGTCGAGATGACGGGGACTGACCAGTGGACGATCGATCGGATGCTCGCGATCGTCTGTTACGCGCTGTCGGCCCGCGGGGCGACGATCGAGGACGTCGAGGTGGTCTACCCGGGTGCCGGTGATACCGACGGACCCGGAGACGTCGAGTCGATCTCCGATGAGGACGACGTCGAGTCGATCTCCGATGAGGACGACGTCGAGTCGATCTCCGATGAGGACGACGTCGAGTCGATCTCCGATGAGGACGACGTCGAGTCGATCTCCGATGAGGACGACATCGAGTCGATCTCCGATGAGGCCGACGTCGAGTCGATCGACGGCGACGGGAGCGACTCCTCGATCGCGTCCCACCCGAGCGCCGGCCGGACGCTCGTTCGGCCGGACCTCGAGGTGACGGAGAAGTCCGTCTCCCACGAGCGCATCGAGTCGACCATCGGCGTCGAGTTCGAGCCGGACGAGGTCGTCGACCTCCTCGAGCGTTCCGGGCTCGATGCGACCTACTCGCTCGGCGACGAGGTCGTCTACGACGTGGAGATCCCGCCCTACCGCGTCGACGTGCTCCACCCCTACGACCTGGTCGACGACGTCGGGCGCGCATACGGGTTCAACGACCTCGAGCCGCGCTACCCGGACGTCGGAACCGTCGGCGGCCGCCACGACCGGTCGCGGCTCGAGGACGCCGCCCGCGCGAGCCTCGTCGGGCTCGGGTTCGAGGACCTGCTCAACTTCCACATGATCAGCGGTCCGGAGAACTACGACCGGCTGCGCGTCGACCCCGGTAGCGACGTCCTCGGCGGCGGCGATCCGGTCGAGATCACCGAACCCTACAGCGAGGACTACACGCAGCTTCGCACGTGGGCGCTCCCCTCGCTGCTCATGGTCCTCGAGCGCAACACCCACCGGGCGTATCCCCAGGACCTCGCCGAGATCGGCCTGGCGGCAGAGCGTGACGACGCCGAGAACACGCGCGTCGCCGAACGCCGAACCGTCGCGGGCGTCCTCGCCCGCACCGACGCGAGCTACGAGGACGCGAAGGCCCGGCTGCAGGCGCTCTGTCGCGACTTCGACGTCGACCTCGCGACGCCGGCGATCGACCATCCGACGTTCATCGACGGGCGCACCGCCGCGGTCGAGATCGACGGCGAGACGGTCGGCGTGATCGGCGAGGTCCACCCCGCCGTCCTCGTCGAGCACGACCTGGAGCTGCCGGTCGCGGCCTTCGAGTTCCGCCTCGACGCGCTGGAGTAGCACGCCGGTTCTCCCTCCGCAGTCCCCCTTCGTCGTCCTTCATCTATCGTCCTCATCCACCACAGCCTCATCCGCAGTCCTCCTTCGCCGTTCCCTCTCCGATCGAGGCGCTTAACAGGCAACCGGCGGTATCGACACCCAAGAATGCCCAGCGGAGAGTATGACCCCGACGCCGCCGAGGCGCGCTGGCAGCGGCGATGGGTCGACGAGGAGACGTTCGCCTACCCGGAGGAGACCGCCGACCCCGACACCGCGTTCGCGATCGACACGCCGCCGCCGACCGTGTCCGGGAGCCTCCACTGGGGGCACGTCTACGGGTCGATCCTCCAGGACGTCGTCGCCCGGTTTCACCGGATGAACGGCCGGGACGTCCTCTATCCCTTCGGCTACGACGACAACGGGATCGCCTCCGAGCGGCTCGCGGAGCGGGAGCTCGGGATCCGCCACCAGGACTTCGAGCGCCGCGAGTTCCAGCGGAAGTGCCGAGAGGTCTGTCGCGAGTACGAGGCCGACTTCTCGGAGAAGATGCAGGGCGTCGGCCTCTCCATCGACTGGACGAACACCTACCGGACCATCTCCCCCGAGGTCCAGCGGACCTCCCAGCTCTCCTTCATCGACCTCTACGAGAAGGGCCGCGAGTACCGCGAGAAGGCGCCCGCGATCTGGTGTCCCGAGTGCGAGACCGCCATCTCGCAGGTCGAGACCGAGGACGACGAGCAGGACTCACACTTCCACGACATCGCCTTCGAGGTCGTCGAGGCGGACTCGGACCGCTCGGATGTCGATCCCGGCCTTCCGGGCGAGTTCACCATCTCGACGACCCGTCCGGAGCTGTTGCCCGCCTGCGTCGCCGTCTTCGTCCACCCCGACGACGAGGAGAACGAGGCCCTCGTCGGAAACCACGCGCGGATCCCCATCTTCGGCCAGGAGGTCCCGATCATCCACGACGAGCGCGTCGACATGGAGACCGGCTCCGGCGTCGTGATGTGTTGTACCTTCGGCGACCAGACCGACATCGAGTGGTATCAGGCCCACGACCTCCCGCTTCGGGTCGCCATCGACGAGTCCGGCCACCTGACCGAGGAGGCCGGCCCCTACGAGGGCATGCACTCCTCGGAGGCGCGCGAGGCGATCGTGAGCGATCTCGACGACGAGGGAGCGCTGCTCGACCGCCGGGCCATCACCCACACCGTCAACGTCCACGAGCGATGCGGCGTTGGCGTCGAGTTCCTCGTCACCGAACAGTGGTACGTCGAGGTGCTCGACAAGGTCGACGAGTACCTCGAGGCCGGCCGCGAGATGGAGTGGTTCCCCCAGAAGATGTTCACCCGGTACAAACATTGGGTGGAGGGGCTCCAGTGGGACTGGTGCATCTCCAGACAGCGTTCCTCGGGCATCCCGTTCCCGGTGTGGTACTGTGCGGACTGTGACGCCGAGGTCCTCGCCGCGAAGGACGACCTGCCCGTCGATCCCCTCTCCGACGATCCGCCGGTCGACGCCTGTCCCGAGTGCGGCCACGACGAGTTCGTTCCCGAGGACGACGTCCTCGACACGTGGGCGACCTCCTCGCTCACCCCGCTCATCAACGCCGGCTGGGATTGGGACGCGGCGGCCGGCGAGTTCACGATGGATCGCCCGGAGATCTACCCGATGGACGTCCGCCCGCAGGGCCACGACATCATCTCGTTTTGGCTCTTCCATACGGTCATCAAGTGTTATGAACACACCGGCGAGGTGCCCTTCGAGTCGACGATGATCAACGGGATGGTCCTCGACGAGAATCGCGAGAAGATGTCGAAATCGAAGGGCAACGTCGTCGAGCCCGACGCCGTGATGGAGCAGTTCCCCGTCGACGCCGCCCGCTTTTGGGCCGCCGGCTCGTCGATCGGCGACGACCTCCCCTACCAGGAGAAGGGGCTTCGCGCCGGCGAGAAGCTCATCCGCAAGCTGTGGAACGCCTCGAAGCTCGTCGAGTCGCTGGCGCCCGAGCCGTATCCGGACGCGCCCGACGACCTCGAGGAGCTCGACCGGTGGCTGCTCGCGGAGATCGACCGGGAGATCGAACGGCTCACGGCCCGCCTCGAGAACCGCGAGTTCTCGAAGGCCCGCGACGGCCTCCGGACGTTCTTCTGGGGCACCTTCTGTGACGACTACCTGGAGATCGCCAAAAGCCGCGAGGACGCCTCGGCTCGATACACCCTCCGGACGGCCCATCGGCGATTCCTGAAGCTGTTCGCGCCCCTCCTCGCGCACGTCACGGAGGAGATCTGGCACGCCGAGTACGCCGAGGGCGTCTCGAACGCCGCGAACGCCGGAGAGCGCGCCGAGGCCGCCGAGTCGATCCACCTCGCGGACTGGCCCGAGCCGCTCGGCCTCGAGGCGGACCACGACGCCGGCGAGCTCGCGATGGCGGTCGTCGGCGCCCTCCGCAAGTACAAAAGCGACGAGCAGCTCCCCCTCAACGCCCCCCTCGACGTCGTCGAGGTCTACGGCGACGTCCGCGGCTTCGAGGACGACGTCACCGGCGTGATGCACGTCGAGGACCTGCGCGTCCACCCCGACGAGGCCGCGCCCGTCGAGACGGTCACGACCGGCATCGACCTCGAGTACGCGACGGTCGGCCCGAAGTACGGCGACGCGATCGGCGACATCGAGGCGGGGATCTCCGCGGACGAGTACGAGATCGTCGACGGCGAGCTCCACGTGGCCGGCGTCGAGCTGGCTCCCGACGAGTTCGAGATCGAGACCGAACGCCAATATCGCGGCGAGGGCACGCTCCTCGACGCGGACGACGCGGTCGTGATCGTGGAAAACGCCGAGTGAGCGCGCGTTCTCGCGACGATTCGTTCTCGCGACCACGGTCGCTGCTTCCGTCGACCCCTCGATCGATCCTTCATTCGACCTTCACTCGAGGAGGCTCTCGGCCAGATACGCCGAGACCACCCAGTTCGGTCGGTCCACGACCTCGTTGATCTTGAGGTCGACGGCGACCGAACAGAGGACGTAGGCCTCCTCGCGGGTCAGATCCCGTCCCTCCACGAGGTGGCCGATCATCGCGGAGACGGCGTCCTTCGTGGCGTCCATGAGGTCGTCGCGGATCCCCGTCGTCGCGTACGTTGGCTCGTCGCGTCCCGAGGGCGTGAACGGCCCCGTCGTCTCGAACTGCGGGGCGTCGATCGCCAGGTCGGATCGACGGGTCACCCGGGCGGTGATCGTCGTCGGCGTCTCGATGGCGCTGACACAGACCTCGCCGTCGCCCTGTGCGGCGTGGCCGTCGCCGATGCTGAAGAGCGCGTCCTCGACCGCGACCGGCAGGTACACCGTCGATCCCGCGGTCAGGTGCTTGACGTCCACGTTGCCCCCGACGTGTCGCGGCGGTCCCGTCGAGTGCTCCCCGTCGGCCGCCGGCGCCACGCCGACCACGCCGGGGAAGGGATCGATCGGGACCTCGATGCCGTCCTCGAAGGGGGCGACCTCCTCGCCGAGGTCCCAGTGGTAGATGTAGGGGTCGGGGAACGCCTCCGGAAGCAGTCCCTTGCCCGTCTCGCCCGGCCGTATCAGCGTATAGCCCCAGTCGCCGTGTTCGATCTCGAGGAGATCGATCTGGAGGACGTCGCCCGGCTCGGCGCCGTCGATCGCGACCGGCCCCGTGAGGTGGTGGCCGACGAACTCGGTCTCCGGGAGGTCCGCCGACTCGGTCTCCGACGTGATTCGCGTGCCGCTGTCGGGCAGACACTCGAAGGTGACGACGTCGCCGGATTCGACCCGAAGCGCCGGCTCGTGGTCGTTGTTCCAGGACGTGTGCAGCGCGGACTCGTGGCTGAGCGTGTGATCGACGTGCACGGTTTCCTCGAGGATCGGCGAGGATCGTCTTATCGGTTCCGGCGGGGCGGCGGTCGTTTCACCCTTCGAAATCGTTCGCCGCCCGCCGTCGGACGTTCACCACCCCTCGCTCGCGCGCCGCGGCTACAGGTCCGCGCCGACGGCCTCCTCGACCGACTCGAACCCGTCGCGCTCGAGGAGGTCGAGGAGTCCCTCGTTGATCTCGCGGGCGACGCTCGGCCCGCGATAGACGAGTCCCGTGTACAGCTGGACGATCGACGCGCCGGCGCGGATCTTGGCGTAGGCCCCGTAGGCGTCGTCGACGCCCCCGACGCCGACGACCGGAACGTCCGTGCGCTCCGCGATGAATCGAACCAGATCGGTCGCGGTCTCCTCTATCGGCTCGCCGGAGAGCCCCCCGCGTTCGGCTCGCTGGGGGCTCTCGAGCGAGTCCGGCCGCTCCGTCGTCGTGTTCGTGGCGATGACGCCGTCGAGGTCCAACTCGTCGACGACGCCGAGCGCCTCCTCGATCGCCGGCCGCGGCAGGTCCGGAGAGAGCTTCACCAAAAGCGGTTCGGCGCCCGCGTCCGCGAGCGTTCCGAGGATCGACTCCAGCGCGTCGCGGTCCTGCAGCGAGCGGAGCCCGGGCGTGTTGGGACTCGAGACGTTCACGACGAAGTAGTCGCCGGCGTCGGCGACGCGCTCGTAGGTGTACAGGTAGTCGTCCGGGGCCTCCGAAAGCGGCGTGGACTTCGACTTCCCGACGTTGATACCGACCGGAACGTCCGGCAGGGGTTCGGAATCGAGGCGTGCTCCCACCCGATCCGCTCCCTGGTTGTTGAACCCCATCCGGTTGATCAGCGCGCGGTCCTCGCGCAGCCGGAACATCCGCGGGCGGGGGTTTCCGGGCTGGGCCTCCGCCGTGACCCCGCCGACCTCGACGTGTCCGAACCCCAACGCGGCGAGCGCGCGGGGGATTTCCGCGTTCTTGTCGAACCCCGCGGCGACCCCGACGGGATTCGGGAACTCGAGTCCGAACGCCTCCGTCCGCAGGCGCGGGTCCTCGCGGACGTACCGGCGCGCGAGGAGGTCGGTCGCGGGCGTTCCCTGGATACCCCGCAACAGCCGGTGGGTGAGGCGGTGTGCGGTCTCCGGCGGCAGCGCGAAAAGCGCCGGCTTGCACAGCTCGTAGACGCTCATTGGGGGATCCTCGGACCCGATCGGCAAGAACCCTCCCGATCGAAGACGACACGTTGATTTATGAAGGCGGTGGACTCCCCGACATGGTGGCACCCATTACGGCGGTCGCGATCGCCGCGGGGATCGCGGTCGCGGCGATGACGCTCGCGATGTTGTGGTTCGTGTGGGACGCGATGGACGACGAGGCGCACGCGCTCACGGATACCGACGACGCCGACGGAAACGGCGGAAACGGAAACGGCGCGTAGAACGGTACCGCCCCGGTTCGTCACGCTCCGGCTCCCCGCTATGTCCCGTCCTCCGCGGGTTCGTAGGCGTGTGCGTCGCCGTCGACGGGCGGGGCTCCCACGGCGATCACGGTCAGATCCTCGTCCTCGTTCTCCGGATTGTACGCCCGCTGCGGCTCGCCGGGATCGACGGCGAACAGCCCGCCCGCCGGGACTTCGATCGTCCCCTCGGGCGTCTCGACGTGCATGGTCCCCGAGCACACGTAGAAGGCCTCCTCCTGTTCGTCGTGGTAGTGGTAGGCGAGCGGGATCTGTTCGCCAGGCGCCGCCCGATAGCGGTTGATCGCCATCCGGTCGAGGCCGGCCGCCTCGCTCAGCCGGCGCAGCTCGCAGGGTCGATCCGGCGCGGGTTCGATCTCCTCGGGGTCGACGACGCGGTAGCCCATGGCCCTCCCGTTGTCCGCCGCGAACAAAAACGCGACGGGTGCGGGAGGGGGTTCGACGCGACGGGTCTCGGAGCTGCTTCGACACGACGGGTGCCGGAGGGCCTTTAGGGGCTCGCGTCCTACCACTCGGGCAACCGATGGAAGAGAGCATCTCCGGGTTCAAGGTGCGCGGGGACTGGGGGAAGATGGTCGAACACGGCGAGAAGATCACCCAGGCGCTGCGGGAGGCCGGGGTGAACAACGACGCCTTCCACGAGTGGGACGAGTGGCGACCCCGCTCACACGAGCGCATCGACGAGGACGTCTCGGAGAAGACCGCAAGACAGGCCTCCGTCGACGAGGGCGAGGGCGAAAAGGCCGGCAAGACCGCGGGCGAGGACATGCAGACCGCCGGCGAGAAGCTCTCTGAGTCCTACGAGAAGGTCGAGGAGGGCGACAACGAGGCCGCGCTCGATCGGTGGGGCGAGTCGATCGGACACGTCGCCCGTGCCGCGGACTCCGCGGGTCGCAAGGCCCTGCGGAAGGTGGAGGACACGGTCTACCGCAACGTGATGACCCAGCTCGCGCCCTACTACTTCGACAACGAGCTGATAAGCGCCAACATCCAGCGGGTCGGCCGCGGCGACGCCGACGAGGAGTTCGTCTTCGAGGTGAACGTCAACGACGACGAGCTGAAGGCGGAGGTCTCGGAGATCCTCGCCGAGTACGAATCGACCGTCGACCGCTGGCACGTCGCGACCGAAAAGGAGACGGCCAACCTGGAGGCCGCCGAGGGCGTCGAGCTCCCCGAGACCGAGGACGAATCGAAGTCGACGACGACGTGATTCCCGACGCGCATCCGGACGGACCGCCCGACGCGTGTCCGAACGGGTGGCACGGCTCCCGCCCGGACCGCCCACCTTTTAGGTTGGGGCCGTAACTCTCGAACGATGACGCTCGACATCGACGCCCCCGCGCCGTCCGCGCCGGCCTGCGCCGACGACGGGGTGTGGCTCGCCTGCATCGCGTGCGGCTCGACGTTCGCCCCCTTCGAGGACGTCCGATACACCTGCGACGACTGCGACGGCCTCCTCGAGGTCCGCTACGAGAACCCTCCGACCTTCGAGGAGTTCGGCTCCGGAGCGTCGACCGACGGACCGGACCGCGGCGTCTGGCGGTACCGCGAGGGGCTTCCCTTCGAGTCCGGCGTCACGCTGCCGGAGGGCGACACGCCGCTGCACGAGGTTCCGCGCCTGGAGGCCGACGTCGGCGTCTCGACCCTCCGGATCAAACACGAGGGGATGAACCCGACCGGCTCGTTCAAGGACCGGGGGATGACCGTCGGCGTTCGCGTCGCCGAGGAGCTCGGCGTGGACGCGCTCGCGTGCGCCTCGACGGGGAACACCTCGGCCGCGCTCGCCGCCTACGGCGGCCGGGCCGACCTCGAGACGCTCGTGCTCCTCCCGTCGGGCAAGGTCGCGGCCGGCAAGATCGCCCAGGCGAGCCTCCACGGCGCCCGCATCCTCGAGGTCGACGGCAACTTCGACGCCTGCCTCGACATCGTTCAGGAGCTGGCCGCCCGCGGCGAGGCCTACCTGCTCAACTCGCTCAACCCCTTCCGGCTGGAGGGCCAGAAGACGATCGGCTTCGAGATCCTCGAGGCGTTCCACGCCGATCACGGGACCTTTCCCGACCGGATCGTCCTGCCGGTCGGCAACGCCGGCAACACCGCGGCGTTGTACAAGGCCTTCCGCGAGCTCGTTCAGTCGGGCGCGCTCGCGGTCGAGGACGTCCCGAAGCTCACGGGGGTACAGGCCGCCGGCGCCGCGCCGATGGTCGAGGCGATCGAGAATGGGGCCGACTCGATTCGCCGCTGGGAGGACGTCGAGACCCGCGCGACCGCCATCCGGATCGGCAACCCCGTCAACGCCCCGAAGGCGCTGCCCGGGATCCGAAACACCGACGGCACCGCCGTCGCCGTCGCGGACGAGGAGATCACCGACGCCCAGCGCGCGCTCGCGAACGAGGGCGTCGGCGTCGAACCCGCCTCCGCGGCCAGCGTCGCCGGACTCCGGAAGCTCCGCCGCGAGGGCGTCGTCGACGACGACGAGGACGTCGTCTGTCTCACCACCGGCCACCTGCTGAAGGACCCCGATGCGGCCTACGAGGCCGGAAACGACCCGGAACCCGTGGCCAACGACGTCGACGCGGTGCTCGAACTGTTGTAAGGCTGATCGCCGCGTCGGACGGGCGCCGCTCTCGATCGGGTCAGCGACTGCGGATCGCTCGGCCGAACCGTCACGGATCCGGCCACACGACGCTTTCGCCTACTCCTGCTCGCGACCGTTCGCCTCGTCGAGGGTGATCTCCGTGACCTCGATGATCCGGTCGTCCGCGAGGAGGTCCTCGACGGCCGCGTCGGGGACGTCCTGGTCGAGGTTGTAGACGGTGATCGCCTCGCCGCCGTACACCTCGCGGGCGTTGAACATCCCGGCGATGTTCACGTCGTGGTCGCCGAGGACGGTCCCGATGAGGCCGATCACGCCCGGCTCGTCGTAGTTTCGCGCGACGAGCATGTGGCCGTACGGGACGGCGTCGACGCGATAGCCGTCGATGCGAACGATCCGCGGGTCGTCGCCGGCGAAGAGCGTCCCCTCGACGGACAGCTCCTCGTCGCCGTCGGCCACGGTGACGCGGACGAGGCTCTGGAAGTCCTCGCTCTGGCGCGTCTTCGACTCCACGACGTCGATTCCGCGGTCCTCGGCGAGCTGTGGCGCGTTGACCGCGTTGACCTGCCACTCGAGGGGCTCGAAGACGCCCTTCAACGCGGAGGCGGTCACGAGGTCGACCTCCTCGGCGGCGATGTCACCCTCGTAGGTCACCTCGACCGACTCGATGCGCTGGTCGAGCAGCTGTGCTGCGACCTTGCCGGCCGTCTCCGCGAGGTCGATGTACGGCTCGATGCGCGGGAAGGCGGTCTCGTCGACAGAAGGTGCGTTCAGCGCGTTGAGCACCGGCTCGTCGTTGAACGCCGCGATCACGGCGTCCGCGGTGTCGGTCGCGACGTTCTCCTGGGCGGCCTCGGTCGAGGCGCCGAGGTGCGGGGTCAAGACGACGTCGTCGACGTCCAAAAGCGGCGAGTCCTCCGGAAGCGGCTCGCTCGCGAACGAGTCGAGCGCGGCGCCGGCGAGCGTCCCGTCCGAGACCGCGACCGCGAGGGCGTCCTCGTCGACGATCCCGCCGCGGGCGCAGTTGATGAGGTACCCTCCCTCGAGCTGGGCGAGCTCCTCCTCGCCGATCATGCCCTCGGTCTCGGGCAAAAGCGGGGTGTGGACCGTCGCGAAGTCGCCGCGGGCCAGCGCGTCGTGGAGGTCCTCGACCAGCTCGGCGCCGAGGCGGTCCGCGCGCTCCTCGGAGATGTAGGGGTCGTAGACGACGAGATCCATCCCGAGCGAGTCGAGACGCTTTGCGACCTCCTGGCCGACGCGGCCGAGCCCGACGATGGTGAGCGTCTTGTTGTTGACCTCCGCGCCGAGGTACTCGCCTTTCGCCCACTCGCCGCCCTTCAGCCGGCCGTGGGCCTGCGGGATGGAGCGTGCGACCGCGAAGGTCATCGCCACGGTGTGTTCGGCGGCGGCCCGGACGTTCCCCTCCGGGGCGTTGGCGACGATGACGCCGTGATCGGTCGCGGCCTCGATGTCGATGTTGTCGACGCCGATGCCCGCGCGCCCGACGATGACGAGCTCCTCCGCGGCCTCGAAGACCTCGCGGGTGACCTCGGTGCCGGACCGAACGATCAGCGCGTTCGCGTCGGCGATGGCCTCGTACAGCTCCTCGCCGCCGTCGACGTCGTAGGCCGTCTGTACCTCATAGCCCGCCTCCCGGAGTCGATCGAGGCCCGCGTCCGCGATCGGATCCGTCACGAGGACGTTCATACGTGTAGAACTCCTCGGGTCGTGGTTAATCCTTTTTCATCGAGCGCGGCGTTCGTGTCCCGTGATATCACGGATCGAGAGCAGGGGGATCACCCGGAGAGCGGGAGTCGATGTCCCGTCAGCGAGGATCGGTCACCCCGAAAGCGGGAACGACTCGACCGTCTCGTAGACGGGCCCGTCGGACGTGAGTCGCGACCGCTTCAGCCGCACCGCCTCCGCGGTGAACGTCCCGACGTCGGGATCGCGCTCTCGGACGACCCGCTGGACCAGGTCCTTCCCACGCGCGTCGTTCATCCGCGCCAGGGTGACGTGCGGGGTGAACTCGTGGTCGTCCGGCTCGTAGCCGAGCGCCGCGGTTCGCTCCTCGAGCGTCTCGTGGAGCCGCGCCAGCTCGGCGGCCCCATCGTCGACTCCGGCCCAGACGACGCTGATGTACTCCATCGACGGGAAGACGCCGAGCCCGCCCACCCCCACCGTGAACGGCTCGACGTCCGCCTCCTCGACCGCTCGACGCCCGGCCTCGATCGCGGCGTCGACGTCGCCCTTCGGGGTCGGCTCGTCGCTCGCGCCGGTTTCCGTCCCCGTTGTTTCCTCCGGCACGTCGCCGAGGAACGCGAGCGTCACGTGCGCCTGTTCGGGATCCGTGAATCGTAACCCCGCCGCACCCCGAAGGCCGTCTTGCACGTCCGAGATCCCGTCGGCCAGCTCGTCCGGAAGATCGATCGCGAAGAACGCGCGCATTCGTCCGGACGGTCGGGACGAATCCGCAAAAATCGATCGCCGACCGCCGTTGCGGCTCCCGTACTCCCCCGTCCGACCTCGTCGTCTCAGACGCCGACTCCCCCGCGGACGTAACCCTTACCCGCGACGACCGCCAAATCGAAGCATATGACCGACACGCCGGACGATCAGGGCCACGAGTTCTCCTCGGGACAGGGGCTCGACGAGGACTACGAGGAGTTCACCCTCGATCCGCCCGAGCTGAAGGCCGACCCGACCGCGGTCGACCCCGTCGACACACGCGTCATCACCGACGAGCTCGACCGGCGGAACATCGCCGACGACCAGGTCGACGTCGAACAGCTCGTCGACGTCGGGCTCTCCTACATGGGGATCAACCGCTTCGAGGAGGCCACGGAGACCCTCGAGCGGGCCGTGATGTTCGCCGAGGACGACTCCCTCGAGGCCCAGGAGGCGCTCGTCAACAAGGGCGCCGCCCACGCCGAACTCGAGGAGTACGACCGGGCGATCGGCGCCTACGAGGAGGCGTTACGGATCGACGACGACTCCGAGCACGCGGCGACGGCCGAGACCAACCTCGCGTACGCGCTCTGGGAGTTCGGCCGCCACGAGGAGGCGCTCGAACACGCCGAACGCGCCGTGGAGGTCGATCCCCGGTTCGCCCAGGGGTGGTACAACCGCGGATTCTTCCTGCTCGAGCGGGGGCTCGCCGAGGACGCGGTCACCGCCTTCGACAACGCGATCCGTCTCGGCCACCGGAACGCGGACGTCCTCGAGGAGAAGGCCCGCGCGCTCGAGAAGGCCGGCGACCACGAGGAGGCCGAGGAGGTGGCCGAACAGGCGGAGGAGCTGCGCGAGGAGCGCGAACGGGAGATGGTCGACGAACACGGCGGGCGAGCCCCCGGAGAGGGCGCTCGAGGTGGCGGCGGCGCGGGCGGACTCGACTCGGAGTTCGGAGGCCTGTAGATGCTCCTCCGCGAGCGCGACACGCCGAAGGGACTTCTCGTCTCCGTCTGTGATGCCGACTGTCTCGGCGAGACCTTCGAGAACGGAGTCGCGACGCTCACGGTCGAAGAGGAGTTCTACGGCGGTCCCGACGCCGTCGAGGCGACCGACGAGGAGGTCGTCGCCGGACTCCGTCGCGCCCAGGTCGCGAACCTCGTCGGCGAGGAGGCCGTCGGCGTGGCCGTGGAGGCCGGCCTCGTCGACGAGGAGACCGTCCTCGAGTTCGAGGGGACGCGCCACGCCCAGATGCTCCGGATGTGACTCCCCCCTTCTCCGCTCCGTTCACCTCCTCGGGAGTCACGGCCGAAGCGGAACCACGCGGGTCGCCGTCGCCTTCCAGGTGAGCCCGATCCGCCGTCCGGACGAGAGATCCAGCCGCGAGACGCTCTCTGCGGTGACGAGCACCCGAAACGTGACCTCCCCGGCGTCGACGTGAACCGTCCGGATCGTCTCTCCCCGCTCGACGGCCGCCACGGTCCCCTCGATCCTGTTTCTCGCGCTCGTCGCCTCGGGCGTCGGCGTCTCCTCGAGCGCGGAAAGCGTCACCGCGTCCGCGCCGATCCGCAACTGGACGCGGTCGTCCACGGCCGCGTCCGCGCCGAGGCCGCGAACCTCGCCGATCGGCGTCTCGACCGTGAGGATCTCGCCGTCCGTTCCGGTCACGGAACCCTCGATCACCGTCTCCGGGGCCCGTGCCGCCGCCGTCAACGCGGCGTGTAGCCGGTCGTACCGGGCCAACAGCGCGTCTGCAGTTTCGGTCAACCGGCTCCCGCCGCCGCCCCGGCCGCCCCGCGTCCGCTCGACGAGGTCGCCGAAGGCCGACTCGAGCGTCTCGATACGGGTGAGCGCGCGTGCCCGAGAGCGCTCCAGTTCGGCGGCGGCGCTCGCGGTCGACCCGGTCCGATCGATCGCCCGCAGCAGCGCGGCGTCGCGTGCGTCGAACTCGACGCCGTCCTCCGAGAGGACCGCCTCGCCGCGGCCGGTCGTTTCGTTTCTCACGCGAGCCGATCCGCGGGCCACGCTCTTGAATCGCGGGGTCGCCGATCGCACTCCGCCTCAGCTCGCGTCCTCCTCAGCTCCCGTTCGCCGCCATCGCGTTCTCGATCTCGTCGAACAGGGCGGCCACGCGCCCCTCGATCTCCTCGCGAATGTCGCGCACCCCGTCGATCCCCTCTCCCTCGGGGTCCGAAAGCGCCCAGTCGCGAACGTCGACGTCCGCGCCGACGTCGCCGACGTCGAGCGTCGAACAGCCCATCGTGGCGACGTAGTCACACGACCGGAGCTCCTCGAGGGTGATCGCGCGCGGCGTCCGATCCGAGAGGTCGAACCCCTCCTCGGTCATGACCTCGATCACCTCCTCGTGGACCGATTCGGCCGGGTCGGTCCCGCCGGTCACGATCTCGACGCGGTCCGAGAGCCCGCGACGCTCGCGCTCGCGTTCGGCGAAGGCGGTGGACATCTGCGATCGCCCGGCGTTCTGGACGCACATGAAGGCGATTCGGATCGGTTCGGTGTCGGTCTCCGTCGGTTCGGTGTCGGTGGGTTCGGTGTCGGTGGACATGGTGTCGTGTCGGGTGTTCGATCGCCGGGTGTTCGGTGTTCGATCGTCGGGTGTTCGGTGGTCGATCCGGTCGTGTGTCCGATGGTCGTGGGCGATCTGCGTCAGTTCTCGGTCGTCGTTCAGTCGTCGGTCGTCGTCGATTCGGCCGACCCGTCGAGGCGTCCGGTCGTCTGGCCGGTCCAGTCGTATCGATCCTGGAAGTACAACGCGACGTTCACGAGTCCCAGGAGGACGGGCACCTCGATGAGCGGCCCGACGACGGTCGCGAACGCGATCTCGGAGCCGACGCCGAAGACGGCGACTGCGACCGCGATCGCGAGCTCGAAGTTGTTCGAGGCGGCGGTGAAGCCGATGGCGGTCGTCGTCGAGTAGTCGGCGCCGACCTCCCGGCCCATCCAGAAGCTGACGAGGAACATCACGACGAAGTAGATCGCAAGCGGCACGGCGATCTCCAGGATGTCGCTGGGCTGGCCGACGATGCGTTCGCCCTGCATCGCGAACATCACGATCACCGTAAACAGCAACGCGACGAGCGTCAACGGGCTGATCCGCGGCTCGAAGGACTCCTCGTACCACTCGACGCCCTTCGTTCGCGTCCCGACGTATCGCGAGAGGATCCCGGCAGCGAAGGGAATGCCGAGGAAGACGGCGATCGCCCGAAAGACCTGCATCGGCGTGACGCCGAACTCGGAGATCCCGGCGACGAGCGTCTCCATCCCGAAAAGCGGCGGGAGGAACAGGGCGAAGAACCACACGTACACGCCGTAGGTGACGATCTGGAAGACGCTGTTGAACGCGACGAGCCCCGCGGCGTACTCCGAGGAGCCGTCGGCGAGCTCGTTCCAGACCAGCACCATCGCGATACACCGGGCCATCCCGATGAACACCAGTCCGAGGAAGAACTCCGGGCGGGCGGGGAGGCCGGGGACGAGACCGCCGAAGAACACGACCGCCAGGGCGAACATCACCGTCGGCCCGATCAGCCAGTTCTGAACCAGACTCAGCCCCAACACCCTCACGTTCCTGAAGACGGCCGGGAGCCGGCCGTAGTCCACCTTCGCCAGCGGCGGGTACATCATGAGGATGAGCCCGATCTCCACGAGGTGGAGCTCCCGGATCGGCCGGGTCACCGACGGCGCGACGGTGCCGAGTCCGATGCCGACGGCCATCGCGCCGAAGATCCAGACGGTGAGATACTTGTCGAGAACGTCCATCGAGCGCGGGTCCCCACAGTCCGGACACTCGCAGCTCGGCCCGTGGTCGTGTGTGAGCTCACTCATCGACGCTCACGCTTCCCTCCAGGACCGTCACGATCGCGACCGCGCGGTTGGTCGCCCGATACATCCGCCAGCGGCCGTCCTTCCTGGCGTCGACGAGTCCCGCATCGACCAGCCGCGAGAGCGCGTGACTGAGCCCGCTCTCGGTGACGTCGACGAACGCCTGGAGCTCGCACACGCACAGTTCCTCGTCCGCGGCCGCGAGCACGCGCACGAGCGTGTAGCGCGTCTCGTTGGCGAGCGCGGCGAGCACCTCGAGCTCCGCGGTCGCCCGATCGGATCCGAACGCCGTCTCCAACGTCTCGAGCTCGTCGAGGCGCCGATCGACGTCCTCGCTACGGCACTCGTCGAGTTCGTCCTCGAGGTACCGACGAAGCCGCCTCGTTGCTTGTGCCATCACGAATTAGTTGAGCGACTATTCAATTAAACTCTTCGAGGAGGAAATACTGCGTTCTTCAGATACCGATTCAATGGCGATAATGGCCGATATTTCTCGTTGGACGGTGTACACTAGTTGAACTGTCGTGAAAGTGATCTGGGGTCGACCATGCTCGCGGACAGGACGGCGGGAGCCACGTCTCGCCCCGTCCCCGGATCATTCTGTATCGTTCTATGCAGTTTATCGATGCCGATCGAACTCGATCGCGGCGATCCACCGTGATCGGGAGGCATCGTTCACGGGCGAGCGATCAGTCCCGCGAGCTCGCTTGCACCGTCGGCCGACTCGTGATACGGCGATCGGTGGAACGGTTCGGTCCTCACGACGACTCTTCGATCGCGAGCATCGTCGGCCTCAGCGATCGCGATTCACCCACTCCAACGACATGTGACCCTCCCGCGCTGAAGCGGAGGTATCGCTATCGCCCCGTCTCACGGCCCGTTCGAACGAACTCCACCGCTCACCGGATCCACGGTCGGTTGCTACCCTTCTCGGTTCGGTCGAAACGCCGGGACGATCGGAACCCTCGTCGCTTTCGCGTCTCCTCTCGTTCCGTCGTCCCCGTTGTTCCCGATCTCGTCGATCGATCCGATCTTCTATAGTACATATCGCGATATCAACACACGTCGACGATGGATCCGTCCCTCGCTCGGCGTGTGACCGTTCGATGTCCTCCACCGCCGAGTTGCGCTCGAGGGCGCGACGTCGGGGTCAAACCAACGTCTGTATATCCCCCTCGCCACATCTACGTGGTAGAGACGGAACAATGGTCGACGTAACCATCATCGGATGCGGGAACCTCGGAAGCGCCCTCATCACCGGACTGGCGAAGGCGGGGAACCACGACGTCACGGCCTACGACATCGACGAGAGCGCCCTCGAACGGGTCGCTTCGTACTGTGAACGGACCACCTCGGACATCGAGGAGGCGGCGACCTCCGAGGTGGTCGTCGTCGCGGTCAAGCCGGACATCGTCGAAACCGTGCTCGAATCCCTCGAGCTGTCCGCCGATCAGACGCTCGTCACCGTCGCCGCGGGCGTGCCGATCGACTTCGTCAACGCGCACACCGACGCCACCGTGGTTCGCATCATGCCGAACCTCGCGGCCGAGACCGCCGACATGGCGGCCGCGGTCGCCTGGGACGAGGTCGACGAAGGCGTGCGTGCCCTCCTCGCGGACCTCGGCGAGTTCGTCGAGATCGACGAGGAGCACATGGACGTGGCGACCGCCCTCAACGGGAGCGGTCCCGCCTTCGTCTTCTACTTTTTGCAGGCCATGAAGCGCGCCGCCGTCGAGGAGGGCCTCGACGACGAGGACGCCGAGGTGCTCGCGGCCCAGACGGTGAAGGGCGCCGCCGAGACCGTCCTCCGGTCCGACCGGAGCGTCGACGAGCTGATCGACGCGGTCTGTTCGCCGAACGGCACGACGATCGAGGGCATGGAGGTCCTCTGGGACAGCGACCTCGAGGCGGAGACCGGCGACGCGCTCGCGGCGGCCGCCAGACGCTCCAGGGAGTTGGCCGAGGAGTTCGAGCATGATTGAGGCGGTAGAGACCGACGCGGTCGACCGAACTCGACGCCTCGCCGCGAACGCCGACCGCGTCGTCGTCAAGGCCGGAACGAACTCGCTCACCGACGACGAGTCGAATCTCGACGACGAGAAGCTGGACGCGTTCGTCGACGGCATCGCCTCGCTGATCGACCGCGACAAGGACGTCGTGGTCGTCTCCTCGGGCGCCATCGGCGCCGGACAGGGCCGCATCGGCCGGACCGGCGGAACCATAGAGGAGTCGCAGGCGCTGTCGACGATCGGCCAGAGCCACCTCATGCGCCGCTACACCGAGAGCTTCGAGCGGTACGACGAGACGGTGGCACAGCTGCTCGTCACCGAACACGACCTCGAAAACCCGGAGCGGTTCACCAACTTCCGCAACACGATCGAGACGCTCCTCGAGTGGGACGTCGTCCCGATCATCAACGAGAACGACGCGGTCGCGACCGAGGAGATCCGGATCGGCGACAACGACATGCTCTCGTCGTCCATCGCCATCGGCGTCGACGTCGATCTCCTCGTCACGCTCACCGACGTCGGCGGCGTCTACACGGGCAACCCCAAGGAGGACCCCGAGGCGGAACGCATCGAGGCGGTCGGCCGCAACTACGCCGAGGTGGAGTCGATCATCGACGAGAGCGCCTCCGACGGCTTCGGCGGCATCCGAACCAAGGTCCAGGGCGCCCGCACCGCGAGCGAGCACGGCATCCCGGCGATCATCGCCCGGTCGGACGAGCCGGACGTGCTCGATCGGATCGCCACCGGCAAGCCCGTCGGAACCGTATTCATCCCCGTAAACGGAGATCACGATGACTGAGAAATCCACGGAAACGATGGTGACCGGAACATCAACGGAGACGAAGGTTTCGGAGGCACAGTCCGCGGCCCTCGAGCTGGCGAAGCTGTCCGAGGACGAACGGAACGCGGCGCTTCACGACGTCGCGGACGCCATCGAGTCCGAACGCGATCGGATCCTCGAGGCCAACGCGGTCGACGTCGAGGAGGCCGAAGCGCGCCTTGCCGAGGGCGAGTACACCCGTGCGCTCGTCGACCGCCTCGAGTTGTCCCCCTCGAAGCTCGAGGACATCGCGGAGATGGTCCGAAGCGTCGCCGGCCAGGACGACCCCCTCGATCGGACCCTCGAGTCGAGGCGGCTCGATTCCGGACTGGAGCTGTACAAGGTCTCCGTCCCCATCGGCGTCATCGGCACCGTCTTCGAGTCCCGGCCGGACGCGCTCGTCCAGATCGCCGCGTTGAGTCTCAAGTCGGGCAACGCCGTGATCCTGAAGGGCGGAAGCGAGGCGAGCGAGTCGAACCGCGTGCTCTATGAGATCATCCGGGAGGCCACCCCGGAAGTCCCCGACGGCTGGGCACAGCTCGTCGAGGCGCGCGAGGACGTCGACACGATGCTCGGGATGGACGACGAGATCGACCTCCTCATGCCGCGGGGCAGCTCGGCGTTCGTGAGCTACATCCAGGACAACACGAGCATCCCGGTCCTCGGCCACACCGAGGGCGTCTGTCACGTGTTCGTCGACCGCGAGGCCGACCTCGAGATGGCGACGGAGATCGCCTACGACGCGAAGGTCCAGTATCCGGCCGTCTGCAACGCCGTCGAGACCCTTCTCGTCCACGAGGCGGTGGCCGAGGAGTTCCTGCCTGCCGTCGCGGAACGCTACCGCGAGGCGGGCGTCGAGCTCCGGGGCGACGAGACGGCCCGGTCGATCGTCGAGATGGACGCCGCGACCGAGTCGGACTGGTCGAGCGAGTACGGGGACCTCGTGTTGTCCGTCCGCGTCGTCGACTCGCTCGAGGCGGCGATCGATCACGTCAACGATTACGGATCGAAACACACGGAGTCCATCGTGACCGAGGACGCGGGTCGCGCCAGCACGTTCATGCGGAGCATCGACTCCGCGAGCGTGTTCCACAACGCCTCGACGCGCTTTAGCGACGGCTACCGGTTCGGACTCGGAGCCGAGGTCGGGATCAGCACGGGCAAGACCCACGCCCGCGGTCCGGTGGGCCTCGAGGGACTCACCACCTACAAGTACCACCTCGAGGGAAGCGGCCAGATCGTCGGCACCTACGCCGGCGACGACGCGAAGCCCTTCCTCCACGAGGAGTTCGAGGGCGAGTGGAACCCCGGCCACCTCCGCGGGGAGTGAGCACGGTAGATAGACTGTCGGATACCTGTCTATTCCGAGAAAACGATCGGAACGTTACGTTTCGGACTTCCGATTGATTCGATCCGGACCGGTCCGACGTTCGATCGGCGATTCGCCGTTCATTGGTTCCATTCTCCGAGTATTCGACCACCGCTGATATTCCGTCCCGATCGCGTCCGTAGGAATCACTCTGATTCGGATCTCGATAATTACGAATTCCGTCATTCATCCAAAACTGTCAATTGACGCCTGTATCGACCATCGCTTGAGGGCTCCAATTCGAGTTACACGAATACGGATGTAAGTTCGGGTCGGCGTAGCGATCGACGTTCGGTCGTGGCGTTCGGTAGTTCTGAACGATATCGGATCCCGCGGTGTCCGTGTTCCAACTCCAGTTCGTTCGCTTCCGTCCCCGTCCAGATCCGTGATCCCGTGATGGAGACCCGATGAGCGCTCCGTCGATCCCTTTGGCTCGGACGGTGGTCGTCGCTGGCGGATCCGCTTCGTCCGGACGTCCGTTCGACAATGTGGTAAGATTTTTGCCGGCGCGCCGTAACGTCGAGTCATGGGAAACACGGCACGAAACCGGATCGGCTCGGTTCGGACGGCATTCGACATCGTCGAGTCGCTGCAGGACCTCGACGGAGCCGGGGTCTCGGAGCTCGCCTCCCACCTCGACGTTCCAAAGAGCACCGCGCACAACTACCTCAGTACGCTCGAGGAGATGGGCTATCTCACGAAGGAGGACGGCCAGTATCACGTCGGCGTCCGATTCCTCGGACTGGGCGCGTACGTCCGGAACAGACGGAAGATCTACGAGATCGCCAAACCCGAGGTCGAACGGCTCGCCGAGGAGACGACGGAGCTCGCGAACCTGCTCGTCGAGGAGCACGGCACCGGGACCTACCTCCAGCGCGCACAGGGCTCGCGAGCGGTTCAGGTCGAAGCGCACGTCGGCACCAGCGTCCCGCTTCACTGTACCGCGCTCGGCAAGTGCATCCTCGCACACCTCCCCGAGTCCCGGGTCGACTCGATCCTCGAGGAGGCGGGCTTCGAGCCCGTCACGCCGAACACCGTGACGAGTCGCGAGGAGCTCGAAGAGCAGCTCGAACGCATTCGCGAGTGCGGGTACGCCCTCGACGACGAGGAGCGGATCGAGGGGCTCCGATGCGTCGCCGCCCCGATCCTCAGCAACGACGACCGGGTGCTCGGGTCGATCAGCGTCTCCGGCCCCTCGAACCGGATCCAGGGCGACCGATTCCGGGAGACGCTCCCGAACAAGGTGCTCGAGACGGTCAACGTGATCGAGCTCAACGTGACCTATTCGTAGGTCCCTCGACGCTCCGACCGATCGCGATCGGCGCTACCCGTCGAAGGTGAAGACGGGCTTGCAGGTCTCGGAGGCGAGGAACGCCTCGAACGCGGCGGTGGGGTCCTCCACCGAAAAGCCGTCGTCCACGATCGCTTCGGCGTCGACCGAGCCGTCCTCGAGTAGTCGAAGCGCCTGCTCGAAGTTCCGCCACGTCGACCCGTAGGAGGTCTCCACGGTCACCTCCCCGCGGACCGCCCCGGCGAGCGAGACGGTGCTCGGACCGTTCGGGATCCCGACCATCACGATCTCGCCGCCCTTGCGCACGTGCTCGATCCCGGTCTCGATCCCCGAACGGTGCCCGGTCGCATCGAAGATCCGGTCGAAGCCGCCGCCTCTGGTTCGCTCGTCGGCGACCCCCTCGAGCGACGTCTCCTCGACGTTGACCGTGTCGATTCCCAGATCCGAAACGAGCGGCAGGCGGGCCGCCGTATCGCGTCCGAGCCCGGAGACGACGACGTCCGCGCCGATCGAGTCCGCGATCGCCGCGGTCAGGACGCCGATCGGACCCGGGCCCTGGACCAGAACGTCGTCACCCGGTTCGACCGAGGATCGCGTGAGGACGGCACGCGCCGCGATGCTCGTCGGCTCGGTGAGCGCGGCCGCACGAAGCGGAACGGTCTCCGGGACGCGATGGAGGTGCTCCGGCGGGACGCACACGTACTCCGCGTACGCGCCGTCCCGGTGCATGCCGGTAATGTCGAAGTTTTGACACACGTTCGACTGCCCGTTTCGACACTGGAAGCACTCCCCGCAGTCGTGGACCGGCTCCTCGGTCACCGTTTCGCCCGGACGGAAGCTCGTGACGTCGTCCCCGACGGCCTCGACGGTGCCGGCGTACTCGTGGCCCATGACCCGGGGGATGGGCACCCAGTGGTACTCCTCGTCGTATTTGTACGCGTGCGCGTCGCTCCCGCAGATCCCGGCGGTGTGGACGCGCACCAGGACCTCGTCCGGGGCGGGCGTCGGGCGCTCGCGGTCCTGCAGTTCGACCGTCTCGGCTCCGGTTTGTACGATCGCCTTCATTCTGGTTCCCGTCGCGGCCGGCCGTCGGCCGACCGAGTCGATTCGTACTATCTCGCGCCGATATATAGCTCTCGGGGTGGCAGAATTACCGCTCGACGTCGTGTTCGAGGGTGCCGATGCCCTCGATCTCGATCTCCACGTGGTCGCCGTCCTCGAGGTCGTCGACGCCGGCGGGGGTGCCCGTGATGATGACGTCGCCCTCCTCGAGGGTCATGTATTCGGTGATCTCCTCGATGATCTCCGGGACGGAGAAGATGAACTCCTCGGTGTTCGAGGACTGGCGGACCTCCCCGTTGACGCGAAGTTCGACGTCGGCGTGTTCGGGAACGTCCTCGGCCAGGACGGGACCGAGCGGACAGGAGTTGTCGAACGCCTTTCCGCGGATCCAGTTCTGCTCGATGTGCTGGTCGTCGCGGTTGGAGACGTCGTTCGCGATGGTGTAGCCCGCGATGACGTCCTCGGCGTCGTCGGCGCTCACGTTGCGACACTGCTCGCCGATGACCACGGCGAGTTCGACCTCGTGTTCGACGTCCTCCTTCCCCTCGGGAAGCGTGATCGTGTCGCCGTGGCCGGAGACGGCGTTCGGCGGCTTCAAGAAGAGCAGGGGGCGATCGGGGATGTCCATGCCCTCCTCCTCGGCGTGCCGCTCGTAGTTCAGGCCGACACAGACGATCTTCGAGGGTTCGGTCGGCGAGAGGACGTCGACCTCCTCGGGGTCGTAGGTCTCCTCGCCGAACTCGATGCCGTCGTCGTTCCATGTGCCGCTTCGGATCGTTCCAGCCGGGTCACGGAACCGTACTCGTGCCATACGTTCAAGGTTCGAACCCATCTGAATATGTCTTTCCATCGCGGCGTAATTCGTTTCCGTCGCCGGTCCGGATCCCCGTCCTCGCCCCGCCTTTCCCCGGGACGGGAAGAATTTTATAGCAACGAGCGACACCTCGTTGTATGCCGAAGACGAACTTCCGACAGCGGCTCCTCGACGGGGAGACGGTCGTGGGGACCTTCCAGCTCCTCGATTCCGCGATGGTCTCGGAGATGATCGGCGTGGCCGGAATGGACTACGTCATATACGACCAGGAACACGGTCCGCTCACCGCCGAGACGACCCTCGATCTCGCGGCGGCGGCACAGAACCGCGGCGTCGCGCCCATGGTTCGGGTCCGGACGAACAGCGAGGCGGAGATCCAACGCGCCCTCGACATCGGCACCGCCGGCGTCCAGGTCCCCCAGGTGGAGACGCGCGAGGAGGCCCAACGCGCCGTCGATGCCGCCCGGTACGACCCCATCGGCAGCCGCGGCCTCTCGCAGTACGTCCGGGCCGGCGACTACTGGGGCAGCGAGACCTACACCGACGACCAGAACGAGGAGGTCTTCCTCATGGTCCAAGTCGAGGGCGAACGCGGCGTCGAGAACATCGAGGAGATCCTCTCCGTGGAGGGGCTCGACGCCGTCTTCCTCGGCCCCTACGACCTCTCGCAGTCGCTCGGCATCCCCGGACAGGTGACCCACGAGAAGGTCGAGTCGCTGATGACGGAGGTCTGTGACCGCGCCGCCGAGGCGAACACCGTGGTCGGCGCCTTCGCCGACACCCCCGAGATCGCGAACCGGTGGATCGACGCCGGCGTCCAGTACGTGACCCTCGGCGTCGACGTCGGCCTCTGTACGGAACACCTCGGGTCGCTCGCCGACGACGTGAACACGGACGCGAACTGATCGTCGGCGTGGGCTGATCGCCGATACCGACGCGAACTGACTGGCCGCTCGCCGACACGGCCGCGACCCGGCGTTCGACCGACGGGAACTACCGCTCGACGTCGATCGCCTCGCCGCTCGCCGCCGACCGGTGGAGCGCCTCGACGATCTCCAGGTCCCGGAGCCCGTGGCGACCGTCGGGTTCGATCTCGGCGCCCGTGAGCACGCGGTCGGCGAAGTAGTCGAACTCCTCGCGCATCTCGTCGACCTCGTCGCTCGTCCCGTGGGCGACGTCGAGTTCGAGGTCGCCGGCGGCGACGTGGAGGGCCGCCTCGCCGTGGAACGCGGGACGAAGCTCGATCTGCCCGTCGGTGCCCGTGATCTTGAGCTGGGTGTCCTGATGTGCGTTCTGTGAGGCGGTCGAGACGAACTGCACGTCGTCCTCGAAGGCCATGATGAACGCGGAGCGCTCGTCGTCGAGCCCCTCGAAGGCCGGATGGTTCGACGCCATGTTCGCCTGCACGGAGACCGGGTCGCGATCGAGGAGGTATCGCGTCGTGTTGATCGAGTAGATGCCGAGATCCATCACCGAGGTCCCGTATCCGGTCAGGTCGGGGGTGAGCCGCCACTGGTCGGCGTCGGGGATCATCTCGAGGAGCGGCTGGGTGTTGTCGCCGTACGCCTGGACGGGCTCGCCGATGAGTCCCTCCTCGATGAGTTCGCGCGCGCGCCTGACCGCCGGCTCGGTCTGCATGCGGTAGGCGATCATGAGCGGGACGTCGGCCCGTTCGCACGCCTCGACGAGTCCCTCGGCCCGCTCGACCGTCGCCTCCATCGGCTTCTCACAGAGGACGCCCTTGCCAAGCTCCGCGGCCGTCTCGGCGTACTCGCGGTGGAAGGCGTTCGGCGTCGCCACGTAGACCGCGTCGTAGGCGTCGACGGCGACCCCGTCGTGATACTGGTCGTAGGTGATCCCGTGGGCGACGTCGTGGCGCTCGGCCAGCCGGTCGGCCTTCTCGGCGTCGCCGCTTACGAGCACGGTGGTCTCGCCGAGCGTCGACTCCTCGATGGCCGGCATCGCGACGTCCGTGGTCCACCACCCGAGCCCGACGAGGGCGTACCTGACGGTCCCCTCGGTCGTCGTCTGCCAGTCGCGGGCGTCGTAGCCGCGCATCCAGTCGGCGAGTGACATACCGTCAGATCGCCGGCGGTTCGCAAAAGGGTTTCCACGCGATCGACGGTCGCATTCCCTCGATCGTTGGAAGATCAGCCTCCGGTCGAGCGTCGAGAAGGCCGCTCCGATGACGCTATCGGCGGTCGACTTCGCGCTTTTCCCAGTCCTTCTCGAAGAGGTTGATCGTGTGGACCGCGTCCTCGGTGTAGGCGTGCTCCTCGACGACGTCGTGGTTCAGCTCGATGCCGAAGCCGGGACCGTCGGGGACCTGCACGTAGCCGTCCTCGACCTCGAGGGGATCGACGAGGAGATCGTCGACCCAGTCGACGTCGTAGGTCTGGAACATCTCCTGGATGCGGAAGTTCGGGATGGACGTACAGAAGTGGGAGTAGATCGCCCCGGCAACCGGACCCTGCGGGTTGTGCGGCGCGATGTCGACGTGGTCGGCCTCGGCGAGCCCGGCGATCTTCTTGCCCTCCGTGATGCCGCCGGTGTTCATGAGGTCGGGCTGGAAGACGTCGATGTCCGTCCGGGTGACGAGCTCGAAGAAGTCGTGTTTCGTCATGTGCCGCTCGCCGGTCGCGACCGGGATCGGCGACTTGTCGGCGACCTCGGCGAGGCTGTTGAAGGAGTCCGGGGGACACGGCTCCTCGAACCACGTCGGGTCGAACTCGTCGAGCTTCTGCGCGATGTCGACGGCCTGGCCGGCCGAGAAGCGGCCGTGACACTCGATGAGGAGGTCGACGTCGGGACCGACCGCCTCGCGGACGGCCCGGACGATGTCGACGGAGTGGTTCATGTCCTTTCGGGACATGGACTGCCAGGCGGTCCCGAACGGGTCGAACTTCATGGCGTCGTAGCCGTCGTCGACGACCCGCTCCGCCGCCTCGGCGAAGCCCTCCGGCTCGCCCTCGGTGTCGGTGTACCATCCGTTCGCGTACGCGCGAAGCTCGTCGCCGTGAACCTGCCCGCCGAGCAGGTCGTAGACCGGCTCGTCGAGCAGCTTGCCCTTGATGTCCCAGCAGGCCATGTCGACCGCCGAACAGACGGTCGTGTTGACCACGTTCCGCGAGAACCACTCGTCGCGGTACATCTCGAGCCAGATCTTCTCGGTGTCGAAGGGGTCCTCGCCGATGAAGTACTTCGACATCTCGTCGATCGCCGCCGCGACCGTCCGGGGCTTGTCGTGGGTCGTCGCCTCCGCGAGCCCGGTGACGCCGGCGTCCGTCTCCAGCTCGACGAACACCCACGGCTTCCACGGGTTCGCGACGATATACGTCTCAACGTCGGTGATCCGTACGTCTGACATACGATCGATAAGGTTCCCAGCGGAGTATTAAACCTGTTGATACTGTTCGACTCACTCGTCCGATCGTTCCACAATATTGAACAAATTCGGGCCGAGAGGCGTCTCGAGGGGCGCCGTCGATCGCCTTGTTGGCCTCCGCTTGGGAGCCTCCGATCGGCGGATCGCGACGACCGTTTTCACAACAGATGAGCTATGTATTCAAACATACATCGGAATGATTCTCTATTCATATCGAGTATTCACGGCCATCGGATCGAGCGTACCGAAATCCCCACATATTCCTCCGATATATGTGGATACTCGCCATTTCTCCACCGTCAACCGCCACTCCCGATCCGGTACAGCGAAGGGTGACTTCCTGTGTCTCCTCAGATTATTTTGTATTCTGTCCATTCGTTATTTTGGGGAGTATCTCCCGCTACTGACGGATCGAACGGGGAACCGGTCGCCGTCCGCCTGTCGCTTGTCATCGGTCGTCGGTCGTCGATCGTCGGTCGTCGGTTGCTTGTCGTCGGCCGCCGGCTGCTTGTCGTCGGCCGCCGGCCGATGCCGTCCCGAACGCGACGCGAAGCTTTTTGCACGCCACTCGCCTCACGTGCGTGTATGCGTTACCGAGCCGTCGAGTCGACGGGGGAGTATCTCGCCCGCCTCGAGACGGACGCGGACTGGCGCTCGGAGATCGAGGACCTGGCCCGCGAGGTCGACGCGGAGGCGGGCTGGTTCCAGGCGGTGGGCGCCGTGCGGGACGCCGACGTCTGGTACTACGACCAGGCGGCCGCCGAGTACCGATCCGTCACCTTCGAGGAGCCGCTCGAGGTCGCCGCTTGCCTCGGGAACGTCGCCCGCCTCGAGGGCGACGTCTTCGCCCACACCCACGCCGTCCTCTCGCGCGAGAGCGGCCAGGCCCTCGCGGGCCACCTCGACGCCGCGACGGTCCTTTCGGGTGAGGTCCATCTGCGAACCTTCGAGGAACCGCTGGTGCGCGAACACGACGAGGCGACGGGACTCGACCTGTGGCTTTGACCCGCGGAGGTCGACCTCGATGACCGAGATGCGTCCCGACGACGAGCGGTACTTCGCCCGCATCGAGGAGCGGCTGGACGAGGCGTTCGATCGCGCGGAGGCCGCACGCGAACAGGGTCGCGACCCCGAGACGGAGATCGAGATCCCGGTCGCGCGCGACATGGCCGACCGCGTCGAGAACATCCTCGGGATCGACGGCGTCGCGGAGCGTGTCCGCGAGCTCGACGGGAAGATGTCCCGCGAGGAGGCCGCCCTCGAGCTCGTCACCGACTTCGTCGAGGGGACCGTCGGGGACTACGACTCGCGCGCCGGCAAGGTCGAGGGCGCGGTTCGGACCGCGGTCGCGCTGCTCACGGAGGGAGTCGTCGCGGCCCCGATCGAGGGGATCGACCGCGTCGAGCTGCTCGAGAACGACGACGGCAGCGAGTTCGTCAACGTCTATTACGCCGGGCCGATCCGCTCGGCCGGCGGGACGGCCCAGGCGCTTTCGGTGCTCGTGGCCGACTACGCGCGGTCGCTCCTTGGAATCGACGAGTTCCGTCCGCGAACGGAGGAGGTCGAACGCTACGCCGAGGAGGTCGCCCTCTACGACAAGGAGACCGGACTCCAGTACACGCCGAAGGACGCGGAGACGAAGTTCATCGCCGACCACATGCCGATCATGCTCGACGGCGAGGCCACCGGCGACGAGGAGGTCTCCGGCTTCCGCGACCTCGAACGCGTCGACACCAACTCCTCGCGCGGCGGGATGTGTCTGGTCATGGCCGAGGGGATCGCCCTGAAGGCCCCGAAGATCCAGCGGTACACCCGCGAGCTCGAGGAGGTCGACTGGCCCTGGCTCCAGGACCTGATCGACGGGACGATCAAGGCGGATGACGAGGAAGGCGATGACGCGACGGACGACGACGGCGGGCCGGACGGGAACGACGGCGAGGTCGGCGACGGAACGGCTGACGACCACGAGATCGAGGGATCGGATGGGGACGCTTCCGCGGAGCCCGGATCGGACGCCGACGATCGGGCCGGCGAGCCCGACGGTCCCGCCCGCGTCGACCCGGCCACGAAGTACCTGCGCGATCTGATAGCCGGACGGCCGGTGTTCTCACACCCCTCCGAGTCCGGCGGGTTTCGACTCCGGTACGGCCGAGCGAGGAACCACGGATTCGCGACCGCGGGCGTCCACCCGGCGACGATGCACCTCGTCGACGACTTCCTCGCGACCGGCACGCAGATCAAGACCGAACGCCCCGGCAAGGCCGCCGGCGTCGTGCCCGTCGACTCGATCGAGGGGCCGACCGTTCGGCTCGCCAACGGCGACGTCCGGCGGATCGACGACCCCGAGGAGGCGCTCGCGGTCAGAAACGGGGTCGAGAAGGTCCTCGATCTGGGCGAGTATCTCGTCAACTACGGCGAGTTCGTCGAGAACAACCACCCGCTCGCGCCCGCTTCCTACGTCTTCGAGTGGTGGGTACAGGACTTCGAGGCCGCCGGCGCCGACGTCCAGGCGCTCTCGGACGACCCGCACGTCGACCTCGGGTCCCCCACCGTCGAGGAGGCGCTCTCGTGGGCCACCGAGTACGACTGTCCCCTCCACCCCGAGTACACCTACCTCTGGCACGACGTCTCGGTCGAGGACTTCGAGACGCTCGCGCGAGCCGTCGCCGACGGCGAGGTCGTCGAGGGCGTCCTGGCGATCGAGCACACCGAGGCGACGACGGGGGCGCTCGAGTCGCTGCTCGTCGAGCACTCGCGGACGCCGGACGCGCTTCGGATCCCGAAGTGGCGTCCCCTCGCCCGATCGCTCGGGGTCGACGACGGACTTCGACGGACGTGGGAGGACCTCTCCGCGGAGGCGCGATCGTGGGACGGCGGCGAGAACGCCGTGAAGGCCGTCAACGAGGTCGCGCCCTTCGAGGTGCGCGAGCGGGCGCCGACCCGGATCGGCAACCGGATGGGCCGCCCGGAGAAGTCGGAGAGCCGCGATCTCTCGCCGGCCGTCCACACGCTCTTTCCCATCGGCGAGGCCGGCGGCTCCCAGCGAAACGTCACGGATGCCGCCCGGCTCATGGACGACTCGGGCCACCGTGGCCGACTCGAGCTCGACGTCGCGGACCGCGAGTGTCCGGACTGCGGAACCCACACCTTCCGAAATCGCTGTCCCGACTGTACGTCCCACACCGAGCCGTACTACGAGTGCCGCGACTGCGGCACGGAGTGCGAGCCCGACGAGGCGGGCCGCGTCGAGTGTCCCCGCTGTGAACGCGAGGTGACGGCGGTCTCCCGCCGGGAGATCGACCTCAACGACGCCTATCGCTCCGCGCTCGAGTCCGCGGGCGAACGCGAGTCCGCCTTCGAGATCCTCAAGGGCGTAAAGGGGCTCACCTCGACGAACAAGACGCCCGAACCGATCGAGAAGGGCGTCCTGCGCGCGAAAAACGGCGTCACCTCGTTCAAGGACGGCACGGTCCGCTACGACATGACGGACCTGCCCGTGACCTCGGTCAGGCCGGCGGAGCTCGACGTGACCGCCGACCACTTCCGCGAGCTCGGTTACGAGACCGACATCGACGGCGAGCCGCTGCGCCACGACGATCAGCTGGTCGAGCTGAAGGTCCAGGACATCGTCCTTTCGGACGGTGCCGCAGAGCACATGCTCCGGACCGCCGACTTCGTCGACGACCTCCTCGAGCAGTTCTACGGCCTGCCCGCCTTCTACAACGTCAACGAGCGCGACGACCTCGTCGGCGAGCTCGTCTTCGGCATGGCGCCGCACACGAGCGCCGCGACCGTCGGTCGCGTCGTCGGATTCACCTCCGCGGCGGTCGGGTACGCACACCCGTACTTCCACGCCGCCAAACGACGCAACTGCTTCCACCCGGAGGCGACGATCCGGTACGTGGACGACGGGGGAGCCCACGAGGATCCGATCGGCACGTTCGTCGAGGAACGTCTCGATCCCGCCACCGCGGAGGAGGACGACTTCGGGACGCTCGTTTCGGACCTCGACGGGGAGGTCCGCGTGCCGTCGATCGACGACGACGGGACCCGAACGGCACGGCCGGTGGAGGCCGTCTCGAAACACCCCGCACCGGATCACCTGATCCGCGTCGAGACCGCGGACGGGCGAACGCTTCGCGTCACCCCGGATCACACGATGTTGCGGCGTTCAATCCCCGATGACGACCGTAATTCGGGGGGCGACGACGGCTCCGCCATCGAACGCGTTCCCGCGACCGAGCTGGCCCCCGGCGACCGCGTTCCGGCGGCCGCCGTCTCCGATGATCCTTCTCGACGTCAACCCGATCGAGCCCCGGCCCGAGCGGACGGCGGTGCGGCGGAAGCGTTCGGCGGCGACGCGACGGAGCTCCCCGTCTCGGACCGGAATTCTCGTGAATATGTGGCCGTTTCGTCGGTCGAGACGGTGACGACGGGTTCGGACTACGTATACTGCCTCACCGTCAGCGAGACGCACTCGCTGACCTGTAACGGGATCTACGCCGGCCAGTGCGACGGCGACGAGGACTGCGTCATGCTGTTGATGGACGGGCTGTTGAACTTCTCGAAGTCGTTCCTCCCCGACAAGCGAGGCGGTAGCATGGACGCGCCCCTGGTGATGTCCTCGCGCATCGATCCGTCGGAGATCGACGACGAGGCCCACAACATGGACATCGTCAGGCGATATCCCCGCGAGTTCTACGAGGCGACCCTGGAGATGGCGGACCCGGGCGACGTCGAGGACGCCATCCGGATCGGCGAGGACACCCTCGGCACGCCCGAGCAGTACCGCGGGTTCGATCACACCCACGACACCTCGGATCTGGCGCTCGGACCCGACCTCTCCGCGTACAAGACCCTCGGGTCGATGATGGACAAGATGGACGCCCAACTGGAGCTCTCGCGCAAGATCCGGGCCGTCGACGAGACCGACGTCGCCGAACGCGTCATCGAGTACCACTTCCTGCCCGACCTGATCGGCAACCTGCGGGCGTTCTCCAGACAGGAGACGCGGTGTCTCGACTGCGGCGAGAAGTACCGACGGATGCCGCTCACCGAGGAGTGCCGCGAGTGCGGCGGCCGGGTGAACCTCACGGTCCACGAGGGCTCGGTGAACAAGTACATGGAGACCGCCATCGAGGTCGCGGAGCGCTTCGACTGCCGCCCCTACACCAAACAGCGGCTCCAGGTGCTCGAGCGCTCCCTCGAGTCCGTCTTCGAGGACGACACCAACAAGCAGTCCGGCATCGCGGACTTCATGTAGCCGCGTTCGGTTACCGTTCCGTGTCAACGTGGGTCATGCTTAAGCAAGGCGGACGCGTATCGTTACGCATGGCCTCCGAAGAACCGGTATTCGCGGACGTGAGCATCGGTCAGACCGTCTACGACGAGGACGGGACCGAGCTCGGCTCGGTTCGCGGCGTCGACGACGACGGATTCTACGTGGCGACCGGGGACGGCGATCTGACGCTGACCGAGGCGCGCGACGTGTTCGGGACCGCCTACGTCATGTGGCGCTGTTGGGACTGCGGGGAGATGGGCGAGATCGCCGACGACCTCCCGGCCGAGTGCCCGAGCTGCGGCGCGCCGCGCGAGGACCTCTACTACTGGGCCGAGGACTGACCGGGACGCCGATCCCCGTTCTCGACGACGACCGACGACCGCCAACGATTTTTCCGCCGCCGCCCGAGTTTCGGACATGCACGTCCTCGTTTTCGGCGCCGGCAGCCTCGGCAGCCTCGTCGGCGGCCTGCTCGCGCGCGCCCACGAGGTCACGCTCGTGGGTCGTGATCCCCACATGCGGCGCGTCCGCGAGGACGGCCTCGCGATCGAAGGAGCGATCGAGGCCCACGTACGGCCTCGGGCGCTCACCGACGGGACCGGCGAGCGCGCCGACGTGGCGATCCTCACGACCAAGGCGTACGACACGGACGCGGCCGCACGGGTGCTCTCGACCGGCGAGTACGACACCGTCCTCTCGCTGCAGAACGGGCTCACGGAGGAGCGGCTCGTCGCCGCGCTCTCCACGCGGGTGCTCGCCGGGACCGCGACCTACGGCGCCCGCCTACGCGATCCGGGGACCGTCGAGTGTACCGGGACCGGCGAGGTGACGATCGGGTCGCTCTCGGGGGGGATCGACCCGGACGCCGAGCGGATCGCGGAGGCGTTTCGATCCGCCGGCATGCGCGCCGCACTCGCCGAGGACATGCCCCGCCGGCGATTCGAGAAGCTCGCGGTCAACGCCGGCATCAACGGTCCGACCGCGCTCGCGGACGTCGACAACGCCGCGGTCCTCGCGGGGCCGGCCGGCGACGTCGGCTGTGCGGCGGCTCGCGAAGTCGCGCGCGTGGCCCGCGCGGAGGGGATCGACCTGTCGAACGCCGACGCGCTCCGCGCGCTCGAACGCGTCGCGGAGGCCACCGCGCGGAACCACTCGTCGATGCGGCGGGACCTCGCGAACGGCCGTCGAACCGAGGTGGAGGCGATCTACGGCGCAGTCGTGGACCGCGCCGCGGCTCACGACGTCGACGTTCCCGTCTGTCGGACGATCGGGGACCTGATTCGTGCGGCCGAGTCCGACGGGCGTGACGGCTGACGACGCGGTTCGCTTCGGAGGATTCGATCGGCCGCTCAGCACCACTCCTCGAGGACTGCGGCGTCGGTCTCCTCGACCGACATCCACGCGTCCTCCCGCGAGACGTCCGCGATGACGAACTCGGAGCGCGACCGCGTCGCGTCCACCGACGCCATCACGTCCGGGGAGGATGCACCATCGAGCGCGTCCCGGGCCTGCGGCAGGACCGGATCGCGTGAGTCGGTGTCCGGCTCGTCCCAGGGAGTGGAACTCCGTGACATACGTGTCATCAATTGACACCCACATATAAACCCATCGGAACGAGATCATCGAAATCCGAAATATACACGATCGTGGTGGACGTTTGGGTTCATATATGACGAATACTACCCCGTGTGTTGTCCTATATAGCGATATTGTGTGATCATTGGAGTATTCAGTTCCGTTCGGAAGTCGATGTGCGAACGCCGTCGGGCGGCGGTTCGCCCCTCGACGACCCGCCTTCGCAGTATACAAGAGGTGTGACGGCGAAAGGCGGTCCATGAAGGTAGCCGACGCGATGACGCCCCGCTCGGATCTCGTGGTCGTCGAGATTCCGGGCACGCGCGACGACGTCCTCGAGTACATTCAGGAGTACGGCTTCTCCTCGGTTCCGGTCGTCAAATCCACCGACGCCGGCGAAGTCTACCGCGGGATCATCTCGCGTGACGATCTGATCGACCAGCCCGACGAGGACCAGCTCGCGATGTTGATGCGCGAGGTCCCGACCATCGGCGCCGACGCGGACATCCGCGACGCCGCCGAGTTGATGGTCGCGGAGTCCGCTCGCCGGGTCCCGGTCGTCGACGGCGACGCGCTGGAGGGCATCCTCACCGTCACCGACGTGATCCACGCGATCGCACGCGACGAGGTCGACGGCGACGCGACCGTGGGCGAACTCGCGACGCGCGCGGTCAACGCGACCCACGTCGACACGCCGCTTCCGGTCGCGGAACGCGAGATCGGACTCTCCGAGGTCCCCTACGCGGTCGTCCTCGACGACGAGGCCACCATGGCGGGGATCCTCACGGAGGTCGACGTGCTCGAGGTCGCCCGCGTCGTCGAGGGCGAGGAGGGGACCGGCGACAGCTTCGCGAACCAGGACGACGAGTGGGCCTGGGAGGGGATCAAGGCGGTCGGAAACCGGTATCTCCCGACCCGTAACGTCGAACTCCCGCTCGGCCCGGTGAGCGAGTTCATGACCGCGGACGTCGTGACGGTCTCGAGCCGGCGCACCGCCGCGGAGACCGCCCAGGAGATGATCAAACACGACGTCGAGCAGATCCCCCTCGTCGCCGGCGGCGAGCTCGTGGGCATCGTCCGCGACATCGACCTGCTGGAGGGCGTCTGATCGATGGCCGGCAGCGACCTGGTCGAGCTGGCGAAACGGCGCGGGTTCTTCTTCGGCTCGAACGGGGCCTACGGCGGCACCGCCGGGTTCTACACCTTCGGTCCGCGCGGCGCCGCGCTCAAGCGGAACCTCGAGGACGCCTGGCGCGACCGGTTCACGCTCAAGGAAGGCAACCAGGAGATCGAGGCCCCGACGGTGATGCCCGAGCCCGTCTTCGAGGCCTCCGGCCACCTCGAGGGGTTCGACGACATGCTCGTCGAGTGCGGCGAGTGCGGCGTCTCCCACCGTGCCGACCACCTCGTCGAGGACGCGACCGACATCGAGGACGCGGAGGCGCTTCCCGGCTCGGAGGTCGAGACGCTCATTCGCGACCACGACATCGCCTGTCCCGCCTGCGGGACGCCGCTCGCGGGCCGGGAGGTCGAGGACTTCAACCTCATGTTCGCGACGAACATCGGCCCCGGCGATTCGAAGCCGGGCTATCTCCGACCCGAGACCGCCCAGGGGATCTTCGTGGAGTTCCCGCGGCTCAAGGAGTACGCTCGCGGCCAGCTTCCCTTCGGCGTCACCCAGATCGGCCCCGCCTACCGCAACGAGATCTCGCCGCGCGGCGGCCTGCTCCGGCTCCGTGAGTTCACCCAGGCCGAACTCGAGCAGTTCATCGACCCCGAGGACGACGACCCGCCCCTCGATCGCGTCGCCGACGTCGAGGTCCGGCTCTACCCCGCCGACGAACAGGGGACGGACGGCGAGACCTACCTCGAGATGCCGATCGGCGAGGCGGTCGCGGAGGGCGTCGTCGGCTCCGCGTGGGTCGGCTACTACCTCGGGCTCGCGAACGAGTGGTACGAGCGGATCGGCGTCGACATGGACCGGTTCCGCTTCCGCCAGCACCTGCCGGGCGAGCGGGCCCACTACGCCGCCGACTGCTGGGACGCCGAAAGCGAGATCGACGGCGACTGGATCGAGATCGCGGGCTTCGCCTACCGGGGCGACTACGACCTCTCGAAGCACGCCGAACACGCCGACGACACGTTCACCGTCTTCAAACGCTACGACGAGCCACGAACCGTCGAGCGCGCGACCGTCGACCCGGACATGTCCGTTCTCGGGCCCGAGTTCGGCGGTCGTGCCGGCGAGGTCGCCGCGGCCCTCGAACGGCTGGTCGAACGCGATCCCGACGCCTTCGAGGCCGACGCCGTCACCCTCGAGCTTGACGACGGCGAGACCGTCACCGTCGAGACGGACCTCGCGAACTTCTCGATCGAGGACACGACCGAGACCGGCGAGCACGTCACCCCGCACGTCGTCGAGCCGTCCTTCGGCGTCGGTCGGACCGTCCAGACGCTCCTCGCACACGCGTACGCGGAGGACGAGGTCGACGGCGAGGACCGAACCTATCTCGGTTTAGTCCCCGAGATCGCGCCGGTCGACGTCGCGGTCTTCCCGCTCGTGAGCAACGCCGACCGGCTCGTCGAGCTTTCCGAACGCGTCGCCGACGACCTCCGTGATCGCGGACTCGCCGTCTCCTACGACGACTCCGGATCGATCGGTCGTCGCTACCGCAGACAGGACGAGATCGGCACGCCATTTTGTGTCACCGTCGACCGCGACGGGATCGAGGGCGAGGGACCGGACTCCGTGACGGTCCGCGAGCGCGACGGCGCGCGCCAGGTTCGCGTTCCCGTCGACGACCTCGTCGAGGAGCTCGACGCGCTGTTGGGCGGGAACGACGCCGCCTTCGAGGACCTCCTCGAACGCCACGACCCCGTCGAGACCGACGTCGAGACGGCCTAACCCGGGACACATGGACGATCGACACGCCCGCCACGACGGCGGGGCAGCGGTCCGCTGGCGCGAGCGCGTCGAGTTCGAACGCCGGATCGTCCACGCGGCCGGCGCGCTCTACGTGGCCCCGTACCTCCTCGGCTGGCTCTCGTGGGACGGGACGCGAGCCCTGCTCGTCGCGGGGCTGATCGTCGTCTCGCTCCTCGAGTTTCTCCGGCTCGTGATCGGTCTCGATCACGCGATCTACCGCACCCTCACGCGCCCCTACGAGCGCGAGACCGTGGCCGGCTACGCGCTCTATCAGGCGAGCATGACCTGCGTCGGCCTCTGGTTCGCGCCCGCGATCGCGATCCCCGCGATGTGGATGCTGGCGCTCGGCGACCCCGTAAGCGGCGCGCTCGGGCGGAACGCGGCCGACGAGTGTAAGCGTCCCCGCGTCTGGATCGCGACGTTTCTCGTCTGCCTGGCGGTCGCGCTCCCGATCACGGTTCCGGCCTTCGGCCCGGTCACGGGCGCGACCGCGGCCGTGGTCGGCGGGTTCGCCGCGGCCGTCGCCGACGGGCTTCCGCCGATGATCCGCGGTCGGGCGGTCGACGACAACCTCACCATCCCGATCCTCGCCGCCGCCGGGATCTGGGCCGTCGTGTCGGTGCTCGGGTGAGGCGGTGGGGACGCCCGGGTGAGGCGGTGGGGACGTCCGGGCCATCCCGCGTTGACGTCCAGTCGCGCCGCCGGCTCCGACCAACCCCATTTATCCCTCCGTTCGTCCTACTGGAGGGACATGCCGGTCTCCGAAACCGAACTTCCCGGCGTCGGGAAGAAACACGAGATCGACCTCGGCGACGGGGAGACGCTCGTGATACTGACACACAACAGCGGCCGACGCGAGGTCTACAAGCGGCCGAGCCCGGACGCCGACTCCGAGAAGCTCTTCGATCTCCCCGACCAGCTCGCACGAACCGTGGGAACCATCCTCGAGGGCGCCTACTTCCAGCCCGTCGAACACGACGCCCAGGAGGCGATGCTGCCGGGCGGAGCGATGATCGAGTGGTTCGAGGTCATCGAGGGTTCATCCGTCGTCGGCAAGACGCTCGGCGAGATGGACTTTCGCGCCGAGACCGGGGCGTCCGTCGTGACGATCCAACGCGGCGAGAGCGACGTCATCGCGAGCCCGGGCCCCGACACGGCTCTCGAGGTCGGCGACACCCTCATCGTCGTGGGCGATCGCGAAAGCGTCGAGGCGCTCGGCGACCACCTCGGGCGTCCCATCGACGAGCGGTGATCGTCGTCGTGTCGATGCTTCTTCGCCTTCGCCCGGAGATGATGTCCGATGGCGGCTGAGAGCCTGCTGTTCGAGGTCGGCGTGCTCTTCGCGGCGGTGGCGCTCGTGGGTGCCGTTGCGACCCGGTTCGGACAGTCGGTCATCCCCTTTTACATCCTCGCCGGGATGGCGTTGAATCCCCACGTCCTCGGGGCGTCCCCGCTCCCGATCGTCGGCGGGTGGCACGTCCAGGAGACGACGTTCGTCACCGTGGGCGCGGAGCTCGGGATCGTCTTTCTGCTCTTCTTCCTCGGGCTCGAGTTCAACCTCGAGCGTCTGGTCGAGAGCAAGGACCGGATCGGCCGCGCCGGGACGATCGATCTGCTCGTCAACTTCGGTGTGGGATTCGTCCTCGGGTACGCGATCTTTCGTTCGTTTCTTCCCGCCTTCCTGTTCGCGGGGATCGTCTACATCTCCTCGTCCGCGATCATCACGAAGTCGCTCATCGATCGCGGCTGGATCGCAAACGACGAGGCCGGACCGATCCTCGGGACGCTCGTCTACGAGGATCTCTTCATCGCCGTGTACCTCTCCGTCGCCTCCGCGCTCGTGCTCGGCGGCGGAGACGTCGGCGAGGCGGCGAGATCCGTCGGCGTCTCGCTCGGGTTCATCCTCCTCCTCTTAGCGCTCGTCGTCTACGGGAGCGATCCCTTCGAGCGGCTGTTGGCGACCGACTCCAGCGAGTTCTTTCTCCTCCGGGCGATCGGCGCCACCGTCTTCGTCGCCGGCGCGGCGCTCGCCGTCGGGGTGAGCGAGGCCGTCGCGGCCTTCTTCGTCGGGATGACCTTCTCTGCGACCTCCCACGTCGACCGGCTCGAACACCGTCTCGAGCCGATCCGCGACGTCTTCGCCGCGGTCTTCTTCTTCTGGATCGGCCTCGTCACCGACCCGTCCCTCTTCGCCGGGGTCGCCGCGCTCGTCGCGCTCGCGGTCGTCGTCACGGCGCCTGCGAAGTTCTACTCCGGTTATCTCGGCGGGCGCGTCTACGACCTGAGCGTCCGTCGCTCGACCCGCGTCGGACTCGGGATGGTCACCCGCGGCGAGTTCTCGCTCATCATCGCCGCCGTTGCGATCGTCGAAGGCTCGCGGCTCGCCGGCCCGGTCGCGGACACGATCTACGCGTTCGCGGTCGGTTACGTCCTCTGTATGAGCGTCCTCGGGACGATGCTCATGCAGTACTCGGCCCCCTTCGAGCGGCTCCTCGTCGATCGGCTGGGGGAGCCCGCGGCCGGCGAGTGATGACTTCGACGATCGTCGAAGTACAATATCGACGGTATGGTTAGCTTTTTACTTCGGTCCCCGGAATCGGTGTACATGGGACTGGAAGACGACGCGAGGGAGTACCACCGACAGGAGCCCTCCGGAAAGATCGAGATCTCGACGACCAAACCGACGAACACCCAACGCGATTTGAGCCTGGCGTACTCGCCCGGCGTGGCGGCGCCGTGTCTCGACATCGAGGCGGACCCGGAGCGTGTCTTCGAGTACACGGCGAAGGGGAACCTCGTCGGCGTGGTCTCGAACGGCTCGGCCGTCCTCGGCCTCGGCGACATCGGCCCGGCCGCCTCGAAACCCGTCATGGAGGGCAAGGGCGTCCTCTTCAAGCGGTTCGCCGACATCGACGTCTTCGACGTCGAGCTCGATCTCACGGACGTCGACGCCTTCGTCGAGACGGTCGCCGCGATGGAGCCGACCTTCGGCGGCATCAACCTGGAGGACATCGGCGCGCCGGCGTGTTTCGCCATCGAGCGTCGCCTCAGCGACCGGATGGACATCCCCGTCTTCCACGACGACCAGCACGGCACCGCCATCATCTCTGGCGCGGCGCTCCTCAACGCGGCCGAGGTCGTCGACAAGGACCTCGAGGACCTGGAGATCGTCTTCTCGGGTGCGGGCGCGTCGGCGATCGCGACCGCGCGGTTCTACGTCTCCCTCGGCGCGCGAAAGGAGAACATCACGATGTGTGACTCCTCGGGGATCCTCACCGAGGAGCGCGCGGAGGCGGGCGACCTCAACGAGTTCAAACGCGAGTTCGCCCGCGACATCGAGGGCGGCGACCTCGCCGACGCCATGGAGGGCGCGGACGTCCTCGCCGGCCTCTCCGTCGGCGGGATCGTCTCGCCGGAGATGGTCCGGTCGATGGCCGACAACCCGATCATCTTCGCGATGGCCAACCCCGATCCGGAGATCACCTACGAGGAGGCGAAGAACGCCCGCGAGGACACGGTCATCATGGCGACCGGCCGATCGGACTACCCCAACCAGGTCAACAACGTCCTCGGGTTCCCGTTCCTCTTCCGTGGCGCCCTCGACGTCCGCGCGACCGAGATCAACGAGGAGATGAAGCGTGCGGCCGCCGAGGCGCTCGCGGAACTCGCCCGCCAGGACGTCCCCGACGCGGTCGTGAAGGCCTACGGCGACGAGCCCCTCCAGTTCGGGCCCGAGTACGTCATCCCGAAGCCGGTCGATCCGCGGGTCCTCTTCGAGATCGCGCCGGCGGTCGCCGAGGCCGCGATGGACTCCGGCGCCGCCCGCACCGACGTCGACGCCGAGCAGTACCGCGAGCGGCTGGAGGCCCGCCTCGGAAAGTCCCGCGAGATGATGCGCGTCGTGTTGAACAAGGCGAAAAGCGACCCCAAACGCGTCGCGCTCGCGGAGGGGACCGACGAGAAGATGATCCGCGCGGCCTACCAGATCGCAGAACAGGGCATCGCGGAGCCGGTGTTGCTCGGCGACGCCGACGAGATACACCGCGTCGCCCAGCGGCTCGGCCTCTCCTTCGAGCCGGAGATCGTCGATCCGAGCGAGCGGAGCCTCGAGTCGTACGCCGACCGGCTCCACGAGCTGCGAAAGCGCAAGGGGATCACCCGCACCGAGGCCGGCGAGCTGGTCCGTCGCGACACGAACTACCTCGGCAGCGTGATGGTCGAACGCGGCGACGCCGACGCGCTGCTCACCGGTCTCACCCACCACTACCCGTCGGCGCTTCGGCCGCCGCTGCAGGTGGTCGGCTCGGCCGAGGACGCCGACCACGTCGCGGGCGTCTACCTGCTCACGTTCAAAAACCGGGTGGTCTTCTGTGCGGACACCACGGTCAATCAGAACCCCGACGAGGAGGTCCTCGCCGAGGTGACCAAACACACCGCCGAGCTGGCCCGCCGGTTCAACGTCGAGCCGCGCGCCGCGATGTTGTCCTACTCGAACTTCGGCAGCGTCGACGACGCGGGGACGCGGCCCCCGCGCAAGGCGGTCGAGCTGCTCCACGAGGACCCGGAGGTCGACTTCCCGGTCGACGGCGAGATGCAGGCCGACACCGCCGTCGTCGAGGACATCCTCGAGGACACCTACGACTTCGCCGAGCTCGAGGAGCCCGCGAACGTGCTCGTCTTCCCGAACCTCGAGTCGGGCAACATCGGCTACAAGCTGCTCCAGCGGCTCGGCGGCGCCGAGGCGATCGGCCCGATGCTCGTCGGCATGGACGCGCCCGTCCACGTCCTCCAGCGCGGAGACGAGGTCAAGGACATCGTGAACCTCGCCGGCGTGGCCGTCGTCGACGCCCAGGAGTAGCCTCGCTCCGTTCCGTCCCCATGGCCGACCTGAACCCGATCGCGAAGCGCATCCACAACGTGCAGCCGGATCCCGTCCGGATCGTCCTCGAGAGCGGCGACGCCGGCGTCTATCGGTTCGACTCGACCGAGTTCTTCCAGCGCGAGTTCCGCGGGGAGGGACGTCGGATCGACGCGGACGCGGACGCGGACGCCGACTACCGACTGATCACCTCCGAGGACTACGAGCGCGTTCTGCTCGGTCGCAGCGCCCCCGACGTGGAGGGCTGGGAGATGATGGGCGCGATCGCCGAGGCCGAACCGGTCGAGGAGTAGCTCTCCGAAACCACTAACCCCGCCTCCCGCCTTCTCTCCACAATGAGCGACTGGACGGAGACGTACCGCCCGCAAAGCCTCTCGGAGCTGCGCGGGAACGACAAGGCGGCCTCGAAGCTGGCCGAGTGGGCCGACACGTGGGACGACCACCGCGAGGCCGTGATCGTCCACGGCAGCCCCGGGATCGGCAAGACGAGCGCTGCCCACGCGCTCGCGGCCGACCGCGGGTGGGAGACCGTCGAGCTCAACGCCTCCGACAAGCGCACCGCCGACGTGATCGAACGCTTCGCGGGGCGGGCGGCGAAGAACGCCACGCTCGCGGGAAGCGCCTCCGGCGGCGGGGCCGCCGGCGGAGATACCGAGAGCCGCCAGCTCGTGATCGTCGACGAGGCCGACAACATCCACGGGAACTACGACCGCGGCGGGGCCTCCGCGATCACGGATCTGGTGAAGGAGTCCGGCCAGCCCATCGTCCTCATCGCCAACGACTACTACGGGATGTCCCGCGGCCTCCGGAACGCCTGCCGCGACATCGAGTTTCGCGACGTCTCGGCGCGTTCCATCGTGCCCGTCCTCCGCGACATCTGTCGCCGCGAGGAGGTCGAGTACGACGGCGACGCGCTCGAGCGGATCGCGGAACGCAACGCCGGCGACCTTCGCGGCGCCGTCAACGACCTCCAGGCGATCGCGGAGGGCCGCGACCGCCTCGCACTCGAGGACGTCGTCACCGGCGACCGGGACCGGACGATCGGGATCTTTCCCTTCCTCGACGCAGTCTTGAAGGAGGAGAGCGCGAACGAGGCGCTCCAGTCGGCCTACGCCGTCGACGAGACGCCGGACGACCTCACGAAGTGGATCGAGGACAACATGCTCGAGGCCTACGACGCCTCGGAGGCCACGCGCGCGTACGAGTTCCTCGCCAACGCCGACGTCTGGCTCGGTCGGGTTCGCGCCACGCAGGACTACTCCTACTGGCGGTACGTCACCGACAACGCGGCCGCCGGCGCCGCCGCCGCACGCGACGGGACGAAGGGCGGATGGACTCGCTGGGGCAGACCGCAGTTCTGGCCGGCCACCGACTCGACGGCCGAGGCCGTCCTCGAGCGGATCGCGGCCGCGGAGGGCTGTAGCGTGGCGACCGCCCGCCGGGAGATACTGCCGTTCCTCGCCGCGATCACCCACCACTGCTCCCCGCGGGATCTGACCGTCCGGATGGCCGCCGCCTACGACCTCGACGAGTCCGAGGTGGCCTTCGTCACCGGCTCCGGCGAGTCGACGAACAAGGTCGAGTCGATCGTCGAGGACGCACGGGCGCGTCGCGAGGAGCTCCTCGAGGAACACGCCGCCGGCGCGTTCGCCGGCGTCCCGGATCGGGACGGCGACGAGGAGGGAGCGGATGCGTCGACGTCGGATACCGAGGCGGTCGCCGAAGCGTCCCCCTCCGGCGACTCCGGTGGAGGACCCGCGGACCCCGCTGTGGAGTCCGGGGACGACGATAGCTCCGACGGAACCGGCGGAAACGGCGACGACGACCAGCTCGGGCTCGGCGACTTCGCGTGACCGTCCCCCTCGGCTACCGTTCCTGCTTCACTCACTCCCGCCGTGACGCGGCGGCGCCGAGCGTTCCCGTATCCGACCCGGACAGTTCCCACCCTGCGGTCGCCGTGGCCAGCACGGTCGCCGCGAGCAGGACCCGGTTGACCGTCTCCCAGAACCCCGGATAGATCACCAGATCCCGACCGAGGAGGAGGGTAACGAACAGCGCCACGAGCGCGATCGCGGACAACACGCGAACGCGGCCGCGCGCATCATCGGGGATCCCCGCGTTCGGGACCCGGAGGACGACGGCGAGGAGCCCGAGGAATCCCACCAGCGTACATAGGTAGAACACGGCCTGTGCCCCGGGCGAGTAGGTCACCAACGGCACGGCCCGCGAGAACACGGCTCCGAGGAGGACGCCGCCGAGGCCGGCACCGATCGCGAATCGAAGCGTTCGGGGCGACGTGGGACCGTCCCCGTCGCCGCTCTCGAACAGGACCACGCCGAGCAGGGTGACGATCGCCAACGCGACGACCAGGTGGGCGGCGTGCGTCGAGAGGGTGTAGCCGCCGGGAACGAGCCCGCCGATCGTCACCGTGATCGCGCCCACGAGGATCTGCACGGGGAGGATGGCGACCGCGAGCGTGGCGGCGATCCGGGTCCGACGGGATCTATCGCCGAGCCACGTCCAGGCGGCGAGGCCGAGTATCAAAAAGCCGGTCACCATCGCCCACACGCGGTGGAACCACTCGATGAAGTCGGGGTTGAGCGTGAGCGTCGGAATGAGCTGGTCGGAACAGAGCGGCCACTGCGCCTGACAGGCCAGCCCGGAGCCGGTTCCGGAGGTGTAGACGCCGAGCGCGACGAGGACCGTCGTCATCGCCGTCGTCACGGCGGCGTACCGTCGGAAGGTGAGCCGTGACGGCCACCACGAGTGACTCATGGGTCGAAAATCGGACGCGCCCGTACTTAGGGGATTCGACGCTTGCCCGCGCGTGGGAACGGCGGCGAACGTCGTTCGTGTCCTCGAGGCAGTCGTTCACGCTCCGGTGGACGTCGTTCGTGTCCTCGAGGCAGTCGTTCACGCTCCGGTGGACGTCGTTCGCGCGTCCTCGTGCCGTCCCGACTGGCGTCGTCGGAATCGGCTCGGCTGCTCGAGCCGTCGGATCGGCTCCGTTACTGGAACCCGATCCGGCCGCTGCCCCGCTCGCCGAGCGTCTCCTGACCGCCGCCTTTGAACTGCTGTTCGACGTCCTCGTAGTAGCTCATGATGTCCTCGGTGATCGTCGGGCGGACCGACTCCATGGCGCGACGGAAGTGTTTCATCTCGACCTCCGTGGCCTCGTCGTCGTCGCGCAGCGCCTCGATCGCGGCCTCGCGAGCGATCCCCTCGAGGTCGGAGCCGACGTAGCCGTCGGTGATCTCGGCGATCTCACGCAGGCTCACGTCCGGGGCCAGCGGCGTGTCGTCGGTGTGGATCCGGAGGATCTGCTCGCGGCCCTCCTCGTCCGGCTGGCCGACCATCACGAGCCGGTCGAACCGGCCCGAGCGCAACAGCGCGGGGTCGATCATGTCGGGGCGGTTGGTGGCGCCGATCACCATCACGTTGCCCATCTCCTCGAGGCCGTCGAGCTCGGTGAGGAGCTGGTTGACCACGCGCTCGGAGACGTTGTTGCCCATCTCCTGGCCGCGCGAGGGGGCCAGCGAGTCGAGCTCGTCGAAGAAGACGATGGTCGGCGACACCTGTCGCGCCTTGCGGAAGGTCTGTCTGATCGCCTTCTCGGACTCGCCGACCCACTTCGAGAGCAGCTGGGGCCCCCGAACCGAGATGAAGTTCGCGTTCGTCTCGTTGGCGACCGCTTTCGCCATCAGCGTCTTGCCGGTGCCCGGCGGACCGTAGAGCAGGACCCCTTTCGGGGCCTCGACGCCCATCCGGTCGAACTTCTCGGGGGCGGTGAGCGGCCACTCGACCGCCTCCTCGATCTGCTGTTTGGCGTCGTCGAGTCCGCCGACGTGGTCCCAGGAGATCTTCGGCAGTTCGACGAGCACCTCGCGCATCGCCGAGGGCTCGACCTCGTTCAACGCGCCCGAGAAGTCCTCGCGTTTGACGATCATCCGGTCGATGAGGCTCGGCGGGATGTCCTCCTCGTCGAGGTCGATCTCCGGGAGGTACCGCCGCAGCGCCTTCATCGCGGCCTCCTTGGTGAGGCTCTCGATGTCCGCGCCGACGAAGCCGTGGGTGTCGTCCGCGAGCCCGTCGAGGTCGACGTCGTCGGAGAGCGGCATTCCGCGGGTGTGGATCTGGAGGATCTCCTTGCGGCCGACCTCGTCGGGGACGCCGATCTCGATCTCGCGGTCGAACCGGCCGGGCCGGCGGAGGGCGGGATCGACGGAGTCGACGCGGTTCGTCGCGGCGATGACGATCACCTGGCCGCGCGTCTCCAGCCCGTCCATCATCGTGAGCAGCTGGGCGACGACCCGGCGTTCGACCTCGCCGGTGACGTCCTCGCGTTTGGGCGCGATCGAGTCGAGCTCGTCGATGAAGACGATGGAGGGCGACTCCTCCTTCGCGTCCTCGAAGATCTCACGGAGCTGCTGTTCGCTCTCCCCGTAGTACTTCGAGATGATCTCCGGGCCGGCGATGGAGAAGAACGACGCCGACGTCTCGTTGGCGACGGCCTTCGCGAGCAGCGTCTTGCCGGTGCCCGGCGGGCCGTGCAACAGCACGCCCTGTGGCGGCTCGATGCCGAGCTTCTTGAAGATCTGCGGGTGCTTCATGGGGAGCTCGACCATCTCCCGCACGCGCTGGATCTCGTTTTGTAAGCCGCCGATGTCCTCGTAGGTGATCCCGCCGCCGGCCTTCTCGAACCCGGATATCGGCTCCTCGCGGAGCTCGACCTCCGTGTCCTCCGTGATCAAACAGACGCCCTCGGGCTCGGTCTCGACGGCGATGAGGGGGATCGCCTGTCCGGGCGAGCGCATGAACGGGTGGTTCGTCGAGCTCATCACGGGGACGATGTCGCGTTCGACGACCGGCCGCTTGAGGATCTGGCGTTTCACCATTCCCGCGGCGTCGGAGCCGAACTGCACGGACGCCTCCTCGGGCGGGGCCAGGACCAGCTTGCGCGCCTTCTCGGGTTCCGCCTTCCGGATCGTCACGCGCTCGCCGATCCCGACGTCCGCGTTCTGCCGGGTGAACCCGTCGATGCGGACGGTGTCTGTGTTCCAGTCCTGCCGGTCCGCGCGCCACACCTTCGCCGCCGTCGTCTCCGCGCCGTCGATCTCGATGATGTCGCCGGGGGAGAGCTTCAGGTGCAACAGCGTGTCGGGATCGAGTCTGGCGATGCCGCGTCCCGAGTCGTTCGGGTACGCCTTCGCCACTTCGAGTTGGACTTCGTTCATGGTTGGCTCGCGGGGGGTACCACTACCTGCTCGTGGCCCGAGGATAAGCCTGTTGCTCCGGCCGATCGTACGCCCGCTTCCGGCGATTCCGCGCGTTCGCGGAACCGTTCGCGTGTCATCATATCACACGGTAGGGAGAGGGGATACAAAACCCCGTCGCCCGTGTCGGTTTTCGCTCCGGCCCCGAAGCGAAGGTCGCCGCGATCCCTCCGACTCCACGTCCGGTCACGCTCGGCACCTCGAAACTGGGGACTCTTTACCTGCGAGGTCGATTCCCCGGCATGAACACCCTCGCGTTCGACGGGCGGACGGGTGCCGCCGGCGACATGATCTGTGCGGCCCTGATCGCGGCCGGCGGCGACCCCGCCGTTCTCGCCCCGATCGAGGACGCGCTTCCGGTCCGGTTCGACGTCGGGGAGACGACGAAGAACGGGATTCGCGCCACGACCGTCGACGTCCGGCTCCTCGAGGACGAGATCGAGGACGAACGTCCACACGGCCACCACGGTCACGGCGATCACTTGCACGACCACGATGACCAGTCACATGGCCACGATGACCACCCGCACGAACACGACGATCATTCACATGGCCACGACCACTTCCATGATCACTCCCACGCCGAGGGTTCGGGCGCTCATCGCACGTACCCGGAGGTCGTGGCGATCGTCGAGGGGATGGGCCTCCCCGCTTCCGTCGAGGAGAACGCCCTCGTCGCCTTCGAACTGCTCGGGGAGGCCGAGGCCTCGATCCACGGGACGGACCTCGCGGAGACGCACTTCCACGAGGTGGGCGCGGACGACGCGATCGCGGACGTGGTCGGCGCCTGCCTGCTGCTCGCGGACCTCGAAGTCGACCGCGTCGTGACCGGGCCCCTCTCGGTCGGCGACGGCGAACTCGAGATGGACCACGGGACCTATCCGATCCCCGCGCCGGCTGTCGTCGAGATCGCCGACCGTGCCGGGCTCACGCTCCGCGGCGGTCCCGTCGAGGCGGAGCTCCTGACGCCGACGGGCGCCGCGATCCTCGGCGCCGTCGCCGAGAGCGTTCCGACGCTCCCGGAGATCGCGGTCACGGCCGCCGGCTACGGCGCCGGACGTCGGTCCTTCCCCGACCGTCCGAACGTCCTACGCGCCCTGATCGGCCGGTCGATCGAGGAGGAGACGGACCGATCGCGCGACGAGCGCTCCCGGGGGGGTCTTTCCCCGAGCCGCGGCGGGCTCGTTCGCGACGAGGTCGCGGTCCTCGAGACCAACGTCGACGACGTCTCCCCGGAGGTCCTCGGCGGGCTCCAGGAGACGCTCGCCGCGGCGGGCGCGCTCGACGTGAGCGTCGTCCCCGCGACGATGAAGAAGTCGCGGCCGGGCCACCTCGTCACGGTCGTCTGTGACCCCGCTGACGTCGATGCGGTGGTCGAGCGACTCGCCCTCGAGACGGGCACGCTCGGAATTCGCGAGTCGAGCGCCCGGCATCGGTGGATCGCGGAGCGGTCCATCGAGACGGCGACGATCGACGTCGCCGGCGACCTCCACGACGTCGACGTGAAGGTCGCCGCCACTGCCGACGGCGAGGTATACGACCGAAGCGCTGAGTACGACGACGCCCTCGCGGTCGCCCGGGAGACGGGCCTTCCGGTCCGCGAGGTGATGTGCCGGGCGGAGGAACGTGTTCGTGAGGACGCTCGCGACACGGGTGCGGAAGACGGGAGTTGACGGAGGGACATGCGGGAGCAGAGAGAAGGGATTTGAACCCCGTGAAGACGGTGGCCCCGCTCCGCTCGGCGCTGCGACTTCCCTGGTACAAATTCCTTCGGCTAACCACGGCGCTCACGAACTGTTCGCGCCGCGGATGCGGGAGAAGGGATTTGAACCCTCGAACCCCTACGGGAGCGGATCTTAAGTCCGCCGCTTTTGGCCAGGCTCAGCCACCCCCGCGCGTTCTCCGCGTACCCCGGGCGGGGACAAACAACTTTCGGCACGCGTTTTCCATCCTCCTCGCCATCCGATCGGGCGGGTGACCGCCGTGCGACCGTCGACGGATCCGAACGACCGTCGCTACCAGTCGACGGAGAGCGTCCCGTCGCCGTGTGGATCCGGCGCGATCTCCTCGTCGGTTCGTCGGTCGACGACGTGAATGACGCCGTCGCCCTTCTTGGCGGGACACAGTTCCGCCGCCTCGACGTTCGCCTCGAGCTCGTCCTCGCCCACGTAGTAGGACCGCGGACGCGCCATCCCGGTCGAGAGGTCCATCTCCCAGTTGTCGGCCGCCTCCGCGCAGCGTCCGGCCCCGAAGCACTTGTTCGCCTCGAAGACGATCTTGTACGGCTTCTCCTCGATCGGAGGTCCCTCCCCGCCGAGATCGCTGGGCCGAACGACGTCGTCGCGCTCCTCGCTCATACCTCTCCGTCCGTGTTCGGTCGCCTTTCGTCTGTCGGTCGCTGCAGTTCGCGATCGCGGGTCGGTCGGCGCGACCATCCCGCTTGGAGTTCCGGTCGTCGCCCCGACACGCTTAGGCGCCCGCCGGGAGTAGCCGTCCCCAGTGATCGTCGTCGCCACCGACGACTTCCGGCTGTATCACGCCGTCGTCCAGGAGCTGCGCGACCGCGGCGTCGTGTTCACGACGGTAGAGCCCGACGAGCCGCTTCCCGAGGGCGCCACCGTGATCATCACGGCTCCGGACGATCGTCCCGAGGCCGGCGACGAGCCGCCCTCGGACGTCGAGTTCGTCACGGCAGATCCGGATCGACCGCGTGCGGCCGTCGATCAGGCACTCGCCGTGCTCCGTGGCGGCGGCGGGCGGACGATCGTCGGCGTCGATCCCGGGCCCTCACCCGGTATCGCGGTCCTCGTCGGCGGGACGGTCGTCGCGGCCTTCCAGGTCCCGCTCTCCGAGGCGGTCGAGACCATTCGCTCGGAGGTCGAGGAGGAGCCGGACCCGCTCGTGCGCGTCGGCGACGGCGACCGTCTGAAGGGCGCCAGAATCGTCAACGACCTCCCGGAGGACCTCGAGGTCGAACTCGTCGACGAGACGGGAACGTCGCCGTATCTCGGAACCGGCGCGCGCGGGATGGGGGACGTGCTCGCCGCCGTCAACATCGCTCGGATCGCGGGCGAACCGATCTCGAGTCGCCACGTCGAGCCGACCGAGGGTGAGATACAACGGATCAAGAACGAATCTCGGCGGCGCTCCGCCGGCGACCGGACCATCGACGAGTCCCTCGCGCGTCGGGTGGCCGTCGGCCAGTTGACCCTCGAGGAGGCGCTCGAGGAACACCGCGACGGAACGGACGGTTCCTGAGGCGGCGCTACTCGCGAACGCTCCGAGCGGGAGCGACCCCTCCGAACTGAACGCTCCGGAACTCGATCGAACGCCGCGGCTCGTGGTTCGTGAAAACGAAAGGGGAGCCCACGCCGAAACGGCGTGGGCGTGCCGCCCTAAATAGGTCCCCGCTGACGCTTCGGCCCTCCAAGCGAAGCGTCACCTGAACGCAATGGCTACGTCAACTTAAGCGTGCCGGGGACGGCAGCAATCCCCTGTCCGGCCGGTCAATCGGTCAGCCCGTAGCCGCGTCGGAACAGGGCCACGTCGATCAGCGCGACGACCGCCGTCAACCCGACGAGAACGACGAGGGAGAACCGCGGATCGACCTCCGCGGTCCCGAGGAAGCCGTACCGGACGCCGTTGACCATGTAGACCATCGGGTTGAGAAGCGAGACGTCGCGCAAAAGCGGCGTGAGGTCCTCGAGCGAGTAGAAGACCGCGCCGAAGAAGACGAGCGGACGGAGGATGAACTGGTTCATCACGGTCAGGTCGTCGAAGTCGGTCGCGAGCAGTCCGCCGATCACGCCGAAGCTCGCGAACAACAGCGTGATGGTGATCATGAACGCGAGGAGGTAGACGGGCTCCTCGACCGGCACGGGCCGATACAGCCCGGAGATGATCCCCCAGCCGATGACCGCGATCAGCCCGCCGACGAGCAGCCCGCGGGTCGCCGCCGAGAGGATGTACGCCCAGACCATCCCCGTGTAGGACAGCGGCGAGGTGAGTACCTCGTGGATGTACTCGTTCCAGCGCCCGTGGAAGATCGAAAACGACGCGTTCTCGAAGCTGTTCGAGACCGCTCCGAGGACGATCAGCCCCGGGAGGATGAAGAGGATGTAGGGCACGTCGGCGATCGTTCCCACACGCTGGCCGAGGATGACCCCGAAGACGGAGAAGTAGAGCACGTTCGTGATGAACGGCGGCGCGAACGTGTTGCGCGGCCGGCGCACGAACCGGAGGATCTCGCGTTTCGTCAGGGTGAGGAACCCGGTGAGATCCACCGACGTGCTCGTGTTCGACTCGTCGGTACCCATCATCGGCCTCCCTGCGTACGATCGTCCCCGTAATGTGAACCCGTCCCGCGGGTGCCGCCGTCCGTGGCCATCGCCTCGAGTTCGTCCGCCGCCGCCGCGTCGTCGGTCGGCTCCTCGTCCTCGCGCTCCGTCTCCTCCCGGCCAGCCTCGCCGTTTTCGCCGTCCGTCGTCTCCTCGCGCCGGGTGAGGTCGACGAACACCTCCTCCAAGGACGTCCGCTTGATCTCCAGATCGAGGATGGCGTGGCCCGCCCGGTCCAGCTCGCGGACCAGATCGGGGGCCACGAGTCCGCCCTGGCGCGCGGTCACGACGAGGCGGTCGCCCTCGCCCGTCACCGATTCGACGCGGTCGTCCCCGTCGCGGATCGACTCGGCGATCGTGGCCGCGTCCGCGTCGTCGTCTCGGAGGGTGACCACGATCCGGTCGCTGCCCTGGTCCATCAGATCCTCCGGGGAAGCGACCGTCACGATCTCCCCCGAATCGAGGATGGCGACCTCGTCGCACAGCCGTTCGGCCTCCTCGATGTAGTGGGTGGTGAGCAGGATCGTCGTCCCCCGGTCGTTGAGATCGGTGACGAGCTCCCACAGGTCCCGGCGCAACTGGACGTCGACGCCCGCGGTCGGCTCGTCGAGGATGAGCAGGTCCGGGTCGGTGACGAGCGCGCGAGCGAGCATGAACCGGCGTTTCATCCCGCCGGAGAGCCAGTCGAATCGCGTGTCGCGTTTCTCCCAGATCCCGACCTGTTTCAGCGCCTCGTCGGCCCGCCGGCTCGCCTCCTCGGGCGGGACGCCGTGGTAGCCCGCCTTGTGCTCGAGGACCTCGCGGATCGGGAAAAAGCGGTCGACGTTGAACTCCTGGGGGGCGAGCCCGATCCGGTCTCGCGCCTCCCGGTAGTCGTCCTCGACGTCGTACCCGAAGACGGACGCCGATCCTCCCGAGGCGCGAACCAGCCCGACGAGGACGTTGATGAACGTCGTCTTCCCGGCCCCGTTGGGACCCAACAGCCCGAAGAACGACCCCTCCGGGACGGAAAGCGACACCCCCTTCAGCGCCTCCACGTCCCCGTAGCGTTTGCGGAGATCGCGGATCTCCAGCGCGTTCGTCATGTTTCGTATCGACGCCGCGCGCGTGGTTAAACGCCGCGAAGGGCGAACCCCGTGTCGATGGACGACACCCGACACGACGGCGCGGATCCGCACGCTTTAGCGGCGGCGGCGCCTGGCTCGCCCATGGACGTACTCGAGGTCGCCGCGGACGCGATCGCGACCGGGCCGGTGTGTGATCCCTGCCTCGGCCGGCTCGTCGCCGACCGGAGCTTCGGGCTCTCGAACGCGGAACGCGGTCGATCCATGCGAACCACGCTCACGCTCTCCCGCGACGAGCCCTTCGAACCTCCCGAGCCGGCCGACTGCTGGGTGTGTGAGGGTCGGTGCACCGAGTTCGACGAGTGGGCCGAACGCGCCGCCGCGGCGGTCGCGGACGTCGACTTCGACACCTACAACGTCGGCACGCGACCGCCGCCGCTCATCGAGGAAAACGGGCGGCTACTGCGCGAGGAGTGCGGACTCGATCCCGACGCCGGCGAGGCGTTCAAATCCGAGTTCAACCGCGAGGTCGGAAAGCGCGTCGGCCGGCTCACCGGCACGGAGGTCTCCTTCGACCGCCCGCACGTCCAGTTCACGATCGACCTCGCCGAGGAGCGGATCGACGCCAAGGTGAACTCGGCGTTCGTCTACGGACGCTACCGGAAGATCGAACGCGACATCCCGCAGACCGAGTGGCCCTGTCGGGAGTGTCACGGATCCGGTCGCGACGGCCGGGAGCCGTGTGACCACTGTGGGGGGACCGGCTACCTCTATGAGGACAGCGTCGAGGGGTTCGTCGCGCCCGTGGTCGAGGACGTGATGGACGGCACCGAGAGCGTCTTCCACGGGGCCGGCCGCGAGGACGTCGACGCGCGGATGCTCGGGACCGGCCGGCCGTTCGTCGTCGAGGTCGAGGAGCCACGCCGCCGTCGAGTGGACGTCGAGCGCCTCGAGGCCGACGTCAACGCGCTCGCCGACGGAGCCGTCGAGGTCGAGGGGCTCCGCCTCGCGACCCACGAGATGGTCGAGCGCGTCAAGCGGCTCGACGCATCCAAGCGGTACCGGGCGTTCGTCGAGCTCGCCGAGGCCGTGGACCGCGACGACCTGCGGGACGCGGTCGAGGAGCTCGAGGGGGCGACGATCGAACAGTACACGCCGAACCGCGTCGATCACCGGCGCGCGAACCTCACGCGCGAGCGCGAGGTGTACGACGCGGCGATCGTCGAGTCGGTGGAAGTGGCGTCGGAGGATGCGTCGTCGGCCGAGATGACTCTCGCGGACACAGCACCCGACTTCGATCCGGACGATCCGCGTCACGTGATCGTCGACGTCCACGGAGAGGGGGGCCTCTACATCAAGGAGCTCGTCTCGAGCGACGAGGGACGGACGGAGCCGAGCCTCGCCGGGCTGTTGGGCGTCGATGCGACCGTCATCCACCTCGACGTTCGCTCCGTCGAGGGCGAGGACGAACTGTTCGAGGACGAGTCGTACTTCCTCGATCCCGACGAGTAGCTCCCGATCGTTCGTTCGATCCTCGTCGCCTCGTGGTTCCCTCCGAATCGACGGCCCGTCCTCGGTCCTCCAGCTTCACTCGGTGATCGCCACTCGTCCTCCTCGAACGCCAGCGCCCCCAGTGAGCGATCAGCTTTCATCCGTCATCGAGCAGGGTGTCCACTTGGCGGTTCGTCCCACCAGGTGCAACGACTCCCCCGTCCCGCGGTCGACCATCTCTCGGGTCTCCGCGTGTGGGTCCATCGAACCGATGGAATCTGTTCTGGATTCCGTTGGACGTCGGCACACATGGACTCGCCGATCGTCGAGACGTTTTTTCGGCTGCGGCCACCACTCCGCGTATGAGCGAGATCTCACTGGCGATCCCCCAGGGCGTCGTGGACGGGCTACCCGACGATGGCGAGACGACGAAACGCGACGTCGAACGCGCGGTCGCCGGTATCGAGTCGCGGATCAACCGCGAGATCGACGAGGCGGACGGCGTTTCCCAGGCGGCGGAGATCGTCGTTGACGCCATCGAGTTCCTCGAGGAGCGCATGGAGCGATACGACGAGTTCGTCCCGGAGCTGCGCGCGTGGGGGCAGTCGCCGATCTACGCGATCACCTGGCGGAACCTCTATGCCGAACTGATCGCCCAGCTGTACGATCACGAGTGGCTCGCCGAGGAGCTCGACCGGGAGCGCAACTACCGGATCGTCGAGGACGGGATACGGTTCGGCGGGTAAACGGTTTCCGCTTGTCGAGGACGGGGCCCGGTTCGACGACTGACCGGCTTCCGTCCGTCGCGGACCGGTTACCGATCTCTCACCGACCGCATTTAAGCGTCCCCCGCCCCTTGCTGGCGTATGGAGATCGAGTTGCGCTTTTTCGCCACCTTTCGGGAGGCCGTGGGGTCGAAGACGACCTCCATCGAGGTCGCCTCCGACGCCGCCGTCGAGGACGTGCTCTCGGCGCTCGAGGACGAATACGACGGACTCCGCGGCAACCTGATCGAGGACGGCGGGCTCGCCCCCCAGATCAACGTCCTCTTGAACGGCCGCGAGGTGTTGCACATGGAGGGCCTCGACACGGCGCTTTCGCCGGGAGACACCCTCTCCATCTTCCCGCCCGTCGCCGGCGGAGCTACGGACACCGACCGCCGCGAGCGATCCTACCGCGGGATCTCGAGGCGGCTCGCCGCCCACTACCTCCGCAACCTCGGCGGCTCGTTCGTCGACGCCGACGACCCCGAGGACGCGACCCGGATCGAGGGCGACGGCTGGGCCGCCGACCTCGACGCCGGAAAGGTGACGGTTGGAGGGTCGCTGCAGCTGACCGAGGTCCGGATCGCGTTCACGGGGGAGCCGGGCGTTCTCGACGACCTCATCGATCGCTTCGCACAAAAAGCGATGCGCGCCGGCGGATAGCGCCCGGGCGGATGGACGCCGACGTCGACCTCCCGTTCGACGGCCCGGTCCTTGTGACCGCCGGCGCGCTCGCGAGCGTTCCCCTCTCCACGCTTCCGGACGCGTTGTCGGCCGTTCAACGCCATCTCTCGGCTCGGACCGGGGAATACCGCCGCGAGTACGAACGCGTCCTCGTGGAGGCCGATCGGGAGGTGTTTCTCGTCGAATCCGACCACTGGCTCGAGATCGGCGACGCGCTCGGGTTCGACGATCGGACCCGAAAGGCCGTCCGACGGACCCACGAGACGCAGCTCGAACGCTCCGGCTCCGCCCACGACCGCCGCGAGGAGTTCGAGTCCGCCCTGGAGATCCGATCCGCGGTCGTGATCGGCGTCGCCTGATGTCTCCGCCATCGACTGAGGTGTCCCACCGTCGGTTGGCGTGTCCCGGCGTGGGTCCGTGTCCATCGCCGCGACTCCGATACCGCTTTGATGCACCCCCCGCTCACTCGGAGGTATGAACGCGGATCTCCGCTCGGGCGTTCGCGACTGCCTTCCGCTTCTCCTCGGCGTCGTTCCCTTCGCGATGGTGACCGGAATCGCGGCGATCGACGCCGGCTTGACGCCCGTTCAGGCGGTCGGCATGTCGGCGGTCGTCTACGCGGGCGCCTCCCAGATCGCCGCGGTCGACCTGCTCGGCGAGACCGCGCCGCTCGCGGTGGTCGTCTTCACCGCGGTCGTGATCAACCTCCGGCTGCTCATGTACTCGGCCTCCATCGCTCCACACCTCGCCGACTACTCGCGGCGGACCCGCGCCGCGCTCGCGTATCTGCTCACCGACCAGGCGTACGCGCTCTCGCTCACGAAACAGGAGACCGGCGAGGTCGACGACATCCGGTCGTACTACCTCGGCGTCGCGTTGACCCTCTGGATCACGTGGATCGTCTGTACCGCCCTCGGCGTCGTCGTCGGCACCAGCGTCCCCCAGGAGTGGGGACTCTCCTTCGCCGTCCCGCTCGTCTTTCTCGCGATCCTCGTCCCCGTGATGACGGATCGTCCCCGGATCGTGGCCGCCCTGGTCGGCGGCGCGGTCGCGGTCCTCGCCGCGGGCGCGCCGTTCAACCTCTCGCTCCCGATCGGCGCGGTCGCCGGGGTCGCGGCCGGACTCGTCTCCGAGGCGGTGGGGAACCGATGACGGAGTACGGCGCCCCCGCGATCTGGCTCGCCACCGTCGCGATAGGGATCGCAACCTACGGCCTCCGGTTCTCGTTCATCCACCTGTTCGGCCGGATCGACGACGTGCCGCCGAAGCTGGAGCGGACGCTCCGGTACGTCCCGCCCGCGGTGCTCGCCGCCCTCGTCGTGCCCCAGCTCGTCTCGATCGAGGCGACCGCCCGGGCGACCCTCCTCGACGCGCGTCTGATCGCCGGGCTCGCCGCGGGCGTCGTGGCCTGGCGAACCGGGAACGTCCTCGCGACGATCGCCGCGGGGATGGGCGTGTTGTGGCTCCTTCGGTTCCTGATCCTTTGAACGGGTCCCCGTCGAGCCGGTCGACCGGAGTCCGCCGTCGTCTCCTTCGCCACCCACCATCGTTTTGGTCCCTTCGCTCGAACGGACACGCATGTACGATCGGATCCTGTTGCCCGTCGCTCCCGATGGCGACACGATGCGAGCGGTCCCCCACGTCGCGACCCTGGCCGAGCGATACGGCGCGACGGTTCACGTTCTCTCCGTGGTCGACTCGATGGAGGAGGTGCTCAACGACCCCCGAATCGGCACGCTCGCGGACCGCCTCGAGACGGCGGCCTACGACCGCGTTCACGACGTGGCCGAGGCGCTCGAGGCGACCGACGCCGACATCGATGTCGTCACCCACGTCGAGCGCGGAACGCCCCACGAGACCATCCGTTCGGTCGTCGAGTCCATCGACGCCGACCTCGTGGTGATGCCGACGCACACGCGACAGGGACTCGAGCGCGTGCTGCTCGGCTCGATCACCGAACGCGTCATCCGGGAGTCGCCGGTTCCCGTGATCTCGGTTCCGATGGACGACGACAACGACGACTGATCGACCGTCCTCGAGGATCGAACGCGACGACGATCGTCCCCCTGGACCTACCGCCCCGACGATCGTTCCCGGCCGACGGGGATATGTACCTTCCCCGACCAGACCCGTCCGTGCGCGCGTTCCGGATCGCCTACGACGGTCGTCCGTTCTCCGGGTTCCAGCGGCAGCCGGACGTGCCGACCGTCGAGGACGCGATCTTCGACGCGCTCGAGGCCCTCGGCGTCGCGGATCTCCCTCGCACCCCGGACGGGGGCCGTCCTCGACCGCCGGGGTACGCCGCCGCCGGCCGAACCGACGCCGGCGTCTCCGCCGCGGCCCAGACGATCGCCCTCGATGTGCCCGACTGGCTCACGCCGCGGGCGTTCAACGGTCAGCTCCCGAAACACGTCCGGGCGTGGGCGGCCGCCGATGTCCCCGACGATTTTCACGCGAGACACGACGCGAGCGCCCGGACCTACCGCTACCACCTCTACGCTCCGACGGCGGCGATCGACGACTCGCCCGCGGCGGTCTCGTCCCTCGACGACGGTCGAGTTCACGACGCGCTCGAACGTCTCTCCGGCACCCACGACTTCCACAACCTCACGCCCGACGACGGGGGAACGGAACGGACGCTCGATGCGTCCGCACGGCGCGAGGGCGATCTGCTCGTCGTCCGCGCGCGCGCCGACGGATTCCCTCGCGAGTTCGTTCGTCGCCTCGTCACGCTCGTTCGCGCCATCGGAATCGGTGACGCCCCGCCCTCACGCATCGACCGCGTGCTCGCTTCGGAACCGCTCGATGGTCCTCGCGGTATCGCCCCCGCGCCGGCGACGCCCCTCGTGTTGTGGAACGTGGAGTACGACTGCGAGACGGCCGATCTCGACGGGACCGTTCGATTCGAGGTCGATCAGGAAGCCGCGGAGAGCGCATTCACCGCCTTTCGCGAGGAATCCCTCGAGGCCCGCCGGACTGCGGCGGCGCTCGATTCGGTTCGCGACCGGATCGACGGGGACCTCGTCGACACGTGACCGGGCGCGGATCCGGGATCTCCTTATACACTTTCCACGAAGATTCTTTATACGTTCGTCCGAGATACTTCCTTATTCATGTTCAATAAGATCCAGAAACGACTAAAAATACTGTGTATGTTCGTTATATTCTCGTCCAAGTCGGTGATTGGCGATCCAGAACACGCGGACTCATCGGAGGTCCCGGATGGGTGACTTCAGGATGACGGACGCCGGTCCCGTTCCGATCGGGGATGGCCGCGGAGGACGCTCCGAACTCGCGGACCCCGGGAGGGTTGGCGACGTCCTCGACGTCGCGACCCTCGACGCTCCCGACGCCCAACGTGACCTGATCGTCGGCTTCATCGCCGATCGGGTTCGGGAGGCGAACGCCGACGGCGTCGTCGTGAACATGAGCGGCGGACTCGACTCCACGGTGACCGCGGCGCTCGCGACGGCCGCGCTCGGGCCCGAGCACGTCTACGGGCTGATCTTCCCCTGTAACAAGACCGGTGCGGTCAACGCTCGGGACGCGGAGGGCCTCGCCGAGGCGCTCGGGATCGAGCACGACACCGTACACCTCCAGCCGCTTTTCGCCCAGTTCGGAAGCCTCGTTCCCGACCGATTCGATCTGCACGACGAGCCGGCGCTCACGGGAAACCTCATCGCTCGACTCCGGATGTCGATGGCCTACCTCGCCGCCAACGCGACGGATCGTCTCGTGATCGGTACGACGAACCGGAGCGAACGGCTCCTCGGGTACCTCACGAAACACGGCGACGGCGCCGCCGATCTGCTGCCGATCGGCCACCTCTACAAGACCGACGTTCGTGCGCTTGCCGACTCCCTCGACGTCCCCGAATTCGTCACCGAAAAGCGTCCGACGGCGGGATTCCTGCCGGGACACTACGATCGCGACGATCTCGGCGCCCCCTACGACACGGTCGACGCGGTGTTGGCGCTCGCCGTCGATGCCGGGATGGATGCGGACGCGATCGCCGATCGGATCGACGTCAACGAGGAGGTCGTCTCGAGACTGCTCGACCGCCACGACTCGACCGACCACAAGCGGTCGACGCCGCCCATCCCCTCGCGGTAGCTACCCGGCCGCCCGGACGCTCGGCCGCCCGGACGCTCGTTCACCTCGCGGTTCCCGATCGGCTCGAACGTCCGGTGAAGCGCTACGTTCAAGTGCGATCGGTCGATACACCTCGATGCACGCGCCGTTGGTCCAGTGGTAGGACAGAGCCTTCCCAAGGCTCTAGCCCGGGTTCAATTCCCGGACGGCGCATTTTCCGAACGGAGTGAGGAAATTCGCCAACGGGAATTGAACCCTGGGAGTCGCAGTCCCGGAACGGCTGAGCGGAGCGAGGCCGCACGCCCGGACCGCCTCCCTCTGGTTCAATTCCCGGACGGCGCACTCCTTGCGGTCGTGTCCCGTCCGACGTCCCGCTCGCTTCGCTCACGGGACTCCCGGACGGCGCATTTTCCGAACGGAGTGAGGAAATTCGCCAACGGGAACTGAACCCCGGGAGACGCGGGCCCGGAACGGCCGATCTGCCCGTGACGGCGTCCCCGTCTCGAACTCGTTCGGTCAGTCCTGCTCGTCGGGCCGGGTGAGGTCGCGTTTGAACTCGTCGAACGGGTCCAGATCGTCGGGAAGGTCGAACTCGATCTCCCGCTCCTCCTGTCGGCTCTGCAGTCGGCCGTCCTCGAGGTCCTTCGCCTCGGATTCCCATCCCGGCTTCACCCGAATGCTCTTTGCGGGCATCCCGACGACGATGTGGTGGTCCGGCACGTCGCCTTGGACCACGGCGCGCGCACCGACGACGCTGTTTTTCCCGATCCGACAGCCTGCACGGACCATGGAGTCGTAGGTGACGCGCGCGTCGTCGCCGATCTCCGTGTGGAAGTTCCGGATCGCGGTCTGGTCGACGATGTCGTGGTCGTGGCTGTAGACGTGTGCGCCGTCGGAGATCGACACCCGATCGCCGATCGTCAGCCGGCCCCGGTCGTCGAGGTGGACGTCGTCGTGGATCACGACGTTGTCGCCGATCTCGATGTTGTGTCCGTAGGTGAAGGTGATCCCCTTGAAGAACCGACAGTCGTCGCCGCACTCGGCGAAGAGGTGTTTGCCGAGCATCTGTCGGAACCGCAACGCGAAGTGGATGTTGTCGGCCATGGGCGTCGCGTCGAACTGCCGCCAGAGCCACTGGAGGTACTTCGATCGGCGGAACGCCTCCTCGTCCTTTTCGGCGTAGTACTCCGACTCCAGCGTGGCGTTGCAGGGATCGTAACTCTGGAGGCGAACCTGCTCGGCCGGGGAGACGCGCTCGCCGGCCTGCCACGCCTCCCACGCCTCGCGATCCCCGTGGAGATCGATCAGGACGTCCCTGACGACCTCACAGGTGTCCTCCTCCGAGGAGAGGCGTTCGTCGACCTCGTCGATGAGGGCCTGAACGCCGGCCTCGGCCGCGTCGGGGAGGGACACGTGTCGCTTTGTCATCGCCGACTGTTCGACACCGATCCACAAAGGAATTCGGTTGTGCGACGATCTCGACACACCGATCACTCGCGTGTTTTTGAACCCGCAATCCCGGTGCTCTCGTGGCCGATGCGGTTCGCGTCGCCCTCTCGTGATCCACCACGCTTCGGTCGCTCCTCACGATCGAACCACACGCGCTAAGTGGGTCGATCCCCTACGAACGCGCATGCACTACCGCGAGCTCGGAGACTCCGGCGTCGAGGTCAGCGAGGTCGGCTTCGGTGCCTGGGTCGTCGGTACCGATTGGTGGGGCGACCGCAGCGAGCAGCAGGCGATCGACATGGTGCGTCACGCCCTCGATCGAGGGATCACCTACTTCGATACCGGCGACGTCTACGGCCACGGCGACTCCGAGGAGCTCGTCGGGAAGGCGCTGGCGGAACACCGCGACGAGGTCACGCTCGCGACGAAGATCGGCTACGACTTCTACGACAATCCGCAGGCCGGCCACGGCGAACTCCCGAAGGAGCTGACCCCCGAATACCTCCGTGAGGCCCTCGATCGATCCCTCGATCGGCTCGGCACCGACCACGTCGAGTTCCTCCAGCTACACAACGCCAACGTCGACGAGGTGACGCCCGAGGTGCGCGACGTCCTCCGCGAGTTCAAAGCCGACGGGCGCGCCGAGGCGATCGGGTGGGCGCTCGGTCCGTCGATCGGCTGGCTCGCCGAGGGTGACGCCGCGATCGAGGACGACGTCTTCGACGCCGTCCAGACGGTCTTCAACCTCCTCGAGCAGGACCCCGGCATGCACTTTCTCGAGACGGTTCGCGAGCTCGATTCCGACACCTCGATCCTGGCGCGGGTTCCCCACTCGTCGGGGCTACTCAACGAGCAGGTCACGCCGGAGACGGAACTCGGCGACGACGACCATCGGTCCCATCGACCGACCGAGTGGTACGAGACCGGGTGGGAGAAGGTCGAAGCGCTCCGATTCCTCGAGCGTGACGGCGATCGCACGATGGGCCAGGCGGCGATCCGGTGGTTGCTTCACAACGACGAGGTCGCCTCGGTGACGCCGACGTTCCGGACGACGGCCGACATTGACGAGTGGGCCGAGGCCAGCGAGGTGCCGCCGCTCTCCGCGCAGGAGTACGACCGCGTCCAGGAGCTGTACGCCTCGAACTTCGAGATCGACCGGTTCGACGGCATGGACGCGCTTCGGACCTCCGTCGACGGCGAGGACATCGAGGCTGCGGGGCTGGACAAGCGAGCCGCCTCGTACTGACCGCTCGGCGGAAGTGGCGAACAGCCGGCGCTTCTTCCGATCCACGACGGGCCGCCGGACACCCGCCTCGGCCGTCGTGGGCGATCGCTCAGATCACTCGACGGGAGTGGTGCTGGCTTCCGATATATACCTTCGTCAAGTCGTCGACCTCGCGTCGTCCGATCCCGGCTCTCCCGTCGTCGAATCGCGGATCCCTCCGTCCGATCGTCGACCTTTCCGGTTCCCGTCGAAACCCGACGACTGAAGTCCATCGTCTCGGAGAGAACCCACTTTCGCTCCGCTCTTCGATGACGGCGTTTCGCGACGGTCCAACCGGAAACGGGCGGCTCGGAAAAAACCCATCGTCACACGGGGCTCGGTGGGGGTAACCCCTCGTCACCGCCGCCCGGTGGTGATAGGGATCCGCGGACCTTCAGTCGACCGATCCGTCGGAGACCGAGTTCGGAACTCGTCTCCGTTGACGCGATCGTGTTCGTCTCCCGTCTCCGCTACCGTCGGGGTTTTGACCGCGCACTCGAAACCGGACCGTATGGAACTGTTCGCGGTTCCGGATCTCCCCGAGGTCCGCGAGGGCGACGACCTCGCCGGCATGATCGCCGACCGGGTCGATCTGCGTCCCGACGACGTCGTGTGTGTGGCGAGCACGGTCGTCTCGAAGGCCGAGGGACGCGTCTGCGACTACGACGCGTTTCCGGCCGGACCTCGCGCTCGCGAGATCGCGGCGAGCCTGGAGGAGGTCACCGGCGAGCCGAAGGACCCGCGCTTCGCCCAGGCGGTCCTCGAGGAGTCGGTCGAGATCCTCCTCGAGTCGCCGTTTCTGCTGACGGCCACGCGCTTCGGCCACGTCGGCGTCAACGCCGGGATCGACCGGTCCAACGTCCCGGACGGCGATCTCCTGTTGCTTCCGGAGCGTCCCTCCGAGAGCGCGGCACGGATCCGATCGGGGATCGACGCGGACCGCGTCATCGTCACGGACACCTGCGGGCGACCGTTTCGCCACGGCCAACGCGGGGTCGCGATCGGGTGGTCGGGACTTCCGGCCAGCCGCGACTGGCGAGGCGAAGCCGACCGCGACGGCAGGGAACTCGGTGCCACGGTCGAGAACGTGATAGACGAGCTGGCCGCGGCCACGAACCTGGTCGCCGGCGAGGGCGACGCCGGCACGCCGGCCGTCGTCGTTCGCGGGTTCGAGTTCGGCGACCACGAGGGATCCGACGCGCACTTCCGTGAGGTCGACGGCGACCTCGTTCGTCGGGCGATCCGCGAGTGGTCCACCGAGGCGTGAATTCCCGCGGCAGCTGAAACCGCTACTCACACACTTCAGACATGTTCGGAATCGAACTCACCCCGGAACACGAGCTGGATCGACTGGTCGACCTCGGCGTCGCCGCCGAGGCGGCCGGCTACGACGCGGTCTTCGCGACGTGTCACTACAACAACCGTGATCCCTGGGCGTTCCTCTCCCGGCTCGCGCTCGAGACGGAGACGGTGCGGGTCGGACCCGGGGTGGTGAATCCCCTGGAGACCCACCCCGTGACGCTCGCCTCCCGGGTCGCGACCCTGGATGAGGCTTCCGGGGGTCGAGCCCTGTTCGGGGTCGGGCCCGGCGACCCGTCGACGCTTCGGAACCTCGGGCTCTCCGACGGGCGGGGACTTCGTCCCGTCCTCGAGGCCTTTCGGATCGCGAGACGGCTCTGGGACGGAGACCGGGTCGATCACGATGGCACCTTCGAGGCGGCCGACGCCGGACTCAATTACCGGCCGCCACAGGGAGCCGACATCCCGGTTCTCGTCGGCGGGGAGGGACCGCACATGTGTCGGATGGCGGCCAAACACGCGGACGGGCTCCTGTTCAACGGTTCGCATCCGGCCGACCTCGGCTGGGCGCGCGACCGGGTCGAAGAGGGACTCTCACAGCGCTCGGACTCCCGCGGAGGGTTCCATCTCCTGGCGTACGCGAGCGTCAGCGTCGCCGAGAACGCGGATGCTGCCCGCGAGGCCGCCCGTCCTGCCGTGGCGTTCATCGCCGCCGGCGCCGCGCCGCCCGTCCTCGATCGCCACGGGATCGACGCCGACACGGCCGAGGCGATCGGCGACCGAATCAGCGCCGGCGAGTTCTCCGCGGCGTTCGAGGCCGTCACCCCGGCGATGATCGACGCCTTCTGTATCGCGGGGACGCCGGCGGACGTCGCGGACCGCGGGGAGGCCATCCTCGAGCACGCCGACGGGATCGTGGTCGGATCGCCGCTCGGTCCCGACCTCGAGGACGCCGTCGATCTCGCGGCGACGGCGCTCGGGGACGTCGTGGATGGCTCGTCCGGTTCGGAACCGCCGACTTAGTTCACTCGCCGAGCGACGGGAACTGGATGCCGACCTCGTTCGCCAGCGCGCCGACGGCCAGGTAGGCGATGGCGACCACGGAGCCGACGATCAACAGCTGTCCGACCAGGAAGGAGACGATCGAGAGCGGATCTCCGCCCGCGACAACGTTCTCGAGGAAGATGTTCGCGAGTCGCGGGACGCCGCCGACGAGCTCGGTGATGAACTCCACCGGTGTGTACATGTGGGCGGCTACGGCGTGGGGGGTCCTAACTGCTGTGGAACGTCTCGAGCGGGACACCGTGGCCCGACGGCACGTCACTTCCGCAACCGAACCCCTTTCCCCCTCCGGCGGCCAAGACGGACCAATGAGTACCCTGTTTTGGATCCTCTCCGGGGTTCTCGCCTACACCGCGATCGCGATGTGGCTTCGCAACCGCGGCGCGTTGCCGGAGTCGGTCCGGATCTCCGGTCCCCTGACGACGATCCACACGACCCGGGGTCGAGCCCTTCTCGACCGGCTCGCCCGCCCGAAGCGCTTCATCCGGGCGATCGCCAATCTCGGCGTCGGCGTTGCGCTCGTGGTCATGGCCGGCACGTTCCTGCTTTTGATCTTCAACGCGATCGAGATCCTCTCGAACCCGCCCGCCCCGACCGGGATCAACACGCCCCAGAACGTCCTCATCATCCCCGGCGTCAACGACTTCCTCCCGCTTACGGTCGCCGTCGAGATCGTCTTCGGATTGCTCGTTGCGCTCGTCGTCCACGAGGGGGCTCACGGCCTGCTCTGTCGCGTCGAGGACATCGAGATCGACTCGATGGGCGTCGCGCTCTTCACCCTCCTGCCGATCGGCGCCTTCGTCGAGCCCGACGAGGAGTCCACGAAGCGGGCCGACCGCGGGGATCGGACCCGGATGTTCGCCGCGGGCGTCACCGCGAACCTCATCGTCGTCATCGTCACCTTCGGCCTGCTCTTCGTTCCGATCGCCGGCGCGGTGTCGGTCGCGCCGGGCGCCGCGGTCGGCGGCGCCTACCCCGGCTCCCCGGCCGCGGAGTCGGGAATCGGGTCCGGCGATCGGATCGTCGCCGTCGACGGAACCCCGGTCGAGACCCCCGACGAACTCCGGGACGTGCTCTCGGAGAACCCGAACGAGCGCGTCACGGTCGCGCTCCACGACGGCCGCGAACGCGTCGTCGACCGCCGGCTGCTCGTGACCGGCGTCGCCGCGGTCTCGCCGCTCGCGGGGGAGAACGGGCTCTCCGCGAACGACACCATCGCCGCCGTCGACGGCGAGCCGGTTCGGACCGAGGCCGCCCTCCGCGAGGCCGTTCGCGACGGGGACGTTCACACCTTCGAGACCGCGAACGGAACCACGGTCGAGGGACCGGCCGGCGCCCTCGTCGCGGTCGTTCCGGACGCCCCCTTCGACGCCGCCGGCGCGCCGGCCGGCGAACACGTGGTCATCACCGCGGTCGGCGACGAGCGCGTCGTCGACCAGCGCGGCTTGAGCGAGGCGATCGACGCGCGCGCCGCGAACGAGACGGTCACGATCGTCGCCTACCGCGACGGCGAGCGAGTTGAGTACGACGTCGAGCTCGGATCGATCGCCGCCGCCGACGGCACCGACGACGACGGAGCCTACCTCGGCGTTCAGATCGCCGGCGGGGTAAGCGGCGTGACCGCCGACAGCCTCGGAGTCCGGTCGTATCCGGCGGGACAGTACCTCTCGATGTTGACCGGCTCCGCGAGCGACTCGCTCGTTGGGACGCTGCTTCTCGTGACGGTTCTTCCCTTCTACTCCATCGTCGATCCGGCTACCGACTACAACTTCGCGGGATTCGTCGGGACGAACGTCCCGTTCTACGAGGTCTCGGGCCCGCTTTCCGTTCTCGGCGATCCGGCCGTCTTCCTCGCCGCGAACCTGCTGTTTTGGACCGGCTGGATCAACCTCCAGCTCGCCTTCTTCAACTGCATCCCCGCCTTCCCACTGGACGGGGGACGCATCCTCCGGACCGCGACCGAGGCGGTCGTCTCCAGGCTCCCCGTGAGCTCCAAATCCGAGCTCACCCGAGCGATCACGACCGCGATCGGCGTGACGATGCTCGCGGCGCTGTCCGTGATGCTGTTCGGTCCGATGCTGCTTCAGTGAGCGGCCGACCGTCGGTGGTCGTTCGGGGACCACGGTCGGTTCGATCGGAACGTGACCCGCGTCCCGGGTGGAACGCAACCCTTACCGCTCGGGGGCGTGGAGACGGCACATGCGCGAGCACTTCGAGATACGGGCCCACGACGGGGCCGCCCGGATCGGCTCCCTGACGGTTCCCCGGGCCGGCGTCGACGTCGAGACGCCCGCGCTGTTGCCCGTCGTCAACCCGAACGTGCTCACGATCGACCCCTCCCGGCTCCGTTCGACCTTCGGCGTCGACGTCCTGATCACCAACTCCTACATCATCCACAGCACCGACCGGGTCCGCGAGCGCGCACTCGAGGAGGGACTCCACGACCTCCTCGGGTTCGACGGCGCGATCATGACCGACTCCGGATCCTTCCAGCTCGCCGAGTACGGCGACATCGACGTGACGACGGCGGAGATCCTCGAGTTCCAGCACGCGATCGGGTCGGACATCGCCACCCCGGTCGACGTCCCGACCCCTCCCGACGTCGACCGCGAGCGCGCGGCGGCCGAACTGGAGACGACCGAGACCGCGCTCGCCGACGCGGCCGCGGTCGACACCGGCGACATGCTCGTGAACGCCCCGGTTCAGGGATCGACGTATCCCGACCTCCGCGAGCGCGCCGGTCGCCACGCCGCGTCCACCGACTTGGACGTCTTCCCGGTCGGCGCGGTCGTGCCGTTGATGAACGGCTATCGGTACGCCGACGTCGTCGAGGTCGTGATGGGCGCCAAACGCGGGCTCGACCCCGATTGTCCGGTCCACCTGTTCGGCGCCGGCCACCCGATGATGCTCGCGCTCGCGGTCGCGTGCGGCTGTGACCTCTTCGACTCGGCCGCCTACGCGCTCATGGCCCGGGACGGCCGCTACCTCACGGTTTCGGGGACCGAACACCTCGAGGACCTCGAGTATCTCCCCTGTTCGTGTCCGGTGTGTTCACAGCACGCGCCGGCGGACCTCCGATCGCGAGGGGACACCGAGCGCGAGCGACTGCTCGCCGAGCACAACCTCCACGTCACCTTCGCCGAGCTTCGCCGCGTCAAACAGGCGATCCGGTCGGGGAACCTCCTCGGACTCGTCGAGCGCCGCGCGCGTGGGCATCCCGCGATGTGGGACGGCTACCGGGCGCTCCTGGATCACCGCGGCGAGCTGGAGCGGACGGACCCGGTCTCGAAGGGGACCTTCTTTTCGGTCTCCGCGGATTCGCCGTCCCGTCCGGAGGTCGAGCGACACCACGACCGGCTCGGTCGGCTCACGGTGCCCGACCGCCTGCTCGTGACCGAGTCGAAGCCCCCCTCGGATCACGACTACGACGCGGTCTGGCGGATCCGTCCGCCGTTCGGTCCCTACCCCCCCGCGCTCTCCGAGACGTATCCGCTGACCGCGGAGGTCCCCGAACGCCCCGACGTCGCCGCGGAGCGGGCCGCCGCCGAGGGCGTCGCACGACTCGCTCGCGAACACGCACACGCGAGCGTCACGCTCGCTCACGACGACTGGGACCCCGCCGCGCTCTCGGCGGTTCCGGAGGCGGTCGAACTGGAGGACCTCTCGCGGCTCGGCCGATCGAACGGATGAGCGTGGTCAAAAAATCAACCGTGACCCAAAGGCACATTTACGCGCGAACCCAATCGTCCACAACGAATGTCCCACAGTCCGTCACTTCCGGATCGACCCCGACTCGACCTCGATCCGGAGATGAGCGAGGCCGAGCGACTGGAGGCGATCCGCAAACACTTCGCCCGGATCGTCCAGGTGAACGACGAACTCGAGGACCGCCTCGAGGACGCGGAGAGCCAACGCGAGGACCTGAAGGACGACGTCGACTCGCTGAAACGCGAGAACGAGGTGCTCAAGACCTCCTCGCTGTACGTCGCGTCGGTCGAGGAGATCACGGACGAGGGCGTCGTCATCAAACAGCACGGCAACAACCAGGAGGTCCTCACCGAAACCGCCTCGCGGCTCGAGGCGGACCTCGAACCGGGCGATCGCGTGGCCATAAACGACTCGTTTTCGATCCAGACGGCCCTCGACGACGAGACGGACGCCCGCGCACAGGCCATGGAGATCCAGGAGTCCCCGGACGTCGAGTACGCCGACATCGGCGGGATCGACGAGCAGATCCGCGAGGTTCGAGAGGCCGTCGAGGACCCCCTCGAGAACCCCGAGATCTTCGACGCCGTCGGGGTCGATCCGCCGAGCGGCGTGCTGTTGCACGGTCCGCCGGGCACCGGCAAGACGATGCTCGCCAAGGCCGTCGCCAACGAGTCGGACGCCACCTTCATCAAGATGGCCGGCTCCGAGCTCGTCCGGAAGTTCATCGGCGAGGGCTCCAGGCTCGTCCGTGACCTCTTCGAGCTCGCCGCCGAACGCGAACCCGCCGTCATCTTCATCGACGAGATCGACGCCGTGGCCGCAAAGCGGACCGACTCGAAGACCTCCGGGGACGCCGAGGTCCAGCGGACGATGATGCAGCTGCTCTCGGAGATGGACGGCTTCGACGAGCGCGGGGAGATCCGGATCATGGCGGCCACCAACCGCTTCGACATGCTCGATGAGGCCATCCTTCGTCCCGGTCGCTTCGACCGGCTCATCGAGGTGCCGAAACCCGGCGTCGAGGGGCGCGAGCGAATCCTCGAGATCCACACGGAGGACATGAACGTCGACGACGACGTCGACCTCTCGGCGGTCGCCGCCGACCTCGAGGACAAAAGCGGCGCCGACATCGCCTCGCTGGCCACCGAGGCGGGGATGTTCGCGATCCGCGACGACCGCACGGCCGTCCGGCGCGGCGACTTCGAGGACGCCCTCGAGAAGCTGGAGGACGCGGACGAGGTCGCGGACCGAAACGTCCACTACCAGTACTGATCCCTGCGGTCCCCGGCCACCCGTTTCGTAACCCCTTAGCGGCGCGGCGGCCTACCTCCGGCGATGGCATCGATCCACGTCGCCGGCGGCGTCGGCGTCGCCCCGACGGAGATGGCGGCCTACGACGCGGCGCTCGCGGACGCGAACCTCCACGATTACAACCTCGTGACGGTCTCGTCCGTCGTCCCCGCCGACGCGACCGTCGAGCGCGTCGAGCACGCGCCCGATCTGGGTCCGGCCGGGAACCGCCTTACCGTCGTTCAGTCGAAACGGGTGGTCGGCCCCGACGAACTCGACGCCGACGACGCGCCGGCGGAGATCGTCGCGGGACTCGGGTGGACGACCGGTCCGGGTCCCGGGCTGTTCTACGAGGTCTCGGGCACTGACCCCGAAGCCGTCAGGAAGCGGATCCACGAGGGGCTCGATGCCGGCGGCGAGCTTCGCGACTGGGAGCTTCCCGATCGCGAGCTCCACCTCGAGTCGGCGGTTCCCGTCGCCGACGCGCACACCTGCGTCGTGGTGCTCGCCGCCTACGGCCACTCCGATCCGATCGTCTGAGCCGTTCCCTCTCCACGGTTGCCCGCGACGCCGGCTCGATCCGATCGCGATCGCCGACGCCTTTTTCACCGTCCTGTCCGTATCGATCCCACCCCTCAATGAACGGCAACAACCCGTATGCCGGACCCCCAGGCGTGACCGCGGCCGGCGAACCGGAGACGCCGCCCGTCGACCTCTCGGCCACCCAGGAGCGCGAGCTCCGAAGCGCGGTCGCCGGGATCGTCACCCAGACCGAATCGTACCTGCCCGACAGCTACGTCGTCGGGTCGGAACTGTCCGTCGGAAGCGACGGCCCGCAGGCGACGGTCGCGGTCAATCCCCCGGCCGGCCACCCGGTCTCGGCCGGGTTCACCCCCGACCCCGAGGACCTGGACGCGGGACTCGAGAAGACGGAAACCGACGAGGTCGCGAAGGGCCTCGCGGCGAGCGCCGCGCTGCAGGTCATGAACGCCATCGGCGACCTCACGCCGACGGCGAAGTGACGCGGGGCGGAACCCCCTCGATCGAACGAGACGGTCCCGTTCTACTTGCCCCAAAAGGGGTCCCTGCTCCGGCGTTTGTCGAGGTAGCCGTGAAGCGCCTCGAGTTCGTCCGCCGGAATCTCGTCCGAGAGCTCCTGTTCGAGGATCTTCGCGTGCTTTTCGGGTAGCTCCGTCCAGAGCACGTCGCCCTCCTCGATCTGTCGGCCCACGGTGGGCCCGTCGATGGCGACGCTCACGCGCTCGCCCGCCCGCGCCTCCTCGACGTCCTCGCCCTGGTTTTGGATCCCCGACAGCTGGCCGATCCGATCCGGCTCGCCGTTTCCGAACTCCACGACGTGACGGTTGTTCTGGAGGGTCCCCGCGAGCACCTCGACGCCGACGACGGCGGGGTCGTTCTGTCTGAAGGTGTGGTCCGGAAGCAGCCGAAAGCGCGCCGGACGCACGATCTTGTCGAGCACCGTCTCCTGTTTCGAGCGCTCGCGCTCCTCGACGAACGTCTCGTACTCCTCTATCAGCTGGTAGATGACGTCGTCCGAGAACAGCTTGACGTCGGCCGCCTCCAGCTCGTCGCGGGCGCTCGCGAGGAGATCGACGTTGAAGCCGAGGATCGCCTTGTGCTCCTCCTGGTTGGCCGTCTCCGCGATCGCGACGTCCCGCGGCGCGATGTCGCCGACCTCCGCGCGCATGATCGGGATCTCCGCCTCCTCGAGCGCGCTCGCCATGGCCTCGAGGGACCCGAGCGTATCGGCTTTGATCACGACGCCGTCCTCTCCGGTCTCGACGTCGATCTCCTCGAGTTCCGCCTTCACCTCGGCGACGACGTCGTCGACGTCCCGGTCCCGGACCACGCGGACCGGGGCGCCGGCCATGGCGTCCTCGAGTCCCGGAGCCGCGATCTTCACGCCCGCGGCCGCGGCGACCTCCTCGACCCGCTCGAACTGCTTTTCGGTGCGGATCTCCGCGAGCGGCTTCGGCTGCAACAGCGCCCGAATGTCCGTGACGATGGGCTCGTTCTGTCCGCCGATGACGACCCGATCGTTCGTGCGGATCACCCCGTCGTAGATCACGGCGTCGACGGTCGCGCCGAACCCGCGCTCCTCTTTGACCTCGAGGACCGTCCCGACGCCCGGCCCCGCGACGTCGATCGCCATCTCCTCGCGCATGAACCGCTGGGAGAGGCCCATCAACACGGTGAGAAGGTCGGGGATTCCCTCGCCGGTCATCGCGGAGACGGGAACGACCCCGATGTTCTTCTGGAAGTCCTGAACCCGCCAGTAGAGATCGGCGGAGAAGCCGGCATCGGAGAGCTCGCCGATGAGCGAGTAGAGGTTCTCGTCGAGTCTCGACCGTGCCCGCTCGGATTGGGCCTCGTAGGTCACCTGGGTCGGCCGCCCCTCGTTCGGGTTCCACCCGGGCGTGGTGTCGATCTTGTTGGCGGCGACGACGAACGGCGTCCCGGTCCGCCGAAGGATGTCGATCGCCTCCTCGGTCTGCGGCTGGAAGCCGTCGTTGACGTCGACGACGAGCACCGCGATGTCCGCGAGCGCCCCGCCACGCGCGCGAAGCGTCGAAAACGAGTGGTGTCCGGGCGTGTCGATGAACAGGAGGCCGGGGAGATCGAAGTCCTCGGGCTGGACCAGCTCGCCGGCCATCGAGGAGATCGTCGAAAGCGGGATGTCCGTCGCGCCGATGTGTTGGGTGATCGCGCCCGCCTCGCCCTCGCTCACGGCGGAGCCGCGTATCTTGTCGAGCAGGCTCGTCTTTCCGTGGTCGACGTGGCCGAGCACGGCGACGATCGGCGTTCGAAGGGTGTCGGGATGTGTATCGTCGGTCATGAGAATCGCCCCGAGAAGGCCGGTATATCGTCTTCGAGTCGGGGACGCCAGTTAAGTGTTTCAAAACGTCGAGGAGCCACGAACTCCGTCCTCGCGGGTCCTATCGCACCGCGTCGATCCGCGCCGCGCGTTCGTCGGCCGTCTGACGCCCCCGTGGCGTTTAAGGTGGACGGCCGGGTTCCTTCGAACATGGTCGAAATCCTCGCGGAGAACCTCTCCGGCAAGGCGGTCATGGGCTCGGACGGCACCGAACTCGGCGACCTCTACAACATCACGATGGATCTGAAGACGGGCGAGCTCAAACACCTGCTCGTCTCGCCGCACGAACAGCTCGATCCGAGCCGCAGCGGCTTCTCCACCGACGAACGAGGCCGCCTCGAGGTGCCGGTCGGAGCCGTCCAGGCGGTGAAGGACTACATCGTCGTTTCGCGCTGATGCAGGTCCTCGACTCCTCCGCGTTCATCCACGAATACCGCACGGAGGAACCGACCGCGTCGGTCCCCGAGGTCCACGAGGAGCTCTCGGGCGGCCACGCGCTCCGGTTCGACGCGATGGAGGGATCGGGCATGCACGTCCACGTCCCCGCCGACGACGCGATCCGCCGCGTCCGACGGGCCGCCCGCGAGTCGGGCGACGCCGACGTCCTCTCCGAGACCGACGTCCGCCTCGTCGCCTCCGCCTTCGAGCTCGACGCCACCCTCGTCACCGACGATTACGCGATGCAGAACGTCGCCGAACGGCTCGACGTGGCGGTGAACCCCATCGACCGTGAGGGGATCACCGAGGAACGCGAGTGGCTCTTTCAGTGTGCGGGCTGTGGTCGCACCTTCGATGACGAGGCCGATCGCTGTCCGGTCTGTGGGAGCGATCTGACACGAAAGAACCCGAGCTGATCGCGCTCGTGGGGCGATTCGAGGGGTCCGCGTTCACGGCTCCGGCGGAGATCCCCCGTAGGCGTCGTGGTCCCCGTAGAAGTTCAACATCCCGAACTTCACCTTCTCGGGCGATACGTCGATCAGCTCCTCGCGCTCCTCCGGCGGGAACCGCCCCCGGACCGAGTACTTGCCCATGTCCGCGCTCGTGTAGCGTCGGTCCGCGAGGATCCGCACGCCGAAATCGTCGGGTCCTCGAACCACCCGTCCGAGCGCCTGCCGGGTCTTGCGGACCGTCGGCACCTCGACGGCGTAGGTCCACCCCGGATCGCGTCCGGGCGAGGCGTCCGCGAACGCGCGGTCGTAGGCCTCCTGGACGGCCTCCATTCGGTCGTCGAGGTGGGGATACGGCACGCCGATCACGATCGCCGTCCGGGCGTCGCCGTCGTCGAAGCTGACGCCCTCGGCGAGCGTCCCCCAAAGCGAGGTGAAAATCGCGGCGTTCTCGCTCCCGACGAGCCGTCGTCTCAGCTCCTCCGCGTCCTCCCCGGGGCGATCGAGCAACAGGGTCCCGAGCGGGTCGTCTCCCGTTGACTCCGGGTCGGTCGGCCCTCCGTCCATCCCGCTTTGGAGCCGTTGGTGGTACCGCTCCGCCTCCGAGTACGACGGGAAGAACGCGAGCGTGTTCCCCGGGGTAAACCGGATCGCGTCGCGAAGTAGGTTCGCGATCGTCTCTTGAACCTCCGAATCCGACCGATCCGCGGCGAAAAGGGGCGGCGTGTCCACCGCGTAGGTCAGTCGGTTCTCCTCGGGATACCCCATTCCGTAGGCCATCGTGGCGACGTCCTCTAAGCCGAGCACCTCCGAGGTGACCTCGAAGGGGCGAAGCGTCGCGCTCATCAACACGGAGGAGGCGACCTCCTCGAACAGCTCGCTCGTCACGTCCCGCGGGATGCAGGTGTACAGCTCCGCGCGCCCGTAGACCTCCTCCGTGGTCTCGTTGCGTCGGACGGAGACGACCGGATACTGGCCGAGTTCGGTCCCCTCCTTCATCCACGTGGCGACGAACCGCGCGGCCTGTAACGTCTGTGACTCCCTGCGCGTCGTGGTCTCGCCCTCGCGATACTGCCGGTCGTACTCCTCCTCGAGGGCGCGCCCCAGCTGGACGGCGAGTTCGGCCTCGACGTCGATCCCGCGTCCCTCATAGCGGTTCAAGAACGCGAGCGTGAGGTCGTCGCGCCGGTCGTCGTTGTCGATCGGGACGTCCTCCCAACGGTCGCCGACGGTCGCCGCGGCCCCGTAGCCGAACGACTCCTCGTAGGTCTCCACGAGCGCCTCGTTGAACGCCGACAGCACGTTCTCCGCCGCCTCCGCTCTGGAGTCGTCCACCTCCTCGAGCTCGTCGAGCGCCGATTCGAGGGTGTTCTCCGTGAGCGTCCGCGTCGCGTGCTCGCGTGCGGCGTCCTCGACGTTGTGCGCCTCGTCGAACACCGTGAGGATCTCGCTCGGCTCCCGGTCGATCCACCGGAAGAACTGCTCTCTGATCGTCGGATCCAGCAGATGGTGGTAGTTGCAGACGACCAGATCCACCCCCTCCATGCCCTCCTTCAGGAGCTCGTAGCCGCACAGCCCCCGCTCGTCGGCGTACTCGTAGACCTCCTCCGGAGTGCGAACGTCCTCGAAGAGCCACTCGAAGAACGCGTCCGTATCGCGCGTGAGGTTCGCGTGATAGCGGTCACAGACGTTCGACGACTCGACCTCCTCGAGTTCCGATTCGACCTCCTCGAGCTCCTCCATCACGGCTTCGCGTGCCGCCGCCGCGTCGTCGTTCCCCTCGCGGCTCTCCGCGAGCAGCTCCTGCTGGCGTCGCTCGAGTTCGGCCCTGTCGGATTCGCTCTCGACGAGCGAGCGCGTCGCGTCCCGAAGCGTCTGGCACTCCCGGTAGTCGACGTCGATGTGGCACATCGACGACTTCCCCTTGAACACGACCGCCCGGATCGGCTCGGTTCGGGTGATCGCCCGCGCGTCCTCGACGAACTGGCGCATCTGCTGGTGGACGTTGGTCGTGATGACCACGGTCCGATCGTGTTCGCGCGCATACTCGAGGGCGGGCACGAGCGCGGAGAGGGTCTTTCCGGTCCCCGGCGCGCCCTCGAAGAGCACGTCCTGGCCGCGCGAGAGCGCGTTCGCTATCCGATCCATCGCCTCGCGCTGGTTCGGATAGGGCTCCTCGTAGGGGAAGAACCGCAGGTACGCCGGGTCTGACACGTTCCCGGGTTGGTCGTCATCGAGTAAAAGGGGTCGGGTGCCTCGGCGGAAGTGGTTCGACGCCGACAAACACGTCCGGCTCTCGGTCTCCCCGGGAGCGTGAAACCGGGTCGTTAAAGATTCGGCGGGCGGAAATCGCCGACGATGACGATCGAAGACCGCGATGACGCCTACCTCATCACGCACGCGTTGGCGAAGGACACCCTCTCGCGGCTCCGGGACGTCGAGACCGAACAGGTCGCCTTCCGGAAGGGGCTCGTCAAGCTCGGCCGCATCTGCGGGTACGAGATCATCGACGGCGCCATGGAGACGGAGTACGTCCCGGTACACACCCCGCTCGCCGAGACGACGGGCGAGCGCGTGAAGGGCCTCGACGACGTCGTGATCATCAACGTCCTGCGCGCCGCGACCCCCTTCGTCGAGGGGCTGTTGAAGGCGTTCCCGCGGGCGAAACAGGGCGTCATCTCGGCCGGCCGCGACGAGGAGGCCGGAATGAACGACGACGGCGAGTTCCCGATCACGATCGACTACGTCAAGCTCCCGGAGATCACCGAACGCGACACCGTCATCGTCGCCGACCCGATGCTCGCGACCGGCTCGACGATGTCCGCGGTCCTCGACCACGTCCTCAGCGAGGCCGACGGGTTCGAGAACCTGTTCGTCCTCTCGGCCGTCTCCGCCCCCGACGGGCTCGTTCGCGTCGGCGAGGCGGTCCCCCAGGCCGACCTCCTCACCGTCGCCATCGACGACCGGCTCGACGAGGACGGCTTCATCGTCCCCGGCCTCGGCGATGCGGGCGACAGGGCGTTCCGAACGACGTGACCGCCGTTTCGAACGACGTGACCACCGTTCGACGTGATTCATCGATCGCCCTGAACGGTCGGTCTTCATCCCGCGGTTGCTGAGTCCCGATCCCTCCTCCCCTTTTAAGTCGAAGCCGGTCGAGGTGCCGGTATGAGCGACACGGAGGCCGACGCCCCCTGTAGCGCCTGCGGGGACCCGACGCCGGACGCGCTCTCGCGAACCGTCCGATTGAGCGTGGACCGGGCGAACATCGACACACAGCGGCTCTGTCCGGACTGCTTCGCCGAATGGATCGCACGTTACCAACGCGAGATGGAGACGGAGACGGATCCCGTGGATGGCGGCGGTGATCACTCGGACATCATCGTCGACTGATCGGCGGCTCGGCGACGCCTTTCCGCCGGAGGTTTATCACCGATCGCGACCCAGCCGCCGCGTGTCCTGAGACCTCCCCCGCGGCGAACGAGGCGGGTGCGTGATACACCGCCGCGGGAACGATTTGGACGACGACGTGTCGCCCCGACGTATCACCTGCTCGCCATCGCTTCCCGCGAAATCCTGACTCCGTCGCGATCGTGATCGGTTACTCCCCGATCTCGATGCGCCCGCTCGTCGCGCTTCGCAGGCGGTCCTCGAGCTCCTCGGCGTCGTCGATCGGCACTCGAACCTCGAAGGAGACGTCCTCGCCGTAGGTCGCCTCGAAGTCGGCACCGGTCGACTCGAGGATCCCGCGAACCGTCCCGGAGTCGTCGTAGACGCACTCCAGGTCCAGTTCCCGAGCGGGCTCCTCCTCGATCACGCCCGCGGCCTCGATCGCCTCCTTCGTCGCTCGCGAGTAGGCCCGAACGAGCCCGCCGACCCCGAGGTTCGTCCCGCCGTAATAGCGAGTCACTACCACGACGGCGTTGCGGATCTCCTCCCCCTGGAGCACGTTCAAGCAGGGCTTTCCGGCGGAGCCGCTCGGCTCCCCGTCGTCGCTCGCGTACTCGCGAAGCATCGCCTCGCTCTCGGGCGAACCCCTGTCCGAGGAATCGTCCGGAACGCGATATGCCGGCACGTTGTGCGTTGCGTCCGCGAACTCCGCCTCGATGGTCTCGACGAACGCTTCCGCGTCCTCGACGGAGGCGGCCGGTGAGGCGTGGCCGATGAACTCCGATCCGCGGACCTCGAAGGCGGAACGCGCCCGTCCGGCGACCGTCCGGTACGGTTCGACCATCGTCGGCTATCCCTCCCGCCTCCCCTCGCGTCGACGCTCGAGGGCGACCCGCGTCGGCGGCGCCAGCCGGTAGAGCGCCGCGAACGCCAGGACGCCGACGATCTCGGCGAGTTTGGAGACGATCGCGTACGGGTCGGCGAGGAACGCCTCGACCGGTGCCGACCGATGCCACACGAGAAACCCGAGCAGGAACGTCGAGAGCGTTCCGGCACCGAGCGCGTACAGCCGCCGGTACTCGCCGCCGCGGAACGTGGCCACGGCGATCGCGAGCGTGAACGCCGCCGCGAGCACGAATATCGGTGCTCGTTGACCGTCTCCGCTCCGGAGCCGCGGCCACGCCCACAGCACGTGGGCCGCCGCCGAGAGCAGGCTCGCCTGGATCGCGACGAGTCGGAGCGCGCGTTTTCGCCCCGACCGTTCGATCCCCCCTCGTCCCGTCGAGTCGTCGTCGGTCACGCACGTCACTCCCACGGATGACGTCCCGGCGCGTCCGGCCACAACGGGTACCAGTAGGACTCGTCGTCCTCGACGCCGAGTTCGCCCTCGAGCACCGACCGGAGCTTGAACTCGACGCGCTCGTCGCGGTCGTGGTCTCCGTCCGGGACGAACGGGTAGTAGCTCCCGCGTCGGAACGAGTAGATCCAGTAGGCGCGCCGCTCCTCGTTCTCGAACCCGAAGACTGCGGCGAGTAGCCGCGATCCGAACCCGGATTCGACGAACGTATCGGCGGCGAAGTGAACGCTCGTCACCAGGTCCTCCGGATCCTCGTCCTCGAGGACGAACCACCGGTACCCGTGTTCGTCTGCGTGCTGGTGGTACCCGGTTCCGGTCTCGTCCTCGCCGGCGCCGAGGATCGCCTCGACCTCCTCGACGGCGTCGCCGAAGGCGGTCGAGTCGACGTCGGAGAAACAAAGCGCCGCCTCCCCGACGTGGTCGTACCCGAGGTCCGCCTGCATCGTCATGTACGCGGTCGACATGCCGAAGAGGTCCTCCGGATCGGCCTCCCGGGTCGCGTCCGATTCCGCGTTCGTGCCGAGGACCGACCGGATCGTCTCGAAGAGTCCCATCTACTGACCGTGGATTCGTGCCCCGGGGATTAGGGCCTTTCTCACGCCGTTTCCATCTCGCGTTCGAGCTCGCGGAGCCGCTCGACGCGTCGCTCGGTCGGGGGGTGGGTGCTCGCCAGCTTGCCGATGATGCCGGACCGGATCGGGATGATGAAGAACGCGTTCATCTCGGCCTCCTGCCGGAGGTCCTCCTTGGGAACGCGATCCATCCGACCGTCGATCGAGAGGAGGGCGGACGCGAGTGCGCTCGGGTTCCCGGTGATGCTCGCGGCCCCCCGGTCCGCGGCGAACTCGCGGTACCGCGAGAGCGCGCGGATCAGCAGGAACGAGACGACCCAGATGACGAGCGAGACGGCGATCGCCACCCACACAGGTGGGGCGTTTCGGTCGTTGCCGCCGAAGAGCCATCCCCACCGCACGACGAAGAAGGCGATGGTCGAGAGGAACGACGCGATGGTCATCACCATCACGTCGCGGTTCTTGACGTGTGCGAGCTCGTGGGCGATCACGCCCTCCAGCTCCTCCTGTGAGAGGGTGTTCGTGAGCCCGGTCGTGACACAGACCGTCGCGTTCCGCTGGTTGCGTCCGGTCGCGAACGCGTTCGGAACCTGCGTGTCGGCGATCGCCACGGCCGGCTTCGGGAGGTCCGCCTGTTGGCTCAATCGTTCGATCGTCCGGTGGAGTTCCGGCGCCTCCTCCGGCTCGACGGTTCGAGCGCCCATGCTCCTGAGCGCGAGCTTGTCGCTGTAGTAGTACTGGATGAACGAGAACGCGCCCATGAAGACGATCGCTCCGCCCATGCTGATCATCCCCGTCTCGAGCAGGAACGCGATGAAGACGAGATAGAGGGCGAAAAGCAGGAACATGGTCAACGCCATCCTGCCTCTCAGACCCCAGTCGGTGCTCCACTGCATACCCGCGGATAATCGTCGCAGGTGGTAAAGGTTGCCGAAGCCGGGAGCCCCCACCGCCTCCGCACCGACCCGCACGCTTTTGGCGGCTCCGGCCCAGGATCGACCATGAGCAGTAGGCGGCGCAAACCGGACTGGCTCAAGATGCGGCCGCCCGCCGGGAGACGGTTCACGGAGATCCGATCGACGCTTCGCGACCGGAACCTCAACACGGTCTGTGAGGAGGCGAACTGTCCCAACCTCGGCGAATGCTGGTCGGGCCGCGACGGACCCGGTACGGCCACGTTCATGTTGATGGGCGACCGCTGTTCTCGCGGCTGCAACTTCTGTGACGTCGAGACCGGCGGGATGGAGCCCCTCGATCCGGAGGAGCCGGCGAACGTCGCCGAGGCAGTCGCGGAGATCGGTCTCGAGTACGTGGTCCTCACGTCGGTCGATCGCGACGATCTGGAGGACGGTGGATCGGCACACTTCGCCGAGACGATCCGGGCGATCAAGGAACGCGACCCGGGAATCCTCGTGGAGGTACTCATCCCCGACTTCGGCGGCGATCCCGACGCGATCGACCGGATCGTCGAGGCGGGACCGGACGTCATCGCCCACAACGTCGAGACCGTCGAACGCCTCCAGTGGCCGGTTCGCGACCGCCGGGCGAACTACGAGCAGTCGCTTCGCGTGCTCGAGCGCGTGAATCGAACCTCCGAGATCCACACCAAGACCAGTCTGATGCTCGGGCTCGGCGAGTACGACCACGAGGTCTACCGGGTGCTCTCGGACCTGCGTGAGATCGGCGTCGACGTCGTCACCTTCGGCCAGTACCTCCGCCCCTCCCGATCCCATCTCGCCGTCTTCGAGTACGTCCATCCGGACGTCTTCGAGACGTGGCGACGCGTCGCCGAGGAGGAGTTCGGATTCCTCTACTGTGCTTCGGGCCCCATGGTTCGGTCCTCCTACAAGGCGGGCGAGCTGTTCGTCGACGCGCTCGTACGCGAGGGGCGCTCCGTCGAGGAGGCACGCCGCCGGGCACGGGCGGCCGCCGGCGGGAGTTGAACTCGGATCTCCTTCGACCGTCCCTGCCGCCGTTTCGTATCGTCGATCCCGACGAAAACCCTAATACTCGGGCGTCGGTGTCTTCGTCCATGGGACGGTGGACGCGACCCGCGACCCGCACCGATCCGACGGGGCTGACCCGCGCCGACGGGCAGCCGTCGCCGTCGAAACGGAGGCCTCGATGAGCGATCCGGCGGCGACGGAGGCGGACGAGCACGACTCCGATCGTCCCGGAAGCGACGCGACCGACGGCGCCGACTCGTCGCGCGATCTCACGATCGTCCAGGCCGTCAGGGAGGGGCTCGAGGCCGAGCTCGAACGCGACGAGGACGTCCTCGTGTTGGGCGAGGACGTCGGGACGAACGGCGGCGTCTTCCGGGCGACCGAGGGGCTCATGGCGGAGTTCGGCGAGGACCGCGTCGTCGACACCCCGCTCGCGGAGTCGGCGATCGTCGGCGCGTCGGTCGGCATGGCGTCGATGGGGCTCGCTCCGGTCCCGGAGATCCAGTTCTCGGGGTTCATCTATCCCGCCTTCGACCAGATCGTCTCACACCTCGCGCGGTTCCGAACGCGAACCCAGGGGCGGATGCCGCTTCGGGTCACCCTGCGGGCCCCCTACGGCGGCGGCATTCGCGCGCCCGAACACCACTCGGAGTCGAAGGAGGCGTTCTACGTCCACGAGCCCGGCCTGAAGGTCGTCGTCCCCTCGACCCCCCGCGACACCAAGGGACTGTTGATCGCGTCGATCCGCGATCCCGACCCGGTCGTCTTCCTGGAGCCGAAGCTCATCTACCGGGCCTTTCGCGGCCCCGTTCCCGAGGAGCCGTACACGGTCCCCCTCGGCGAGGCCGCGAGGAGACGGGAGGGCGAGGACGTCGCCGTCTACACCTGGGGCGCGATGACCCGGCCGACGCTCGCGGCGGCGGAGACCCTCGCCGAAGAGGGGATCTCCTGTGAGGTCCTCGACCTCCGGACGCTCTCGCCGCTCGATCGCGAGGCGATCGTGGATGCGTTCGAACGGACCGGCCGCGCGGCGGTCGTCCAGGAGGCGCCCCGGACCGGCGGACTCGCCAGCGAGATCGCGGCCATCCTCCAGGAGGAGGCGCTGTTGTATCAGGAGGCGCCGATCGGTCGGGTGACCGGCTTCGACGTACCCTATCCCCAGTACGCCAAGGAGGACTACTACCTGCCGAACGAGGCGCGCATCGCCGAGGGCATCCGTGAGGTCGCGGGGTTTGAGCCATGACCGTCGCGGGGCGTCGACCATGACCGTCGAGGAGTTCTCCCTTCCCGACGTCGGCGAGGGGATCGCGGAGGGTGAGATCGTGAGCTGGCTCGTCGAACCCGGCGAGGCCGTCCGCGAGGATCAGCCGATCGCTGAGGTCGAGACCGACAAGGCCCTCGTTGAGGTCCCCTCACCCTACACGGGGACGGTGCGCGAGCTGCACGTCGAGGAGGGCGCGGTCGTCCCGGTCGGGACGGTGATCGTCACGATCGAGGTTCCGGACGAGGAGAGATCCGTCGGCTCCTCGCCCCCCGTGGACGACGGGGAACCGCCGGGGGATGACGGAGGGGCGTCAGCGGACGGCGAGGAACCACCCGATGGTGAAGCGGAGCCGCCAACGGATTCGGCTTCCTCGAGCGGCCGGACGTTCGCTCCGCCCTCCGTCCGCCGCCTCGCCCGCGAACTCGGCGTCGATCTCGATGGCGTCTCCGGGTCCGGCGTCGGCGGTCGCATCACCGAACCGGACGTTCGCGAACACGCGGAGGACGACGGGGACGATGGGGACGACTCCAAACGCGAATCGCCGTCCTCCCGTGTCGAGATGGCCGGTGACGGTCCCGAATCCGGCGTCTCCGGCGCCCGCGAGCGAACCCTCGCCGTGCCGGCGACCCGGCGTCTCGCCCGCGAACTCGGCGTCGACCTCGAGGTCGTCCCGACCGATCGGACCCGCGACGGGGAAGCCCTCGTCACCGCCGAACAGGTTCGCGAGTACGCGGCCGCCCCCGACGCGCGCGAGCGCGCCGACGCGAGTTCGGAGCGATCCGAGGCGTCCGGTCGCTCGACATCGACGACGTCGGAGGGACGCCACGAGGAGACGACCCCCTACCGCGGCGTTCGCCGGGCGACCGGCGAGCGGATGCAGCGATCCAAGTTCACGGCCCCGCACGTCAGCCATCACGACACGGCCGAGGTGACCGCGCTCGTCGAGGCGCGCGATCGGCTCCGGTCGAGGGCGGACGAGCGTGGGATCCGGCTCACCTACCTCCCCTTCGTCATCAAGGCGGTCATCGCGGGGCTCGAGGAGTATCCGATCCTCAACTCGGAGCTTCGAACCGTCGGGGAGGACCCCTCCGATGACGCGGGTTCGGGCGACGCCGAGATCGTGACGAAGCGGTACTACGACGTCGGGATCGCGGTCGAGACGGACGACGGGCTCCTCGTTCCGGTCGTCGAGGACGCCGACGAGTTGGGGCTCTTCGAGCTGGCGGAGACGCTTTCGGATCTCATCGAGCGTGCCCGCGCCCGCGAGTGCTCCCCCGAGGAGCTTCGCGGAAGCACGTTCACGATCACGAACTTCGGGGCCATCGGCGGGGAGTACGCGACCCCGATAATCAATCCGCCCGAGACGGCGATCCTCGGGCTCGGTGCGATCGAACACCGGCCGGTCGCCGAGCCCGCCGAGGAACTCGGCGGCGCGCGAGCCGGTGGAGCGGCATCGGTATCCGAAGGTGGGGGAGCGGACCCGGCGAACGGCCATCGGGTCGTCGCTCGTCCGACTCTCCCGCTTTCGCTCTCGATCGACCACCGCGTGATCGACGGCGCGGTCGCCGCGCGGTTTATGAACACGGTGCGGGCGCATCTGGAGGACCCGATGCTCCTGCTCGCGGAGTAACACGGTATCACGGAACACACAATCATGGTAGTAGGAGACGTCTCGACGGGAACGGAGGTATTGGTCATCGGCGGTGGACCGGGCGGCTACGTCGCCGCCATCCGCGCCGCACAACACGGGCTCGACGTCACGCTCTGCGAGCGGGACGCCTACGGCGGCGCGTGTCTCAACCGCGGGTGTATCCCCTCGAAGGCGCTCATCACGGCGACGGACGTGGCCCACGAGGCCGGCTCCGCCGAACACATGGGCGTTCACGCCGACCCGGCGATCGACTTCGAGGGGATGCAGTCGTGGAAGTCGGGCGTCGTCGGACAGCTGACCGGCGGCGTCGAGAAGCTCTGTAAGGCGAACGGCGTGAACCTCGTGGAGGGGACCGCCACCTTCGTCGACGAGCACACGGCCCGAATCGCCCACGGCGGCGAGGGGCGCGGCTCGGAGTCGATCGAGTTCGAACACGCGATCATCGCAACCGGATCGCGACCGATCGAGATCCCCGGCTTCTCCTTCGGCGACGACCCGGTGTGGTCCTCGAAGGAGGCGCTCGCGGCCGAGACCGTCCCCGATCGGCTCGTGGTCGTCGGCGGCGGCTACATCGGGATGGAACTCGCGACCGTCTACGCCAAGCTGGGCAGCGAGGTGACCGTCCTCGAGATGCTCGATGAGATCCTCCTGCCCTACGGCGAGGACGTCACGCGCGTCGTCGAACGCCGCGCCGCGGACCTCGGCATCGAGATCCGGACCGGCGAGGGGGCGACCGGCTGGTCGAACGCCGCGGACGGCGGGATCCTGATCGAGACGGAGCCGCCGGCGGACAACGACGGTGAGGATGTCGATGCCGACGACTCCGGATCGGACGACGCCGGCGATCAGGCGACGGACGACGCCGGTTCGAGCTACCACGCCGACAGGGTGCTCGTCGCCGTCGGCCGCGGACCGGTCTCGGACACCCTCGATCTCGAGAACCTCGGCCTCGAGACGGACGACCGCGGATTCATCGAGACGGACGACCGGGCGCGGACCGACCTCGATCACGTCTTCGCCGTCGGCGACGTCGCCGGCGACCCGATGCTCGCGCACGCGGCCTCCAGGGAGGGGATCGTCGCGGCCGAGACGATCGCGGGCGAGCCAGCCGCGCTCGACCACCAGGCCGTCCCGGCGGCGGTCTTCACCGACCCGGAGATCGCGACCGTCGGGCTGACGCCCTCGGAGGCCGAGGCGGAGGGCTTCGATCCGGCGGTCGGGGAGATGCCGTTCAACGCCTCCGGGCGGGCGCTCACGACCGGCCACACCGACGGGTTCGTTCGGATCGTCGCGGACGAGGAGACCGGCTTCGTCCTCGGCGGCCAGATCGTCGGCCCGGAGGCCTCGGAGCTGATCGCGGAGGTCACGCTCGCGGTCGAGATGGGCGCGACCGTAGAGGACGTCGCGGCGACGATCCACACGCACCCGACGCTCGCGGAGGCCGTGATGGAGGCCGCGGAGAACGTTCGGGATCAGGCGATCCACACGCTGAATCGGTGATCTGACGCCTCTCGGCGGTCTCCTTTCGCATCGGCGATCAACCGATCAGCTCGAACTGCCGGCCGATCGCCGTCTCACCGGGGAGGCCCCAGTAGACGAACCGGTGTTGGCCGATCCCCAGTTCGGGACAGACCGTCAGATCCGCGGTCGAAAGCGTGTCGGCGACGGACTCCTCGCGAAGCGTGATCGACCAGGTGTATCCGCCGCCGGAACCGACCGTCTTCGTCTCGTCGGGATAGGTGACGGCGCTCCCGTCGGTCGTCCCACGGACGTCGCGCCAGCCCGAGGCGGTCTCACGCTGGATGGCGAGATGGTCGCTGCTGGCGATCTCGACGTCGACGCCCTGATCGAGACAGCGAAGGACGACCCGCAGATCGCTCCCGTACGTCTTTTCGGTCCCCTGTGCGGCGAGTTCGAACCGGACGTCTTCTGCGGTGTAGGCGCTGACGTAGCTCATTCCCTCCTCGGAGAACCGCTGGTCCAGCCGCCGGAACCCCTCCTCCTCGCACTGCAGGTCGTCGATGTCGCCCGAGGGCCCCTGCGGCCCCTCGCCGGCCGCGAAGTCGAGACACCCCGAGACGCCGAGGGTACCGGCGGTTCCCACGCTCGCGAGCAGGTCCCGTCGTGACAGCTCCATGTCGAGGGTATCGGGCGCAGTCGTATGAACGTCCCGACGTTCGATCGGGCGTGGCCCCGTCCTGGCCGATTCGGCGTGGATCGCGTTCGTCGGACGGCGTGGGTCGCGTCCTTCGGAACGGCTTTCCCACCCGCCACCCTGGTCGGCGTATGAAGCTCTTCGGCTCCAGCGGCGTCCGCGGCGTCGCGCTCGATGACCTCTCGCCGGAGTTCGCCATGCGGATCGCGAAGGCCGCGGGGACGGTCTGGGGGACGGACCGGGTCGCCGTCGCCCGTGACACGCGGACCACGGGGGAGCTGCTCTCGAACGCGGTCGCCGCGGGGCTCGCGGCGGTCGGCCGCGACGTCGATCGCCTCGGCGTCGTCCCGACGCCCGCGGTCGGGCGGTACTGCGAGGAACACGGGATCCCCTGCGTGCTCGTCACCGCCTCGCACAACCCGCCCCAGTTCAACGGCATCAAGCTCGTCGGTGCCGACGGCGTCGAGTTGACGGTGGACGCGCTCTCGCGCGTCGAAGAGCTGGTTCTCGAGGAGTCGTTCGCCGACGCCGACCCCCTCTCGGCCGGTTCGACCCGCGAGATCGACGGGGTCGCGGACGCGTACGTCGAGTCCGTCGTCTCCGCCGTCGACCGGGAGGCGATCGTCGACGCCGAGTTGACCGTCGCCGTCGATCCGGGCCACGGGGCAGGGTCGGTCGCCAATCCCGAGGTGTTCCGCCGGCTCGGCTGTTCGGTTCGCACGGTCAACGCCCAGCCGGACGGTCGCTTTCCCGGCCGGCTTCCCGAGCCCGTCCCGGACCACCTCGACGACCTCCGGCGGCTGGTTCGGACGACGGACGCCGATTTGGGGATCGCCCACGACGGCGACGCCGACCGGGCGGTCTTCGTCGACGAGACCGGGACGTACATCGAGGGGGACGCCTCCCTCGCCGCGCTCGCGGCCGACGCGCTCTCGCCCGGCGACGCGGTCGTCTCCGCGGTCAACGCCTCCAAGCGGCTCGTTGACGTCTGTGAGGACGTCGGCGCAGACCTCGAGTTGACGCCCATCGGGGCGACCCACATCATCACCCGCGTTCGCGAGCTGGAGGCCGAAGGTCGGCGCGTCCCGATCGCGGGCGAGGGCAACGGCGGCGTCTTCTTCCCGGAGTACCGCCTCTCGCGCGACGGCGCCTTCATCGCGGCGCGCTTCCTCGAACTCCTCGCGGACGGGGCGACCGCGAGCGAGGTCGTGGCGCCGTACGCGGACTACCACAACGTCCGGTCCGGGCTCGAGTACGGCTCGACGGCCGAACGCGACCGGCTGCTCGCCGCCGCCGAGGACTATGCGCGCGCGGCCGACGCGGCGCTCGACACCACCGACGGCTATCGCCTCGACCACGACGACGGGTGGGTGCTCGTTCGGCCCTCGGGGACCGAGCCCAAGATCCGCGTCTACGCCGAGGCGCGCTCGGACGACCGTGCGAGCGAACTCGCCGCCGATCTGATCGACGCGCTTGAGGACGCCCGCTAGCTCACTCCTCCGTCTCCGCGATCACCGACTCGAGGAGGTCGAGGACGTCACGCGCCGTCGTCAGGCGGTCGTGGATCACACCGGAGACGAGAAGCGACAGCTCCTCGTCGTCGAGTTCGGCACGGACGGTCGCGGCCTCCCGCAGCGACTCGTACTCCTCGGACCGCGTCAGGTCGTCGACCGCGCGCAACAGCGCCACCGTCTCCTCGTCGGCGAACCGGGAGACGATCGGGGTGAGCTCCTTGATCCGGTAACGGAGCTCCTCGGCCGGCTTCGGGGGGCACTCGACCCTGAACGGCTCGCCGTCGAGCCGGTCGATCCACGTCCGGTGGACCGCGACCGCGGTCCGGAGCGCGCCGGGGTCCTCGACGTAGTGGTCGAGCTTCGAGGGCGAGTAGTCCGCGTACTCCAGAAGCGTCCGGAGCGGCTCCTCCCCGGCGGCGTGCTCCGCGACGTACTCCCGCAGGTCCGCGGGCGGTCGGTCGACCTCGACGAGCGGATAGCGCTCCGCGGTCTCGAGGACGTCGAAGACCTCCCGCGCGCTCTCGGCTTTCAGAAGCGTCTCGAAGTCCTCCTCGACGGCCTCGTTGTACGCCTCGATCGGCTCCTCCAGCTCCTCGACCGGCGCGTCGAGGTCGACGTCGGCGTGTTCCTCGATCCGCTCGAGCTCAGAGACGTGCTCTGCGAGCTCGTCGCGCGCCTCCCGCGCGTCGTGTCTCGCTCGCCGGTACGCGTCGATCGCCTCGTCGCGTCGCTCGAGCAGGTCGACGTACTCCCCCGCCGGCTCGAGCGCCTCGCGTGCGGCCTCGAAGTCCTCCGTCGAGAGCCGCCGTTTGTCGGCCGCCTCGTCGGCCGCCTCGAAGGCGTCGCCCGCGGGCACGTCCTCGTCCACGTTCGTCGCCGCGTCGAACTCGCTTTCGAACCGGACGTACGACTCGAAGTCGCCGGTTCCCGTCGCGTCCTCCTCGTATCGGTCGAGCACCCGGATCGCGGTCCGATACCCGTCCGCGGCCGCCTCGACGCGTTCGCGTCCGATCTCCTCGATCCGGTCCTCGATGGCGTGGCGCTCGTCGTAGCGCTCGCGCAGCTCGGCGGCGGCGCGGGCTGCCCTCGTCACCGCCTCGTCCGCCTCCCCGACCGCGGGTTCGCCCGGCTCGACGTGGGTCCCCTCGTCCTCGTCCGCCGCTCGCGAGTCCGTCATCTCACTCCGCCTCCCGGGTACGCATCGTCAGTACACCTCGTCGGGCTCGAAGACCCGTTCGCCGACGTGCTCGCCGTCGATCGTCCGGTGGAAACACGACCGGTGGCCGGTGTGGCAGGCGCCGCCCGTCTGGTCGACGAGGTACAAAAGCGTGTCCTCGTCGCAGTCCACCCGCACCTCCTCGATCGACTGGACGTGTCCGGAGGTCCCGCCCTTGTGCCACAGCTCCTCGCGCGAGCGGGAGTAGTAGTGGGCCTCGCCCGTCTCGAGGGTCCGGTCGAGCGCCTCTGGCGAGACGTACGCGAGCATCAACACCTCCCCGGAGTCCGCGTCCTGGGCGATCGCGGGGACGAGACCGTCCTCGCCGAAGTCGACGTCGACTTCGGCCTCCTCGATCCCGCTTTCGGATTCGCTCATACGACACTCGAGGCGGACCGGTCGAATAGGCCTTTTGGGGTCCGCGGCCGTGTTCACTCCACCGTTCCGGAATCGGCGTCGGGATCGGATCCGGTGTCGGCATCGGGGTCGGGGTCGGAATCTGCGTCCGCATCGGGAGCGTCTCCGCTCGCAACGTCCTCCCAGTAGTCCACGCCGTCGTCGATCGCGTAGTACCCGTGTAGCGACCGCGAATCGCGCCCGCCGGGCGGCGATCCGACGTAGACGCCGAAGTTCCCGGAATCGGGATACACGGTCACGCCCGGGTCCTCCATCGTCGAGACCATCAGGTATCGAAGCGTTTCCTCGGAGTCGTTGATCACGCGATGTGCGCCCGCCTCGTTCGCCGGAAACGCGACGTAGTCGCCGGCCTCTATCGGGTACGTTTCCCCCGCGAGCCGAAGCGATCCGGACCCCGAGAGCACGTACATCGCCTCCTCGTTCGCGGCGTGGTAGTGGTACGGCCACGAGCGGGATCCGGCGGGCAGCTCGTAGAGGCCACAGCCGATCCGCTCGCCGTCGCCGGCCTCGCCGAGCTGCTTGCGGCGGAACCTCGCCTCCCCGTGCTCCTCGGCGTCCCACTCGAGTTCGGATTCGTTGACGGGACCCATGGGCCGACCTGGGTCGGCGACGCCATAGCCGTTGTGGCGCTTCGTCGCCCGGATGACTCAAACGCCCCTTTGTGCCAATTGTGGTGTTTTCACGGACGGACGCGTAGCCGGGACCATGACCGCCTCCCGACGTCGCTTCCTGGCCGGGCTCTGTCCCGTCGCCTTCGCATCGCTCGGCGGGTGTCTCGGAAGCGTCGGTCGCTTCGGCGACGGAAGCGGGAGCGAGGACGGGGAGAACGGCGGCGTCACGGTCCACGACGTGACGGTTCGTCCCGCGGTCGTCGCGCTCGACTCGCCGGACTCCTACGGCGTCTACGGCGACCGGAACGAACAGTACCTGATCGCCGACGTCGAGACCGCCGACCCCGGGGCGTATCCCGCGGACGGGTTCGCGATCGGGACTCCGGACGGGACGCACCCGGCGACCGCCGGGATCGGGGAGGACCCGTGGTCGCTGCCCGGATTCGGCGACGCCTACGGCCTTCCCGAGTCGGATCCGGCGGCGCGTGGATGGATCGCCGTCCCGCTCTCCAAGCCGCTGTCCGGGGCCGAGGACGCCCGACTCGTCCGTCCCGACGGCGAGCACGCGCTCCCCGAGGCGGCACGTGCTCGACTCGTCCGGCCGCCGACCGACTTCGAGGTCTCCTTCGAGGCTCCCGAGTCCGTCTCGATCGGCGGGACCGTCACGGCGCGGGTGACGGTCTCGAACGTCGGGGACGTCGACGGGACCTTCGTCGCCGCCCTCAACCGCCGGGGGCCGCGGATCGCGTACGCTCCCGCGGAGGCGATCGCGATCTCGGTGCCGGCCGGTGAGATCGCCGTCCGGAAGTTCGAGTTCCCCGTCTCCGATCCGGAGATCGCGGACCTGGAGGACCCGAGCATGCGACTCGACCTCCGGTGGCGCGACGGCGACCGCACCCGCGAGACGACCATCGAGGCCGGCGGCTCCGCCTGACGGGCGGGTATCGCCCGATGATCGGTCCGCCTGCGGTCGGCCTCACACCAGCCCGATCGCTCGCAGGAACGCGAACAACGCGTCGCCGTAGGTGAGAGAGACGACGAGCCCGAGGAACATCGGCACCACGAACGGCATTCCCGGGGAGACCCAGACGCGGTCCCGGTCGGGCTCACAGACCGTCTCGAGCCCCTCACGGAGCGTCCCGGGATCCGTTCCGTAGGCGGATCCCTCGATCGACGCGAGAAACCGCTCCGCCGCCCAGGGATCCGGGTCCGGCTCCGGGTTCATGTCCGGATTTGGCTCCGGCTCCGAGTCCGGCTCCGACTCCGGCTTCGGCTCTGACCCCGGCTTCTCTGGACCCTCGCCGCCGTCGGTCGCCGGCTCCAGATGCGTGCCGCCGTCGGTCGGATCGAACGTCTCGTCGACGGTTTCCGGGTCACGATAGCGGTCGGGCTCCTCGAGAACCGCCGCGAGCGTCAGGCCGCGCCAGCGGAGGTACATCCGGAGCGCGTCGAGGTCGAGCCCGCGCCGCGTGTATCCCTCGCGCGTCTCGAAGAGCCGGCCATGCAGGTCGGGGAGGCGCTCGACGTCGACCGGCCGGGCGAGGAACATCGCGGCCGAGAACCGCCCCCGAAGCGCGTTGTAGACGCCGAGCCCGATCGGGTAACAGACGCCGATCAGGACGGTGTTCGTGAGGACGGTCAACGAGAACACGCCGACGTGCGTCTCGACCGCCGGAAGCGCCGGGATCCCGGCGACCGGCAGGACGTAGCTCGGGTAGGTCGGGAGGACGATCGCGATCGCGGCCAGCGCCTTGGCGTCGGCGCCGCCGAAGCCGCCGACGTACCAGAACCCGATCCCGAGCGGCGCGACGAAGAGCAGGCTGATCGCGATCCTGACGAGAAACAGCCGCCCGTCGAGCCCCGAGAGCGGCCACCGGAGCGCACTCTCCCAGAGGAGACAGACCGCTCCGAGGGCATAAAGCGGCGGCCAGATCCGGTTCGGGAGCCGGCGCGTCCGGACGTCGCGAAGCGCCGCCCACGCGAGGACCGGCACGATGGCCAACCGCAGCAGGTCGGGTGCCGTCGCGTACATACCTCATCGGTACCGCCGATCGCCAAAGGGGTTGGGATCGGGGGAAACGCCGACTGGATGGCGACACGTCCTCCCGGCAAGATACATGCCGAAAGAGCCCCTACGGACGTACATGACCCCTGAACTCGCGGATCGGGAGTGCGAGGCGTGTTCCTCCGCCGAGGACCCGCTTTCGGCGGACGAGTACGCGGAACTGCTCGACGAACTGGACGACGACGTCTGGACCGTCGTCGACGACCACCACCTCGAGGGGACCTACGCGTTCGAGGACTTCCGGGAGGCGTTGGACTTCACGATAGAGGTCGGCGAACTCGCGGAGGAGGAGTGGCACCACCCCGACGTCCACCTGCGGTGGGGCGAGGTGACGGTGGAGATGTGGACCCACGCGATAGACGGGCTCCACGAGACGGACTTCGTCATGGCGGCGCGGATGGACCGGATCTACGACGACTTCGCCGACTCGGAGGAGTGATTCGAACTCGGCTACTTCCAGCCGCCGCGCCCGGCGGTCGAATCCCCGTCTTCGCTGCCCCACTCGTCGCCGTTAGCCCTCGGCTCGTCATCGGCCTCGCGAACACCCTCGTCGGCGTCGCGTCGAGCGGCTCGTTCGGCGCTTCGTCTGTCCATCACCTCGCGGCGGTCGTGTTCCGAGCGCACGAGGAGGTAGAGGACGACCGGCGCGACGATCGCGAGCAGGATTACGATGGAGACGAGTCCCGCCCCCGCCATCACCCGAGGAAGACGTCGACGATGTCGCTCGCTCCGGAGGTGGTGTCGCGGTAGAGCTCCGAGTAGCCGCAGTTGGTACACGAGACGACCTTGAAGCTGTTCGTCTGGATGTCGAACATCTTCGAGAGGCCGCCGCCGGTCGTCGAGATCGCGCCGACCTCGGTTTCGCCGTGGCCGCACTTCGGACAGCCGGGATCGTCGCCGGCGTCGTCGGGATCGTCGATCGCGTCGTCGTTGGTCGATTCGATCTCGCTGGAGGGCGAGTCTGAATGCGGGGCCATGTTCGGCGATCGATCGGTGACCGTAATCAATCTTCTCCCGACGCGCCTCGCGGCGGCTCTCGGGCATCCGTCGGGTGCGTCCGTTCACCGGCAACCGATCGCCGGGACCCGCACGTTCTTTGCCGCGGGATCGATACCCGAGTACGGTGCAGGCTCGCTGGCTCCCGACGTGGCGGTATCGCGACACCGTCCTCACGCTGTGTACGCTCGCGTTCCTCGTCACGATGGTCGGCCGCCTGGCGATCAGCCCGGTCGTGCCGGCGATCACGGACGAGTTCGGGGTCTCGAACGCCGCCATCGGCGTCGCCCTGAGCGGGATGTGGCTCGCCTACGGGCTCGTCCAGTATCCGAGCGGGGTGCTCGCCGACCGCTACGGCGACCGGACGGTCGTCCTCGTCTCCGTCGGCGGGACCGCGGTCGCCTGTCTGGTCGTGGCGCTGGCGCCCGTCTTTCCCGTCTTCTTCCTCGCCGCGATCCTGCTCGGCGCGCTTGCGGGACTCCACTTCAGCGTCGCCACGACGCTCGTCTCGCGGCTCTACGACGACGTGGGAAGCGCGATCGGGATCCACAACGCCGGCGGGACGGTCGCGGGGCTCGCGACGCCCGTCGCCGTCGCCTGGATCGCGAACCGGTACGGGTGGCGACCGGCGGTCGCGATCACCGCCGCGATCGGGATCCCAACGGTCGTGCTGTTCGCCTGGCGCGTGCGGCCGGTCGATCCACGCCGGATCGACGAGTCGCTTCGCGACCGGTTTCGACTCGAGCCGATGGTCGACCTGCTCTCGCGGCCCTCGATCCTCTTTACGCTCTGGCTCGCCCTCGTCGGCGAGTTCGCCTGGCAGGGGGTCGCCTCGTTCCTGCCGACCCTGCTCGTCGAGCGCCACGGCTACTCGACCGCGCTCGCCGGCGCGCTCTTCTCGCTGTACTTCGTCGCCCAGGGGATCGGCCAGGTCGGCGTCGGGATCCTCGCGGACCGCCTGGGACGCGACGGGGTCACTGCCGGCTGCATGCTCGCCGGCGTCGTCGGGATCGCGGCGTTGACGCTCGAGGACGGGCTCGTCGTCCTCGCGGTCGGGTCGGTCCTCGTGGGCTTCGCCATGAGCTTCGGCCCGGCCGTGTTGCCCCGGTTCTTCGAGGAGATGACGGCCGACGAACGAAGCGCCGGATTCGGGCTCGTTCGGACCGTCTACATGATCGTCGCCTCGCTGGGATCCGTCGTGATGGGGTTCCTCGCCGACCGGTTCGACTGGGGGATCTCCTTCGGGTTCCTCGCCGTCCTCCTTGCGCTCGTCGCCGTCTCGCTCGCGGTCAACTGGGCGCTCGACCTCGACTACTGATCCGAACCGGCCGCGGCTCCCGCCGGACGAAGCGGCTTTAGGCGGTCGTCCCGGATCGGGACGTAATGAGCACTCCGACCCCCGACGCCTACGAGCAGGGGCGCGGCATGGACGCGCACAACGCCGTGATGCGCGACGTCCGCGCCGAGCGCGAGGAGACCTACGACCCCCACGAGCCGACCCGGGTGTGGATCGACGAGGACAACACCCCCGACGGCGTCCGCCAGTCGCTCACGATCATCCTCAACACCGGCGGCTGCCGGTGGGCCCGCGCCGGCGGCTGTACGATGTGCGGCTACGTCGCCGAATCCGTCGAGGGCGGCAGCGTCCCCCACGAGGCGCTGATGGACCAGATCGACGCCTGCCTCGCCCACGAGCGGAACAACGCCGAGTACCCCTCGGAGCTCGTCAAGATCTACACCTCCGGATCGTTCCTCGACGAGCGCGAGGTCCCCGCCGAGACGCGCGCCGCCATCGCCGATACCTTCGCCGATCGCGACCGGATCGTCGTCGAGTCGCTGCCCGACTTCGTCGAGGCGGATTCCGTATCGGATTTCACCGAGGTCGGCCTCGAGACGGACGTCGCAATCGGTCTGGAGACGGCCACCGATCGCGTCCGCCGGGACTGTGTGAACAAGTACTTCGAGTTCGCGGACTTCGAGGCCGCCTGCGCGGAGGCCGTCTCCGTCGGCGCCGGCGTGAAGGCGTACCTCCTGATGAAGCCGCCGTTCCTCGCGGAGCCCGAGGCGGTCTCGGACATGGTTTCCTCCGTGCGCCGCTGTGTCGACGTCGAGGGATGTCACACCGTCTCGATGAACCCGTGTAACGTCCAGCGGTACACGATGGTGGACGAGCTGTTCTTCGAGGGGGGCTACCGGCCGCCGTGGCTCTGGAGCGTCGCACACGTCCTCGAGGAGACCGCCGACGTCGACGGGATCGTCGTCTCCGACCCGGTCGGACACGGCTCCGACCGCGGCGCGCACAACTGCGGGGAGTGTGACGACCGCGTCCAGACCGCGATCAAGGACTTCGACCTCCGACAGGACCCGAGCGTCTTCGAGCAGGTCTCGTGTGCGTGCGAGCGCACCTGGGAGCACGTGATGGCCGAGGAGACGTCCTACAACATGCCGCTCACCCGGTGAGACGGGCGTCGGATGGCCTTCCACGGCTCGGGACGTGGCCGTGCGGCTCGGTCCGCACGACTCAGGCCGTTCGGTGGATCCGGACCGCACAGACCAACGCCACGACGCCGGCGAGCGTCCCGATCGCGAACGCGACGCGGTAGCCGGCCATCGTGTACACGCGGACGCCGTCGAGCAGTTCGCCGGTCCAGTAGACGTCGAGGACCCAGCCCATGAGCGTCGGGAACGACGCCGCCCCGAAGAACGCGGCCCCGTTTATCGTCCCCAACGCGATCCCGCTCGCGCGCTCGTCGAAGCGCTCGCGGACCATCGGGTAGGTCAACACGACGGCGCCGAAGAGGGCGCCGACCAGGAAGAACGCCGCTCCGACGACGACGAGCGGGGGGTCGCCGAGGAGTGCGATGGTCCCGACGGCGATCGTATACCCCACCGTCGACGCGAGGATGAACTCCGAGCGACGGCCGATCCGATCCGTGACCCACCCGAACGCCGGGGGACCGATCACCGTCCCGATCCCGCCGAGCAGCGTGATCGTCGAGGCGGTCGTCACGCTCACGCCGTAGACCTGGACGACGTAGGGGATCCCCCACAGGCCGAGCAGGGTCAAGTTGATCCCGCCGACGCAGTAGAGCATCACCGCGGCGACCCAGATCCATCGGTCGGCGAGGATCCGGCCGAGATACGTCCGTATCTCCCCGACCGAGGGCCGTGACTGTTCCGGAGTGTCCTCGATCGGCTCCAGCCCCGCGTGCTCGGCCGAGTCGCGGACGAGGAGAACGACGAGCGCCGACATGGCCAGCCCGAACCCCGCGAGTCCGAGGAGGACCGTCCGCCAACCCGCGAGCGAGACCGCCACGGCGAGCGGCGTCGTCGCGAGGATGCCGCCGACGCCGCTCACCCCGAAGGAGATCCCGTTCATCGTGCCGAACTCGTCGACGCGGTACCAGTTCGCACAGAAGCCGAGCAGCGAGACGAAGATGACGCTCCCGCCGAGGCCCACCAGGAACCGGCCGCCCAGCGCCGAGACGTAGGTGTCCGCGAGCGCGAACCAGATCGCCCCGACGTTCATCACGGCCCCGCCGCTCGCTGCCGTCATCCTGGGGCCGATCCGGTCGACGAGCACGCCGGTCGGGATCTGCAACAGCGCGTAGACGAGAAAGAACATCGCGTGCAGCGTCCCGAGCTGGGCCCCCGTCGTTCCGAGCGCGTCCATCAGGTCGCCGGCGAGCACCGCCGTCGAGAGCCGGTAGACGTTGACGAGCAGGAACGAGACGGCGAGGATGCCCCACAGCACCCAGCGCCGGCGGTACGGGTCCGACCAGGCGCGGCGGATCGTCGAGTTGCTCACGTCCGATCGACATTCGGTTCGACCGACTTGAAGCTGCACCTTCCGGAGAGGCGCTCGGTTCGTTTCACTCACTTCGCGCCACTCCGACTTCCCGTTCGCTCCGCTCACGGGAATTCCGGAGAGGCGCTTGATTCGTTTCCCGGTGGAGTTCCGGCGGACGCGACGCGTCGCTACTCGCGTTCGATCCGGAACCCGACGACGTCGTCGATCGACAGCGGATTCCCCGGGTACGGCGGCGAGGAGTCCGGGTCGTTGTACGCGCGCGGCGCGACGTCGTTCGGCCCGTTCGGGTACAAAAGCGACGCGAGAAGCTGGATCTGATCGCGACCCACGCCGAGTTCGAACTGCCCGCCTCCGTAGAGTTCGATGTCGTTCCCCAGGCAGTACTCGATCGTTTCCAGAAGCGATCTCAGGGAGCCGAACCGTGAGGGCTTGACGTTACACCACCCGGGATCGACCGGCAGCGACCGAAGGCTCTCGCGGTCGGACACCGGGTAGTCGAAGGCGATCCGGTCGGCCTCCGCGGACAGCGACTCGCGGGTCTCCACCGTGAACGCCGGATCCTCGATGACGACCTCCGGGAACGAGTCGATCACCAGATCGTACAGCTCCGGGTCGGCCGGCACGTCGACGTCCGTCCCCTCGTACCAGCCCTTCAGATCGAGGATGCGGACGGCGTCGGTGTCGGCGATCGCCGCCACCAGATCCGTCGTCCACGCCGGGGTCGGATCGAGCTTGAACTCGAGGTCCGGATCGGCCGACAACAGCCGCTCGATCCGGTCCGCGCTCGGCGGGTCGCCGAGCCGGGTGGAGACCACGAACCGGACCGGCTCGACCTCGCGATCGAGGACGCTCGCGACGTCGGTCCCCGCCTGTCGACACGCCAGATCGAGGGCCGCGCTCTCGTAGGCCCACCGCCGATAGGCCCGCGAGGGCTCCCGTTCGGGCCCGCCGTCCGCGAAGAGGTCGATCTCCCCCAGGTGGTTCGAGAGGGAGTCGATCGTCCACTCGCCCGCGAGGTCGAGGTCCGGCGCCTCGGGGAACCGGTCGTGGTCGACCTCGTCGTAGGTGACGTCCTCGCCGCGTCCAACGGCACCCTCGCCGGAGAGCTCGATCTCGGTCGTGACGCGCTCGAACTCGCTCGTCGTTTCGGCGCGGCGCTGGCGCCGTTCCTCCGTCTCGATGTGAACGGGGAGATCGGCGATCGCGTCGTACAGAGCCATGTCGGGTGGACGGCGCGGATCCACTTGAACTCGGGGACGCGGGTCACGCGTGAGGGAGGCGCGGACGGGCGTCGCATCGACCCGCCCGTCGTGCCACTCCCTCCCGTGAGGATGGCGGATAAGAAAGGCATTTGAGTGGCCCACGAGACGGTTGGTACATGACCGAGGACGCCGACGACGCCGTAGAGACCTTCTACACCGAGGAACGCTGGCAGAACTGGATCACTCGCGTCGAGGAGGAGGACCTTGATCCCGAAAACGAGGACTCCGCCCGTCTGCTCTTGAACCTCCAGGACGACGCCGCCATCGCGGTCGCGAAGATCCTCTCCGCGCTCGACGACGGCCGGATCGACGACGACCGCGCCCTCGAGGAGATCGAGACGGTCCGCGAGATCGTCTTAGCCGACGTCGAACTGGAGGACGAGGAGGAGGCGATGTTGATAGACGGCGTCCAGACGTCCCTCGTCCCCGTCTTCTACGCGGCCGAGGAGTACGTCGTCGGCGGTACGGTCGAGGGCGACCTCGACGAGTACGTCCGCGCGGCCGCCGACGCCGAGGCCGACGAGGACCTCGATGCCGCCCTCGGGTACGTCGTCCAGGCCGGCACGCGCGTCATCGATGGCGACCGCCTCGACATCGAACTCGTCGAGGACCTCGAGTACGGCCTCGTCTCCGAGTGGGTCAACGGCCTCGACTCGCTGCAGTCGGCCATCCAGGACCCCGAGGTCGTCGAGGAGGACTGAGCGGAACCCCGCTCACAGTCAGACGAAGAAGGTCCTCGTGACGCCGTCGGCGAACTGAACGGTGATCACGAAGAAGTCCCCCTCCCTCGGCGTGTCGTCGAACTGGAACGTCACGTCGGTTCCGGTCGCCGGAACGGCGATCTCCTGATCGAGGGGATCGATCGGTCCGGGTATCTCGAATGTCTGTCCCGTCGACGCGAGCGTGGCGGAACTCACGTCTCGATTATTGCCGCCACCTCCTCTACCCGGCGTCTGTTCGAAGTAGAAGTTGAACCCGAGCGCCTCGATCGTCGCCGATTCGCCCGTCGGATTCTCCAGCGGCACCGTGACGCTATCTCCCGAGATGCTCGGGGATCCCGTGGTTATGCTCGCGGAGGCTTGCTCGCCGGGAGCCGGTGTTCCGGTCTCGAGTATCTGTATCTCGGCCGTCGTCGAATCGAACTCCGACGTCGCATCGACCGCCGTCGCGTTCACGCGAACGTCCTCGGTCACGCCCGCCGTGTCGACGCGCACCGACGCGGTCCCCTCGGCGGTCGTCGTGACCTCGTGTGTCGTCCCGAGGCTCTGGCCGTCCGCGTCGACCAGGGTCGCATTGCTCCGGGTGACGTTGAACCGGACCGTCGCCCCCTCCACCGGATTCGTGAACTCGTCTCGAACCCGTGTGGAAACCGCGGTTCGCTGGCCGGCACTCACCGTCCGGTATCCCTCCCCTCGGGAGGTGATGTACGCCGGTTCGGGGTCCTCGACCGTCGACGCCGCATCCGCGCTTCGGACCTCGACGCGCGAGAGACGAAGCTGGTAGGACCGTCCGCCGCCCCCGGCGAGGGTGACGGCGACCCGCTCTGGACCGCCGCCGGTCGTCGCGTTTTCGACGTTCAGGACGCGCGCGTATGTCCCGTTGAGGTCGCGTCCCGTCCGGTCGATCCACCCGTCCGCGGACAGCCCAGCCGGCGTCTCGAGTCGAAGCGTGATGTCCCCGCCGTCGGCCGATCGGATCGTCGTCGCCCGGGTCGAGGCGCTCACGGAGTCGCTCGTGACCGGAACGGTGGACCCCCCCGCGGAGAGGTCGCCGTCGATCGTCGTGAGATGGATCCGTTCGCCCTCCTCGCCGCCGATGAGGGTCTGGCTGGCGAGCGGGATCGGCCGGTCGCCGGCGACGCGATAGGCCTGCTGTCCGGTCACGACCATCGGCTGCGCGTTGAGCACGTTGTAGTTCGGGTCGTAGCGAACGTCACGGGTCGCGTAGCTCCGGTCGCTCACGTTGTTCGCGACGAACGCGCGGGCGTTGTCGGCCTCGGCGTCGACCGCCTCGACGTTCTCGATCGACACGTTCCGCTCCCCCGTCGTCGCGATCCGGTTGGGCGGCGGACCGGGGTTGACGAAGATCGCACGACTCGGGTACTGCACGCCGGTCTTCACCGTCGTTCCGAGGGTTGTATCGCGCTCCGCCGTGGCCAGGACGTCGTTTCGCACGTCCGTGAGGTCCGCCGCCGCCTGCTGGTAGGCGTTGAACTCGACCTGGCGGTTCTGTTCGGGCACGACCGCGACCTGATAGACCGACAGGCCGACGATGAGAAACCCGAACAGGAAGATGACCCCGACCTGTACGGACTGTGCCCGGTCCCCCTCGCGAACGTCCATCGTCCCTTCAAGGGGCGCCCACGGCCATATAGTTGGTCCCCTGCGGACGCCGGATCGACGGCGCCGGCGAACGACCTCGAGGGGGTTCGTTTCGATCGACCCCGAGCACCTCCACACCGCGACGTCGGTCAGTCCCGCACCGCGACGTCGATCACGTTCGCCCCGTCGTCGTCGATCGCCGACTCGAGTTCGTCCACGAGTTCCTCGTAGGTCTCCGCGGACGCGGCGTCGGCGCCGTGGCTCTCGGCGTTCTGCACGAAGTCGACGCCCGGATCGAAGTCCATCATCGAGAACTCCGGATCCTCGCCGCGCTCCCCGAGGACGCGCGCCGCGTTGTCCTTGAGGATCCGGTAGTTGTGGTTGTTCGAGACCAACACGGTGAGATCCACGTCGTAGCGGGCGGCGGAGTACAGCGAGTGCGGGTAATAGAGGTAGGAGCCGTCGCCGACGGTCCCGATCACGGAGCGGGGGTTCTCGCGGTCGTTCTCCGCGATCGCGGCGCCGACCGCCGCCGGGAGACCGTAGCCGAGTCCGCCGGATTTGTTGCCGTGGAGCTGTCTCGGGCCCATCTCGATCTGGGTGTAGAGGGCGCCGCGCGTGGTGACGCTCTCGTCGACGAGGTACGCCTCGGGGGCGACCTCGGCGATCGCGTCCGCCAGCTCGGGCTTCGAGAGGAACCGCTCCGTTTCCGCCCCGTCCCCGTCCGCGTCGTCCGCTCCGCTCGCCTTCGCGGCCTTGAACTCCCGAACCGCCTCGAGACGCCGCTCGCGTTCCGATTCGGGGACCCGATCCTCGACCGCGTCCGCGAGCGCCTCCAGCGTCTCCGAGACGTCGCCGAGCAGGCTTACGTCGACCGGCTCGTTCTTTCCGATCTCCCAGGGGTTCGTCCCGACGGCGACGACGTCGGTATCCGGCGGCGTGATCGGTTCCGTGTGGCCGAGCGTCGGCGTGTGGTGTGAACAGCCGAGCAGGAGCAGCGTGTCGGCGTCGTGGATCTCCCGGAGCGCGTCGGCGCTCTTTCCGGCCGCCGAGATCCACTGGTCGTGGCCGGTCGGGAAGGCGATCGCCGACTGGAGCACCTCGCCGTGGACGCGAGCGCCGGAGGCCTCCGCCAGCCGGACCGCCTCGTCGATGGCGTCCTCGCCGTCCCAGGCGATCTGGGCCCCGGCGATGATCGTCGCCTCCTCCCCGTCGGCGATGATCTCGGCGGCGCGTTCGATCCCTTCGGGTCGGCCGGGACCGAGTTCGGGAGTCGGGGTGTACGGTCGGATCGGCTCCGAGACCTCGCCGAGGAGCGTGTCGACCGGGAACGCAAGGAAGACGGGCCCCATCGGCGGCGTGGTCGCGACCTTGAACGCGCGGCGGAGCATGCTCGGAATGGCGGTCGAGTCCTTCACCTCGGCGCTCCATTTCGTGTACTGCCGGGTCATCTCGACGACGTCGCCCTGGAGGATCGGCTCCTGGTGTTGGGTGGCGGTCTTGTGGGCGCCGGTCGTGACGATCACCGGCGCGTTCGCGCGCGCCGCCCCGTAGAGGTTCCCAAGGCCGTGAGCCATCCCCGGCGCGATGTGGAGGTTGACCACACCGACCGGCGTCTCGTCGCCGTGTTCGCGTCGCGTACAGGCGTATCCGGAGGCCATCCCGACCGCGATGTCCTCGTGGACGCCGAGGACGTACTCGAGGTCGCTGCGGTCGGCCGCCTCGACGATCGGCACCTCGGTCGTTCCCGGGTTCCCGAAGAGGTACTCGACGCCGTACTCCTGTATCGCCTCCACGAAGTAATCCGCACCTGACCGTGTCATATGATGATGATCGATACACCACGGCCCGTGGTTAATTAGCTATCGACCGCGTTCCGGAACCCGCTGCCGGAATCACCCGGATGCGTCCACACCGAACGCCGAACTCGCGTGGTTCCCCCGGTCCGTGCCGTTCGTCGGATCGCGACCCCTTTTCACCGCCACCGTTAACTCGCGACCGGCTGTGGTTGCCACGATGAGCGATCCCGACGGGACGGCGGGCGAGGACGCGCCCGCGCTCACGATCGACGCGGACAGGTTCCGACGGAGCTTCGAGGCGTACTCCGAAATCGGCGCCACGGAGAACGACGGACTCCACCGGCTGGCGCTCTCGGACGCCGACGCGACCGCCCGCGACCGGTTCGTCGACGACCTCCAAGCGCTCGACCTCGCGGTCACGATCGACGAGATGGGCAACGTCTTCGGGCGACGCGAAGGGACCGACCCGGACGCCGATCCGGTTTTGATCGGTTCCCACCTCGACTCCCAGCCCCGGGGAGGCCGATACGACGGCCAACTCGGCGTGCTGGTGGCGCTGGAGACGCTCCGCGCGCTGGACGACCACGGGATCGAGACGACGCGGCCGGTCGAGATCGTGAACTGGACGAACGAGGAGGGATCGCGCTTCGAGAACCCGATGCTCGGCAGCGGCGTGTTCACCGACAACGTCGACCTCGAGGAGGCCTACGACCTGCGCGACGGCGACGGGGTCCGATTCGTCGACGAGCTCGAGCGGATCGGCTATCGCGGCGAGACGTCGTGTGAACCCCGCTCGATCCACGCCTTCCTGGAGCTACACGTCGAGCAGGGACCGACCCTCGAGGAACGCGGTACCCCCGTCGGGATCGTCGAGGGCGTCTTCGGGATGGCCTGGCTCGAGGCGACGATCGAGGGGCGTGCCGACCACGCGGGACCGACCCCGATGCACGCACGCTCCGACGCGCTCGCCGCGGCCGCCGCCGCGATCGACGAGATCGAGGCGCTCCCGGGACGTCTCTCCGAGGACGCGGTCGCGACCGTCGGCCGCCTCGACGTCGAGCCGAACTCGGTCAACGTCATCCCGAGCCGAGCCGAGTTCACGATCGACGTCCGCAGCTACGACGACGCGACGGTCGAGGCGGCCATCGACCGCGCGTCCGCGGAGGTCGAGGCCGCAAGCGATCGCGTGGGCGCCGACGCGAGCGTGTCTGAGCTGTGGCGGATCCCCCACACCGAGTTCTCCTCGCGCGTGTGCGATGCGGCCGCGACCGCGGCTGAGGCGGTCGACGCGGACGCGGAGCGGGTCGTCTCGGGCGCCGGCCACGACGCGAAGTACCTGAACGACGTCACGGACGCCGCGATGCTGTTCGTGCCGAGCGCGGACGGGATCACCCACAACGAGGCCGAGTTCACGCCCTGGGACGACTGCGTGGCCGGCGCGCGGACCTTCGCCGAGGCGACCCGCCGTCTCGCGGCGTGAGTTCCGGTTCCGTTGCGGTCGGTCGACGTCTCATTCCCGGTCGAGGGCCCGGATCCGGTCCCGCACCGGGAGCGTGGGCCGCTCCCGCGCGAGCGCGGCGACGGCGTCAATGAACGCGGTGCGATAGCTGGCCGGACCGGCGACCCCGGGCGCGTCGGCCGCGCGCTCGCCCGCGAACCCGAAGGCGATGACCGCGAGGATCGCGGCGTCCGTCGCGGTCGCCGGCGGCGCGTCCCCGTCGCCGAGGGTCGACGCGAAGGTCGCGAGCGTGCTCCCGAGCATGCAGCCGCTCCCGACGAACGTCCCCATACGCTCGTCCCCGACGGCGAGCTCGTAGGCGCGCTCCGCGGTCGCGACGACGTCCGTCTCGCCGGAGGCGACGACGACGGCGCCGGTCTCGTCGGCCAGCGCCCGCGCGGCGGGACCGATGGAGTCGTGTTCGCCGACCGACTCGACCCCGCGGACGCTCGCCGCCTCGCCCGCCAACCCGGCGATTTCGCCGCGGTTGCCCTTGATGACCGCGACGTCGACGGCCTCGAGGATCCGGTCGACCGCCGAGACGCGAAACGAGGTCGCCCCGTATCCGACCGGATCGAGCACGACCGGCGCGCCCACGTCGTTGGCGCTCTCGCCGGCGGCGATCATCGCACCGACGTCCTCCTCCGTCATCCGGCCCGTGTTACACAGCACGGCGTCGGCGCCGGCGGCCATCTCGCCGGCCTCCGCGGGCGCGTCGGCCATGACGGGCAGCCCGTTCCAACAGAGCGTGACGTTCGCCGTCTCGCTCATCGTCACCTCGTTCGTGAGGTGGTGGACGAGCGGCTCCGAATCGGCGATCGAAGCGAGGGTGTCGGCGAGCGCGTCGCCCGTGATACCCTCGGGAGTCAGGGAGTCCTCACGCGGCATCGACCACGACCTCCCGCAGTCGCCTCGCCGCGGCCTCGGGGTCGTCCGCCGCCGTGATCGCGGAGATGACCGCCACGCCGGTCGCACCGGCCTCGATCACGGCGCCCGCGTTGTTCGCGTCGATGCCGCCGATCCCGACCACGGGGATCTCGACCGCCGCCGCGATCTCCCGGATCCGGTCCGTGCCGATCCCGTCCTTGGCCGCCTCGACGTCCTTCGAGGCGGTTCCGTAGACCGCGCCGACGCCGAGGTAGTCGGCACCGGCCGCCTCGGCGATCTCGGCCTCCCGCACCGTCGACGTCGAACACCCGACGATCGCCCCCTCGCCGAGCTGCTCGCGAGCGACTTGGATCGGGAGGTCGGTCTGTCCGAGGTGAACTCCGTCGGCGTCGACGGCCGCCGCCAGGTCGATCCGGTCGTTGACGATCAACGCCGCGGCCGCCGACCCCGTGAGCTCCCGGAGCCGCTCGCCCAGCCGGTAGCGTTCCCGTGCGCTGCGGTCCTTCTCGCGCAGTTGGACGGCGTCGACCCCGCCGGCGAGCGCCGCCTCGACCACCGCCTCCGTTCCGCGACCGGCCGAGCGGTCCTGCTGGGTGACGAGGTAGGTCCGCCAGTCTCGTGGTTCCATCGCCCGAGCATACAGGACGACCCGTAATGGCGATTCCGGCCGCGGATCCTGGCTTCGCGGGACCGGCGACGGGATCCCGGCACAAGACCCAAGCGTTGTCGGACCGATCCTCGAACATGGACACCTCCATCGACGCGGACCTGGCCTCCGAGTCGGGTTCCGCGGGCGGCTCCGCTCGAGGATCCGGTTCCGTCGACGGGTCCGGCTCCGACGACCGCCCGATCGTCGGCGTGGACGGGCGGGCGTTCTCCGTGCGTGCGTTCGCGATCGCGTTCGTGTCGGTCGCTGCCGGCGGATTTCTCGGTGGAGCCCTCCTCGGGATCGTCCCGCTCGTCGGAGGGACCCTCGGAAATGCGCTCGGGATCGTCGCCGCCGCGTTCCTCGTCGGCGCGGTCGGTGCCGACCGGCGGTACGTTGAGACCGGGCTGGCCGGCGCGGGGATCGGGACGGCGAGCGCGCTCGCCGGGCTCGTCTCGGTCGGCGTCCTCCCCGTCGGCATCCAGTTCCTCCGCGAGTACGGATTCGGCGTGGCGGCCTTCGGCGCGGCCGTCGGGCTCGCCTTGACGCTCGTCGGGTACTACTTCGGACGCGACCTTCGGGACGGACTGACGCGCAACATCGACCGATAGCGAGCCGACGTTCCTCGTTCGATCGCCCGTCTACCGGACCACGAATCGGCCGTTCTCACGCTCGAGGAACCCGGCGTCGTCGAGTCGTGAGAGCGCTCGTTCGACGGACTCGTTCGAGCCCTGTACCCCGGCGGCGATCGCCTCCGGCGACCCGTCCGTCTCGACGACGGCCGCGAGTATCTCCGCGTAAAATCGGCTGTCGGCCTCCGGGCCGAACCGCTCGTCGATCCGCGAGAGGACGTCCTCCATCCGTCCGTGGACCCACCGCTGGGCGAGGGACAGCTCGCGGTCGAGCTCCTGGAGACGTCCGAACTCCCCGGCGAGTTCCGACAGATCGTCGGTATCGCTCTCGTTCGCCGTTTCCACCTCGATGGAGAGATGCGGACATCGGCCGGTCATGTCTAGTCCCGGACTCGCCGGATACGCGCTCTTGGCGCCGAATCCGTACGGGGAGACGCTCACCTCGAGCCGAAGGCTCCGGGAGATGCGGAAGTACTTGCGGCGCGTCCCGTCGGTCGTCGACTCGATGAGGCCGGCCTCCTCGAGCTTTCGGAGGTGGTCGATGACCGCCTTCGGGCTAACGCCCAGGTACTCGGAGATCTCCGTCACGTAACAGGACTTGTGCGAGAGCAGACGGAGGATGCGCCGTCGATTCTCGTTGCCGAGGAGATCGAGCAGCACCGCGGAGTCCATTGACGTGAGGTTAGCGACAGAGACGTATAACCTTGGCTCACCACGCGCTCGGCGAACGAGGTGCCGTTCGCCGGCCGTCTCGTCGCCTTGGGAACGAGGTGCCGTTCGCCGGCCGTCTCGTCGCCTCGAGTCGAGACGATGCCCGTACTTTCAATACCGTTCCGGCTGTAGGTTCGGATTAGGCCCATGAACATCGATGATATCGCGGTGCCGGAGTACGTCGAGGTCGACGTCGACGAGCGTCTCGCAAAGGTCCGCTCCCTCTTCGACCGGGAGAACCCGAAGGGGGTAATCGTCACCGAAGACGGCGAGTACGCGGGCGTCGTCGGCGAGAAACAGCTGATCCGGTCGCGGATGGGCGACGACACGAAGGTCTCCGTGGTGATGAAGCCCGCCCCGGAGATCGATCGCCACGAGGACGTCCGGGAGGCGGCCCGGCTGCTCATCGAGGGCAACGTGAAGATCGCCCCGGTCTACGAGGGCGAGAAGCTCTACGGGATCATCACGGAGGACGGGATCCTCGAGGCCGTCATCGACAGCTTCGATGCGAACACCGTCGACCAGGTGTACACCGCGGACGTCGTCACCATCGGCGAGAAGGAACACGTCGGACAGGCGATAAACCGGCTCCGCAAACACGGCATCTCCCGGCTGCCGGTCAAAAACGAGAACGGGGCGCTTTCCGGGATCGTCACGACCAACGACATCGTCGACTTCGTCGTGCGCGACCAGGACCGCCAGGGCAGCGGCGACCGCGCGGGCGACATCGACCGGATGCTCGATCTCCCCATCTACGACCTGATGTCGAGCCCCACGCTCACCGTCCGCCCCGACGAGACGACGAAGGTGGCCTTGGAGCGCATGTTCGACAACGACATCGCCGGTCTCGTCGTCACCCCGGCGGACGACGAGGACGCCGTCGAGGGGATCATCACCAAGACCGACATCCTCCGGTCGCTCACCTTCACCGAGGAGGAGTCGATGGACGTCCAGATCACGAACATCGAGCTGCTCGATACGATCTCGCGCACCCACGTCATCGAGTCGATCCAGGAGGTCACGAACAAGTACGGCCGGATGCAGGTCCTTCACGCGCACGTTCGCCTGCACGAACACAAGGAGAAGCTCCGGGGCACCCCGCTCATCCAGTGTCAGATCCGGCTCCGCACCAACAAGGGCCAGGTCATGGGAACCGGCGAGGGATACGGCGCCGAACACGCCTTCCACGTCGCGCTCGACAAGCTCGAGCGGAACGTCCTCGAGATGAAGGGCGTCAACGCCGACGAGAAGTACCGCGGACAGCTCCTCCGCAAGCTCGGCGAGCTGTGAGCGGTCGCTCCCGCATCGCCCCCGATCGGCTCTCGGCCGCCTGAACGACGTCGTCCGTCCCTCTTCGTCGTCCGTTCTTTTCGTTCGTCGATCCCCTCCGATCCTACCGATCCCTCACAGCCCGTTCCCATCGATCCCTCACAGTCCGTCCATTCCGGGGCCTCCGTCCGTCCCCTCGATGCCCGACCCGGTGATCCGGAACGTCGCCTGATCGCCGGCCGCTCGCGACCGGTGTTTCTCGAGTGTCGCGCGACGGTTCCCGCCACGGAACCGGTCGAGTCGCAGTATCACCCCGGTCCAGTGTTCGAGCGTGTTCCCGCCGAGCGGCCGCGTTCTATCGCTTTCCGGGTCGGTGTACACCTGGTTGGTGGCGACCACGGCCAGGTCGTGTCGCCGCGCGAGCGAGAGGAGGTGGGTGATCTGGTCGGCGATCGTTCTGAGCGCCTCGCCGCCCTCGACGTCCGCCGCGCGCTCGATCCGGTAGAACCCGGTGGCGGAGTCGAGCACGATCAGATCCGCCTCCGGCGCGAACTCGGCGGCGTCCCGAACCGCCTCCGCCTGGTCGTCGAAGTCGTACGCCTCCGTGATGATCAGTCGCGAGGCCACGGACTCCACGTCGCCGTCGGTTTGTACCTCCGCGATCTGACGAAACCGCTCGATCGACAGCCCCTCGGTGTCTATGTACAGGACGGTCCCGCCTCCGCTCGCCACCTGCACGGCCGCCGACAGCGCGAGGTTGGTCTTTCCGGCCGCCGGCGGACCGTACAACTGGGTGACGACGCCGCGGTCGAACCCGCCGCCGAGCAGGTCGTCGAGCGGCTCACAGCCGATGGGGACGGGATCGCTCACTGGGCCGTCTTCGTCGTCATCGAGTAAAAACCGCGGGGATCGACGGTTCGGCCCCGCCGACCTCGACCCCCCACACGTTTCACTCCGGAGCGTCACCGTCGGGTATGGACGGTCGGAACCGCACGGAGGACCTCACGAATGCGGACCACGCCGACGCCGAACGGCTCGTTCGACGCTACTACGCGCACATCGACGCGGGCGACTACGAGGCGCTCGCGGCGCTTCTGGATCCGGCGTTCGTCCACGACCGGCCCGACCGAACGCTCGACGGCCGCGATCGTTTCGTCGCGTTCATGCGCGATGAGCGGCCGATGACCGACACCGAACACGTCGTGGACGCGGTCTACGCGAACGGTTCGGACCGTGCCGCACGCGGCCGCCTCCTCGATGCCGACGGGGAGGTGCTGTTCGCGTTCCTCGACGTCTTCTCGATCGGCACAGACCGGATCGAGTCGCTTCGAACGTACACGGGGGACGACGAGCCGGCGGACGCGACGAATCGGTGATCTGCCGTCGATGGGCCCGACGAATCGGTGATCTGCCACCCGGGATCGACCGGCGGTTCGCTGGACGCGTCGATCAGTGAGCCGGTGGATCACCCCCGGGTTTTTATCCCTTGGCGCGCCCACCCGGTACCGTGCGACTCGTACAGGTGATGATCCCGGCGGGCAAGCGGGCCGCGGTCGTCGATGCCCTCGACGAGGAGGGGATCGACTACGTCGTGACGGACGAGACGAGCGGCCGGAAGTACACGGGCGTCGTCTCCTTTCCCCTGCCGACGTCGGCCGTCGAGCCCGTCCTCGAGCGGCTCCGCGAGGCCGGGATCGACGAGGGGACCTACACCGTGATCGTCGAGGCGGAGACGGTCATCTCGCGCCGATTCGAGCAGCTGGAGGAGGACTACGCCGAGGAGGCGGAACACGGCGAGGACCGGATCGCAAAGGAGGAGCTCCAGGCCAAAGCGAAGGACCTGGTCTCGGGTATTCGGACCTACGTCCTCATGACCGTCATCTCCGCGGTCATCGCGACCGCCGGCCTGCTCCTCGACTCGCCGGCGACGGTCGTCGGATCGATGGTGATCGCGCCGCTCATCGGGCCGGCGATGTCCGCCGCGGTCGGCACCGTCGTGGACGACGACGAGCTGTTCGCGCGGGGCATCCGCCTGCAAGTGCTCGGCATCGCGCTCGCCGTCGCCTCCGCGGCCGCCTTCGCCGCTGCACTCCGAACCCTCAACCTCGTTCCACCTGGAATGGATCCCCTCGCCCTCGCGGAGGTGTCCGAGCGTCTCGCCCCGAACGTCCTCGCGCTCGCGGTGGCGATCGGCGCCGGCATCGCCGGCATCGTCTCGTTGATGACGGGCGTTTCCTCCGCGCTGGTCGGCGTGATGATCGCGGTGGCGTTGATCCCGCCCGCCGCCGCCGTGGGGATCGGGATCGCCTTCGGAATCCCCCGGCTGGCGCTCGGGTCGGGCGTGCTCGTGTCCGTCAACGTCCTCTCGATCAACCTGGCCGCGCTCGTCGTGTTGTGGTACGAGGGCTACCGACCCGATTCGTGGTTTCGGGAGGCGGAGGCTCGCTCGGCAGTCCTCACGCGCGTCGCGGTCCTGCTCGCCGCGATCGCCGTGCTTTCGGTGTTCCTCGGCGGGGTCACCTACGACTCCTACACCGCGGCGACGACCGAACAGGACATCCGCAACGCGGTGGAGACCGAACTCGAACTCGCCGAGTCGGAACTCGAACTGCTCGAGCTCGAGATCCACAGAACCGGGCGAATACCGCCCCTGCGGACCGAACGCGTGGTGATAACCGTCGGTTCCGAGCCGGGGTCGACGGTCTCCGGGCTCGCGGACCGCCTCGACGCACGGATCGAGCCCATCGTCGACGGGCCCGTCGACGTGGAGGTCCGCATCCTCACCGTCGAGCAGTCCGGGTGAGACAAGCCGCTCTTTGTGCCACCGCTGGCTTAAGGACTTCACCCGTCCTACGGAGCCGTATGGATAGACGACTCATCGGCGCGCTCGCCATCGTCGCGGTCGTGCTGCTCGCCGGCTGTGCCGGCGTCGCCGGCAGTTCCGACGCCCCGGGCGAGACCGAACCCGAACGAACCGTCGAGGTGACCGCGAGCGGCGAGGCGACGGCCGAACCGGATCGTGCGACCGTCACGGTCGCGGTCGAGGCGCGCGGCGACTCGCCACAGGCAGTCCGCGAGGAGCTCGCGAGCGACGACGAATCGCTTCGGGCAGCACTCGCGGACTGGGGCCTCGATGACGACCAGATCCGGACGACCCGATACGACGTCCGCGAGGAACGTCCCTACCCCGAGGAGGAGCGGAACGAGTCCAGCCAGTACGTCGGCGTCCACCAGTACGAACTCGAGATCCACGACGTCGACGCCGTCGGCGAGGTCATCGACGTCTCGATCGGCGCCGGCGCCGACCGCGTCCAGCGCGTCCAGTTCGGACTGAGCGACGAGCGCGAGTCCGAACTTCGGACGACCGCCTTCGAGAACGCGGTCGAGAACGCCGACGCGAACGCGCGAACCCTCGCGAACAGCACCGGCCTGGAGATCGTCGACGTCTACACGATCTCCACGACGAACCACCACGTCTCGCCGTACCGGGCCGAGCCCACGGTCGCTGAGGATGCCGGGAACGGGGGTGGCGGCGTTCCGACCACGATCGAAAGCGGCGACGTGACCGTCGACGTCGAGGTCCACGTGGTCTTCGAGGCGGAGTCCGGGTCCTGATCGAATCCTCTGGGGCCTGATCGGGCCCTCGTGTCGAATCCCGGTGTTCGAACATGTTCGCCAACGAGGGTAACCGGACGGCCCTCCTACGATCGATATGCACGCGACGAGCGACGAGCAGGCACGTCCGACGGGCGAGGCCGAGGAACGGTCCGCGGAGACGACGGTGACGGTCCGGTGTACCGGCCACGTCCGAACGGAGCTCGGCCGATCCGAGTTCACCTACACCTTCGAGGGCGACACGCTGCGCGAGTTCCTCGACGCGCTCTTCGAGGAACACCCCGAGCTCCAGGAGCTCCTGATCGCGGAGTCGGAGGACGAGTCGACCGCCCACGGGTGGGCGCCCGCCCCCGAGGAGCTGCCGGGCACGTGGCGGAAGAACCCCGTCGGCGAACAGACGGTGGCGTACGCACGGGTGCTCGTCAACGGGCGGTTCAACGAGAATCAGCGCGGGTTCGACACGAAACTGGAAGACGGCGATCGGGTCGCGCTGGTCTACCCGTTCATCTTCTGCTGTTGACGTTCATCCTCCGCTGTTGTTCGCTTCCGCTTCCTTGTTGTTCGCTCCCGATCCGGTGTTGATCGTGCCCGATTCCCGCCCGGCCCATCCCCGGTCGGCCGTCACTCCCGGGAGGGAAGCTCCGGCTCGTAGCCGACCGCCTCGACGGCCGCATCGAGGACGCCATCGACGTTCTCGTCCTCGGTGACGCTCATGTACGCGTCGGCCTCGACGTCCCGGGATCGGTCCGCCTTGTTGCAGACGGTGATGAGCGGAACCGACTCGTCGAACAGCGACCGCAGCTCCTCGCGCAACTCGAGTTGGACGCCGATCGGATACCCGCAGTCGCCGGAGGCGTCGACCACGAACAACACGCAGTCCGCGAGGTGCTCGAGCGCGGAGACGGCCTGCAGCTCGATGTCGTTGCGCTCGGCGAGCGGCCGGTCGAGCAGCCCGGGGGTATCGACGATCTGATAGCGGATGTGGTCGCGCTCGAAGTGGCCGATCTGCACGCCGCGGGTGGTGAAGGGGTACTCCGCGATCTCGTTCGACGCGCGGGTGACCCGGTTGACGAACGAGGACTTGCCGACGTTCGGATAGCCGGCGACGACGATCGCCGGCTCGTCGAGTCGGACGTCGGGAAGCGTCTTCAACTCGTCGCGCGCGTCGCCGATCGATCGCAGATCGTCGGCCACCTCCTCCGTGACGTCGGCCATTCGGGCGAACGCCTGTTTGCGGTGTTTCCGGGCCGTATCGACGTCGCTTTTCCGCAGCTTCGTCGTGTACTCGTCGCGGATCGATTCGATCTGGCGGCTCGCCCACATCACTTCCGAGAGCGACTGCCGGAGCGCGTCGACGTCGACGATCGCGTCGGCGAGTTCGTAGTAGAACGGATCGACGTCGTACTCGAAGTCCGGCCAGGAGGTGACCACGTTCGAGAGGTTGTCGGAGAGCACGTTCCCCGCCGTTCGCAGCATCGACTCCTGGGCCTCGTGGCCCGACTTCGCGCGCCCGGCGCGGGCCGCCCGCGAGAACGCCTTGTCGATGAGTTCCTCCGCGCGGGGGGTCGTCGGGAGGTCCTCGAAGATCATACGGTTCGTTGCGCACCGGCGCGTATAAGCCCGTTCGTTCGAGGAAACGTGGTCTCCTCGCGGAAACACACGATCTCGCCGGTGAACCCCGGATCGAGAGCCGCCGCTCGCGGTCGTGTTCGGACTGAGGGGAGTAAGCCCCCTTCCGTTCGACTCGACATTCGGCTGAGCGTCCACGCCGTGGCCGGACTACCTAGCGGCGCGGACTTGCACCGGCGAGGATTCGCCGTTCCATCCGTTCCTGCCCGTCCGCGGAGCGAGCACCGCGTATCCCTCACGGCAGGGCCGTTCGGGTTGGTCGCGGTGCGAGCACCGCGTATCCCTCACGGCAGGGCCGTTCGGGCTGTTTGCGCCACGTCGTGCCGCATGTCCCTCGGCGGGTTATCTCCCTTCCCTTGCGGGTCGGTTCGCACGCCTCATCGGTCGGGGCAGGGGGTCGCGTTTCTGTTCCAGAGCCAGCCGTCTCCGACTCCGGGCTTGTGCCCGGTCGCCCGTCCGGCCGGTGGGGGGACTTTCCTCATGCCGTGGACGGCGAGCCGTCCCGGCACGGGAGTCGAGCTCCCTCTGTCCGTCCGTCGGTAGGCGACCGGTCCCGATAAGGATTCCGTCGAGCGTTCGTTCGTCTCCCCGCTCGCCGTGGTATCCGGCATGGTACCGTGGAACATCGTTATCCCGTTGGACCCCGAACGGACCGACATGACCGTATCGATCCCCGGAACGTCACGACCGTGAGTCCATCGGACGCCTCGAAGTCGGGCGATTCTCGATCGAGATCGTCACGCCATCGACGCGCGTACGCCGGCGTCGCGATCGGCGCGGCGTGGATCTCCGGGACGTTCGCCGTCCAGCCGCTGGTCGGGGTGTTCGTCCCCGCCGCGCTCGCCGAGGGGATCATCGTCCGGTCTCCCGGCTGGCTGTCGACCATGGCGGTGAGCCTGCTCGGATTCGGGACAAAGCCGGCGCTCGTCGCCGGGGTCATCGCCGCCCTCCTGCTCGCGAGCGGGGTCGCCGGCGTCCTCCGACACCACGTGCCGATCGGTCCCTCGACGATGGCGTTCGTCGGGGCGGGCGTGACCGCCGGGTCGTTCCTCCTCGCCGGCGCGCCACTCTCCGCGGGCCTGCTTCTCTCGGTCGCCGTCGTGACCGCCGTGGCGGCCCTCGTGGCACAGTTGGTGCGGGCGCGACCCGATCTCCCGGGGCGGCGGCGGTTCGTTCGCCGCGTCGGATACGCGGGCGTCCTCGCGGGAGTCTCGACGGTCGGTCTTCGATGGCTCCTCGATCGTCTCGCACGGGGATCGGACCGGCTCGCCGGCGTTTCGGAGAGCGACCGGGTCGCGGAGCCGTTGGCGCGATCGACGTCCCCGCCGGAGGGCGATCCGGCGTTCGATTTCGAGGGGATGCCGGCCGCCGTCACGCCGCCCGAGGAGCACTACGTGGTCGACATCAACGTCGATCCGCCGAGGATCGACCCGGAGACGTGGACGCTCGACGTCGAGGGTGCGGTGGAGCGATCCTACTCCCTCTCCTACGACGAGCTGATCGGTCACGACGCGGCCGTCGATCGGACCGTGACGCTCGTGTGCGTCTCGAACGTCGTCGGCGGGGACCTGATCGGGACGGGACACTGGACGGGCGTTCCCCTCTCGGATCTCGTCGCCGCGGCGGGTCCCGCTTCCGACGCCGTCGACGTGGTGACCCACGCCGCGGACGGATACAGCGAGGCCATCCCGCTGGAGCGGGTCGAGCGCGAGGACGTCATGATCGCCTTCGGAATGGGCGGGCGGACCCTCGAGACCGAACACGGCTTCCCGGCCCGGCTGATCGTCCCCGGACGCTACGGGATGAAGATGACCAAGTGGATCGACCGTATCGAGGTTGTACCCGGCGATCACGAGGCCTACTGGGAGGCCCGCGGCTGGGACGAGGAGGCGGTCGTCAACACCACCTCCTACGTCCGCGGCGGCGTGCGGGATGGGGACGCCGTCATCATCGGGGGCGTCGCCTTCGGCGGTCTCGAGACCGGGATCGAGGAGATCGCTTCCGTCGAGGTCAGCGTCGACGGCGGCGAGACGTGGAGCGAGGCCGAACTGGAGCCGCAGCTCGCACCCCACGCGTGGCGTCGATGGCGCCACGAGTTCGCGGCCCCGGATCGAAGCGAGTTCGAGGTGGTGACGCGCTCGATCCGGCGTGACGGGACCGTCCAGACCGCCGAGGAGTCGAGCCCTCGACCGAGCGGCGCGACCGGGTGGCATCGAGAGACGATCGAGGTCTCCTGACCCGCGGACCGGAGGGCCGTCCGTGGCCCCTCGATACGAGCGAAGCCGCTCGATAAGAAGGCTTATTCGGCATGCAGCCGGACCCCGCAGACATATGGTAGCGATCGAGGTACCGGAGGTCGACTACACCGAGTACTCCAATCGCCAGCTCGTCGCGGTTCCCCTCGCGATCCTGGCGATAGCGCTTTTGATACTCGGCGGGTGGTACCTCGCGACGGGCGCCCCCGCCGACCTCGGCGTCGAGTTCACCGGCGGAGCCGAACTGCGGCTCTCCGTCAACGAGAGCGCGGACTTCGAGCCGGGAACGCCGGCGGCCCGCGGGACGCTCGAGGACCCGGAGACGTTCTCGGTCGAGCCGTCCTCGATCCAGTACGTGCCCGGCGACGAGACCTACGTCGTGACGTTCCGCCCCGACGCCCCCCCCGACGGTTCCGGGGAAAGCGGCGACTTCGGCTCCGTGGCCGGCGAGGCGCGTGACGTCGGATTCACCGTCGATGCCCAGGACCGGGTCTCCGCGAGCTTCGGTAGCGGCGTCCAGACGCAGGCGCTCGGCGGGCTCCTCGTCGCCTTCCTCGGCATGAGCGTGCTCGTCTTCGCGATGTTCCGGACGTTCGTTCCGTCCATCGCCGTCGTCCTCTCGGCCTTCTCGGATCTCGTGATCCCCGTGGCGGTCATGAACCTGCTGGGGATCGATATGACCCTCGGGACCGTCGCGGCGCTCTTGATGATCATCGGGTACTCCGTCGACTCCGACATCCTGTTGAACAACTCCGTGTTGCGCCGGACCGGCGGCTTCTACGAGTCGGTCAGCCGGGCGATGCGGACCGGCGTCACGATGACGATCACCTCCATCGCGGCGATGGCCGTGATGGCCGTCGTCGCGACCGTCTTCGGCGTCGACCTGCTCCGTGACATCGGAATCATTCTGGCGGTCGGGCTGTGTGCCGACCTGATGAACACCTACCTGCTCAACGTCTCGCTGCTTCGGTGGTACAAGTTCGAGGGGGTGTCCGATCGATGATCGACGCCGTCAAGAAGCACTGGCGGATCGGGCTGCTCGTCCTCGTTCTCCTCGCCTCCACGGTCGTGCTGTTCGCCCCGCAGTTCGCGCCCGACGCCGGCGCCGAGGGGATAGCCGCCGAGAACGACGCCGAGGCGCAGGGGTTGACGAACCTCCAGTTCGGCCTCGATCTCGACGGCGGAACGCGAATACGCGCCCCGCTCGTCGGCTACACCGCGATGGAGGTTCCCTTCGACGGCGCCGATCCGGCGACGGTCGCAAGCGAGGTCGCGGCCGAACTCCCCGAGACCACGAGCAGCGACGTCAACGCCGAGCTCCGGAGCCAGGAGGACGGCGGGTCCGGCGCGGTCGAGGTCACGGACCCAGACGTGAGCGAGGAACAGTTCGAGTCCGCGCTCGCGGCGGCCGGCTACGAACACGACGGGATCCGCGAGGGCGTCACCGAGGAGACCCGCGAGGCGACGATCAACGTCATCGAGGGGAAGATCAACGAGGCGGGCCTCTCGGGCGGCAGCGTCCGGGAGATCGTCGACGCCTCCGGCCGGTCGTTCGTGCTCATCGAGGTCCCCGGCGAGGACATCGAGAGCGTCACGAGCCTGATCGAGGAGCGCGGCACCGTCCGGATCGACATCTACGTCCCGGGCGGATCGGACGGGAACGGGACGGTCGAGCGGGGCGTGTTGACCCAGGACGACTTCGAGAACATCGGCACCGCGACCCGAACCGACCAGGGTGGCTCCTACGTGCCCGTTTCGGTGATCGACGACGCACCCGAGGGCGAGGAGTCGCCCGCCGAACGGCTCCAGCGAACCGTCCAGGAGGCCGACTCGGCGGCCGGCGGCGGCGACGACTGGACCTGTACGGAGGACTACACCGAGAGCTCCGACCCGTGTCTCCTGCTCGTCGTCGACGACGAGGTCGTCAACTCCTTCGGAATGGACGAAACACTGCTCGGGCCCATGCTTCGTGGGACCTGGGTGAACGATCCCGGATTCCGACTGACGACCGGCGCCGCCGAGGGCTCCTTCGAGCGCGCCCAGCAGATCTCCATCAACCTGCGGGCCGGCGCGCTGCCGGCCGAGCTGGGCGACGGCTCCGCCTCGTTCATCTCGCCGACCCAGGGCGAGCAGTTCAAGTTCTACTCGCTGATCGTCGGCGTCCTCTCCGTGTTCGCCGTGGCCGGGATGGTCTTCCTCCGCTACCGCGAGCCGAAGGTCGCCCTCCCGATGACGGTGACGGCGCTCTCCGAGGTGTACGCGCTCCTCGGCTTCGCCGCGCTCGTCGGGTATCCGCTGGATCTCGCGGTGATCGCCGGGTTCATCGCCGTGGTCGGGACCGGGGTCGACGACCTCGTCATCATCGCCGACGAGGTGATGAGCGAGGGCGAGGTCAACTCGCGGAAGGTCTTCGACTCGCGGTTCCGGCGTGCCTTCTGGGTGATCGGCGCCGCCGCCGCGACGACGATCATCGCGATGGCGCCGCTCATGGTGTTGAGCCTCGGCGACCTCTCCGGGTTCGCCATCTTCACCATCCTCGGCGTGCTCATCGGCGTGTTGATCACCCGGCCGGCCTACGGCGACATCCTCCGGACGCTCCTCACGGAGCGGTGACCCGGGCGGACCGCAGCGGCGGATCGCGTCGCTGATCCGTGTCGGTCGCCGCCTCCTCGTCGCCTCGTTCGCCACCACGCCGGCCGTCGCTCAGTTCCCGAAGTCCTCGAGTCCCGCCTGTTCGCGCTCCGCCAGAATCCGATCGCAGGTCGACCACGTTCGCCGCGTACACGCCGGAAACTCCCCCGTTTCGTCCACGTACGTCTCGAGGAACGCGCGCGTGTCGGGATCGCTCGGATAGCCGCTGCCGACCGGTCCGCGGTCCGGATGGGAGGCGTCGATCGCCGCCATCCGTCGGTCGCGTTCGACCTTCGCGAGGATCGAGGCCGCCCCGACGACCGGATCATCCTCGTCCGCGCCGTGGCGGGCGTCGACCTCGAGGGCAGGGACCGGACCCCGGAAGTCGGCGTCCTCGCGGAGCAGTCCCTCGGTCGCCTCCCGCAACCGACGGGCGAACCGGTCCTCGGAGACGTCACCCGCGTCGACGACCAGCCGGATCGCTTCGTCGTCCGAGCTCTCGCGATCGATCGAGTGCAGGGCCGCCGCGATCGCTCGCGCCTGCGCGGCGACGGTGAGCGAGTTCATGTCGGTCTCCGGGTCGTCGATCTCGGACGGTTCGACCGCTCCGACGCCGACGATCGTCCCGGAGTCGGACCGGATCCCCTCCGCGAGGTCCTCGCGACGGGCGGGCGCCAGCCGCTTCGAGTCGTCGATCCCCTCCGGCAGCCGATCCGGGTCGGCACGGACCGCGGCGGCGATCATCGGCCCGAGCACGGGACCCTTTCCGGCTTCGTCGGCGCCGACGTACATCACCCGGGTCGATCGGGCGCGGGCGACAAAGACGTTGCCGGTCGCGGGTGACGAAGCCCTGGCTGGTCGTGGACGTGGAAGCCCATGGCTGGTCGCGGATGTGGGTGCCGTGGTCGGTCGTGGGTGGCGGCGTCCGACCGTCAGCTCAACTTGCCGAGCGCCTCGAAGAAGTCCGACTGGGGCCCCGCGATCCGAAGCGGCGTTTCGGACCGCGAGATCGACACCTCGACCGGTCCCTCGAACCGGCGTGGCTCGCGTCCGTCGCTCGTGATGATCGCGGGCTCGCTGCCGGTCGTGGAGACCACGACCTCCGCGTCGAGTTCGACCGCGAACGGCGGCATTCCGTCGCGTGCACACATCTCGTTCACCACCGCGATCTCGAGGTCCGGGTGTACGATCGGCCCGCCCTCGGAGAGGTTGTAGGCCGTCGATCCCGTCGGGGTGGAGACCAACACGCCGTCCGCGTGGCTCTCGGAGTAGACCGACCCGTCGACGCGGACGGCGTACTCGAGCCCGCCGCCGTGTCCGCGGCGGTCGCCCTGGATCACGATCTCGTTCGCCGCCGGATTCGACTCCCAGCCGTCGACGCGCGCGACGAGCCGGGACGCCTCCCGAACGGAGAGATCGTCCGCCCGGAACTCCCCAACGGCGTCGAGAACCGCGGATTCGGCGTCCTCCGGGGGAACCGCGTTGAGGAACCCGACCTCCCCGAGGTTCACCCCGAGGATCGGCGTCCCGTCCGCGTTGCGGGCGGCAAAAAGCAGCGTCCCGTCGCCGCCGATCGCCACCACGAGATCACAGCCGTCGAACGTCTCGATCGGCGATCCCGAGAGATCGAGCGCCGCGGCGGTCGACTCGTCGATCCGCACCTCCACGTCCCGATCGACGAGCGCGTCGCGGAGTTCGCCCGCGAGCGAGGCGGCTCGGGGATTGTTCCGCTGTGCGACGATGCCGGTCTGCATACCGGAGGGTGTGGGCCCGCCGAGAAAAACCACACGTAAAGTTTCAAGCCCTCGCCGACCCAGTTCCCGAACGTGATCCGCCGATCGACCCGCGAGCCGATGCGGGCGGACGCGCCGAGGGGGACGCCATGAGCGACGACGAGGACGACTGGTTCGAGCGTGCGCGCCGCGAGCTCGAGGAGGAGTCCCCCGAATCCGGATCGGAGGCGGATTCTGAGTCGGAGGCGGATTCTGAGTCGGAGGCGGATTCTGAGTCGGAGGCGGATTCTGAGTCGGAGGCGGATTCTGAGTCGGAGGCGGATTCTGAGTCGGAGGCGGATTCTGAGTCGAAGCCCTCCGAGCACGGCTCGGAATCGGACGAGCACGCGGGCGATGGACCGGATTCTCGACCACGGTCGGCCGACCGCGAGACGCGCCCAGCTTCCGGTTCCGACTCCGGTTCCGATTCGGGAGACGACGAGGATCAAACCGACGAGTTCGGGTTCGGAACCTTCGACGGTGAGGGTTCGAGGGACGCGAATGGCGGCGGGGCGGACGGCGCCGCGGCGGACGACGCCTTCGATCGCGGCGGTTCCGATGCCACCGGCTTCGGGGGCGGGAATGACGCGTCCCCGCCCGAGTTCGACGACTCGGGCGGGTTCGACCCGGGCGGTGGAGGCGACGACTTCGGGTTCGGGTCCTTCGGCGGGGCCGACGAGGAGGGCGGATTCGCCGCTCCCGGCGGCGGAACGGACTTCGACGAGGAGGCGTTCGAGTCCAATCTCGACCGGATCGACGTCGGGATCGAGGGGCTTGACGAGATGATCCTCGGCGGCGTGCCCACGCGGTCGTTGATGGTTACGATCGGGTCCGCGGGGACCGGAAAGACCACGTTCTCGCTGCAGTTCCTCGAGGAGGCGCTCTCGCGCGGTGAACGTGCGGTCTACATCACCCTCGAGGAGAGCAGGGAGGCGATCCTCTCGACGGCCGAGGAGAAGGGATGGGGATTCCGCGAGTACGAGTCGGAGGGGCTGTTGGCCGTCGTCTCCATCGACCCGATCGAGATGGCCAACTCGCTGGATTCGATCGGCAACGAACTCGCGACGCTCATCCGTGAGTTCGGCGCCGAGCGGTTGGTGCTCGATTCGGTCTCGCTGCTCGAGATGATGTACGACCATCCGGCGAAACGGCGGTCGGAGCTCTTCGAGTTCACCCGGTCGCTCAAGGAGGCGGGCGTGACGACGATGTTGACCTCCGAGGCCAGCGAGTCGAACCCCTACGCCTCCCGACACGGGATCGTCGAGTACCTCACCGACGCCGTCTTCGTCCTCCAGTACGTCCGACCCTCCGACTTCCGCGAGACGCGGCTGGCGATCGAGATACAGAAGATCCGAAACGCGAACCACTCCCGGGAGACGAAGCCCTACGAGATCACGGACGAGGGGATCTCCGTCTACCGGCGTGCGAACATCTTTTGAGGATCGACCGAGGGGTCGACCCGACCTCGTGCTCTCGGGGACCGGCCAACGAACCCTCGGACGGTCAACGAACCACGGTGACCGGGATCTCGGCCTTGCGGACGACGCCCTCCGCGACGCTTCCGAGGAGGACACGCGAGAGCCCCGTCCGTCCCTGGCTGCCGATGACGATCCCGTCGAAATCGTCGGCGGCCTCGAGGATCGTGTGGACCGGTCTGCCGACCTCGACGAGGGTCTCGGCGTCGATATCGGCCCGTTCGACCGTCTCCGAGAGCAGCGTCTCCGCGTTCCGCTCGGCGTTTTCGTACCAGTCCTCGGTGAGCCCGGAGACGCCCATCTCGGCCCCCGAAACCGAGCGCGCGGGGTTGATCACGTGCAACAGCGTGATCCGGGCGTCCGGCCACTCCTCGGCGGCGAACTCGACTGCCCGATCCGACTCCTCGGAACCGTCCACCGGCACCAGTATTCGCTTCGCCATGAACGGCGATTCGGCTGACGAGGTCATAAAACCGGTGGCGGATCGCCTCGCGGACCGGGGGCGGCGCGCCTCGAGGAATCCTCACCGCGTTTATTACCGAGACCCTCATGTACCGAACCATGGAGACGCTATCCGACCTGACGGTCGCAGAGGAGACGGTCCTCGAGGCCTGTGGAGCGGTCGAGCTGCCGGAGTTCGGGGTCATCGAGCAGGTGTGGGAGACGGACCCGATCCCGGAGGCGGAGATCGCGGAGCGCGCGGGCGCGGCGGTTCGCGACCTCGAGTTCGGC
>NZ_JBHSXL010000007.1:0-8507 GCF_042662125.1 Halopenitus salinus | reverse complement strand
CGCCGGCGGAGGAGCTCCCAAAGGCAACACGAACGCCGAGATACACGGCGGGTTTAGCGACTGGAGAAAAGCATACGAACGGTTCGACGGGGAGACGAAAGCATACGTCGAGCACCTTCGGGAGTGTATGCGAGAGACGGCAAAGGAGCACGCGCCGGACGTCCCGGAGGACCGACGGGAGCGACTGATTAAGGAGAACGCGACGCTGTCGGTTCTATGGCACCGAGCGGCCGGGGACGCGTTCGGGACGCCCGAGAATCCGGTCGACGGGGCTCGCGGGATCGTGATCGAGGAGGAGCGAGAGCACAACGGGGAGACGTACACCGTATACAAGGAAAACCCAGCCTGGAGAGCGGAACGTGCCATATCACGGCGGGAACGGTCGATCGGTCGGGAGCTCCGGTTATACCCAGCCTTTCAGGACGGAACCGACCAATAGGGACGCCGGTGGGACCACGTATTCGGATAACACGTATGGTCCCAATACGTGACCCCAGGACGCCCTCGCCGGCGGATCCCGATCCCGCCGCCCTCGCCCGTGTTCGATCGTTTATCTAACCGACCGGATGTATGTCTGACGCGGATCGTCGACGGAAGGTGTCGAGAAAAGGAACCATTACGGGACCGACCGGCTCGCGTGTTGGTTAAGAGACGCCCGCCGTGTTGGTTAAGACCGGCTCGGTGACGCCGTCGACGATCGATTTTCGCACGGCCTTCAGGCGCGCGCTCGCGCGACGGTGGACCGGAAAGCAAAAAAGAACGTTCGGGAGCTGGGGGAGTTACTCCTCGGGACCGTCGCACCCGTCCCGGTGGGTGGCGTGACGGGTATCGCCCTCGAGGACCTCGACACCGCACCCGGTACACCGGACGTATTCGGCGCCGGTCGGCTCCCCGTACTTGTCGTATTCAGCAAACGGACCTTTCCACCGAGGACCCTCCTCGACGACGATCGTGTGTTCGGAACCGGTACGCCCTTCGGCTCGGGTATCGTATGCAGACATGGGTTTTCTCTCCCGAGACAACCCGGCTCGCGTGTTCCAGCACGCGGGCGCTTTCAAAACGCCCCGAGGAACCGGTTTGTCTCTACCTATTGGTAGTAGCCAAAAGGTAATAAGTATTTCCCATTGGGTTAACCTATTGGGTTCCACCAATAGGACTAAGGGATCCGGACGTCAATACCGAGGTATGCCGGAACGAAAACGAACCGAGGCGGGTACGTTCGTCGAAACGGTGACCCTCGAGGACGTCCGGGACGTATTCGACGAGATACGGGGACCGGTGGTAACCTCGAGTGACGTTTCCGATCGACTCGGGTGTACGACCGAAGCGGCTCGGCAAAAACTCACGCGCCTATACGACCGGGGCGAGGTGGATAAGCGAAAGACCGGTCGGACGGTGATATACTGGAGAGCGGGCGAGGAGGACGCGAGAGCCGACGCCGTCGAACCCGCGGCCGAGACACCGGCGGATGCCACGAACGCCGAGAGCGGGCGCACACGCGACGAGAGCGACGACCTCGCCGAGGAGGTCCGCCAGTACCTCGAGGAGACGGACACGCCGCCAAAGACGGAACACGGCCGCTCGGCGGTTCTTGATGTGTTCCGATACCTTCGGGAGCACGGAACGACGAAAACGGGCGAGCTCCAGGACGAGATATACCCCGAGTACACCGACGAGTGGGGATCCGCCCGAACGATGTGGAACGCCCTCGACCGGTACCTCGGGGACGTCCCTGGGATCGCAAAGGGTGGGTACGGTGAATGGACCTATACGGGCGACGACGCCGTTCGCGAGGAGCTGGGGCTATGATCGGCGAAAACGCTCGCGGGGTGGGGCCTTGGTCCGGCGGCTCCCGTGTTCGGGCTCTCCTCCCCGGAACGGACACGACGGTGGTCGGTCGGGTTCGGGGCGGTGACGCCGCCGGCCGGGTTCGTGTGATCGTCGACGGCGACGACGGCGAAAAGGACACGTCGATCCTCCTCCCCCAGGATCGGATCGTCGAGGTGGTCGATCCGTGACCCGCGACGACGACACGCCCGAGGAGGACGCCCCGACCGACGCCGGCGACGGTCCCGAGCCGGTCCCGGATAGTGACCCCCGACACATCGATCCCGCCGGGGACCTCGCGGACGCCGTCGAAAGCGGCGACCTCGAGTTAACGCTCGCCGACGACACCGACGCCGAGGAGTTACGGGACCTCGTCGACGCCGCCGAGAGCGGGGAGCTGGGGTCGGTCGAACCGGGACTTGAGGCACAGGTTCGGATCGCCCGCGCGCTCCTCGAGGACGTCGACGACGGCGAGGAGTAACCGATGCACAAGAAGGGCCATTACGGGGCCGCCCTCCTCGGGTACGCCCCGCTCGCGACGATCGCCCTCGCCGGCGGGTTCGACGTCCCGGCCGTCGCCGGCGCCCTGGTAACGCTCGGGTTGGCTACAGTCCCGGACCTCGATATGAGGATCCCGGGTATCCCCCACCGGGGACCGACACACACGGTTCAGTTTGCGGTTCTTATCGGGCTCGTGACCGGCGCGGGTGGGTTTCTCCTTGCGGCCGGATACGGCGCTCCCCTCGCGCTCGCCGGCGGGCTGTTCGGGTTCGCGACCGGCGCCGTCGCGATCGGCTCGCATATCGCCGCGGACGCGCTCACGCCGATGGGTGTCGAGCCGTTCGGGGCGAACGGACCGCACTATTCGCTCGAGGTGGCACGGGCGGCGAACCCGATCGCGAATTACGCCCTCCTCGGGATCGGGATCCTTGCCGCCGTCGGTGGTGGAATGCTCGGAACTGGGATCGACGCGGCTCTCGGGTAACGCCCCGAGTCTTACCTAACACGCCGCCTTTCCGTGTGTTCGGATGTTTGGTAAGACCCCATTTTTTTGCCGGACCTACACGGGCGCGCGAGGCTTTGGAAAAATGGCTTTGAGGGTTCTACCGAAAGTTTACATCACTACCCCGGCGTATCTGTTAGTATGGCAACCGTCGCAGATCCCCCCGGACGGGATAAGGTCGAGTTTATTCGGGAGGACGACGGCCGGGTAACGGCGCGACACGTCGAAACCGGTGTTGCGTCGTTCGGTTCCACCGAAAGCGACGCCCTTCGCGAGCTCGCCGACGCCCTGGAGAGCCACCGCGGGGAAGGGACCCCGATCGACGATCCCGAGGCATACCTCGAGGAGCAAGGGATCGACGCCGAGATCGGCGAGGCCGGACGGCCGCCCTGGCTTGAATAGTGGTCCGAACGACGTTTTCGTCCGACGAGATAATCAAAGGCCTATCGAAACACGGGTTCGTCCCGGTCGGTGGGAAGGGGAGCCACACGACTCTTAGATACAAGAACCCCGATACGGGGAAGGTGCGGACGGTAACGGTCCCGAAGGGTGACCCGATCCCGATCGGAACCCTCCAGGATATAGCCGACCAGGCCGGCGCGAATGACTTTCACGACTTTTGCCGATGGATCGACGCCGTCGTCTAACTATGTCACACGACACACCCGAGGACGCGCTTACGCTGGAGGAGTTGACCGACGCCCTCGCCGACGCGACGGGGACCACCCGCGAGGAGATCGAACGCGGGGCCGAGGAGCTGGAGATCGCCCCGCCGAGCGAGGCGACCGTCGTCGACGAGTAACCGCTTTTCTCGACACCCGCGTTAACCAACAGTCGGACGTCCCGAGCCGTGCGTGTTGGTTAAGACCGTAGTTACACCGGGAGTACGCACGATCCCAGTCGCCGAAACACGCGGGGAGAGACGCCGAGGACGTCAATCCGTCCGGTCGCCCCCAGGGGATTACTCCCCTACACCCTGATTATACTCAGGACATACCAGGAGTATGATGATCCCATAGGTGTCCTATGGGAATGGATGAAAACCACCACTAACCGGACGTATGGTGCCGTAATCTAATTGATTTCTAATTGCCGTGGATGGGTGTATGCCCACCTATCTATCAGGGGAACGGGAAGACTTTTGGTCACACCGACACATAGCCTAATCTGTAATGGACCGAACCAGCATTACCCTGGGATCGGAGACACGGGACGCCCTTCGGGAGTACAAGCACGATCGCGAGCTCTCGAACTACGATGAGGCGGTTCGTGACCTCCTCCAGGACGGCGCTCACCCTTCTAATGGCCCGGATCGCGGGTCTTTTTAGGGTATGGTGCCGTTGCTATGGGATAGGTAGAATCGAACGACGGCGGGACCGGAGTCAATTGGTACCTGGCTCGGTCCTATCGCCGTCGAAGGATGTTGGTGGGACGAAGGCGCGGAAAGGCCTTCTACCCGGACATACACGGTCCGGGCCTAAGGTTCTTTCTGATCGTCCGGTCGTCGTCGTCCCCGATTCGCCCCCGCACGGGCTACACGACCGCACGAATGCACGAATACGACACCAACGACGGACGGATCGACCGCGACCACTACGAGGAGAGCCCTTCAACGGGAGCCGAGGAGACGGCACGGATCAATCACGCTCGCGACGGATACGACCACACGCCGACGTGTGAGACGTGTGACCGCGAGGGCGAGCCGATCGTTATCTGCGATCCCGAGCACGTCCGGAAGGTTAGCGTTCGGTGTTCGGTTCACGCAAAGGACTTTCTGGAGGTATCTGTATGAGTAACGACCACGACGACACGAAAGCACAGCTCGCCGAGTATCTGCGATTGAATCCGGACGCGACCGCGATCGAAGCGGTCGGACACGCCGGCGCCGATCCCGATCGCTGGGTGGACGTCGTCCGGGACGCCCTCGAGAGCGACGATCCACATACCGCGATCCGATCGGGAGAATCGCCCGAAACCACCGGAATGGACACCGATCCCGACCGCCCGAACCCTGGGGTTGAGACGGAAAGATCGGGTTCCTCGCCGAATGAATCGGCCGAAAACGCCGAGAGCGGGGAGACGGACACGGTGGACGTCAATACCGAATGGGGTTCCTGGAGTGACGCCGACTTTACGACCACCGAACCGGACACCTACCCGCCGGCGCTCCTCGAGCGGGAGCAATGGATGGGCCGACTGAAGGGCGAAAAACTCCCGTTCGCGCCGTGGGGAGACGCCGACCACCCGGACGGCGAGGACGAAAAGGACGCCCGATACAAGTGGGGGATCGCCGATCATTACGTCGACGGTGACACCGTCGCGCTCGCCGAGGACGATCACCAGCTCGGGGGGCGGGTGTTCATCCAACGGGAGAGCGATCCGTTTGCGTTCGTCGACGGTGACGACGTCCGGGATCCCGAAACGGGCGAGGTACACCCGGCGTTTGTTGCGATCCTCGAGCACCTGGGGCTGACGTATGCCGACGTGTCGACCTCGGGGGCGGGAGCACACGCCTACTATCACGCCCCGGACGGGCTCCCGATCGACGGGAAGGGGCAAGCGGTATTCGACATAGACACCGAACCCTGGGGGGCGAACGACGCCCCGCCGACCGTCGAGATATACGCGAATAAGCACGTCTGCGTGACGACGGGCGAGCACGTCGACGGGACACCGACCGACCTCGCCGAGTGGGACGCCGACGCCCTTCGATCGATCCTCGAGGCGAACGGATACGAGGACAAAGACCGGATTAGCCACGACACCGACCGGGACCGGTCCGACCTCGAGGAGTACGATCCCGAGGTGACCGGGAGTAACGACACCGCCGAGGATATTCGGGACGTGTTGAAGGCTGTCGACCGGCTCCGGGTTCACGACCTCCCCCTCCGAACCCGCACGACCGGCGAGGACGCGACCGGGTGGCGCACGTTCGATCCCAGTTACCGCTCAAGTGAAAGCGGTGAGAGCCTACACGCGCCGGCGGACGAACCGGTGTTTCACGACCACAAGGAGGGCGAGAGCTTCGGGCTCCTCGGGCTCTTTGCGGCCGAGGAGGGGATTATCCGACACCCGTGGGACCGGCTCGAAGGGTCCGACTGGTGGGACGCCGTCGACGCCGCCCGAGACGCCGGGGCGCCGATCCCCGAGTACGACACGACCGACACGGCCGAGCATATGACCGTTCTCCCGCCGAGTGTTCGCGACCTTTCCACCGCGACGAGCGGGTGGGACTGGAGACACGCCGCCAAGGAGACGGACCTCACGATCGATGACGTCCGCGACCGAACCACCGACGCGATCGCCGACGCCTACGGTTCCGGGGATCGGGTACTGATTGAAGCGCTCCCGACGATGGGCAAATCCTACGGTTCCATCAAAGCCGCCGCCGAGACGGACGAACCCGTGACGATCCTCACGGGACGGGGGCGAAAGGAACAGTACGATCAGCTCCGCGAATGGTGCGAGGAGCACGGTTTGACCTACAAGACCCTCCCGTCGTTTACCCGCGACTGTGAGACGGCGAACGGCGAGCACGGCGAGGACTGGGCCGAGAAGGTTCGCGGGTGGTACAACCGAGGAGCGACACCGAAAGCGATCCATGCGTTCGCCGAGGAGGTACTCGGTCGAGCGCTCCCGTGCCAGGCACAAGAGGGACACCGGTGTACCTACGCCGCTAAATGGGACTTTGACCCTGAAACGGACGGGAGTGGTGACCCCGAGGAGGACATCCCGATCGATGTTCTAATCGGGCACTACACCCACGCCTACAAGCCGAAGGTAACGACCGGGCGAACGGTGGTATTCGACGAACACCCAAACGGGGCGTTTGAAACCGTTCTCGGTCCCGAGCTCCAGGGCGCCGTATCGTATTGGCTGGAGACGACCGGCGGGATCCCGTTTGACAGTTACACCGACCTCCTCGAGAATCGGGACGATGAAAGCCGCCGATCGGACGCCCTTCTATGGTTTGAGGAGAACGGGATCGAACCGGACGAAACCCGAGTGTTCGACGATCGGAACGCACACGCGACCGCTCCCCTGGCAGTCTTTACGCTCCTCGCGAGCGACGACCTCGAGAACGGGTTTGAACGTGCGGACCTTGGGGAGCACGGGCTCGGTATCTTTAACCGGGCGAACGGTTCCGTATCGATCCTCCAGCCACCGGCGTTAGACTATACCACCGGAACCGTCGCATTAGATGGAACGCCGACGAAACGAATGTGGGAGCTGTCACTCGGGGAGCGGTTAACCCACCGTCAAGTGCTCCAGGACGGGGAGCGGACCGAGTACCTTCGGGACGCTTTGAATCTGAATATCGTGCCGACCACCGAGTACGTGAAACCCTACAATTCGCCCGACCACGTCAATACCGAGGAGGACGGCGCGCTCCTCGAGGCGATCGCCAAAGTGCACGGTGAAAAGCCGGGTGTCATTACGACCACGACCGCGGAACACGAATACGACGCCGAGGGCCTCCTCGAGTACGTCGACGAGACGAAACACTACGGGAACGTTCTCGGGAGTAACGAGTTTAAGGAGAAGCGACTGGGGGCGGTGGTAGGGTCGAACCACTACGGGGACGGATACATCAAGAAGTGGGGCGCCTACGCTGGGGAAACCGTCGAACGGGGCGAGGGGAAAGGTGCCGACCTCTCATACACCGGGATCGGCGAGAAGATTTTGACCCATATGCGGGAGCACGACACCCTACAGGCGGTAATGCGGTTCGGCCGGGACGGGAACGGCGCCGTCGTCTATACCCATACGAATACACTCCCCGAATGGGTCCCGATCGCCAGCGAGGGGCGTGTACTCAAAACCTGGAGCGACGGGATGCGGGATGTCCTTACCGCGCTCGAGGATATGGGAACCGCGACCACCGAGGCGATCGTCGACCACCCGGCGGTCGACCTCTCACGCCAGCAGGCGTTTTCCCACCTGGAGGAGCTTCGCGACCGGGATGTCCTCGAGCGGATGCAGGACACCGAGGACGGGCGCCGTGTTGTATGGATCGACGACGGGTTACACCGGCTCGGCGAACACGGCGAGGCTGAATTAGACCCCGTCGACCTCGAGGAGTTGACGGACACGGAAGTTCGTCAAGTTGCACGTAGTAGTATCTATACGTGGGACTTTACGAACCGCGAGGGTTCGGACACTCCCGAACCGGTCCGAGCGGGATCGACGCCGTCGACGCCAGGGACACGCGCCGATCCTGGGGGGAACCGACCACCGGATCCGGCTGATTGACCGACACGAACCGGGTTCGGACGCCCCGGCGAGGAGTGGCAACGACGGATATACGGAACAACCCCATGAACGCCCGGATCCTATGAACAACCCCATGGACGTCAAAACGAAAGGCCATAGAAGAAAAGAGACGCCGCTTTTGCCGAGGAGAGCGGCCGACGCGCCGGGTTTCGAGACAAACACTTACCCCATAAGGGAACCCTATTCCTTTTTGAAAGTATTATGAGCTCCTCAAAATCGGGCGATACAGGGCGCCGATACGGTGACATTTGCGGGGCGACCAATAACCGCGGGGAACCGTGCGGGCTCCCGGCGGGCTGGGGAACGCCGGGATCCCAGGGCGGTCGGTGTAAATTCCACGGTGGATCGTCGACGGGACCGAGCGACACCGATCACCTGGAGGAAAACGACTTTGCCGAGGGGA
>NZ_JBHSXL010000006.1:0-405144 GCF_042662125.1 Halopenitus salinus | reverse complement strand
AAACCCGTCACCGTCTCGTCGAGGCGGACGCGCGACTGCACGCGGCGTGGCGCGCCCGCCTCGACGACTTCGGGACCGTTCTGGAGGCGTACCGTGCGGCCTATCGGGACGCCGTCCGCGAGCGGGGCGTCGTCTCGCATACGGACGTCGCCTACCTCGTCGACGCCTACTTCGACGGCCGGATCGATGACGTTGGCATCGACGTCGACGTCGACGTCGACGACGCCGATCGAATCCGGATCCGGCGACGCTACCGGACCCGGATCCGGAGTCTGATCGTCGACGAGGCACAGGACGTCTCCGCGATCCAACACGCCGCGCTCTCGCGTCTCGTCACATCCGACGCGCGCGTGTTCGTCTCGGGCGATACCCTCCAGAGCATCTACGGCTGGCGGCACGCGGACCCGTCGCTCTTCCGGTCGGCGATAGCGGACGGAGCGTACCTCGGAATCGACTGGGACGTCCACGAGCATCGAACCGCGACCACGACCTATCGCTGTCGTCCGGACGTGGCCGCCGCGATCGACGCGATCGCCGAGCCGGCGCTCACGGACCCGGCACGCGGTGACGTGGGCGACATGGCGGTCGCCTATCCTGGACTCGATCCCGACCGGGACTCGACCGACGGGAACAACGTCCACGTCGCGGCCTTCGAGCCGATGGGGGCGGACTCCGATTCCCACGCGTGGATCGACCCGGTGGAGGGTCGCGGCGAGGCGGCGGCGCTCGCCACGTTCGTCTCGAAGGGGCTCGCGGACGGCACGTTCCTCGACGACGCCGGCGATCCGCTCGATATCGTCGTCCTGTTTCGGTGGTCCACGTGGATGGACGCGTACGCGGACGCGTTCGCCGAGGCGGGACTTCGCGTGCGCAACGCGAGCGAGCCGCTTTTCGCGTGCCCGCTCGTCGAGGCGGTCCTCGACGTCTGCGCGTGGCTCGTCGCTCCGGCCAGCCCGGATCGAACGATCGACCTGTTCGTCGACTCCCCGCTTGGGCTCGAGGAACTCGAGTCGGCGATCCGAAACGCGGACGGGGAGATCGGTGCCGTTCGCGCCGGGTGTGCGCCCACGAGCGCGCAAAAACACGTCCTCGACGCGCTCTCGACGCTCCGGGATCGTCGGGACCGAACCCGCTCGCGTCCGGCGACGACCTACGTCGAGGACGTCATCGCGGAGCTTGCGTTGCGGGCCGACCCGCACGGACTGTTTCCCGAGGTGGATCCCGAACGACGCGTCGGGAACCTCGACGCGCTCGTCGACACGCTCTCCGAGTGGGAGGCCGAAGAGCGGCTTCCGCCGCGCGAACTCGCGACGCTTGCGGCCCCCTTCCGTGAGAACCCCTCGTTCGGCCCGAACCAGCCGAGTACGGCCGGAACCGACCCCGACGTCGAGTTTCGCACGATCCACGACGTGAAGGGAGACGAGGCCGACGTCGTCGTCCTCGCGAACCCGGGCTTCGACGTGTGGAAACACGGCGTCCAGTCGACCCGTCTTCTCACACGTGGGCGTTTCGCCGGGCTCGCACCGCCGACGAACGTCGACGTCCCCCGGAACGTTTCGCTTCCGCCGTTCGCGAACGGGCTCTACGATCCGGCGGACACGCGCGACCCCGACGTCGGGCTCCGGTGGATGACCGCCCGCTGGCGCGACGACGTCCTCGAGTCGGGGTCCTCGACCGCGCTCGTCGGGCCCGACCGTCTCCGACGGGCCGCTGCTCGCGAGCGGGCCGAAGCGTGGCGGTTGCTGTACGTGGCACTCACGCGCGCCCGCGAACATCTCGTTCTTCCGCTCCCACGGTCACTTCCGGGCGGGGAGCGCCCGCGGGATCGGTGGCTCGATGCGCTCCGGGAGGGACTCGCGTTTTCGGGCGAGGAGACGGACGGCTACTCCGCCGGCGGAGCGGACGGCTCCCCCGCCGGTCCCTTCGAGGTCGGCGTCAACGACGTCGATCTCCTCGCGACGCGCGACGCCCCGCGGACGTCCCGCACGCCGGACGTGGCGGTCACGCCGCCCCGCCGCGGGGGGCTTCCCGCCTGGCTCCCGCGGTTCGTGAATCCGAGCACCGTGTACCCGCTCACCGAGGATCCCGACGGGTTCGTCCTCGATCACCTCCTCGGACGGGCGCTACACACGGCGACCAACGACGTGGATGCCGACCTCCCGCTGCGGTTCGACCGGCTTGGCCCCGACGACGTGGGCACGTGTCTCCACGAGGTGCTCACCGGGATCGCCGAGCGATTCCCCGCTGGCGACGCCGTTCGCGACTCCACGCCGGAGATTCGCCGGCTTTTCGAGGAGACGCTTCGCGAGCACTCGCCCCGGACCGACGACCGGGAACGCGAGGAGCTGTTCGAGTTCTTCCGCGAGGCGATCCTCGAGGACTTCCTCGCCTCCGAGCTGTGGGCGCGGATCGAACGCGGCGATCTCGTCGCGATCGAACGATCCGTCGACGGGCTCGTCGTCGTCGACGACGTCGAGTTCGAGATCCACGGCACGGCCGACTTCGTTCTCGAGTCGCCCGCCGGCGAGCGCTCCGTGGTCGACGCCAAGATCGCCTTGGCCGAGCCGACCCCGGAGACCCGGCGGCGCTACGAGCTACAGGTGGCGTCCTACGCCTACCTCTTCGAACGGCACGCCCCGTCCAGGTCGGCTCCCGTCTCGGGAACCGTCGAGACGTTCGGCGTCGAGCGCGAAACCGTCACGTCGGAGTGGCCGCCGGCCGTCGTCGAGCGCCGGTTGGCCTCGCTGCTCGATGGGTGAGCCTTCAGGTCCCTCCGAGGAGTCGATACCGGGGCGCACTCGAGGAGTCGACATCGGGACACGTCGGCGCCGTCGGCGGCTCGGTTCGTGGACGGAAAGTAACGGTTATACGGACGGTGACCCATGCTCGAACCATGCAACGACGCGCTGTAACCGTGTACGTCGCGCTCCTTCTCGTCGTCGGCGCGGCGGCCGGTGGACTCGTGGCGACCGCCGACTCCCCGGAGGTCTCGTTCGAGGATCCCGCATACGAGGGCGGTGCGGGCGGCTCCTTCGATCACGCGGGACAGACCTACACCGTCGCCGACGTGACCGAGAACGTCGAGGAGGGCGGCCACGGGAGCGAGACGGTGACGCTGTCCGGGACGCTCGAGTGGAACGAGACCGTCACCGAGTCGGCCGAGTGGGCCAATAACTCCACCGTGACCTACGAGGAGGACGAGTGGCGGGTCGTCATCGAGGGCGAGGACCCGAGCGCGTTCACCCTCCAGGAGGTGCTCGACCGCCAGGCCATCCTCGAGAACGACTCCGCCGCCGACAACCAGACGTACATGCGAAACGGGGAGGAACACGTCGCCGTCACCGACGAGGACGGCGAGACCACGCTCGTTCCCGCCGACGAGTACTTCCCGGAGCCCGAGGAACGCCGCATCGACGAGGGCGAGACGATCACCTACGACGGCCACGACGCGGCCGTCGCGAACGTGAGCGCGAGCGCGGCGGTCCTCGAGTGGGAGACGACCCAGACGATGTCCGCCGAGTTGACCCCGCAGGGACAGGTGACCCTGGGCAACACGACCTTCGTCGCGATCTTCCCCGACAGCTCGACGGTCGTGCTCTCGAGCAATCTCGAGTCCTACGAGGCTCAACAGGCGGAGATCGGACAGTTCGAACAGCGGATGTCCGGCCTGACGCGTATCGGGTGGACCATCGGCGCGACGGTCCTCATGTTGATCGCGTTCGCGTTCGTTCCCTCGCGGTACTGATCCCGATCGCCACCCTCGATCGTCGAGGGCGGTCGCCGGGCCTTAGTTGTCGACTCGCGATCGTCGGGGCCCGACCATCCGGATCGACGCCCCTCGATTCCACTTTTCGCTTCCGCCTTCGCTCCCTTCTCACCGCAACAGCGCCAGCACCGCCGTGACGAGGAGGCCGACCACGACCGCGATCCCGGTCACGAGCGCTCCGATCCGCGGGAACGCCATCCACAGCGCGATGAAAAACGAGAACGCGAACCCGATCAGGATCACGAGGAACACGCCGCGAGAGGGGTTCTGTACCGCCGCGACGAACACCCGCTGTGGCAGACTGAGATCGTCGAGTCGCAGATCGGGATCGCCGGTCTCTCCCCCGACATCGTTCCCGCCGCCTCCCTCGTCCACCTCGCTTCCGTCGCGGTCGGCACGCTCGGTCTCCATTACGTCCCCGATAGACGCCACGGTCCCCTATCGCTTTCGACCGGTCGGCCTCACAGCGCGCCGGCGAGGTATCCCCCGAGGAGGAACGCGCCGACGGCCGCGGCGAGCGTCCCGACCGCGTAGCCGGCCGCCTCGAGAGGGCGTTCTTCCGCCCGCGTGACGGTCTCGAGCGCGAACGACGAGAACGTCGTGAACGACCCGCATAGGCCGACGCCGAGGACCAACGCGGCGGAATCCCCCACGGCGGCCGACAGGGTCACGCCGAGAATCAGACTGCCGCTCACGTTGACGACGAACACCGTCCGACGCGTGAACCGACCGACGACGTAGCGAGCCGCGGCGCCGATCGCGCCCCCGGCCGCGACGAGCGCCACGCTCGCGACGTCGACGCTCATCGGGACCTCCCGCCCACCGCGAGTCCGGCGACGGCCGCGAGGAACCCACCGACGTAGCTGGCCACGACGTATCCGGTCGCGACCGCTGGGTCGGTCGAGACGGCATCGGCGACGAACGTGCTGTAGGTGGTAAACGAGGAGAGCACGCCGGTGCCGGCGAACAGCATGAGCCGTCCCTCGAGGACTCGAGCCGTGATGACCGCGAGCGCGAACGCGCCGACGACGTTCACGGCGAACGTGCCCGCGACCGGCCCGACGAGCAGCTCGACGCCGTACCGCGCGCCGGCGCCGATCGCGCCGCCCGCGGCGACCACGACCATCTCGAGTCCGCGGTCGATCGACGACCGGGCGAACGATGTTCCCGTCATACCTCGACGTCTTGGCCCGTTCGGTTATCCATTACGACGGCGCGCCGCCCTCGCCCGGTTCGCCTCGATGCCGCTCGCGGTCGGACTGTCACCGCCGTGGGGCGTCCGCCGCTCGCGGACCCGGACGACGTGTGCGCTCTCGGTCCGGTCGTCGACGACGAGGGCCTCGCCCGTTCCGCTCGGCAGGACCCGGCCCAGGTCCTCCCCGAGATAGGCCGGCTGTGCGTCCCGGAGCGCGTCGACGTCCCGCTCCGCGGTCAGGCGGTGGGCGATCACGAGATCCGCCTGCGAGACGGCCACGTCGGGGAGCGCGCTCGGACGCTGGGTCGCACACACGAGGCTCACACCGGGCGTCCGACCGCGGGTGAAAAGCGTTCGAAACGCCGGTTCCCCGATCCCCTCGAGGAAGGCGTGCGCCTCGTCGACGAGCAGCCAGGGGAGCGGACCCGTTCCCCTCTCGATCCGGTAGTCGTAGAGACCCCGAGCGATCACGTGTCCGACGGCCGCCATGGCCGCCGGGGTCAACGATCGACAGTCGATCACCGTCGCTTCGGCTCCCGTCAGCTCGCCCATGGTCGGCGCCGCCGGATCGAAGATGCCCCACGCGTCCGCGAGCCGAAGGTGGTTCGAGGCCGCCCGCTTGACCGGGTCTGGAGCGTCGGCCGTCTCTATTTCCGCCAGAATCCCCGCGATCGAGGTCGGGTCGTCCTCGGAAGCGGTAGCGAGCGCTCCACAGCCGTTTTGCCGCCTTTCGACGGTTCGCCACAGGAGGCTTCCGGCGGCCCCGGTCGGATCGAGCCCGAGGAGTTCCGGCCAGACGTCGGGGGACAGCGTCGCGGGGTCGATCCGGGCGTCGATCACGCGGCCACCGGGCAGTTCTCCCAGCCCGGCGAAGACCCCCATCGGATCGAGGACGATCGGGGAGACGCCCTCGACGCGGGCGAGCTCCTCCGCGATCACCCCGAGCGTGTATGACTTCCCGGTTCCACGCTTTCCGACTAATACCCCCGCGTGCGGGTTCTCGGCGTCGATCGCGACCGGCGCGCCGGTGCTCCCGTCCCGCGCGAGGAACGCACCGACATCCAGAATGGCTCCGCCGGCGGTTCCCTCCCGCCCGAGCACGTGTGCGGCCCCTCCTGCTTTCGGTCTCCGTCCCGACCCCGGTTTCGGCTCCGAGTCTGGCCCCGGTTCCGGATCCACCCCCGGCTTCGGATCTGCACCCGGCTTCGGATCCCGTTCGCCGCCCGCGGCTCGATTGCGGTCGTCCACCTGCATCGAGGGGACTGGTCCCCCCTCCCACAAGAACTTTCGTCCGTACGTTTATGACCGATTCCGGGTCCATGGGCCGTATGATCGAAGACGGCATCGCCGTGCTATCCGCCGAGTTTCGCCGCGACGAACGCGCCATCGAGGGGCTCCCGATCCGGCTCGTCATCGCCCTCGTCGTCGGCGTCGCGAGCTTGAGCGTCATGATGAGCATGGTGAACGGCATCCAGGGACTCGCGGTCGTGGAGCTGGACGTCCAGCCGGAGCCGGAGGTGATCACGCCGGGAAGCCAGGACCTCGAGTTGACCGTCGTCGATCCGGACGGAACGCCCGTCGCCGACGCCACGGTCGTCGTCCGCGGGGAGACGGCGCGGATCGACGGGGTCGAGACGGCACGGACGGACGGCTCCGGAGTGGCCACGGTCACGGTCGAGCCCGAACTCGGTCCCAACCAGGTCGACGGGACGCTCTCGATCGACGTCAAACCTCCCGCGGGAAGCGAGTACACCGACGATCGGGAGAACACGGAGATCCTCGTCGTCGCGGAGTGATGGGGAGGAGGACGGGGACGAGGGCGGGGACACGGGGACGAGGACGGGGACACGGGGACGAGGACGGGGACACGGGGACGAGGACGGGGACACGGGGACGAGGACGGGGACACGGGGACGAGGACGGGGACACGGGGACGGTGATCGACGAGAACCGGATAGGTGACCCCCGTCGTCAGTGACGACTCCGGCGACAGGGTGCCACCGGGACGAGATCGGTCAACGCTGGTCCTCCCAGTCGACCCACTCCTGCTCCCAGCCCTGTTTCGCGAAGTACCCCCGCTTCGAGAACTCGGCGTCCTCGCGTCGGGTTCGGTTTCGTTCGATCCCGCCCCGCTCGCCCGCGACGAGCAGCGGCCGAAGCTGGACCGGTCCGGCCTCCTCGAGGATCTGTAGTCCGTCCGTTCCGGGCGTTCCCGTTCGTTCGATCCCTCGCGTCCGGTCATCCGGTCCGGTCGGCTCCGGGGATCGGTCCGCATCCGGGGATCGGTCCACCCCGTCGGTTCGACGCGGTCGAACGGCGACGAGGGTTTGAGCGCCGGTTCCCCGAGGAAAGACGAGCCGGCCGTCCTCGGCCAGCTGTGCGAGCAGCCTTCTGGGAGGCCGTACCGCCGCCGCCTCGAGCAGGACCCGGTCGAAGGGGGCGTACTCCGGAAGCCCCTCGCTTCCGTCCCGCCGATCGACGAGAACCGGATCGTAGTTCGCGCTCGCGAGGTTCGATCGGGCGAGCGCGACCAGTTCGCGATCGACGTCGATCGCGTGAACGCGTCTGGCCCCCACGATCTCCGCGAGGATCGCCGCGGTGTAGCCGACCCCGGCGCCGACCACGAGCGTCTCGTCGCCCTCCTCGGGGGCGAGCGCGGAGACCATTCGGGCGACGGTCGCGGGCGAGAGCGCCCTGGTCCCGTGTACCTCGGTCGGCCGGTTCGCGTACGGCGCGTCGGGGACGAACGCCTCACGGGGGACGCGCTGGAGCGCGTCGAGGAGACCCTCCGAGAGCGGGCGATCGAGGCGGTGCTCGAGGCTCTCGATCATGTCCGCCCGAAGCGCCGTCTCGTCCATACGCCGGATCGGCGCTCGGTCGTAATGAACCGCACGCTCGGTGGCGGGGGACGTCTCCCCGGACGACCTCCTCCATCGGTCTCTTCCGGCTCTCGGTCCCGATCTTCACGAGTCGCTATCGACCATCGGCACGAACCGCACGCCGCCGTGGGACTCGCGATCCGTACCTTCGGGCGTGACCGTCAGCCGAACCAGCTCCTGGTGGGCGCGTCCGCCGATCGGCGCGACGATGTGGCCCCCCTCGCGGGTCTGCTCGACGATGGCGTCCGGAACCCCATCCTCGGCCGCACAGGTCAGGTAGGCGGCATCGTAGGGGGCGTGTTCGGGCCACCCCTCGTGGCCGTCGCCGACGAGGACGTCCACGATCCCTCCGTAGCCGAGGCGCTCCAGGCGATCGCGTGCGGCCTCGGCCAGGTGGGCGACGTATTCGACCCCGTAGACCGCGCCGCTCTCCCCGACGAGCTCCGCGGTGACGGCGGCGTGGTAGCCGCAGCCGGTGCCGATCTCGAGGACGCGATCGCCGGCCTCGAGATCGAGCAGGTCGACCATGATCGCCACCATGTGCGGCGCGCTTATCGTCTGGCCGTCGCCGATCGGGAGGGGTCGGTCGGCGTAGGCGCGTTCGGGCGTCGCGTCGGGAACGAATTCGTGACGCGGCACCGACCGCATCGCCTCGAGCACGCGCTCGCTCGTGTCCCGACGCCGGGACAGCCGCTCGATGAGCCGATCGCGGGCGTCGGATGCGGACATACCACACGCTACGGACCGTTCCGACCTGAATGCTGCGGCCGCGTCGTCGGGCTTATCGCGTTCGTGCCCGGCCGCCCGCTAGATCGATCACGCGCTCGTGATCGACGTGGTGGATGCGCCCGCCATCGGATCCTCACCACGCCGACCACGCGCTCGAGGTCTCATCGCGCGCGTAGAGCCGCTTTACGTCCTTTGCGAACGCGGTGTCGCCGTCGTGATCGAGCTTGTCGAACCGGTATTCCGGCGCGTTCTCGCGGATCTGGATCCCCTCGATCGTGAACTCCTCCTCGCCGAACGTCTCCGTTTCCGCCACCTCGAACTCGTGATCGCCGGGGACGTTCACCGTGAGCGCGCGCGTGTGCTCGCGATCGCCGTCGGCGGGGTGAAGCGTCACCTTCACCGAGACGTTGTCGACCGCCCGAGTCCACAGCGTCTCCACGTCCGCGACGTCGGCCTCCTCGACCCGGCGTTCCTCGCCGACCTCGATCCCGGTCACCCGCGCCTGCAACAGCGCGTCGGGCGTGTCCACGACGAACTCGCCGCCGATCTCCGCGTAGGTGTCGGCCGGAACCGTCATCGTCGTCGAGAAGGACTCGCCGTCCTGGGAGACGACGATGTCGAGATCGACCGTTTCGGGCTCGGGGATCTCGGTTTTGTGCGTGTGTCCGCACTCGGTGCATCTGACCGTCGCGGTCCCGCCGGGCTTGAGCACCTCGTGGACCGTCGGCTCCGCGGTCGAACAGGAGGGACAGACGAGTCCGACCCGCTCGCGTTGATCGCTCATTGCCCGCCGATAGCCGTCCTGGCGGTAAAAGTCCGCGTTTGTCGATCGGGTCGTGGGAGGGGCTGGCGTGGGCCGGAGACCGGTCACGCCGACGGCAGATCCATGGCCTCGCCGTCGACGTACACCGTCGGATCGCGAATGATCCCGTCGAGGTGCAACGGGGCCTCGACGTCGCCGCCGATGCTCGCGTCGTCGCCGATCGCGACGTGGACCGTCCCGGCGGCCTTCTCGTCGAGCAGCACGGACCCGACGAGCTGCTCGACGCCGACGTTGGTGCCGATCCCGAGTTCCGCGAGGTTGTAGGCGTCGCGGCCGACCGACTCGGCGCCCGCCTCGACCTGGTCGCGGATCGCCGGATCCGAGATGGACGTGACGTACCCGTCCTCGACCTCGAAGACCAGCCGCTCGTCGGGGTCGAGCAGGCCGTGTGGCCGCATCGTCCCGTCGACGACGTAGGTCCCGCTCGCGGTCACGGGCGAGACGAACACCTCGCCCGCAGGGAGGTTCGAGAACGCTCCCGGCTCCCGAACGATGCCCGTGTCGGTCTGCCACTCGCGGCCGCCGGGTTCGACGGTCAGGTCGGTTCCGGCCGCCGTGGTGATCCGGATCGTCTCCGCGCCCGCGACCCGCTCGTGGACGGCCGCACACGCCTCCGCGATCGCCTCGTAGTCCGCGTCGAGGCCGGTGGTGAACACCGACTCCGTGATCCCCGGAAGCGTCGCTCCCCGGGCGCCCTTCTCGCAGGCCGCGCCGCGGGCGCGGGTGTGGCTCAGGCTCTTCGTGGTCGGCGCGAGGAACACGTCAGCGGCGCTCATCGCCGCCGCGACCGGCGCCGGCGGCTCCGCGCCGTGTTGGTCGCCCGGCGGGTATCGCAGGATCGAGACGTCCTCCGTGCGCTCGCCGGCGGCGGCATAAAGCGCCTCGCCGATCGTTCGGCGCTCGTCGTCGGTGATCACCACGACCGATTCGTCCGCCTCGATCCCCAGACACTGGCCGACGGCGGTCCGCGCCGCCGCCTCCAGCTCCTCGGGAGTCACCGCGTCGGGTTCGTCGGAGTCCATGCCGGGCATTTTGTCGGCGTCCCGTTAGGCGTTGCCATACGGCTCGATCGCACGGCGATGGTTCGGACAGATAGAGTATATATACTGAATTTCGAACGGTGTTCCATCCCGTATTCCGAGATTTCAACCGATCTATTACTCGTTTCGTAGTTATCGTATTCGTTCCACTCTCGGAACTATTATACGGTTCGCGGCCGGACGTCCAGGTACATGATCCGCGTGGGTGTGAACGGATACGGGACGATCGGAAAACGGGTCGCGGACGCGGTCGCGGCCCAGCCCGACATGGCGCTCGTCGGCGTCGCGAAGACGCGCCCGAACTACGAGGCCGAGGCGGCCCTCCGGCGCGGCTACGATCTCCACGCCGCGATCGCAGAGCGCGCCGACGCGTTCGCCGACGCCGGGATCGACCTCGCCGGCGACCTCGACGACCTGATCGAGGCGAGCGACGTCGTGGTCGATTGCTGTCCCGCCGGCATCGGCGAGCGGAACCGCGCGCGGTACGCCGCCCACGACACGCCCGCGATCCTCCAGGGCGGCGAGGCGGCCGACGTCGCGGACGTCTCGTTCAACGCCCGCGCGAACTACGAGGCCGTTCGCGACTCCGACGCCGAGTCCGCTCGCGTCGTCTCGTGTAACACGACCGCGCTCTCGCGTGTTCTCGCCCCCCTCGAGGAGGAATACGGCGTCGAGAAGGCCCGCGTCACCCTGATCCGCCGCGGCGGCGACCCCGCGGAGACCGACCGCGGCCCGATCAACGACGTGGTTCCCGATCCCGTTTCGATTCCCTCCCACCACGGTCCCGACGTGAACACGGTCCTGCCCGGGATCGCCGTCGACACGCTCGCGGTGAAGGCGCCGGTGACCCGGATGCACACCCACGGGCTCAACGTCACGCTCGAGTCGACGCCCGAGGCCGGCGCGGTCCGCGATCTCCTCGAGGCGGAGTCGCGCGTCTTCGTCATCCCGGAGGGTGCGGGCGTCGACGGCGGCGGCGCGCTCAAGGACTACGCGATGGACGCGGGACGCCCGCGGGGCGACCTCTGGGAGAACTGCGTGTGGGGCGAGTCGATCCAGCTCCAGGGGTCGGATCTGTACCTCTTCGAGAACGTCCACCAGGAGGCCGACGTCGTCCCCGAGAACGTGGACGCGATCCGCGCGCTCGCGACGGACGTACCCGCCGTCGAGTCCGTGGCTCGGACCGACGAGTCGCTCGGGGTCGGACTCGAGAGCCTCCTCGCGGAACCGTCGACCGGGACGGGACTCGTCACGGCCGACGACTGAGGTCGATCGCTTTCTCCCCGGAACTCACTCCTCGCGCGGTCGGCCCCGCTCGAGCGCCTCGACGGCCGCCAGGGGCTCGCCGGTGAGCGCCCGGATGTAGGCGCCGCCAGCGATCGACACGTGCGAGAAGTCGTCCTCATCGAGGTCGTACAGCCGGATCGCGCGGGCGGTGTCGCCCCCGCCGACCACCGAAAAGCAGTCCGTCTCCGCCATCGCCTCGAGCACGCCGACCGTCCCGACGGCGAACCGCTCGTCCTCGAAGACGCCGAGCGCGCCCTTCAAGAAGACCGCCTCCGAGTCCGCGATGACCGGCTCGTAGGCCATCACGGTCTCGGTCCCGACGTCGAGGTAGGCGGTCTCCTTTTCGGCTATCGACTCGACGGCGACCTCGCCGCGGTCGCCCTCGGCGTCCTCGTAGGCCAGATCGACCGCCAGGGTGATCCGGTCGCCGTACTCCTCGAGGAGCGATTCGATCGTTCCGTGGTTTCGCTCCCACTGGTCGTCGAAGCGGTCCATCCCCTCGAGGTCGTAGCCGACGGGGTGGCCGGCGGCTCGAAGGAACAGCTCGCCCGCGACGCCGCCGAGGAGGAACCGGTCGACCCGGTCGCCGAGCGCGTCCATCACGTCGATGACGTCGGTCGCCTTCGTCCCGCCGACCACCATCGTCACCCGCCCGTCGAACTCGCGGGTGGCGATCGCGGTGTTCGCCTCGTACTCCGTCTCCATCACCCGACCGGCGTACGCCGGCAGCGCGAGCGGGAACCCGACGAGCGAGGCGTGGCTCCGGTGAGCCGCGGAGTAGGCGTCACAGACGTACGCGTCGAAACGCGGCGCGAGCGTCCGAACGAACTCGGTGTCGGCCTTCGTCTCCGGGTCCTCCTCCGGAAGTTCGCCCTCGCACATCCGGACGTTCTCCAACAGCAGGACCTCGCCCGGCTCGACGTCCTCGATGGCCTCGATGGCCTCCGGGCCGTAGGTGTCGGGAACGAACGCCACCTCCCGCCCGACGTGCTCCGCCAGGATCCGGGCATGACCCGAAAGCGTGGTGAAGTCGTCGTTTCCGGGACGTCCCTGGTGGGCCAGACAGACGACCCGGTGGCCGGCCGCGACCAGCTCGCGGACCGTCTCGGCGTGTCGCGCGAACCGCTCGTTGTCCTGCGGCTCGCCGTCCTCGATCGGCGAGTTGAGATCGAGGCGGACCAGCACGCACGAGTCCGCCGGCAGCGCGTCGATCGTCTCGAACCGTGCCATATCGGAGTCTGGTGACCCGGCCATTTAGTTGTCGGCGACGTAGCTCGCCATGTCGAGCATCCGGTTCGAGAAGCCGTACTCGTTGTCGTACCAGGTGAGCACCTTCACCAGCTCGCCGCCGGCGATGGCGTTCGTCGAGGAGAGGTCGACGTAACTCGAGAACGGCAACCCGACGACGTCGCTCGAGACGATCTCGTCGTCGGTGTATCCGAGCACCCCGGCGAGCGGCCCCGAGTCGGCCGCCTCGCGGAACGCGTCGTTGACGGCCTCCGCCGTGACGTCCGCCTCCGTGTCGACGACGAACTCGGTGATCGAGCCGTTCGGGACCGGAACCCGGATCGCCATCCCGTCGATCCGCCCCTCCAACTGCGGGAGGATCTCCGTCGCCGCGCCGGCCGCGCCGGTCGTCGTCGGCACGATGTTCTCGGCGGCGGCGCGACCCCGACGGGTCTTCGCCATCGGGCCGTCGATGAGGCTTTGGGACCCCGTGTAGGCGTGGATCGTCGTGAGCGTGCCCGACCGAATGCCGAACTCCTCGTCGAGCACCTTCGCGACGGGCGTGATGGAGTTCGTCGTACAGGAGGCGTTCGAGACGACCGACTCGCCGTCGTACTCGTCGTGGTTCACGCCGTAGACGAGCTGTTTGACCGGCTTTTCGCCCTTCGGCGGCGCCGAGATGACCACCGTCTCCGCGCCCCCCTCCAGGTGGGCGCTCGCGTCCTCGTACGTGCGGAAGACGCCCGTACACTCGAGTGCGACGTCCACGCCCAGGTCGTCCCACGGCAGCGAGGCCGGGTCCTGCCGGTTGTAGATCGGCACCGAGGTCCCGCCGATCGTCAACGAGCCGTCCTCGAGTTCGATCCCGTCGAGACGGCCCATCACGGAGTCGTACTTCGCGAGGTAGGCGGCGTCGTCGGCGTCCATCACGTCGTTGATCCCGGCGAGCTCGATCCGCGGGTGTTCGAGGGTCGCGCGGAACACGTTTCGGCCGATCCGGCCGAACCCGTTGAGTCCGACGCGCACGACCTCGTCGTCCGCGACGTCGTCCGCGGCGTCCAGATACGATTTACTCATAGTTGAAGTAATCTCGTCCAGCCTAAAAACTGTTCAGATCGACGCGAGGCACCATCCCGCACGATCCGCCGTGGACGGAAGCCTTATCGGAACGTCGGCCGTCGATCCGCACATGAACAGGGACGACCGTGACGACCCGTTCGGCGACCTCTTCGAGGAGATCGAGCGGATGATGGACCGGATGGCCGGCGTCGAGGACGGCCCCGGGGACGGCTCCGGGTTCCGATCGGAGACCCACGTCGACACCTACCTCGAGGACGACGTGGTCCGGCTCGTCGCCGACCTGCCGGGCGTCTCCAAGGAGGACCTCTCGTTGCAGTGTGACGGCGAGACCCTGACCGTCTCCGCGGCCTCCGACCGCCGCGAGTACGACGAACGTATCTCGCTTCCCGTCCGCGTCGACGAGCGCTCCGCGTCCGCGACGTTCAAAAACGGCGTCCTCGAGGTCGTCTTCGAGCGCGCGGACGACTCCGCGTCGATCGACCTCGAGTGACCGCCCTCGAGTGATCGTCGGAGCCGTTCTCCTTCAGCTCCGTCTCGCAGTGTCGCGTATCAGCCCCGCCAGACGGTCGTAGAAGTCGACCTCGTACTTTCCCGCGTCGACGGTCGGCCGGGCGTTCGTCTCCACGACCACGAGCCGGTCGTCCGTCTCCAGCAGGTCGACGCCGAGGTAGTCGATGTCGAGCTCCCGCGCCGCCCGTTCGGCCAGCTCGCGGTGGCGCTCGGGAAGGTCGACGGCGGTCGCCACGGCGCCGCGATGGACGTTGTGTTTCCATCGGTCGCCGCCACCTCGACCACGGTTTCGGCCTCCGTTTCCGTTCCCATCCTCGCCTTCGTCTCCGTTCCCGCCCCCGCTCTCGCCCCCGCCCCCGTCTCCGGATCGCGGATCTCCCTCCCCGTCGGGGATCCGACGTTCGACCGCGCCCACACACTCCCCGTCGAGAACCATCACCCGGTAATCGCGGGAGCCGGGTAGAAACTCCTGGATCAGATAGGACTTGTCGCCGGTCGCCCGGTAGTCGTGTACCAGGTTCAGGTGGTCGATCGTCCCCGCGAGGTCGTCGACGTCGGACGCCTTCGCGACGCCGGTCCCCCGGGTCGTCGAGTTCGGCTTGATCACGACCGGAAACGACAGCCCCGCGTCCTCGAGCGACGCGAGCACCTCGGACTCCGCGACCGGGTTCGAGACCATCACCGTTCGCGGCACCGGAAGCCCGGCGGCGTCGAGCGCGCTCGTCACCGCCGCCTTGTTTCGCGAGGTTACGACCGCCCCGCGGCCGTTCACCCACGGGATCGACAGCCGGGCGTCGAGCGCCCCGCCCTCCATCAGCCGGGTCGGGTAGACGAACCCGACGTCCACCTCCTCCGGCGCCGGATCGACGGGGTCGGCCGGTCGGTCCCCGTCAGCCGTGAGCCGGAGCGTCCGCTCCGTCGCTCGAAGGTGGACGACGTCTATCCCGCGCTCTCGGAGGGGGCCACGGATCCGATCGAACGTCTCCGAGCGGGTGCTCATCGCGAGCCGAAGCATCGATCCAGGGGAGGGACGGCACCGGCATAAGCCTCGCGCCGGCGGCCACGGGGCGTAGGGAGAACACGGCGTCGCGGACGCTCGACGCGAGAGGGAACGAGACGCAAAAACGAACGCGAACCCGAACGAACCGGCCTACGAGACGAGCAGCTTCTCGCCGCGCTCGACGGTGATCCGGCAGGACGGGGACATCTTGTTGTACGCGCGCCGGAACGCCTCCTTGACCGTCGCAGCGTCCTCGGGGTCGCAGTAGGCGGTGAAGATGGCCTCGTCGGCGTCGACGCGTGCGGCCGTGCCGACGGGCTTGCCGAACGCTTGGCGCATTCCGTCGGAGACGCGGTCGGCGCCCGCGCCGGTCGCCTGCTTGTTCTCGCGGATGACCTGGTGGGGGAACTTGCGCAGCACCATCTTGTACTGCTTCTCGCCGATCTCCTTGATGAGGTGGCGGTTGGCCGACAGGCGTGCGCTCTCGAGGGAGCCGTGGCGGATCTGGAGTTCCTCGTCGACGCGGAGGCTGATCTCCACCTCGTATTCCTCCGGATCGGCCTGCAGGTCGCCCATGTTGTGCTGTGCGATCTTCGAACCCGGAATGCCCGTGATGTACTCGCGACGCGTGTACGAGGGCTTGCTGATGTTCCGGTACATGGAGGCCGGCTTGTCTGACATGGTTACTTGTCGTCTCTAACCTCCGCTTCGCGAATAAACCCTTCGAAAGAACCGACGGATATCGCCCACGTCAGGCGCTCCCACGCCGGGTTCACCGACCCGCCTCGACGTGCTCTCCGGGGCCCGCGCTGCCGTCCTCGCCGGAGTCCGCGTTGCCGTCCTCTCCACGGTCCGTCTCCTCGATCGGCTCCTCGCCGGATCCCTCCTCGTTCGAATCGCCGCTCTCCTCGCCGGATCCCTCCTCGTTCGAATCGCCGCTCTCCTCGCCGGACTCGCCGCTCTCCCCGTCGGCCTGCTCTTGGGAGTCCGGCGGTTCGACCGCCGCGTGCTCGAAGCCCTGCTCCGCGAGAAGCTCGCGTGCCCGGTCCGTGATCGACGGGGAGACGAGGACCCCGCGGACCTCGTCGGGATCGACGCCGGCCTCGTCCCCGAGGGCCTCGACGTATCGGCCGAGCTGGCTCACGGCGCTCGGCCCGACGCGACGGCGTTTCAACTCGAGGACGACCGGGTTCGAGTCGGCGTCGACACAGAGGACGTCCATCGGGCCGACGGCGCTGTCGCGCTCGACGGCCACCGGATCGAGGCCCTCCTCCACGAGGTCCGGCTCCTCGAGGATCCGCCGCCGGAGGTCCGCCTCGCTGCCGCGGACCTCCAGGTCCCGTCCCCCGGTCACGCCCATCGCCGACAGCTGTTCGACGTCGGCGAACCTGACGGCCAGCGTCTCGTCCGGCGACGTCCGGACCGACCGCACCCGAAGCCGTCCCTCCCGGACCGCGGCGTAGTGGTCAGACCCCGGCGGCTGCCAGTTCACGGGCGTTCGCTTCTCGTCGGTGTGGACGAGCGCGGAGCCGTCCGGCTTGAGGACGAGCAGTCGTTTTCCCGCCCCGAGCGTCGAGGACGCGCGCCCCTCGTAGTCGACTCGGCACTCGCCGAAGACGGTGATCAGCTCCCCGCGGTCGAAGGCGGCCTCCAGGGCCCAAAGCGCCTCGCGGTGGCTCGGATCGTGGAGGGTCCGTACGGTCACGGCCGCGAATACGGCCCGGCGGGCCAAAAGGCCGCCGGCGCGGTCCGATCAGTACCGGCAGTTCTCGCCCGCGACGCGCGCCTCCTCCGCGGAGCCCTCCGGTTCCGCGACCCGTTACACCCGGAATTCCTCGAGCGCGTCCTCGTCAAGGCGGACGCCGTGGCCCGGCTCGTCGGGCAGCTCGATCATCCCCTCGTCGTTCGGCGCCAGCGGCTCGGCGACGACGTCGTCGAACACCTTCACGTCCATGTCGCGGTAGAAGTACTCGACCCACTGGCCGTTCTCCACCGCGCCCACGAGCGATGCGTGGAGGTTCCAGTTGTAGTGGGGCGCGATCGGCACGTCGTGTGCCGAGGCGTAGTTCGCGATCCGGAGCCACTCCGTGATCCCGCCGCAGACGGTCGCGTCGGGCTGGAGGATGCCGGCGGCGCCGCGGTCGTAAAGCCCCGCGAAGTCGTGGCGCGTCCCCTCCAGTTCGCCGGTCGCCACGGCGTAGTCGATGGCGTCGTTGAGCTGGCTCATCGTCTCGACCCGGTCGATCATCACGGGCTCCTCGATGAAGTAGGGGTCGTGGGGCTCGAACGCCCGGCAGGCGCGCACTCCCTCGGGGACCGACTCCCAGACGCCGTTGGCGTCGAGCAGGAGCGTCCGGTCAGGGCCGATCTCGTCGCGGACGGCCGCGACGCGCGCCTCCTCCTCGGGGACCGAGCGGCGCCCGACCTTCATCTTCACGACGTCGTGGCCCTCCTCGACGTACCGGCGCACCTCCTCGCGCAGCCCCTCGTGGCCCTTGTCGTCGCGGTAGTAGCCCCCGCTGGCGTAGGTGGGAACGGCGTCGGCGTACCCGCCGAGCAGCTTGTACAGGGGCTCGCCGGCCGCCTTCGCCTTGAGGTCCCAAAGCGCGATGTCGACGCTCGAGATCGCTCGCAGGAACAGCCCGGTCCGGCCGATCTGGACGTTGCTGTCGTACATCTCCTCCCACAGCCGCGCGACGTCGCGGGGGTCCTCGCCCACGAGGACCTCCTCGAGCCGCGACTCGACGGAGTCCGCGATCAGGCCCGCGGCCTCATAGCCCAGCGAGTAGCCGACGCCCTCCAGCCCCTCGCCGGTCCGAATGCGGGTGATGGCGTGGTCGCGAAAGTGGATCGTGCGGTTCGAGAACGAGACCGGCTCCGCGAGCGGGATCTCGATCGGGTAGGATTCGACCTCGGTTATCTCCATGGCGACCCCCGCGGCGGCGACCCACATATAGCTTCGGCTCGCGGAGACGTCGTTTTCGCGGCGTCACTCCGGCCGCCTCGGCGTCAGCCCGACCGCCTCGACGCTACTTCGACGGCGCGTCGCCGACGCCGTCGCTCGCCGTTCGAGAAAATCGAAAACGCAGCCGTGTGCCGATACGCTCCTCGAGATCGCAAAACGACCTTACAGTCGGGTAAGGTTCGTCGCGCGCGGGCCCTTGGGGGCGTCCTCGATCTCGAATTCGACCTCCTGTCCCTCCTCGAGATCGGGGCCGCCGATGTCCTCCATGTGGAAGAAGACGTCGTCGTCCGCGTCCTCAGTCGAGATGAAGCCGTAGCCGCCAGTGTCGTTGAAGAAGTCGACCGTTCCGGTAGACATTGCACCCGTATCGAGGCCGTTATTCGGCATAAGGGTTGTGCATTCGGGATCGACGCCGCAGCGGCCGTGATGGACCGTCTCGACGGCGGAGGACGCCGAGACGGCTCAGTCCACGTACTTGCGCTGGAACTCCTCGTCGGACTTCGTGAGATAGAGGATGCCCTCGATGAAGCCGACGATCGCCGGGATCCCGGTCCAGAAGAAACAGAGGTAGAGGATGCCCATCTTGTTCTGGCCGAGGTAGAACTTGTGCGCGCCGATCCCGCCGAGCAGCAGGGCGAACACGCCCGCAGCCGTGCGGTCCTTCTCGCTGGAACCTCCCGATCCGGTCTGTCTGACGCCGCATTCGGGACAGATCTCGGCCCGCTTTTTGATGACCGACCCGCAGCTCGAACAGTACTGTTCGTCCGGTCCCGGTTCGTCGCCGTTGCCAGCGGTCGTCGACGTCGCGGTCGTTGACGCCGCCGTTGCAGTCGACGACTCCTCGAACCCGTCTCCCTCGCCCGGATCGCTCCAGCCGCTCGTTTCCTCGGATTCGGCCGGATCGCTCCAGCCACCCGTTTCCTCGGACTCGGTCGGATCGTCGGATCTATCTGCCGCGTCCAGATCGTCGGTCTCTATCGGCTCGGCTGACTCCACGTCGTCCGGTTGGTCGTTCGATTGGCTCTCCGATTCCTCTCGAGTCGGGTCGTCGCCTGGAGGACCTGCCATACGTCAGCGGTGTCACCGCGGGTATTTATAAATGGGTGCCGATCAGTCCGCCTCGGATTCTCCTCGCCGCTCCCACACGAGCAACACGGCCGCGAGGACGCCGTACCCGACTCCGACGGCGAGCACCCGGAGATCGCCGCCGAGGAGGAGTCGACCGAGCCCGAGTCCGTAGGCGATCCCCAACAGTCCGCCCGTGATCGTCCGGATCCGGTTCGACCCCGTGATCGGCCGAAACGTCGTGGCCGCCCAGTCGACGAGCGCGAAGAGCGGCAGGACGGCGATCGCCGCGATCTGGATCCCGGAGCTTCCGACTCCCAACAGAAAAATCGCGATCCCGGCGAGGATCCCCGGGTAGATCCCGGAACACCGCGCGCAGAGGTGTACCGTCCTCGATCCGACACGCAGGCGGTGACACCGGTCGTACTCCGCCGGCTCGTGATGCGAGAGCAAATAGCGACGCGTCTCGGCGAGCCCCTCCCGAAGTTCCCGCCGGAGGACGTCGTGGTTCACGTTTTCGGGGTAGAGTCGACGGACCAAAAGGATCCGGACGACGTTGAGGTCACGTTCGCCCCGCGGATGGAAAGGTATAGGGCGGAGACGCCACCACGCGTATATAAACAGATGAGCGACGAGGGATACGACCACGCGGCGATCGAGCGCCGGTGGCAGGACGCGTGGGACGAGACGGACGCGTATCGCACGCCCGACGGCGTCGAGGACCCGACCTACGTCCTCGGGATGTACCCGTACCCCTCGGGGAAGCTGCACATGGGCCACGTCCGGAACTACACGATCACGGACGCCTACGCCCGCTACCGCCGGCTGCGCGGCGACGACGTGCTCCACCCGATGGGGTGGGACGCCTTCGGCCTCCCGGCGGAGAACGCCGCCAAGGAGCGCGACACCAACCCCCGCGACTGGACGTTCGACTGCATCGACACGATGAAAGGCCAGATGCGGTCGATGGGCTTCGGCTACGACTGGGACCGCGAGATCACGACCTGCACCCCCGACTACTACCGGTGGAACCAGTGGCTCTTCACCCGATTCCACGAGGAGGGGCTCGTCGAGCGCCGCGACGCCGAGGTGAACTGGTGTCCCTCCTGTGAGACCGTCCTCGCCGACGAGCAGGTCGAGGGCGACGCGGAGCTGTGCTGGCGGTGTGACACGCCCGTCGAGACCCGCGAACTCGACCAGTGGTTCCTGAAGATCACCGAGTACGCCGACGAGCTCCTCGAGTACATCGACGATCTGGAGGGGTGGCCGAACTCGGTCAGACAGATGCAGCGCAACTGGATCGGCCGCCAGTACGGGACCGAACTGGAGTTCGAGATCGAGGGCCACGGCGGCGTCGAGGCGTTCACGACGCGCGTCGACACGATCCACGGCGCGACCTTCTTCGCGCTCGCGCCCGACCACCCGATCAGCGAGGAGCTGGCCGAAACGGACGTGGACGTCCGCCGGTTCATCGAGGAGGAGGCCGACCCGGACGGCGACGAGCCGAACGGCGTCGAGACCGACCTCGTCGCGAGGAACCCCGTCACCGGCGAGGACATCCCCGTCTACGTCGCCGACTTCGTCCTCTCGGAGGTCGGAACCGGCGCGCTGATGGCCGTCCCCGCCCACGACGAGCGCGACCACGCCTTCGCGAGGAAGAAGGACATCGAGATCCGCCCCGTCATCGCACCCGCACCCGACGAGGACGGGGGATCTGACGACGATGAGCCGACCGCCCCCGACGTCGAGGAGGCCGCCTTCACCGAGGACGGCGTCCTGATCAACTCCGGGGAGTACGACGGCCTCGACAGCGAGACGGCCCGCGAGCGGCTGACCGCGGACGTCGAGGGCGCCGAGGAGGCGACCCAGTACCAGCTCCGCGACTGGGGGATCTCCCGCCAGCGCTACTGGGGAACGCCGATCCCGGTCGTCCACTGCCCGGACTGCGGTCCCGTGATGGTTCCCGAGGAGGACCTGCCAGTCGAGCTTCCCGAGTTCATCAACACCACCGGCAACCCGCTCGACGCCGCCGGCGAGTGGAAGGAGACGACCTGTCCGGAGTGCGGCGCCCCGGCCGAACGAGAGACCGACACGATGGACACCTTCGTCGACTCCTCGTGGTACTTCCTGCGGTACGTCTCGCCCGAACTTTCGGACGCGCCCTTCGACCTCGAGCGTGCCAACGACTGGATGCCCGTCGACCAGTACGTCGGCGGCATCGAACACGCGGTCATGCACCTGCTGTACAGCCGATTTTTCACGAAGGTGCTCGCCGACCACGAGGGCCTCGACCACCGCGAGCCGTTCGAGAACCTGCTGGCGCAGGGCATGGTCCAACTCGAGGGCGAGAAGATGTCGAAATCGAAGGGCAACGTCGTCTCCCCCCAGCGGATCGTCGAGGAGTACGGCGCCGACACCGCCCGCCTGTTCATGATGCAGGCGGCCCAGCCCGAACGCGACTTCGACTGGTCCGAGGAGGGCGTCCGCTCGACCAACCGCTTTTTGGCCCGGCTGCGGTCCCTCGTCGAGGACCACGCCGACGCGATCGCCCCGGTCGAAACGGGAACCGCCTCGGCGGCCACCGCCGACGCGTCGGCCACTGCTGATCCCGGGGACCCGATCGCGGGATACGTGGCCGACGAGATCGACGCCACGATCGCGGTCGCGACGGAGGAGTACGACGACCTCACGTTCAACACGGCCCTGCGCGAGACACAGGGACTCGTCGGCACGCTCCGGAGCTACGCCGAGTACGCCGACGAGCCGGATCCGGAGGTTCTCGGCCGCGGCCTCTCCGTCGCGGTCCGGCTTCTGGCGCCCGTGGCGCCACACCTCTCGGAGGACCTGTACGCCCGGCTTCACGGCGGCGACCCCGCGGCCGATGACGCCTCCTCGCTCGTCGGGGACGGCGTGGTTGCCGGCGCCGACTGGCCGACCGCCGAGGTCGACCGCGAGACGGCCGAGAAGCGCCGTCGACTCGTCGAGAACACCCGCGAGGACGTCAGACAGATCGTCGACGTCGCCGGCATCGAGGACCCCGAGTCGATCGACGTCGTCGTCGCGCCCGACTGGAAGTACGACGCCCTCGAGATCGCGATCGACAGCGACGCCGACAACCTGATCGGCGAGCTGATGGGCGAATCCCACATCCGCGAGCAGGGTGACGCCGCCGCGTCCTACGGACAGGACCTCCAGGAGAACCGCGAGGCCCTCTCGATGACGCTGCGCGGCGACGCGGAGTACGAGGCGCTCCGCTCGGCCGCCTGGCTGATCGAACGCGAGTTCGACGCCCCCGTCCGAGTCGTCCGCGCCGATGAGGCGGCCGACGACGTCTCGCGCACGGCGGAGCCGGGACGTCCCGCGATCGACATCGCGGAGTGAGTGCGGGCCGGGACGTGGCTCTCCGGGTCGGACGGTAGCTCCCCTGATCGTTCTATTCGTAGCCGTCGACCATCCCCTCGACGTACTTCGCGATCACGTCGACCTCCAGGTGTACCGGATCGCCGGGCGACTTCCCCGAGAGCGTGGTCAGCTCGTAGGTGGCCGGGATGATCGCGACCTCGAGGGCGTCCTCGCCGCGTTCGGCCACGGTCAGCGAGATGCCGTCGAGCGCGACGGACCCCTTCTCGACCACGTAGCGGCCCTGATCCGGCGGGATCGAGAACTCGAACCGCCAGTCCTCGCCGACCGAGTCGATCGTCTCGACCGTCGCCACGGCGTCGACGTGGCCCTGCACGAGGTGGCCGTCGAAGCGTCCGTCGGCCGGCATTGCACGCTCGAGGTTGACCGCGTCCCCGGCCCCGAGCTCGCCGAGATAGGTCCGATCGACGGTCTCGCTCGCCAGGAACACCTCGAAGACGCCGACGTCGCCGTGGACGCCTCCGGTGTCGTCCGGATCCCCGCCGGCCACCTCCGAACCGTGCGCCTCGACGGTGAGACAGACGCCGCTGACGCTTATCGACTGCCCGTGGGAGAGGTCGCGAAACCCCTCCGCGGCGATCGTGAGCCGTCGTCCGTCCGCGGTCCGGTCGACGTCGACGACCTCGCCGACGGTTTCGACGATCCCGGTGAACATACGCGGAATTCGGGACGGGGCGTGAAGTCGTTGTCGCGTGACGACGGTGGGTCCGACGCCGTCCACTCGAATCGGTCGCTTCGCGTCGCTTATACGGCGTCGCGGGCTACCGATCGCCGATGCGATTCGGAATCCTGGACACCATCGGGCTCGCGACCACGCTCGTGTTCGCGCTGCCGGTCGCGAACTACGGCGTGATGCGCGCGCTCGACGGCGAGACGGCCCTCGGCGCCGCCATGGTGGTCGTCGCCGTCGCGATGGTCGTCCTCCCGCAGTACTTCCTGGACCCCGAGCGGATCCTCCGCGGGCTGCTCGCCGGACTGCTTCCGCAGCGACTTCGATCGACGAGGGACGAGGAGGAGGGGGCGGAGTCGGTCTCGAGCGACGCCGCCGATTCGCTCGAGGAGTGAACGTCGGGCTCGTTCTCACCGCCGGGCCATCGCCGTCTCGACGGTCGACCGCAGCGCGTCCAGCCGGTCTATCCGGTCCGCGAGCATCGAGAGGATCGGATGTCGTGCCGGCTGCTCGCGGTAGAGGTATCGGGGCACGTCGGGGCTGTCGCCGGGCACCCGAAGCTCGCGGCGCTGTTCGTGGATCGTCTCCTGGCGCTCGCGGACGTCCTCCTCACATCGGTCCCGAAGAGCCTCGATCCGTGCGCGGTGGGCGTCGAGGGCGCCGAAGTCCATGTCCCCGAACTCGGCGTTCGCGATCCCCTGGAGTTCCGCATCGAGTTCCAAGAGTCGGTCGGAGCGGGCGGAAAGCGACGACGCCTCCGTATCCAGCGTCCCGACGAACGCGTCCCGGTTCTCCCGGAGCCGGCCGGCCGCCCCCGAAAGCTCGCGTTTGAGCGAGGGATCGAGCGCCGATCCGCGAGTGAGCGCCGCGGCCATCCCCGCGCCGAACTCGGCCTCGAGGCTCTCCGGGTAGGTGTCGTCGTAGTCCTCGGCGTAGTGGGGAACGCTCATCACCGTCTCCTCGTAGGCGTCGCGAACGGCGACGAGCCCGGGCGAGACCGAGCGGGCTGGGGCCGTCCCGACGACTCGCGAGCCGGCGGACCGTCCCGTCGGCGGCTGGCCCGGATCGATCTCCGAGAGTCGCTTTCGAAAGGCGCCGAATGCCTGCCGCTCGTCGACCAGGCGCCGTCGCTCGGTTCGGAGCGCTCCACGCATCGATTCGAGTCGATCGCGTGTGCGTTCGGGGTCGAGGCTGCCGTCGTTCCGGGCGTCCTCCTTCCTCCGTTCACCACCGTCGTCCCCGGCCCGCTTCGATCCGGTTGACATACGATCGCACGCGGGCGGCGAGGGGTTAATCGCTTATAAGATCGCTACGGAGGGGTGCCGAGACTACGGGGTGCTATATAGACCCGGCGGCGGACTCCCTGCGGAACCGTGGGGATCGGTCGGTATCGCCCGATTCGGCCGGGCGGAACCGTGGTGGCCGCACACGCGCGAAGTGACGTCGGCGCGTCGTGTCCGGGCGGACGGGAGTTCACGCGGTGGGTTCCGCCATCTCCTCGCGCACCCGGCCCCAGGCGACGGGCGGATCGAACCGTGCCAGCGCTCGGTCGGTCGCCGCGAGGCGCTCCGCGAATCGGTCGTGCCAGTCGGGGGCTGCCAAGTCCGAAAGAGTCGTCGAGAGCATCGAGAGACGTCGATCCGCGGCGTCGATCCGCCGTCGAAGCGACTCGGGGACCGACGCGTTCTCGCGGGCGGCCCACGTTCGGATGTCGTCCTCCTCGGCCCGAAGGTCGGCCACCAACAGCTCGAGAACGCGCGCTCGAACCGTGGCGTCCGCCCACTCGGCCGCGTGGCTCGTCTCACCGTCGGTCTCGGACGTCCACTCCTCACCGTCGGTCTCGAACGCCCCCTCCTCGTCCACATCGGGTCCCTCCTCATCGGCCGCCGTCCGCTCGTCGATCCGGTCGGCTACGGACGAAAGATCGACGAGGGCCTCCTCGAGGGCCTCGACGTCGGCCGCGAGCTCCTCGGTTCGTCGATCCGGCGAACTGAGCCAGGACTCGAACGCCTCGAGGTCGCTGGCGAGGTCGTCGGCGACCCGAACGACACGCTGTGCGTCGGCCGCCGTCTCGCGCAGTTCGACCGCCGATCGGTGGAGGGCCGATGGCGTCTCGAGTTCGTCGGGGGCCGCCCCGACGGACCGGCCGAGCTCGTCGGTCCGGCGCTCGAGGGCGGCGAGGCGGTCATCGAACCCTCGCAGTCGGGCATCGACGACGTCGAGGTCGGTCACGGCTGCGGCGGCGGCCCGAGCGTCATCGGCGTCGAGCGCGGCGAGGTCGACCCGCGTCTCGGCCGTGGCGAGGATCTTCGAGACGTCCGAGACGGTCTCCTCGACCGCTTCGGCCGTGAGAACGTCGTCCTCCGCGAACGGGTCCAGCGACCGGCGGATCGCCTCCGGATCGCGGTCGGTCCCCTCGGCGACGGCCTCGACGACCGACTCGACCGTCGGCTCCCGGTCGAGGATCGACTGTGCGGTCGGTGCAGTGTCGACGGTGTCCGGATCGGGGCGGTCTGTCTCGGTCACGAGCGGGAATTCCGGCCGACCTCGTGTATAGCTTCCGTCAGAACCTATCGTTACGGACCGTTTCCCCCAGTACCGTTCCGAACGACTATATAGGGATACGGAACGTTCGTACTGCACCGCTCCGATCAGTACTGGACCCTTCCGATCGGTACGGACACGTACCGATACCCTCGTCTCCGAACGAATCCGGACGTGGACATATCAGAAATATAAACCCGTTTACAAGGACCTCCGGATCGTTCTGGTGATGTCTGACCGTAACTGGGCTGAAAACGGCGTATCACGGCGGAAGTTTCTGGTCACCTCCGGCGTCGTCGGGTCGGCGGGGCTGGCGGGCTGCACCGGCAGTACCGGTAACGGCGGTGGTGGCGGAAACGGCGGCAGCGGTGGAAACGGCGGCGGGAGCGGGAACGGCGGCGGCAACGGTAACGATGGTGGACGCGGCGGGAGCGGCAACGGTGGCGACGACGGAAACGGCGGCGGGCAGGCGCTTCTCACCGCCGAGGGATCCTCGACGGTGTACCCGATCTCGAATACGGGCGCCTCCTATTGGAACGCCAACGCGCCGCCGAGCGACGGCGAGTACTGGGGATCGAACGACGAGACGTCCGTGCCGGGGTGGGACGAGATCGGGACGGACATGCACCTCGCCGACTACTTCGCCAGCCAGTTCGGCTTCGAGGCGACCGGGGAGCGGTCGAACCCCCCCTACAACACGACCGTGAGCCTGAGCCACTCGGGAACGGGATGTGAGGCGGTTCGCGACGAGCTCGTCGACATCGGCAACTCGTCGGGGCCGATAACGGCCGAACTCGGGCTCAGCGAGTCCGAGGCGGACGAGCAGTTCGTCGACCACGTCGTCGGGCGTGACGGCCAGCCGGTCGTCGTGAGCAGCGACGTCTACGACAACGGCGTCCAGCAGCTCACCGGAGAGCAGGTCCGGCAGATCTACCAGGACGAGATAACGAACTGGTCGGAGATCGGCGGTCCCGATCAGGAGATCTACGTCATCGGTCGCGCCGAGGGCTCTGGAACGGACACCTCCTTCCGGCTGAACATGCTCGGCAGCGCCGACGCCTCGATGTCCGGCGTCGACACCCGGTTCGGGCAGAACCAGCAGGTCGCCGAGGCCGTCGCCAACAACGACGGAGCGATCGCATACATGGCGCTCGCGTTCACGAGCGACGCCGTCCAACCGATCGCGATCGATTTCGACGGGACGGTCTACGAACCGGACCGGGACGCCGAGAACACGATCTTCGACAGCGAGTACCCGCTCAACCGGGACCTCCACATGTACACGAAGGTCACCGAGGAAACGCCGAACGGTACGGATCGTCGCGAAGGGGCGTTCTTGAACATGTTCCTGACCGATTTCGGCCAGACCGTCTTCGTCGAGGACAACAACTACATCCCGCTTCCGACGGCCGACATCGAAGCCGAGGCGGAGAAGCTTCCGGATCCGGCGTGATCCGGACGGCGATCTGAGGCGGGACGCGCCGCGAACGACTCTCATCCGTATTTCATCATGTCTCATACAACCGATACACGAACCGACGCCGCGGTGACGCGATGGCGTCGACGGCTCCGCGCGTTCCGCGAGGAGACCGCGACGGGCGCGCTCGTCACCGTGGGCACGATGACCGTCGCGCTCTTGGCCTCGCTCGTCGGGTTCCTGCTCGCGTCGCCGCTTGCGGCCCTCCCCTTTGTCGCGTTCCTGGCGGCCGCCGGGTACGGCTGGATCCGGTACCAGGGAGTAACCGCCCGGGTGTTGACCCTCTCGATGACCGTCTCGACCCTCCTCATACTGCTTTTCATCACCGTGTTCATCTTCGTCGAGTCGATCCCCGTGCTGTACTACGAATCGGCGACGGTGTTCGGCGTCTCGGTCCCGGGTCTGCGGCTGTTCACCCAGACGCGCTGGGACGCGGTCTCGGACCCGATCCGGTACTCGATGGTCCCGATGATCCACGGGACCGTGATGGTGACGACGATCGCAACGATGGTCGCCGCCCCGCTCGGCGTCGCGGCGGCGCTCTTCCTCTCCGAGATCGCGCCGAGTGCCGTTCGCGAGGCCGTCAAGCCGGGCGTCGAGATCCTCGCCGGGATTCCGTCGATCGTCTACGGCTTCATCGGGTTCACCATCCTGAGCCCGTGGGCGTCGGCCCAGTTTCGGACCACCGGTCAGGGTTCGTACCTGTTCGTCGGGATCGTGGTCGGGCTGATGGCGCTGCCGACCGTCGTCTCGGTCGCCGAGGACGCGCTGAGCAGCGTCCCCGAGTCGATGAAGAGCGGGTCGCTCGCGATGGGCACCACCGACTGGCAGACGATGACGTCGATCACGATCCCCGCCGCGTTCTCGGGCGTCTCGGCGGCCGTCCTGCTCGGCGTCGGGCGCGCCATCGGGGAGACGATGGCGGCGACGGTGATGCTTCGGGGCGTGCCCCAGCTCACCGACCCGCTGTACAACGTGTTCTACGGTCAGGAGACGCTCACCTCGCTGATCGCGAACAACTACGGAAACGCGAACGGGCTGCAGATGGACGCGCTGTTCGTCGCGGGCGTCATCCTGTTCGTCACGGTGCTTTGCATCTCGATCGGCTCGCAGTACATCGAGTGGCGGATGCACGAGAAGCTCGGGGGTGAGATCTGATGGCCGGCGCCACCGAGACCACGCTGGTCCGCGAGGACACGACGGGAACCGAAGCCGTCGCGGGCGTCGCGATCGCGCTCGCGGTGGCCCTGTTCGCGTTCGGCGTCGCGGTGCTTTTCGACGCCGTCTCGATCAGCGGATCGATCGCCGGCGTCCCGACCGTCACCCTGCTCGGTGGCCTGCTCGCCGTGCTGGGCGGAGCGGTCATCGCCTTCGGCGTCGGGTCGTCCCTCGAGTACGTCGAGACCGAACCGAGCCCGCACGCCGGTCTCGTCGCCACCGCCACCTTCACGCTCATCTGGTTCGGCCTCGGCGGGATGGCGTCGGCGTGGCTGTTCGACGCCGGGCTCCTTCTCCGGCTCCCCGTCGCCGTCGCGGCCGGCGGGATCGCATTCGCGGTGACGGCCCTGACCCGCGAGGATATCGGGTCGACGCTGCCGGCCGGTGCGGTGGCGATCGTCGTCGGAAGCGCGTTCCTGACCGGGATCGTCGGCCCGTCGTGGGTGTGGGACCTCGGGTTCGAACAGCAGGCATCCATCACCGCCTCGTTCCTCGTTCCGGCCGCGACGGCCGGGTGTGCGCTGCTTTCGGGATGGGCCGCGGCGAAGGCGTACGGCGGCTTCGGTGCCCGCGGGAGACGGATGGGGGCCTACCTCCTCATCTACGTGAACGCGAGCGCCATCATCGGCGTGTTGTTCCTGTTGATCGCCTTCACTGCCGTTCGCGGGATTCCGGGACTGCTCCACGGCTCCCAGTTCGCCCTCGGCGCGGGACCGACCGTGTCGGTGTTCGGACTCTCGGTCGCGCTCCCGGTCTCGATCCCGTTCGTGACCAACGGCGTCGGGCTCTTGAACGACTTCCAGGGCGTCTTCCCCGCGATCGTCGGCACGATATGGCTCGTCGTCGGGGCCGTGATCTTCGCCGTTCCGCTCGGCGTCGGGGCGGCGATCTTCCTGACGGAGTACGCCGAGCGCGGGCGGTTGACGCAGGCCGTCGAGATCGCGACCAACGGACTCTGGAGCACCCCGAGCATCGTCTTCGGGCTGTTCGGGTTCACGTTCCTCGTCCCGCGGTTCGGCGGGAACAAGTCGCTGCTCTCGGGGATGTTGACGCTCGGGTTCATGCTCCTTCCGCTGGTGCTCATCACGAGCCGGGAGGCGCTGATCGCGGTTCCCGACGAGTATCGGGACGCCAGCGCGGCGCTCGGCGTCACGAAGTGGCAGACGATCCGCAGCGTGGTCGTCCCGGCCGCGCTTCCGGGCGTCGTCACGGGCGTCATCCTCGGCGTCGGTCGGATCGCCGGCGAGACGGCGCCGATCCTGTTGACGATGACCGGCGGGACGTTCGTTTCGAGGGACCAGGCCGCGAACGTCATCGGTGGCTTCGCGTTCACGACCCGGCCGCCGTTCGTGACCAACCCCGAACTGCTCCAGGCGACGACGGCGCTGCCGTTCCAGCTCTACGCCCTGATCACCGCCGGCGTCGGCCTCGGCGACAACGTCTCGAACCCCACGGAGTTCCAGTGGGCCACGGCGTTCGTCCTGCTTCTCGTCGTGCTTTCGTTCTACGCGATCGGCATCGGCACGCGGTACTACTTCCGGAGGCAACTTCGACATGAGTGACATCACCCGAACCACGGAGAGGGACAGCGCTGACACCATGGAAACGAACGGTGCGGACACCGCCGAACGGGCCGACGCGGCGTCCGTCGGGATCGGCGACGACTCCGCGACCGGGCGCTCGTCGACGACGACCGGCGAGACCGACGAGCGCGTCCTCGAGGAGTGGCGGGAGTACGAGTTCGAGGGCGACGCGAAGTTCGCCGTCGAGGACCTCGACGTTCACTACGGCGACGACCACGCGCTGAACGGGGTCTCGATCGAGATCCCGAAAAACAGCGTCACGGCACTCATCGGCCCGTCCGGCTGTGGAAAGTCGACCTTTCTCCGGTGTCTGAACCGGATGAACGACCGGATCAAGAGCGCTCGGGTGGACGGGTCGGTCCGGATCGACGACGAGGAGATCTACCAGGACGGCGTCAACCTGGTCGAGCTCCGCAAGCGGGTCGGCATGGTGTTCCAGTCGCCGAACCCCTTCCCGAAGTCGATCCGCGAGAACATCGCGTACGGTCCGGAGAAGCACGGCGACATCGACACGGGACTCCTGGCACGGCTGTTGAACCGAAGCGACGACGCCGAGCGCGACCGGCTCGTGGAGCGGTGTCTCCGCGACGCCGCGCTCTGGGAGGAGGTGAATGACCGCCTCGACGACAACGCCCTCGGGCTCTCCGGCGGACAGCAGCAGCGGCTGTGTATCGCCCGCTGTCTCTCTGTCGACCCCGAGGTCATCCTGATGGACGAGCCCGCGTCCGCGCTCGACCCGATCGCCACCGCGAAGATCGAGGACCTGATCGACGACCTCGCCGAGGAGTACACGGTCGTCATCGTCACGCACAACATGCAACAGGCCGCGCGCATCTCGGACCAGACCGCCGTGTTCCTCACGGGCGGCGAGCTCGTCGAGTACGGCGACACGGACCAGGTGTTCGAGGACCCACACAGCGAGCGCGTGGAGGACTACATCACCGGAAAGTTCGGGTGATCGCATGCCACGAGAACGCTACCAGGAGGCGCTCGAGGGGATCCGCTCCGACGTGCTCGCGATGGGCGAGCGCGTCATCGACCGGCTCGAAACGGCCCTCGAGAGCGTCTCGACGGGGGACGAGTCGCTGGCTCGGACGGTCATCGAGGGGGACGCGGAGATAAACGATCGGTATCTCGCCCTCGAGAACGACTGCGTCGACCTGTTCGCGCTCCAGCAGCCCGTCGCCGGCGACCTCCGGTTCCTCACGGCCTCGTTCAAGATCATCACCGACCTCGAGCGGATCGGCGACCTCGCGGTCAACCTCGCACAGTACGTGATCGCCGCGGACGGACCGGTGGCCCCCGACGTCGCGCTCGATGCGATCGGCGAGGAGGCGCTCTCGCTCCTCGAGCGGAGCCTCGAGGCGTACGACGCCGAGGACGTCGACGCGTGTCGGCACATCGCGGACGACGACGACCACGTCGATGCGCTCTGCCACCGGGCCAGCGAGACGGTCACCCGCGAGCTGATAGAACGCAGCGTCGAGGACGATCCGTGGGCGATAGAGCGGCTGCTCGACGACGTCTCGCGCGTGCTGTTGACGATCCGGGACCTCGAGCGGATCGGCGACCACGCCGTGAACGTCGCGGCACGCACGCTGTACATGGTCGAAAGCGATCCGGAGCTGATCTACTGACGATGGAGACGCGCAAGGTGCAGACGGTCGGGAACGGAACCTACACCGTCTCCCTGCCGAAGGAGTGGGCCGACGCGGAGGGCATCGACGCGGGCGACACGGTGACGCTCCACGACCACGTCGACGGCGTGCTCACCATCCAGGCGAGAGACGGGAGCGACGATCGGACCGGGACCCGCGATCGATGCGAGGACGACGACCCGTTGCGGGCCTCCGTTCCGGCGTCGGCCGTCGATCCGACGTCCCTCGAGCGCACGCTTCGGGCGGCCTACGCGGCCGGGGCCACGGCGGTGACACTGGAACACGAGGAGCCGCTCGACCCCGACCGGCGGCGCGCCCTCGAGCGGATCGAGCGGAGCCGGATTGGGACGTCCGTGACGGAGGAGTCGGACGCGGGCACGACCGTTCGGATGCTGCTCGACTCCGAGGAGGTCTCTGTGCGCCAGTCGCTCCGACAGCTCGGGTTCGTCGTCGACTCGATGCAGCGGGCGGCGATCGAGTCGCTTTCGGACGCCGAGGATCGGACGGCCGTCACCGCTCGCGACGAGCAGGCCGATCGGCTGTCGGCGATGATCGACCGGTCGGTGGCCCGCGGGCTCGCCGACCTCGAGGAACTCGACGCGCTCGGGACGACGCGCCCGGATCTGTTCGAGTCGTGGACGGCGATGCGCGAGCTCGGACGCGTCCGCGAGGCCGCCACGGGCATCGACGCCGTCGCGGCGCGGATGGACGATCCGCCGACCGAATCACGGATCGCTGAGATCCGCGAGCTCGCCGAGGAGGCCCGGTCGGTCGTCTCCGACGGCGTGAGCGTCGTCGTCGAGGACGAGGGCGTCGACGCCGCGCGGCGCGCGCTCGACGCTCAGAGCCGGACGTGCGAGTCGATCGAGGAATTCGACCGCCGGCTCGCCGAGGACGACGGCGACACGCCGGAGCTTCGCTCCGTCTTGGACCGGGTTCGACGGACTGCGGAACGTGGCGGCGTCCTCGCCGAACTCGGTCTCTCTCGAGCGATCCGTCGAGGCGATCCGCCCACGGAACGGCCCGACGGGGCGATCGGGCCCACAAGTCGGTGACGTCCGCCTCAGAACCGACCCCGTCTGCCTCAATACCGTTCCGGCGCGAGCGCGCTCGGACACTCGCCGATGCGCTCGCCGCCCGACTCGCGCACGACCATGAGGTCTCGCAGTCGGATCGAGCCGTTCTCCCGGTCGCGAACGCCGGCCTCGACCGCGAGCACCGTTCCGGCACGCAACTCCGTCTCGCCGTCGACCGACGGCGGCTCGCGGCGGTCCAACCCGACCCCGTGAACCACGGCGACGGCTCCGGAACCGGACTCGCCGGGGGCCGGATCGAACCCGTACGCGCCGACCTCCGCCGATATCTCCTCGCTCACGACCGCGACCCTGACGCCGGGATCGGCCGCGTCGACCGCCATCTCTCCGGCCGTCTCGCCCGCGACGTGCGCGCGACGTTCCCACCCGCCGTCGCCGTCGACGACGAACGTCCGGGTCAACGCGCCGTGATAGCCCACAGGGCCACGCGGCGCGATCGAGACGACGATGGGGTCGCCGGCTCGCAGCACGTTCCGGTCGGCTTGCGACCCCTCGACCATCGTGTTTCCGGCGGGATCGACCCCGGCGCGAGCCAGCGCCGCATCCGCCTCGCGACGGAGCCGCTCCGCCGATAGCGGCTCCTCCCGCCAGCACAGGCTCCCGGACGCGTCCGAAGCGACCGTGCTCTCTGCGACGATCGCCGCCACGTCGCCCATCGCGGCCGTGGCCGCGGTTTGGACGGTTCGGAGGCGGTCGATCTCCGCGTCGGATTTGGTCGTGCGCGCCTCCCGAACCGCCGTCGTCGAGGCGATCGAGTGGCCGGCCTGCTTCAGGTAGACCGCGGCGTCGTGCGGAAGCGTTCGGGGAACGACGACGTCGGCGCCCGAACCGACCAGTTCGGTGACCGCCGCGGCGGCTCGCTCGCCGACCGGCGCGCCGTCGTCCGTGTCGACCGGTCGGACGGAGCGGTCGATCGGGTTCGTCGCCCGCCCTCGACGGAACCTCGACTCGACTGGCGAAACGGACGAGTCGAAGCGTTCGACTGCGGGCGGACACAGGACTGCGTCGTCCTCGCTCACCGCGATCGCGGCCCGTCCGTCGAACGTGCCGGCCCGGGAGAGGTACCGGAGGTCCGAATCGAACCGGTCGCCGACCACGACGAGCGCGTCTGCGTCGCCGTCCGCGAGCCGCTCGGCGATCGCGGTGAGACCCGTCTCGACGGGGGCCGAGCCGGACGCGACCTCCGAGCCGGTCACGGTTCGGGTTCGGGCGCGGCGAGTTCCGCCTGGACGTCCTCGAGCAGTTCCTCGATCGGCTCCTCGCGCAGCTCGTTGTAGAGCAGCACGCTCACGGGCAGCGTCGGGGCACCGCTTATCAGGTTCTCGAGGAGGACCAGCCGCTCGCGTGCACGGGACATTCCGACGTAGAAGACGCGTCGCTCGTTGTCGGCGAGGACCGGAACCGGGCTCGTGGTCTTCGTGAACTCCTCGACGCCGTCGACGTCGGTCGGGTCCTCGACGGAGGCGGCGAGCTGTTCGACCACCTTCTCCGTGAGGTCCGTCGAGACGAAGACGTGGTCCGCTTCGCGGCCCTTCGCGGAGTGGATCGTCCCGACGCGGACGCGGCCCGGCTCGACGTCCTGGTAGTCGCCGTCGAAGTACGCCCCGATGGAGTTGCGCTGGAAGCTCGTCACCTTCCGAACCATGTCGCCCGCGCTCGCCCGGTCGGGCATGAACGGGGCGTACTCCGTGATCGTCTCCGGTTCGATGTCGATCGCCGTGATGTCCTCCACCTCGGCCGACTCCTCGCGGTCGTCGAGGTAGTCGTAGAAGTCGTCACGCTCGTTCGTGCCGAACGTCGAGTCCTGAAGCATGTCCGCGAGCCGTCGGGCCTCCAGTCCGGTCACGGGCTCGTCGTCGTTGTACTTCTCGACGGCGCGGACGTAGTCGGTGAGCCGGTCCGTCCACATCCGTCCGTCCGTGAGCAGCTGGAAGGGAATCCCGTGATCGAGGAACTCGTCGATGAAGTCGAACATCTGATAGCGCGCCCGGAAGAGACACATCACGTCCCCGTCGTCGTCATCGATCGTGTATCGGACGTTCCGGACGAGATCGAGCATGGACGGGCTCTCGATCCCCTCGACGATGCCGCCCTCCTTTCGGGGCCTGAGGTCCTTCTCCTGGCGTTTGTCGATGTGGCGGATCTCGGCGTTGACGACGTTGAGGATCCGGGAGGGGAGCCGGTAGGAGTTCGGGAGGACGACGTCCTCGTCGACGTCGGTGTCGAGCAGGAGGTCGGGATCGGCGCCCTGCCACGCGTAGACGACCTGGTCGTCGTCGCCCGCGATGAGCGCCTTCTTCATGTGCGGTCGCCATTCGGTGAAGACGTCGTACTGGAGCGTGGTGATGTCCTGGAACTCGTCGATCACCAGGTAGTCGACGTTCGGGACGAGCGAGCGCTGGGCGACGCGCTCGAGCATGTCCGCGAAGCCCACGAGCTCGTTGTCGCCCTTGTAGGCGCGCCAGGCGCGGATCGCCTCGGGGACGTCGATCCGGTCGTCGTCGGCCGGCCAGGTCGGGGTGTACTTGTTGCCCTCCTGGGCGTTGGGGTCGACCTCCGGGGGGAGCCGGACCTCCTCGACGTTCCACTGGAAGGGGACGTCGTACCAGTCGGCGACGTCGCGTTTGGTCCGTTGCAGCCACTGTGAGGTGGCGATGATCTTGTTTCCGATCGTCGTCGACCGCGCGGTGCGGCGGCTGGCCCCCCCGTATTCGTCCTCGAACTCGATCCCGAACTCCTCGCAGAACTCGGATTTGTCGTCGTCGCCGACGACGTCGCCACGCGAGAGGTTGAGCAGCTCGTAGGCCTTCGCGTGCATGGTACAGACGTTACCCTGCAGGGATCGCGGCGAGAGGTCGCGGCGCTCGGCGAGCCGTTCGCGGACCTCGGCGGCGGCGGCACGGGTGTAGGAGACGACGAGGACGTCACGCACGTCGACGTCGTCCTCCTCGAGCAGCTCGTCGACGCGGTCGAGCAGCGCCGTCGTCTTCCCGCTTCCGGGACCGCCGAACAGGCGGGTCACGGTCGGGTCGGCATCGGTCATTGTACCCCTACACGGGGTGCGCTCGGATAAACGGCGTGGCTTCGGATCGATCCGCCGGATCGGGGCGAAACGGACCGGCCCCGCGTCGATCGACGAACGGATCGCCGCTCTTTGACGAACCCTTCTCCACCGACCGTGAGCGTCTCTCCGCCGCTCGACGAGCCTCTCTCCATCGATCGTGAGCCCCGAACCCACACACGACGACGGACCGTAACCATCTTAAGTACCTCGCGGTTACTGGTAGATGAGTCCTGATAGGGTAGTGGACTATCCTCTTGGCTTGCGGAGCCAGGGACCGGAGTTCAAATCTCCGTCAGGACGTTCACTTCGTTCGTTGCACTCACTACGTTCACGTCCTGACTTGCTCCACGCTCGCTTCGCTCGCGTGGAACTCCGTCAGGACGCTTACTTCTATCCGTTTGGTCGTATTCTCAATGTCCGTTTGGTCGTATTCTCAATGTCCGTTTGGTCGTTTCTCCATGTTCGTTCGGTCCTTTCTGCGCGACGTTGCACGACGAGCGAAGCGACCGTTCGTGTCGGTCCGGCGCGTCGTCGAGTGACGTGTTCGGTTCCGGATCGACGCGTCGATCGGATCTCGATCGGAGCGAAACTGGATCCGGGAGGTCGGTTAGGGGACGGGGAGAGGGGCTACCGGTGCGTGTTTCACTTTCGCTTTCGGGGTCGCTTTTAAATCGCGGCGGAGCGAGGTAGTACGTATGAGTCAAGCGACGTTCGACGACGACGACCTGTTCGGCGAGGCGGCCGCCGAGACGCGCGAGGAGGTCGAAACGCACCTGGAGGCGGCACGCGACGAGCTGCCCGATCCGGAGGCGGTCTGGGAGACGGAGGCCGAAAACGTCCTCGGCGTCCTCAACGGCCTCAAGTCCGCGATGGACGCCGGGGACGCGGCGGACCACCTCCGCCAGGCGAGGAAGGCCTTCGTCCTCGGCGAGCGCGCCGACGCCTTCGAGGACGCCGATGACCTGGAGGCCGCGATCGACGACCTCGCGGAGCTGATCGAGGACCTCGAGTCCGCGGCGGCCGACGTCGGCGACCTCACCGGGACGGTTCCGGCGATCCGCGGGACGCTTCAGGACGCCCACGAGGCGGCGGATTCCGGGGACGGTGCGGAGGCGGAGGACACGGAGGAGGGATCGGAGACCGACGCCGATGCCGAGACCGAAGCGGAAGCCGAGTGAATCCACGTTCGGCTCCCTCGCCTCCCCATCCACGTCCGGCCGCCCCGCCCGCTTATCCGTATCCCTTCACTCGGCTCGTCCGCATCCTTCATTCGGTTCGTCCGTCGCTTCCGTCCCCCTTTCTCCTCTCAATCTCGCGATCGCTGACCGCCGCTGCGAGCTCCGAAAGCGATTCGCTCGCGAGTTCGAGGAGCGTCTCGCCGCGCTCGCGGTCCCCCTCGCGCGGGTCGCCCACCACGCCGTTTTCGGCGAACTCCGCGGAGTCGTGTGCGAGGTTCACGCCGGCGACCCACTCGCCCCACCGCTCGGCCGCGCCGGCGGCGGCCGCCTCGATCCGATCCTCTCGGACGAGGTCGGGGTGTGTCGCACGCAGGAGCGCCGTCTCGAGCGGCCCGCCGTGGCCCATGTCGCTCGCCTGTTCGCCCACGGACTCGAACCAGGTGAACGCGACCGCGTAGCCTCCGTGGGACGGATCGCGCGAGAACCGCCGGGCGACCTCCGCGAGCGCGTCGACGTTTCCCCCGTGGCCGTTCGCGAGGACGATCCGGTCGATCCCGTGGTGGACGAGCGACTCCGCGGTCTCGCGGACGTACGCCCGGAACGTGTCCGGGCTCACCCAGAGCGTCCCGTCGAACGCCCGGTGTTCCTCCGCGACCCCGACCGGGACCGTGGGCGCGACGAGCAGCTCGCCGTGGCTCCCCTCCGCGCTCCCGTCGTTGGGCGTTCCGTAGACGTCCGCGGCCTCGCTCGCCACGGCCGTCGCGGCGAGGGCGTCCGTTCCGAGCGGCGCGTGGGGGCCGTGCTGTTCGGTGCTGCCGACCGGGATCACCGCCGCGTCTATCGCGGCGTCGCGAACGTCGGTCCAGGTGGCCTCCGAGAGGTGCATACGCCCTCTCCGGCGCCGTGGACCGTATAGCCGGCGGTCATTCGAGCCGGCGGTCGTCTCCGTGGGAGACGTTCCTCACACCGACGGCGTCGCTCCGTCGCCGGATTCGACCTCTCTGTCGTCGAGTTCGGCCTCTCAGTCGTCGAGATCGGGCTCGGGCTCGGCGTCGATCGCGGCGGTCCGCTCGGCCGCGCGTTCGACGAACTCCCGGGGAAGCTCCTCGATCTCGCCGGCCTGGACGCCCCAGAGGTTCGCGTACAGCCCCTCGTTCGCGATCAGTTCCTCGTGGGTGCCGCGTTCGACGATCTCGCCGCCCTCCAGGACGAGGATCGTATCGGCGTCCTTGATCGTCGAGAGCCGGTGGGCGATCGCGAACGTGGTGCGGTCGGTCGTCAGCCGGTCGAGCGAGCGCTGGATGAGCATCTCCGTCTCCGTGTCCACGTCGGAGGTGGCCTCGTCGAGGACGAGGATCTCCGGGTCGGCCAGAACGGCGCGGGCGATCGTGAGCCGCTGGCGCTGGCCGCCCGAGAGCTTCACGCCGCGCTCGCCGACCATCGTGTCGTAGCCGTCCGGCAGGTTCTCGATGAACCCGTGGGCCTCGGCGGCCTTCGCCGCCTCGATCACCGCCTCGTCGCTCGCCTCGAAGGTGCCGTAGGTGATGTTCTCGCGAACGGTGCCGTAAAAGAGGTACGACGACTGGCCGACGTACCCGATCGACCGCCGCAGCGAGGGGAGGGTGACGTCCCGGACGTCCTGGCCGTCGATCCGGATCGCGCCGTCGTCGACGTCGTACATCCGGAGCAGGAGCCTGAGGAGGGTCGACTTGCCGGCGCCGGTCGGGCCGACGAGCGCGACCGTCTCCCCGCCCTCCGCCGTGAAGTCGATCCCGGAGACGGTCGGCTCCTCGCCGTAGCCGAAGGTCACGTCGTCGTACTCGACGCGTCCCTCGTCGACGACCAGATCCGGCGCGTCCGGGTCCTCCTCGAGGCGCGCCGGCTCGTCCATCAGCCCGAAGACGCGGGCCGCCGAGGCCCGAGCGCGCTGGTACATATTGATGATCTGGCCGAACTGCGCCATGGGCCAGATGAACCGCTGGGTGTAGAGGATGAACACGACGAACATCCCCGGGGAGAGCTCGCCGGAGAAGGGCCCCGGCGGACCCTGGAACACCCACAGCCCTCCGACGATGAACGTGATCACGAACCCGACCCCGGCGATCACCCGGAGCCCGGGGAAGAACTTGATCCGGGTCTCGATGGCGTCCCAGTTGGCCTCGAAGTAGTCGAGCGAGACGTCGTCGACGCGGTCGGACTCGTAGTCCTCCGTGGTCGCGGACTTGATCACGCCGATGCCGCCGAGGTTGTTCTCGATCCGGGAGTTCAGGGTTCCGACCGTCGATCGGACGTCCGCGTACTTCGGCTGGATCGTCTCGACGAAGAGGTAGGTGAACACGGCGATGATCGGCACCGGAAGCAGGGCGACGGCCGCGAGCTGCGGGTTGATCCAGACGAGGACGCCGCCGATCCCGACCACCATCACCGCGAGCCGGAACAGCGAGTTCATCCCGTCGTTGAGGAACCGCTCGAGGCGGTTGACGTCGTTCGAGAGCACCGACATCATCTCGCCGGTCTGTTTGTCCGCGAAGAAGGTCATGTTCAGCCGCTGCATCCGGTCGTAGGTGTCGGTCCGGACGTCGTGTTGGATGTGCTGGGCGAAGGAGTTGAACCCCCAGTTGCGCACCCAGTGGAACCCGGCGCCGAGGAGGAACGCGCCGGCCACCACCCCGACCGTGAACCAGAACTGGGAGAGCTGGTCGGCCGGCAGCCACGCGTCCGGCAACACGACGAGCGGGACCTGCTCGCTGAAGGCGGGGACCTCGCCCGCCTCGCGCTGGGCGGGCGTGACGAAGATGGCGTCGACGGCGATCCCGAGCATCAACGGCGGGAGGAGGTCGAGAAGCCGCGCGAACACGCTCGCGAGGATCCCGACGCCCACGTCCCGTCGATAGGTCCAGCCGTACTCGCGGAACAGCCGTTTCATCGGATTCTCGACGGCCTCCCGCTGGTCCTCGAAGGGATCGTCGCCCTCCCGCTCGGGGCTGCTCATTCGGTCGATCCTACCGCCGTCGCGGCAAAGAGGCTTCCCTTCGGGGTGTCGTCGCTCGACGAGCCTCTCCCGCTCATCGATCGACGATCACGCGATCTCCAACCTCGATCCCGTTTTCGGCCGCGTAGCCGTATCGGACCTCGAGGACGTACCTCCCGCGTCCCTCGAAGCGGTCGTCGGAGTCGGCCTCCGCGGAGTGGATGGTCGTGATCGTCCCGTCGGCGTCCACGAAGAGGATGTCGAGCGGGAACGACATGTTCCGCATCACGTAGGCGTGGGTGCCGACCTCGTCGTGGACGAAGAGCATGCCCTCGTTCGGGTCGAGCGAGTCGGTCTCCGAGAGGCCGGTGTAGCGTTTGTCCCGGGTGTCGGCGATCCGGACGTCGACGGTCGCCAGTCGGTCCCCGGTCGTGCCGTCCTCGACCTCGATCGTGGTTCGCTCGTACTCGCCGGGGTCGCCGGGCCAGAGGTCGACGGCGAGCACGCCGAGCGCGGCGGCGACGAGCAACAGGCCGACGACGGTGAGACGGCGGTTCACGGGCGGGCTTCGTGGCGCGGAAAGAAACCGTTTTCCGCTCCGGGGCCGATCGAAACGGTACGGGCTCGTGGTCTAGCTGGTTATGACGCGGCCTTTACAAGGCTGAGGTCGGCGGTTCGAACCCGCCCGAGCCCACTCCTGTGGCGAACCGAACGGTGAGCCGCAGGTGTGGCGGGGCGCGGTTCGAACCCTGCAAGACGCAGCGTCGAGCGAAGCGAGACGACCGTCTTGCTCCGGTTCGAACCCGCCCGAGCCCATTTCTGGGACGAACGAAGTGAGTCATAGACATGTCTGTGAGGTCGGTTCGAACCCGCCCGAGTCCGTTTTGAAGGGTGCGTACACGGAGACACCCATTTCACTCAGCCGAGTCGGCCGCACGGCCGCGCTCTTCGAGTTGGCGGTCCCGGTCCGTCGGACTGTGGAGCTCCGGAACCTCGATTGGAGACCCATCCTCGTCGACGGCGACGAAGACGAAACACGACTCACTGGTCCGCTTCCGCTCGCCCGTCCGTGGATCCTCGCGGTCGACGACGACTCGCACCCGGATGCTGGAGCGACCCACCCGGTACGCCCACGCCTCGACGACCGCAATGTCACCCCGGGGAATCGGGCGGGTAAAATCGAGTCCCGATATCCGAGCTGTAACGCACGTCTCGCCGGCGAAACGCATCGCGGACATCGCCCCCACCTCGTCCATGAGCTTCATCACCACCCCGCCGTGGGCGGTGTCGTAGTTGTTGGTCATGTCGGGCTGTATCCGAACGCGGTTCTCGATGTACGTCTCACATGGAGTCGGCATACCGGACGGACGGGCCATAGGGACTTAGTTTCGTGTCGGTTGCTCGCCTCGGGTTGCCCGCCACGTCTTCATCCCGGTTCCCCAGCCCGACTCGCGTGACGTGTTCCGGCCGATCTCTCCACCATCCGTGTACCGATCCCCTGTCCGGTCCCGCGGGGTCCTCGATCGTCCGGTACCGTTTTTCGACCGGAGCACCGACCGGATCGACGATGCCCTCCGATCGTGCCTCCGCCCCGCTCCGAGAATCCCGATCGTCTCGACGGCGGGTTCTCGCCGCGCTCGGCGCCGTGGCGTCCGCATCGACCGCCGGCTGTAGTGGCGTACTCCCGGGACGCGACTCCGGCCGTACCGACGATCCGATCGAGGTCACCGTCCTGAACGACACGTCGTCGACGGCCCAAATCGCGGTCCGCGTGACGGACGCCGAGGCGGAGATGATATTCAGTCGCGTGTTCTCCCTTGGCCCCGAGAAGATGGCGGGGTGCGGTGCGATCGAGGCGACTCCCGCGAGCGTACACGCGTTCACGGCGGACGGCGTCTCCCGCACGTGGCGGTACGCCCCGGATCTGCCGGCCGATTTCGAGTGTGATCGGGCGGATATCGGACTCACGCTACGCCGGGACGGGGCGATCGAACCGTGGTACTCGTGTTGACGACCCTTACTTCGGCCCCGTCGCAGCGGACGGCTCGCCGTGAGCCCCGCAGGCGTGACCCTTGGGTCCGTGATCGTGGCCGCTTCGATACTGCCCGCCGCCGCCACGTCCGTCATCGTCGCTCCGGTCGTGATCGCCGTCCCGCCCGTGACCGCCGCCGTCGCGGTCCGACCCCTTGCCGGCACCGCTCCCGTCTCCGTCGGCCTCGCGGGCGCCGACGTGTTCTGCGACCTTCCGGCGGTTGATCGCGCCGACGCGGTCGGCGACGGCGTCGGTGAGATCGAAGAGGTCGGAGCGGACGTCGCTTTCCGGATCGCGGATCGTCGGCCCGTCGCGGGACCCGGTGTCGAAGTCGGGGTGGACGGGGAGCCGCGAGAGGACGGGGACGTCGTAGTCCTCGCCGATGGCGTCGGCGCCGCCGTCGCCGAAGACCTCGTGGGTGTCCCCGCAGTCGGGACACCGGAAGGCGGCCATGTTCTCGACGACCCCGAGCACCGGCGCGTCGTGGTCGGCGAAGAGGCGAAGCCCCTTGCGGGCGTCGGCCACGGCCATCTCCTGTGGCGTGGTCACGATCACCACGCCGGCGACCGGCAGCGTCTGCAGCAGGTTCAACGACGCGTCGCCGGTGCCCGGCGGCAGGTCGACGACCAGGTAGTCGAGCCGGCCCCACTGGACCTCGGTGATGAACTTCATCATCACGTTGTTCACCATCGGGCCGCGGAGGACCGCGGGCTGGTCGTCGTCGTTCGGCATCATGTGGTCCGCGCTCATCACCATGACGCCGTCCGAACGCGGCGGGACGATCTCGCCGTCGGGCATGACGCCGGGCTCGTTCTCGGTCGGGAGCAGTCGAGGGACGTTCGGCCCGTGAACGTCCGCATCGAGGATGCCGACGCGCGCGCCGCGGTCGTGGAGGCCCGCCGCGAGGTTGGCTGCGACGGTCGTCTTGCCGACGCCGCCCTTTCCGGAGGCGACGGCGATGACGTTGCGGACGCCGGGCAGGACGTCCGCGTCGAAGCCGTGGTCGGCCCCCACCGCCGCCGAGAGTTCGGGCTCGAGGCCGGCGTCCTCGATCGTCCCGCGGATCGCGTCGCCGACGTCGATCTCGGCGGGCGAGTAGGGCGCGTTGAACGCCAGCGAGACCTCGGCGGTCCCGCCCTCGATTGAGACGTCGTTGACGAGTCCCAGCGAGACGACGTCGTCGTCGTTCATCGGGTCGGTCACGTCGGTGAGTCGGTGGATCAGGTCGGGTTCGGTGACGGTCATTGGCTTGGGGTCGGGGACGTGGATCGTGTGTTGGTCGTGGATCGCGCGTGTCGGTTGTGCGTCGCGCGCATCGGTCGTGTCTGAGTGGTGTGAGCGGTTCGATCGGTCTCGTGGTAGGTGGTAGGGAGGGGAGAGGGTGCCTCAGAAGAACGCGTATCCGATGGCCAGCGTCGCGAGGAACAGCCCGCCCCACAGCGCGGTGGTGAGCCCGACGAGGTAGCCGACCCCGAGGAGCCCCGTCTCCGCGTCGCGGGGGTCGCCGAGGAACCACGCGATCACCATCACGTAGACGGGCAACAAGACGATCCCGAAGATGAGGTAGGTGCCGGGACCGACGAACGGGAGCGCGTAGCCGGCCGAGCTGGCGAGCGGGACGGTCATCGCGCGTCCACCTCCTCGTGGTCGGACTCGATGGCGTGCAGCTCGACCACCGGGATCACCTTCGAGACGACGAGGAAGAACGCCGCCACGATCCCGATCGTGCCGAGCAGCGCCGACAGCTCGACGGCCGAGGGCGTGTAGGTCCCGGGCACGCCCGAATACAGCTGGAAGTGCGCGTGCATCAGCCCCTCGACGACGAAGAGCACCTTCTCGATCAGCGTACCCGCCAACACGCCGCCGGAGAGCGCGACGAGGACGGGGATCGAAAAGAGCGAGGGACGCAGCGAGGCCGCGAAGACGTACACCATCGCGAGCGCGACGAGGACGATCGCGACCCAGTAGAGCGGCGTCGCGATCTTGACCTCGGTCGCGTGCTGGAGGGTGGTCGGCGCGGCGAAGATCCCGGTGATGACCTGCTGGAGCTGGAGCCACAGGAACATGAGGCTGAAGAAGCCGAGCCACTTGCCGAGCCCGACGAAGACGGCGTCGGGGATGAGCTCCTCCCAGCCGTAGGCGTATCGGAACGCCGCGGCGATGATGACGATCCCGCTGACCGCGGAGGTCAACGCGATGGAGAGGAACGACGGTCCCTGGACGCCGCCGGCCCAGCCTGCCATCGAGGGCAACAGCGCGAACAGCCAGGGGATGACCCCGCCGTGCAACAGAAGCGGCGCCATGATGATGATCGCGAAGGCGATCCACCAGACCATCCGCTCGACAACCGCGTCCTCGCGCTCGGAGTAGCCGACGAGCAACAGCGCGTAGATCGGCGCGAACCGGTCGGGGAGGCGGTCGCGAAGCCGATGGAGGTCGTAGCGGATGGTCAACAGGAGGTAGGTCGCGGTCAACACGAAGTAGGCGGTGATGACCGTGACGTCCCACATCAGCGGCGACCACTGGACGCGGGTCGGCCAGGCGGGGACGACGCTCGTGACGAGCCGGTCCGGCCGCCCGACGTGGATGAGGATGAACAGCCCGGCGCAGGTCAACGCGGCGATCGTCAACAGCTCGGCCAGGCGAGCGACCGGCTGATAGGTGTCCATGCCGAGCAGCCGGACGGCCGCGGAGAGGATGATCCCGCCGTGGGCGATGCCGACCCACCAGATGAACGCGCCGATGTACAGCCCCCAGGGCACCCCGCCGCCGGAGCCCCAGTCCGCGAGGTTGGTGACGATGAGCCCGTGGCGAAGCTGCTGGAGGTAGAAGGCGACCCAGACGCCGATGGCGGCGAGCGCGGCGAGGAACGCGAGCGCGTACCGCGGCGTGACCGTGGTGATCGGACGCACGAGCGTCTCACGGGAGACGGCCGTCACGTCGACGCCGGCGTCGTCGGTGCTCACGCGCTCTCACCTCCCGCGGCCGCGGCGCCCCGATCGAGGACCTCCTTGCGGTCGTCGACGAGGCCCATCTCCTCGTAGGTGACGGGACCCTCGACCTGTTCTGCGTCCTGGGAGGGCTCGTTGCCGATGAACGTGACGTTGGGGTCGGTACCGCGCTCCTCGAGGAGCTGGAAGGACGAGACCGTGTGTTCCTTGCGTTCAGGGAACTCCGACAGATCGTTCTCCTGGCCGTCGACGTACTCCTCGAAGTGCTGGTTCGGGGGGCTCTCCGGGTCGTTCAGGTCGCCGAAGTGGATCGCGTCCATCGTACAGGCCTCCTCGCAGGCGGTGGTGCCGACCTTCTCCTCTCCCATCTGGCCGTCCTGTCTGTCGACACAGAAGGTGCACTTGCCCATCACGCCCTCCGGCGGGCGCGAGCCGACCCACCGACCCCGGTCGTCGATCTGGTGGTCGTCGTCGATCTCCGACTCGGGAACGTCCGGCTCGCCCCACTGGAAGTAGTTGACCCCGTAGGGACACGACACCTCGCAGTAGCGACAGCCGATGCAGATGTCGTAGTCGGTGAGTACGAGGCCGTCCTCCTCGCGGGTGTGGCGGGCGCCGACCGGACACACCTTCGTACACGGCGAGTCGGTACAGTGCTGGCAGGTGCGAACGAGGAAGTTCTCCTCGCCGGCCTGATGCTCGTCCTCGTAGGCCATGACGTACATCCAGTTCGACCCGCGCGAGAGGTTGTGCTCCTGGTCGCAGGCGACCATACAGGAGAGACACCCGTCGCAGTTGTTGAGGTTGATCACCATCCCCCAGCGGGTTTTGTCCTCGTCGCCGCCGGAATCGCTCGTCGCCGCCGGCGGGTCGGATTCCGAGCCCGACCCCGCGAGGACGCTGAGCGCCATGGCGGCCGCGCCGCCCTTCGTCATCACCTCGCGTCGCGAGAGGTCCTCGCCGTCGGCGATGTCCGCGAGCGTCTCGCGCAGCCCCTCCTCGTCGTCGGCGTCGACGACGACCTCGTCATCCATGTCCGCTCGGATCTCGGGGAGTTCGCGAGCGTCGCGTCCGAACTCCTCGAGGACTGCCTCGTGGTAGCGCTCGTGGAACTCGGCCTCCGAGAGCTCGCCGGCCACGACGCGCTGGGCGTCCTCGGCCATCGCCGCGCCCAGCTCGGCGTCGTAGTCGACGTCCGCGAGCATCCGCTCCGCCTCCGCCTTCGAGGGAACCGACGATCCCTCGCCGGGAGCCGAGCCATTCGAGCGTCCCGCTCGGTCCGCCGACGCGTCGCCGCTCGTCGGATCGGGGCGCTCCCGCGCGTAGATGTCGTCTCGATCGGCGGCAGCCTCCGGGCGCTCGTCGGTGGGTCCCGAGTCACGGCTCGGACCGGATTCGTCGCCGGAATCCTCACCCACGACCGATCACCCGGATTTCGGGCGGCGATACTCCGCGCCGGAGCGTCGAAGCCGCGTGTCTGGTTCGGGACATCGATCGAGGATCGAACCTCCGAAACAGTAACGAGTGGTACAAACATGTTCGAACGCCGGGAGGACGGTGATTCGCGGGAACGCCGCCGCCGACAGGCATGGCTATTCTCGGGAACGACATCGACGACGGCACGCGAGTGGAACCCGAACGGCGGCCGTGGACAACGATTAGGTCCGTGGCGCTCGAACCGTCCCGGGTGAGCCGGATCGATCTCCCGGGGGGCGCGAACGACGAACGCGATGGCGAACGCGCCAGTCACGGCGAGCGTGGCAACCGTGCCAGTCACGGCGAGCGTTCCGAGCGTGGAACTCGCGGCGAGCGCGCCAGCCACGGCGAGATCGAGGCGCTCGCGGCGATCGGTCTCCTCGTCGCCGTTCTCGTCCTCGCGATCGGCGCGGTGGCCGGCCCGGCGTCGATCCCGGGCGCCGACGGTCTCCTCGACGATGGCGCGGACGGCGAGCCCGAGATCCCGAGCGGGAACGGGAACGCGGACGTCGGAACCGAGGATGACGGCGTCGCCTCCGGGCACCGGACGCGGGTGACGGTGATCGAGGTCGTCGACGGCGACACGATGCACGTGCGACTCCCGGACGGCTCGCGGGACACGATCCGGCTCCTCGGGGTCGACACGCCCGAGGTCGGCGACGGGAACGTCGATCCCGCCGAGTGGGAGGGGATCCCCGACGACGAGGCGGGCCGCACCTGGCTCGCGGCGTGGGGCGATCGAGCGAGCGTCCACGCAGAAACGCGGCTCGCGGGCGAGGACGTCTACGTCGAGACGGATCCGACCGCCGACTACCGCGGCAGCTACGACCGGCTGCTCGTCTACGTCTACCGAAACGAGTCGGCCCGGACGTCGTTCAACCGGCGGCTGATCGACGAGGGATACGCGCGCCTCTACGAGAGCGAGTTCGAGCGGCGGTCAGCCTACCGATCGGCGGAGACGGCGGCGAGGGAGGACGGGGTCGGGGCGTGGGGCTACGAGGAGGGCGCCTGGACCGACGGCGGGCGCGTCGTTGATGGAGCGGGAGCCACGAGCGAGGGCGGGCTCGCGGTCGTCGCGATCCACGCCGACGCGGAGGGGAACGACCACGAGAACCGCAACGGCGAGTACGTGACCCTCGAGAACCGCGGGACGGACCCGATCGCGTTGGGCGGGTGGACCCTCTCGGATGCGGCCGGAAACGCGTACTCGTTCCCGGACGGGTTCGAACTCGAACCCGGCGACCACGTGACCGTCTACACGGGCGACGGGGCCGACACCGACACGGAGCTGTACTGGGGTTCGGATCGCGCGGTCTGGAACAACGACGGCGACACCGTGATCGTCCGGTCCGCGGACGGCACGACCCGCATCGAGTACGCGTATTGACGGCCGTCCTCGAGGTCGGCTCTCCGGGACCACCTCTCCGCCTTCTCACGCCTCGACGTCGACGAGCCGCATGAGCGGGTAGCCGTCCGCCATCTCCATGCGGGTTCGGACGACGACGTCATCGCGGACGATCCGCATCGAGACGTCCATGAGCGACCCCGTGAGTTCGGTGTAGCCGTTCTCGTGGTCGATCGCCTCGTGGACGCGGTCGTCGTGGATCGTGACGGTCACCGACTCGCAGTAGGGCTGGTTCTCTATCGCCTCGGCCATCCCGCGCTCGAGGCTGCGCGTGCTCGCGGGGCTCACTGGCGTGCCCGCGAACTGGTGGTAGAGCGATCCGAACTTGATCCCGGCCTCGAAGCAGGCCTCCTGGGCGTCGGTCGGCGCGTCCCCGGCGTGGGCGTCCGTGGGCATGTCCCGGAGGGTGGATCGCCGGGAGGTTATAGCCGCCGATCGGGGTGAATCGCCGGTACACGTAAACCGGATCCGACCGTGGGTCCGGTATGGCAGCGAAGTCGGCGTATCGCGACCGGCCGGAGGTGGAGGTGGAGATCCTCGATGCGCTCGTCGATCGTGGCGATGAGGGAATGACCGTCTTCGAGCTTCGCGCCGCCGTCGACGCCGACATCGACCGGATCGAGGAGGCGTTGAGCAACCTGAAGGACGACGGGCTGATCACCGTCGATCAGGCCGAGACTCGCCTGCGGATGTATCCCCACGACCGCGTCGTTCCCGACCCGACGGAGGATCACGACGAGCACGGACTGGTGGAGCGCATCCGATCGAAGCTCGGGCTGTGAGCCCGTCCCCGGTTCTCGGCCCGCCGGCTCCCGATTCGTCGGATCGTCGTCGCATCCAGCGGGCTTTTGTCTCTGCCGCGACTCCGGATCGGTATGACGCTGGTCAGTGACGCGCACGCCGACCACGGGGCCACCTTCGTCGAGCGCGGCGGACGGGAGGTCGTCGACCACTACGGTCGTCCCCATAGCGTCGGGCGTGCGGTCCGAAACGGGGTCGGGGCGATCGAGATGGGTTACGGGATCGCGGTCGTGAGCGGGGACGACCGCGTCGAGTTCGTCGACAACGCGGTCTCGAACCGCGTCCCCGAGTCGGACGGCGAGGGGGTCTACGCGCTGTTGCTCGACCCGCAGGGCGGGATCGAGACGGACATGTACGTCTACAACGCCGGGGAGCGACTGCTCGTGTTCACCCCGCCGGACCGGGTCGCCCCCCTCGTCGACGACTGGCTCGGGAAGGTGTTCATCCAGGACGTCGAGGTTCGCGACGCCTCCGAGGAGTTCGGCGTCTTCGGCGTTCACGGCCCCACGGCGACGGAGAAGATCGCCTCGGTGCTCAACGGCGCGGGTTCGCCCGAGCCCGCGCTCTCGTTCGTTCGAGGGACGATGGTCGACTCCGGCGTGACCGTGGTCGCGAGCGACGCCCCGCTCGGCGAGGAGGGCTACGAGGTCGTCTGTGCCGCCGAGGACGCCCCCCGCGTGTTCGACACCCTCCTCACTCGGGGGCTGAACGCGGCCCCGTTCGGCTACCGGACCTGGGACGCGTTGAGCGCGGAGGCCGGCACGCCGCTCTTCGAGTACGAGCTGGCGGGTCGGGTTCCGAACGTGGCAGGGATCCGCAACGCGCTCGACTTCGACAAGGGCTGTTACGTCGGCCAGGAGGTCGTCTCCCGCGTCGAGAACCAGGGGCGGCCGAGCCGCCGGCTGATCGGCGTTTCCCTCCCCGGAGACGCCGCCGCCCGCCCGACCACGGGCGCCGCGATCGTCGACGGGGACGCGGCGATCGGCGAGCTCACGCGCGTGGTCGAGAGCCCGACGAGCGGTGGGCCGATCGCCCTCGGATACGTGGAGTACGACGCGACCGCTCCCGGGTCATCGCTCTCCGTTCGCGCCGACGGTGACGACGTCCCGGCGACACGGGTCGAACTTCTCTTCGAGGCGGGAAGCGCCGAATCGGCGCGACTCCCGAGCTATCCCGAGTGAGGGCGGGCCGATCGGCGTTCTCGATCGAGTGAGATCGCGCCGATCGCCGCTCCGGCCGAATGAGGTCCGTCGGACGCCGCTCCGGAGGGGTATATTGATTATCCTGGATCCCGTGTGTCTACCGGATGTCTGCATCTTCGCGGGTGGAGACGGGGATCGACGGGCTCGATCGAGTGCTCTCGGGGGGACTCCGAACGGGACGTTCCTACATGCTTCGCGGCGGTCCGGGCACGGGTAAGACCATCCTCGGACTCCACTTTCTGACCAGCGGTGCCGAGGCCGACGAGTCGACGCTGTTCGTGAACTTCGAGGAGCCGACCGACCGGCTCCGCGAGAACGCGTCCTCCCTCGGGTTCGACCTCTCGGACGTCGAGTTCCTCGATCTGACCCCCGACGACGACGCGTTCACGGAGGAACGCACCTACGGGCTGTTCGGCCCGGAGGAGACCGAGGCGGGGCGCGTGGCCGAGGAGATCGAGGACGCGGTCGATCGGACAGATCCCGACCGCGTCTTCGTCGATCCGCTCACCCAGTTCCGCCAGCTCGTCAGCGACGACCGGGCGTTCAGACGCGAGGCCACCGCGTTCATGCAGTATCTGACCGACGCGGGGGCGACGGTCCTCTTTACGACCCAGTCGACGCCGAACCGGTCCGTAGACGACCTGGAGTACCTCTGTGACGGCAGCGTTCGGCTCTCGTACGCCGAGACGGGCCGGACGATCGAGGTGACGAAGTTCCGTGGCTCCGACTTCCAATCGGGCGCGCACACGGTGCGAATCACGGACGAGGGGATGTGCGTCTACCCCCGTCTCGCCCCGGAGATCCACTCGAGGGAGTTCACCGCCGAAACCGTCTCGTCGGGCGTTTCGGAGCTCGACGCGCTCCTCTCGGGCGGGATCGAGCGCGGTACGGTCTCCGTGATCTCGGGCCCCAGCGGCGTCGGCAAGACGACGACCGGGTCCCACTTCATGAAGGAGGCGGCCGCACGCGGGGAGCGGTCGGCGATCTACATGTTCGAGGAGTCGATGGCCACCTTCCTCCACCGCTCGCGGTCGATCGGCGTCCCGATCGACGAGATGATCGACGAGGGGTCGCTCGCGATCGAGGAGATCGAGCCGCTTTCCGTCTCGCCCGACGAGTTCGCGGCGCAGGTGCGAACGGAGGTCGAAGAGCGGGACGCGCGCGTCGTGATGCTCGACGGGATCTCGGGGTATCGCCTCTCGCTTCGCGGGGAGTCGGACGACCTCGTCCGCGAGCTGCACGCGCTCTGTCGGTACCTGCGGAACATGGGCGTCACCGTGATCCTCGTCGACGACGTCGGGACCGTGACCGGCGAGTTCACGCCGACGAGCTCGAAGATCAGCTACCTCGCCGACAACATCCTCTTTTTGCGCTACATCGAGGTGTCGGGCGAGCTGCGGAAGGCCGCCGGCGTGTTGAAGAAACGCGCGAGCGACTTCGAGCGGACGCTCCGCGAGTTCGAGATCACGAACGACGGGCTCGTTCTCGGGGAACCGCTTTCGGGACTGCGTGGCATCCTCACGGGCACGCCCGAGTTCGTCCACGAGGAGCGGACCGGCACCGTTGGGGAGACCGACGTCGACGCCGAGGGTAACCGACCGACCTGAGCACATGAGCAACCACGAGGCGTCGAACGGATCGGGGGGCGACGAGACGGCACCAGCCGGGGGTCCGTCGGGTCGCAATCGCCGTCCGGACGACCCCATCCAACGGCGAGGCGATCCCTCCGAGTCCCCGTGGATCGCTCGTCCGGCGGTCGATGCCGTCGACGGGGGCGTGACGCTCGGAGAGCGCGAGGAGAACGACGGCCGCGACCCCCGTACCCGGATCGCGTATTGTCTGACCCGCGAGGGGCACGAGCGGCTTCTCGTCTCCTGGCTCGAGGAGCGCGGGTACGAACCGGTTCGGCTCGGCTCGGCCGAGATGGAGGCGGCGCGGTTCGATCTGTGTATCGTCGATCGCCGGACGCTCGGGGAGGTCGCCGACGTCCTCACGGAGCGGCAGCGCCGTTCGAGCGTGCTGCTTCCGACGCTGCTTCTCACCTCCGAGGACACCGGCGAGGCGCTCGCCGCCCTGCCCGCGGAGCTGGCCGCGGTCGTCACCGACGTGGTCTCGACCCCGCTTCGAACGCCGATCCTGAAGCGGCGCCTCGAGGGCGCACTCCGGACGCGCCGGCTCTCGCGGGAGCTCGCGGGGAGTCGCGAGCGGTACCGGCGGCTCCTCGAGCACACGCCGGCGGCGGTGTTTCTGGTCCGCGACGGCCGGATCGAGTACGTGAACGCAGCCGGGGAGCGGACGCTCGGCGTTCGAGACGGCGACGTCCAGGGCGAACGGTTCGTGTCATTCGTCGACGAGGCGGACCGCGATCGGGTCGCCTCGATCGTGGAGTCGGTGGCGCCGGGTGCCGCCATCGAGTTCGTCGACGCTTCCCTCCGGCGAAACGAGTACGCGATCCCGGCCGAACTCGCCATCGCCCGGATCGACGACGAGGGCGGCGACACCGTCCAGATACTCGCCCACGACATCTCGCGGCGTCAGGCACGCGAGGAGCAGCTCAAGCTGTACAGGCGGGCGATGGACGCCGCGACGGTCGGCATCTCGATCACGAATCCCTCGCTTCCGGACAACCCGCTCATCTACGTCAACGACGAGTTCGAGCGTCTCACCGGCTACTCCCGCGACGAACTGCTCGGCCGAAACCCGCGGGTCCTGCAGACGGAGAACACCGACCCGGAGACGGTCGACCGACTGCGGGAAGCGATCGACGCCGGCGAGCCGGTCTCCGTGGAGATCCGAAACGGCCGGCCCGACGGTACGGAGTGGCACAACCAGCTCGACATCACGCCGATCGAGGGCGACGACGGCGAGGTGGAGTACTTCCTCGGGTTCCAACGCGACGTCAGCGACCGCCACGAGCGCGAACAGCGCCTGGCGGTGCTCGATCGGGTGCTTCGCCACGACCTGCGCAACCGGCTCAACCTCGTCACGGGCCACGCGGCGGAGATCGGGGCCGGAAACGGCGATCCCGCGGAACACGCGGCGGCGATCACCCGGGCGGCGGACAGCCTCATCTCGCTTGCCGACGCCGCTCGACGGTTTCGCTCGGCGATGCGGAACGCCGACGTGGCCGAACAGGTCCGGATCGACCACCTGATCACGGAGGTGGTGGACGCCGTCGAGGAACGACAACCCGACGTTCACATCGACTGCGATCTCCGGACCGCGGCGGTGCGATCGAACGGAAGCCTGAAACTCGCGATCGAGGAGCTCCTCTCGAACGCCATCGAGCACGCCGGCGCGGATGCGACGATCGAGGTGCTCCTCGAACGGGCGGGCGATGACGTGCTCGTCCACGTCGTCGACGACGGTCCCGGGATCCCGGTCGGCGAGCGAAACGCCCTCGAGGGAACCGCGGAGACGCCGACCGACCACGACTCGGGGATGGGTCTCTGGCTCGTCCGCTGGGCCGTCGAGGCGATCGACGGAGCAGTCTCCTACGTCCCGAACGAACCACGCGGCTCGATCGTCACGCTTCACGTTCCGATCGTCGAGGAGTCCGACGCCTCCGCGATCGAATAGGACGCGGGGCTGCCAGTTGGCTCCACACCTTCCCTACCGAAGGAGTCGGCGGAACTGCTCGCGGGAGAAGAACGAGGAGGGCCGATCCATGTGGACGCCGATCTCCCCGGAGAGCGCGCGGAGCCCGACGTGCTGGACCGGTTCGGGAAGCGAGTAGCAGGCGCGGACCAGCTTGCCGAGCCGGATCTCACGCGCGAGCCGATCGCGCCAGGCCGACTCGTAGTCGGCGAGCGTCGTCGGGTCGTCCGGTTCGATCCGGTCTGCGGCGGCGTCCGCGGCGGTCATCCCGTAGAGGATCCCGCCGCCGGTGAACGGCTTCGTCTGGGCGGCCGCGTCGCCGATCAGGAACGCGCGATCGCTCGTGACCGTCCCCGGCGGGCCGATCGGGATCGCTCCCGAGCAGAAGCGGTCGGTCTCGACGCCGTAGGCGTCGGTGAGGGCGTCGAACATGTCCGTCACGTCCGCGCTCGGGGGCGCCGCGAGGCCGTACTCGACCCCGGCGTTCCCGCGGGGGATCCGCCACGCGAAGAATCTCGGAGCCGTGAGGTGGACGTCGACGAAGTCGCCGTCGTCCGGCTCCGAGTCGAACGCGAGCACGCCGTGGAGCGTCTCCTCGGGCTCCGGCAGATCGAGCGATCGCCGCACGCGCGAGACGGGACCGTCACAGCCGGCGACCATCCGGGCCTCGATCGTCTCGGTGCCGCCCCCCGCGCTCTCGGCGACCGAGACCTCGAGGACGACCCGGTCGGCGCGCTCGTCGATCCCCGTGACGGTGTGGCCCTCCCGGACGTCCGCGCCGGCCTCGCGGGCGCAATCGGAGAGGGTGCGATCGAGCTCGACGCGGTCGATCACGTTCGAGACCGCCTCGCGCTTGTAGAAGGGATACGAACGCGACCCCGGACCGCCGACGTGAAACCGCGCGCCGCGGACGCGGTTCTGTCGGAGATTCGGCTTCGCGTCGTCCGGGACGTACTCCCAGATGTCCGTGGAGACGTGGCCGGAACACGCGAGCGGGGTACCGACCTCGCCCTTCTCGAGGGCGACGACGTCGTGGCCGGCCTCGGCGGCCCGGCGAGCGAACCGCGCGCCGGCGGGGCCGACGCCGACCACGGCGAAGTCGTACATGTCAGAACGGGAGTACCCGGCGTTGAAAGGGCTTTCCCGTCGGGGCGCCTCCCCGACCATTCGCGTTCGTGTCGTTCGGCGAGTCTGCGTTCGGATCGGTCGACGAGGGCGGTTCGAGTTGCCCGGCGAGGTCGCGGACGACCGCCGTCCTGCGTGGTCCGATCGCACGCCACACCCCGAGACGAACCGCTGAAGTAGCCGGATCGCCTACGCGCCGGTAGTGTCAACGCAGCTCGCCGACGTCGAAACGCTGTTCCTCCACGAGGCGCGGGGCCACTACGTCGTCGCCGCGGTCCGCGACGGCTCGCGCGTGTTCCGAGGGCGCCTGGAGCTGAAGGACACCGACGCCGGCCCGCGTCCGGGCAAGTTCCACGCGGTCCGCGGTGACGACGCCGAGCCGCGCCGCCCCGAGGAGTTCGTCGAGCTGGCGCGCGGCGCCTCGCGGATACGGATCTCCCAACAGACCTCCCCGGAGGGACGCAAGCGACTCCGCGCCGCCCTCGACGGGTACCAGCTCGAGGCGGCGGTCGTGCGGACCTGTCGTCGGTGTGCGGCCGAGGGGCGCTACTCGCCGATCACGGGAGAGACGGCGATCGCCCACAACGACGAGCACATCTGTCCCGAGTGTGCGAAACGCGAGCTCGACCGCGAGCTGTCCTTCGCGAGCGGCGCCGGCGGGACGAACGGCGGCGGGTTCACGAGCGCGGCCGAGGACCGCCTTGAGGAGCTTCTCATGGAGGTCCAGGACCTCGACCGGATCGCGAACCTGCTTTCGGGCGGGCTCGATCCCGACCTGACGAAGTACGACGAGGTGTCCGCGACCGTCGACGACGTGAGTCCCGTCCGGACGGCGGACCTCGACCTCCACCCGGAGCTGGCCGAGCGCACCCGCGACCGATTCGACGAGCTGCTTCCCGTCCAGAGCCTCTCCGTGCGGAACGGACTCCTGGATGGCCGCGACCAGCTCGTGGTGAGTGCCACGGCGACGGGCAAGACGCTCGTCGGCGAGCTGGCCGGCATCGATCGGGCGCTTTCGGGCGACGGCAAGCTCCTCTTTCTCGTCCCGCTCGTCGCGCTCGCCAACCAGAAACACGAGGACCTCCGCGACCGGTACGGCGACGTCCTCGACGTCACGATCCGGGTCGGATCCTCGCGGATCGACGACGACGGAACCCGGTTCGACCCGAACGCCGACGTGATCGTCGGGACCTACGAGGGGATCGACCACGCGCTGCGGACGGGCAAGGATCTCGGCGACGTCGGGACGGTCGTGATCGACGAGGTGCACACGCTGAAGGAGGGCGAGCGCGGCCACCGCCTCGACGGGCTCATCTCGCGGCTGAAGTACTACAGCGAGCGGCGCGCCGCCGAGCGTGCGGGCTACGACGGCGCCCAGTGGGTCTACCTGTCGGCGACGGTCGGCAACCCCGAGTGGCTCGCCGGCGAGCTCGAGGCCACGCTCATCGAGTTCGAGGAACGACCCGTCCCGATCGAACGCCACGTCACCTTCGCGGACGGCCGCGAGAAGACGCGGATCGCGAACAAGCTCGTCAAACGCGAGTTCGACCGGGAGTCCTCGAAGGGGTACCGCGGCCAGACGATCGTCTTCACCAACTCCCGGCGGCGCTGTCACGAGATCAGCCGGAAGCTCGAGTACGCCTCGGCGCCCTACCACGCCGGCCTCGAGTACGGCCGCCGCAAGCAGGTCGAACGGCAGTTCCTCGATCAGGACCTCTCCGCGGTCGTCACCACGGCCGCGCTCGCGGCCGGCGTCGACTTCCCCGCCTCGCAGGTGATCTTCGACTCGCTGGCGATGGGGATCGAGTGGCTCTCAGTCCAGGAGTTCTCCCAGATGCTCGGGCGGGCGGGCCGGCCGGACTACCACGACCGCGGCACCGTCTACCTGCTCGTCGAGCCCGACTGCACCTACCACAACTCGATGGAGCGGACCGAGGACGAGGTGGCGTTCACCCTCCTGAAAGGCGAGATGGAGGACGTCGCGACGCTGTACGACGAGACCGCCGCCGTCGAGGAGACGCTCGCGAACGTCACCGTCGCCGGCAAGCAGGCCAAACGGCTCAACGACCGGATGATCGGCGACGTTCCCACCAAACACGCCGTCGGCAAGCTGCTGGAGTGGGAGTTCATCGAGGGGTTCGAGCCGACCCCGCTCGGCCGGGGGATCACCCGGCACTTCCTCTCCCCGGACGAGGCGTTCTTCATCCTGAACGGGATCCGAAACGGGACGGACCCCTACGACCTCGTCGCGGAGCTGGAGCTTCGCGAGGACGACGATCGGTAGACCAAACCGGACGCCGATCGGGCGGGCGACCGGCGGTCGAGGTGGTCGAATCCCGCACGAACGAAACCCTTTAGCGGGCCATCCGGGTAGTAGGAGGTACGGGGCCGTGGGGTAGTGGTATCCTCGCTGCCTTGGGTGCAGTGGATCTGAGTTCGATTCTCAGCGGCCCCATTGCGTCACTCGTGGTTATCACACACAACCTGTCTCAGTTCTTTGTACAGCTCCGGGTGATGGTTTTTGAGTAGCTCTACGTCCGTTCCCAGTTCGTCTTCTATCCTGTTTCTGATTCGTGAAACCGTCTGATATCGTTTCGATCCGGGTGTGTCCGATTGAAGATGTTCTCGCTCTGTCTCGGTGAGTAGAGCCCGTGTGCGCGCCATGTGTTCTCTATATTTCCACCTGATATCTGCTTGGTGTTCTTCTCAATAGACATCTGCACATATGCAAATGTTAAGGTGGTAGAAACCAAACCAGATGACGCGACACGAACCATATGGAATCACACAGACGCGGAGACCTTACCGAGCAGATCGTTATTACCGAACTCAAAAGGCGGTGTATTAGCGTTTCGACCCCGATCGGGGACAACGAACGTTATGATGTCGTCCTTGAGCAGCCAAGTGGTAATTTGCTACGGGCACAGATCAAAACAGGACGTCTAAAAGACGGTGTAATTCGATTCAAGGGTGTTAGTCAACATACCAATTCTTCAGGACACGTTTATCAGCGATATGGAGACGATGTCGACTGTTTTCTAGTTTACTGTTATGAAACGGAACAAACGTATTTCATCGATTCTGCTGAGGTCGGGACGTCGATGTATCTCCGTGTTGATTCGCCTCGACAAGACACTAATCAGATCAACTGGGCAAAGGAATACCGTCTTGACGACCAATGGCCTCTCGAAAACCAAGAACAGGAACTGTCCGCTGTTTCCGTTGCTGTCGATGCTTTGCGAGAGACGGACGAATCAATTTTCACCGATCCTACCGGAGATGACTCCCGGACCGTCCTATTTGTTGACTCACACGAAAAGATTCGCTCTGTCGGTATCGAGACTGGATGGCTCATAGATGGTCGTATCCGGTTCGTACCGCGTCAGTCCCACGATCACTATCTCGTCTACTGTGCTGAACTGGAACGACTACTCGCGGTCAACGCAAATGATTTTGACCGGTCGATCTCTTTCCGGCCCGCCAATACGAGTCGTTCTTTCGCTCGTTCAAATTCAGTAGAGGCGTACGCCTTTGAAAACAACTGGCCGCCAGAGATCGATCCGGTTCCTCCGATTAGCTCAATTGAACCGCTCTCACGTCTTGCAGACCGGTTGGGAGAACACGGAACTGAACCGTCGATCGTTCCTGGTCGAAATAATAGAACGCTCGTCGTTTCTCATAACGAGTCGGAGTATCGGGTACGTGTCGCCTCGACATGGATCGAGAACGGATCATTGCGGTTCGACGCCGACGGAGATGCTGTCGATTATTACGCTCTTGAACATCCCGAAGATGATACGTTCTTTCTGGTTCCGGACGAGGCCTTCAGCAACTCCATCTCACTCCGAGTTGAACCTCCCGAAATAGCCAACCCGCAGATTAATTACGCTGATCGATTTCGCCTCGACCGGATGTGGCCTCCCTAGATCGAACTGACGCTTCTTCTCCGTCCCTTCCCGGTTCGGGGTCGCCGTCGCCAATGTCCGCTCCGTCGATCAGACTCGTTACACCCGGCCGAAGGCGGATTGATACTGATCACTTTTGATGCGGTGTGACGGCCAACCACGCCTTGCTTGCACCCGTTCCCCCGCGCCGGGTTTCGAAATCCTTTTGTCCGGAATGGGCTTTGGTTCGGGTGCGAGCCGCCTTAGCTCAGACTGGGAGAGCACTCGACTGAAGATCGAGCTGTCCCCGGTTCAAATCCGGGAGGCGGCATCCGGCTTCTACACGATTTTCATTCGAGTAGTTTTCGCACTCGAGTGAAGATCGAGCTGTCCCCGTTCCCGCGAGCGTAGCGAGCGGGAAGTCGAAAGACGAGTGAAGCGAGTCTTTCGGAAGTTCACAATCCGGGAGGCGGCATTAATCTCACAGTTCAACGCTGACGAGTACCACCTTCAGGACGGCGTGAGGAGATCATCCATCTCTGCGAGACTCCATAGCGACCAGCGTTCGTCGAGTTGATCTTCGAGTCCCTCGACGAACCCGCTCTTTGCGAACAGCGCGAAGCGCTCCTCCCGCTCATCCGGCCCCCATCTAACGTTCCCCGCTTTTGTCTGTAGCTCCTCGACGAGTGCCGTCCCGACTGGATCCGATGTCCACTTGCACTCGGCGAACAGGATCCGATCGTCGTTCGGTGCGAGACCGACGATATCGATCTCCTCTTCCCCGTACCACCAGCGGCCGACCTCCGAGTACGGCTCGAACTTGCCGCGTCGAATTCCTTCCCACACGGCCTCCTGGCACACGTCCTCGAACGTGGTGGCGACGTGCGTCGGGAGATCCGGAGCGATCGTTCCATCGTACACGATGTCCGGTGCTTCCTCGATGCTGGAACGGTTCGGCTCGACGTACCGGAACCAGAACCGGAGGAACCCGTCAGCGACGCGGTACCGCGACCGCTTGGACTTCTTCCCGGACGCTGTCACGGGAACTTCCCGATCGATCAGTCGGAGCTGCCGCAACGTCTGCAAATACTTCGATAACGGACCGACATCGATTCCCGTCGCTCCCGAGATCTCGTTCGGCGTCGTGTGCCCCAGCGCAACCGCTTCGAGAATACTCATGTACCGGGCGGGATTTCGGAGCTCGGTTCGAAGCAAAAACTCCGGCTCGGTGTACAGTACTGCTGACGGCGATAGCACCTGCGACCGGACGTTGTCCGCGAGCGATCGTCCGTAATCGAACAGCGTGAGATACATCGGCGTTCCGCCGGTGATCGCGTAGGATCGAATCGCGTCTACCGTCTCGTAGTCGATGACCTCACGGGCCTGCTGAAACGAGAACGGCCGCACGTCGAGTTGCCCCGTGCGGCGACCGTACAACGGACTCTCGTGGCCGAGTACCTCCGATTCCATCGTACTCACGCTTGATCCACAGAGAATCAGCATCGAATCGGTTTCCTGGAGTTGTTCATCGACGACTCCCTGTACGTAGGATGGTACCGAGTCGTTCTCCGCGACGAGGTACGGGAACTCGTCGATGACGACCACAACTGCCTCGGACTGGAGTTTCTCCCCGAGGTAGTCGAAGGCCTCGTCCCACCCGTCGATCCGTGGGGTGCGATCGTCGAAGAACGCTGCAACCTGATCGATGAACTTCTCGCGCTGCCGGTGTTCGGCTTCCTGTGCCGCGAGAAAGTAAATATGCGGCCGATCAGTACAGAACTGCTTCAGCAACTCCGTCTTGCCGACACGCCGACGCCCGTAGACGACGAATACGTCCGAACCGGGCGACTCAAACGCGTCTGAAAGCGCAGTAAGCTCCTCTCCCCGATCATAGAAAGTCATACTTTGAATAATGATTACTGCGATAATGACTTATACGTTCTGGCGCGGCTCCTCACCTCGCCCTGAGGTCCGGAACGGTGACGCTACGTGCCGGATCCACGCCTACCCGGACGGGTTCGAGGCCGAGGACACGGACGAGCCCCATCACCAGAAGTCACGGACTTCTGGTTAGCAGCCGGAACTCGAAGAATTCCGGCGACACCCTCAACGAGTGAACCCGTCAGGATGAGCGAAGTGGGGTGGGGTAGTTCACTCCCGTCCCGCCAAAACGCCTAACTCGACGACGGAAAATGGCGGAGACATGGTCGAGGGCGAGACCGAGCAGGCACAGGGGGAGGAGGTACGAGCGGAGCGACGATCGGAATACGGCTCGGACTGGCAGCGGTGGACCGACGATCGGGGGCCGTTCTACCGATCGTGTGCCGTCCCTCCCGTCGACGATCGAACCGAGACGCCGGCCGAAGGCGAGCGGCCGGCGGTGCAGTTCACGACGGGGATCACGCGAGCGGTGCTTCGAAACCTTCCGGTGGCGTTGCTCGCCGTCCTGGCGGTGTACGTTCCGACGACGATCGTCCAGTACGGCCGGTCCGGCCGCCTCGCGGTTTCGGTCCCCTCGATCGGAGTCTCGACGGCGATCGTGGCCGTGCCGGGGCTGTTGGTCGGCGGCCTGTGGTTGTACCTGCTCTACCGGCTGTTCGGATCGCGATTTCGCGGCTCGACGGTCCACCGCAGCGTCGTGTTCTTCGCGACCGCGATCCCGCTTGCGGCCGGAACGGTCCACGCGGCCTACGTCGCGTGGACGAACGCGGGGACGGGGGCAGACCCGGCGGCCACGGTGCAGGCGGGCTACTTCCTGTTCGTGTTGGTCGCCGGCCACCTCGTCTACGACGGGCTCGCGCTTCGCACCGAGAACCTCCTCGCGAACCTCGGTTCGACGACGATCGTCGATCGCGAGACTTACGAGGCGTTCTACGACGACCTCACGGAGACGCTCGGAGACACGATCTCGTTCGGTCCGGTGGAACTCCCGGAGTCGGTGACGTTCGCGGTGGTGGTCGCGCTCGTTCCGATCCTGTTGCCCATGCTCATCACGCCGTGGAGTTGGGTCGGGACGCTCTCGTATGCGGCCTACTCGCTCGTGACGCTGTTCGTCGTCGCCGTCCTCTATGACGTCTTCATGCTCGTCTATGCGTTCACGGAGCTGCTGCGGAGCGACGCGTTGAGCTACCAGCCGTTCCACCCGGACGAACACGGCGGGTTTCGCGACCTGGGTCGGTTCGCGACGCGGGTGAACGCGATCCTGCTCGTCGCGGGCGGATACGTCGCCTACCGCTTCTACGCGGAGGGGATCTTGAACCTCCCCGACGGCGGCCTCGGCGGCCCGCTCGTCGCCGTGACCTGGGTCGTGTTGTACCTCGGACCGGTCGCGGCCTACGTCTTCTTGGTCCTCTTTTGGCTCTATCACTCCTTCTGGCGGCTTCATCGCCGGATGGAAGAGGGCCGGCGCGAACGGATGGAGGAGCTACAGCGCGCCGCGAGAGCGCAAGCCGGCGAGGACGCGGACGGTCACACCGAACTCGAGACGGACGTCCCCGCCTGGGAGTCGCTGCAGTCCGCTCCGACCTGGCCGATCAAACGCCAGAGCCTCTTCGGGATCATCGTCGTCGATGCGGTTCCGGTGATCGCGACGTTCGTGCTCTGACCCGCAGGTCGGCACCAATCGAGACCGACGCCGTCGCCGGGTGTCGGTTGTGACGCCCGTCGAGCTGCCGTCGTCGCCGGGCGTCACTCCCCGAACGCTCGTTCGGTAAACCCCCGAAGGTCGCGGTTGAACCGCTCCGGAACCTCGAGGAACGGCGAGTGACCGACGCCCTCGTAGATGATGACCTCGGCGTCGGCCACGAGGTCGGCGTGGCGCCTCGCGGCGGCGGGCAGGACGACCCGGTCGGCCGCACCGTGGAGGAACAGGGCGGGAACGTCCAACTCTCGGATGACGTCCTCGTGGGCGCCGGTTCTCGCCTGCAGGGCCTCGCGGACCCGCGGCGGACAGCGGGCGTTGATCCCGAGCAGGAGGTGGCGCTCGCGGGCGGAAAGGGGCGTTTCCGTACAGATGTCGAGGAACTCGAGGAGGGAATCGACGCTCTCCTCGGCGTCGCGCGTCTCGAGGTTCTCGAGCATCGCCGCGAATTCCGGCCCGGCAACTTCGGAGGCCGCGTCGGTTCCCTTCTCCGTGATGGCGCCGACGAAGGCCGCCCCGGACACGTCCTCCGTCCCCTCGATCGAGAGGTAGTCGGCGAGCACCAGCCCGCCGTAGGACCACCCGACTACGACCGGATCCTGGGGGGCGAACTCCTCGATCACCGCCCGGACGTCGGCCGCCCACAGCCTCGGATCGCGGTAGCGCTCGTCGCCCTCCGGCTTCCCGGAGTCGCCGTGTCCACGCAGGTCCGGCGCGACGAGGCGGAGGTCCTCGACGAGGTCGCTCTCGAACTGCCGGAACCAGGAGAGCCGCGACTGCGAGTAGCCGTGGATCAAGACCACCGGCGGGGCGTCGACCGGACCCGCCGTATCGACACGTAGCTCCGTTCCCCCGCCGCCGACGACCGTGTGGGACTCCATGTCGCGGAATCGGAACACTGCGGTAAATAGGTTGGCGAGGTGGACCGGGTCGGTGAGCCACGAAGCGGCGCGAAGACGCTCCGGCACTCAGGCCGCGGCGATCAGCTGGTCGGCGCCGTAATCGAGGAGGTACGGGATGATCAGTCCGACGACCACGCTCGTCACACGCTGCATCGAGACCGGATACTCGTGCATCTGTTTGGCCACGTTCAGGTTCATGAAGTGGTTCATGTACTCCCTCGAGACGTCCGGCGACTGCGGGTTGACCTCTGGAAAGGTGGTTCCCGTTCCCTCGAGGTCGGCGACGTCGGTGGCGATCGCGTGTAGCCGCGCGTCCTTCTGGTTGGCCATGAACCAGTGGAGGGCGAAGACGGGGTAGAAGAACAACAGCACGCCGACGAGCGTCCCGACGGCGAGATAGAGGGTGTCGACCGCGACGAGTTCGGCGTTCCCGCTCATCGCGCCGGTCCGGATCCCGGTCACGATCGTGATGAGCGTATAGAGGATCAAGCCGATCACGTACCGGTGGCCGCTCGTCTCGATCAATTGCCCGACCGGCCGGAGTCCGCCGTATCCCGAGACGTCCTCGAAGTCGAGGAGGCGCTCGTTCCGGATCCGGGCCGGAAGCGTGAGGTGGACGTTGATCACGACCGCGAGGAACTCGGCGAGGATCGGGTAGTAGACGAACGGGATGATGACGAAGAACGCGAGCCCGCCGGCGATCGGCCCCATCGCGGACAACACGAACTCGACGTTCCCGAGCCCGAAGAGGTAGACGGCGTGCAAGAGGAGTCCGCAGGCGAGCAGTCCCCGACGAAGCCGCGGCGGCGCCGGGTTGGTCTCCCAGGCCGAGGATTCCTCGGCGGCGGAGCCCCAGACGCCGGCGAGGGCCGCCGCGTCGATCCGTCGAAGAGCCCGGTCGACGAAATCGAGGTCCGCGGAGTCCACGTCGTCCACCGTCCCGTGGGTAGCGACGTCGCGTGCGATCCGCCGGTACCGTCTTGCGAGCGTCGTCGCGGTGGACGCGGCGAGCAACAGCCCGGCGACCTCGAGGAAGTTCCCGGCGAGCGCGATCGGCGTCGCCTGTACGACGCCGACCGCCAGTCCGACGAGATGATCGATCGCCCAGACGATCGTGACGAACAGGTGGGCGGCGAAGCGCCGCATTCGAAGCCGGTCCGAAAGCGCGGCCACGCCGGTCCGATCGGCGTACCGTTCGATCCACAGCATCGTTCCGGAATCGGTCGATCCTCCGACCATGGATCGGACGTACGCGTTCTCTTTGAAGAAGGTACCGGCGGCGAGGGGAAACCGACGTCGCGAGAACCCCGCCGGAGACGGTGACCTTCAAGTCGCAGGGACGTGAGGTGGCGAACGATGGGGGACCCGGACCACGCCGACCTCGACGAACACGACGATCTCGAGGAGCACGGTGATCTCGACGATCCAAACGGTGATGCGGACGAGGAGACGCCGAGCGAGCTCGACGAGTCGGTTCGCAAGGCGGTCGAGCGGTCGCGAATGGGTGCCCCGGCGGTCGGCGAGGCGGTTCGAGACCGCTTTTCGGCCGACGAGGTCTTCCAGCGGATCGTCGCCGCGGCCGACGAGGAGGTCACCTCGAGCGGCCGCGAGCTGTTCTTCAGCGGCATCGCGGCGGGGTTCGCGATCAGCATCACCTTCCTGTTGTACGCCTCCGCGTCCGCGGCCACGGACCACCCGATCGTCGGCGCGGTGTTGTACCCGCTCGGGTTCATCTACATCATCATCGGCGGCTACCAGCTGTACACGGAGAACACGCTGCCGCCGGTCGCGTTGACCCTCGAGCGGCTCGCGAGCCTGCCGACGCTGCTTCGCCACTGGAGCATCGTCCTCGCCGGGAACTTCCTCGGCGGCGCGGCCGGGACGGCGGCGCTCGCATACGGGAACGTCTTCGATCCGGCGGCCGCGGAGAAGGCGCTCGAGTTGAGCCGACACGGCGCCTTCGAGACGCCGTGGTGGTCGCTGTTCTCGAAGGCCGTCTTCGCCGGGCTCATCGTCGCCGGCGTCGTCTGGGTCGGCTTCAGCGCGCGCGACACCGTCTCCCGGATCGTCGTCACCTACCTCGCCTTCCTCGCGATCCCGATCGGCGGGCTCTTTCACGTCGTCGTCTCCTTTTCGGAGGCGTTCTACCTCGTGTTGCACGGCGAGCTCGCGATCGCGTCCGGTCTCGTCGGGTTCGTCCTGCCGGTCCTCCTGGGTAACACCCTCGGCGGCGTGACGCTCGTCACCCTCGTCAACTACTTCCAGACGAGCGAGGACCGCCTCGAGTCCGCGCGGTTCGAGGGGATCGAACGTCGGCTCACCCCCCGCGAGTGGGCCTTCGGTCGACTGTCCGGGCGGTCGTACGTTCCGATGCTCGATCCCACGGAACAGGGGCTCTCCAGCGAGGGAACCTACCGGGTCATGGTCCCGATCGCCAACCCGCGGACCGAAGCGGATCTGGTTCGTCTGGCGAGCACGCTCGCGAGCGCACACGAGGACGCGATCGTCCACGCCGTCCACGTGATACAGACGCCCGGACGGCGACCCGGAGATCCGGGGCGGCGTCAACGCGAGCGCATAATGGAGGAGTCCGACCGGCTGATGGAGCCGCTCCGGGACGTCGCGGCCGACTACGACGCCGGGCTGCGGACCTCGATGGTGATCACGAACCGCTCGTTCGAGGAGGTGTTCAACGCCGCCCGTCGGACCGACCCCGACCTCGTGGTGATGGGGTGGGACGACGACCGGCTGTGGAGCGACGCCCGGGCTGAACGCCCCCTCACCGAGCTCACGAGCCGGCTGCCGAGCGACTTCCTCGTCGTGAAGGACCGCGGGCTCGACCTCTCGCGGGTCCTCGTTGCGACCGCGGGGGGGCCGAACTCCGAGCTCGGCGCCGAGGTCGCCGAGATGATCGAAACGGTCGCGGGCGCGGCGGTGTCGCTGTTGCACGTGGTCGACGACCCGGCGGAACGCGAGGCGGGCGAGACGTTCCTCTCCGAGTGGGCGCTCGATCAGGGGCTGCCCGACGCCGAGCGAATCGTCGACGACTCCGGCGACGTGGAGGCCGCGATCGAGCGTGAGGCCGGCGAGAACACCGTCCTCGTGCTCGGCGCGACCGAGCGGGGATTGCTCTCGCGCCTCCTCACCGACTCGCTGCACATGGAGGTCGTGAACGACGTCGACTGCTCGGTGCTTCTCACGGAGCGTCCCGGCGAGCGTTCGCTTCGAGATCGGATCCTCGGGTGAGGCGCGGGCGGCCCGGCGCCTCGAGAAAGGTACTTACCGCCGCATCGAGAACGGACGCGACGAGATGGACGACGCCCAGGCGCTCGACGAGATCGTTCACGAGCCGAGCCGGGAGTTCGTGGAGTCGACGAACGTCCACGCGTTCATGCGCGAACACGGGATGGACGACCACGAGGAGCTGATCGCGCGGACGACCCGCGAGGTGCCGGGCGAGCCGGACTCGGGGGTCGACTGGTTCTGGGACGAGATGGTCGACTACCTGGGCGTCGACTTCGAGACGGACTACGAGGCGGTCCGCGACGACTCCGACGGACCGCAGTTCTCGCGGTGGTACCCCGGCGGCGAGATCAACGTCGCCCACAACGTCCTCGATCGCCACGCCGCCGTCGACTCGCCGAACCGAAACCGGGTCGCGCTGATCTGGGAGGGCGAGCCGGGCGACGTCCGCGAGATCACCTACCACGAGCTGTATCGCCAAAGCAACCGCGTCGCAAACTACCTCGAGTCGGTCGGTATCGGCGCCGGCGACACCGTCGCGTTGTACATGCCGATGGTCCCGGAGGTGACCGCCATCCTCTACGGCTGTTTCAAGGTCGGCGCCATCGCCGTGCCGATCTTCTCCGGGTTCGGCACCGAGGCGACCGCGACGCGGATCGCGGACTCGGAGGCGAGCGTGCTGTTCACCGGCGACGGGTTCTACCGCCGGGGAAGCCCGATCCGGCTGAAGGCCGATGCCGACGCCGCGATCGAGGCGGCGGGCCACGTCGAGCACACCGTGGTCTACGACCGCCTCGGCGAGACCCCGGCGGGGAGCGGCGAGGGTGCCGATGGATCGGGGACGGACGCCGGGGCCGAAGCGAGAGCGAGGACGGACGCGGAGATCCCCTGGAACGACCGGCGCGACGCCACCTGGGCGGCGGCGATCGAGACCCGGGATCCCGAACACGATACGCCGGCATTCCCGTCGGAACACGAGGCCATGCTGTTGTACTCCTCGGGGACGACCGGCACGCCGAAGGGCATCGTCCAGACCCACGCCGGATCGCTCATGCAGTGTGCGAAGGAGGTGTACTTCGGGTTCGACCACAAGGACCACGACCGGTTCTTCTGGGTCTCCGACATCGGCTGGATGATGGGCCCGTGGTCGCTCATCGGCAACCACGCCTTCGGCGGCACGGTGTTCATGTACGAGGGCGCCCCCGATCACCCGGAGCCGGACCGGTTCTGGGAGATGATCGACCGCCACGGCATCTCGACGTTCGGGATCTCCCCGACGGCGATCCGGGCGCTTCGGAAGCACGGCGACGAGTGGCTCGAGGGGCACGACCTCTCCTCGCTGCGGCTGCTCGGGTCGACCGGCGAGCCGTGGGATCCGGAGTCGTGGCGGTGGTTCTATGACCGGGTCGGCGGCGGGGAGGCGCCGATCATCAACATCTCGGGCGGCACGGAGATCTGCGGGTGCTTTTTGATGCCGATGCCGACCCGGCCGCTCAAGCCGTGTACCCTCGGCGGGCCGGGCCTCGGGATGGCGATCGACATCGTGGACTCCGAGGGGAACTCCGTCCGCGAGTCGAACGAGCGGGGCTACCTCGTCGCGCGCGACTCGTGTCCCTCGATGACGAAGAGCCTCTGGTCGGGCGACGAGCGGTACCTCGAGGAGTACTGGTCGACCTTCGAGGACCTCTGGGACCACGGCGACTTCGCCCAACAGGACGAGGACGGCTTCTGGTTCCTCCACGGGCGCGCCGACGACGCGCTCAACGTGGCGGGCCGGAAGGTCGGTCCCGCGGAGATCGAGAGCGTGCTCATCGACCACGACGCGGTCAACCGCGCCGCGGTGGTGGGCGTCCCCGACGAGACGACCGGCACCGCCGTCGTCGCCTACGTCGTCCTCGAGGACGGCGTCGAGGCGAGCGACGAGATCCGCGAGGAGCTTCGCGAACTCGTCGGTCGCGAGCACGGCAAGCCCTTCACCCCGCGTGAACTCGCCTTCGTCGAGGAGTTCCCCAAGACCCAGTCCGGGAAGATCGTCCGGCGGGCGATCGCCGCCGCCCACCGCGGGGAGGACCCCGGCGACCTCTCCTCGCTCGAGAACCCGGAGGCGCTCGAGGAGATCCGCGACGCGCGGTGAGCGGCCGGACGACGCGAATTCTTGCCGGCGTCGCGGACGCGATCGCGGTGGTACTCGAGGGTCGCCCCGAACGCACCGGCCTCCGGACGGAGACGGGACGTTCGCGTGCGATCGCGTTCGGTCGGACATCGGCCTCCCGGTGTGGAACCGATCACTCGATCGGTGATCGAACGTTCGGAAGAGGAGGTGAACGGAGGGACGATCGGCCGCTGTCGCTCGCGACCGGCGTGGCGACCGCCCGCGATCGGCCGTTTCGGGTACTGTCGAGTGTTGCCAGGGCATCAACGGCCTTGTGAGTCGCCGAGAGAGGGAGGCATATGTCATCGTCACCTGGAGGTGCAACGGCGATCCAGCGCCTCGGCGACCGCGTCGCCGAGTGGGCGAACCGCTGGATCCCGAGCCCGTTCATCTTCGCGTTGTTGTTGACCGCGCTCGCGTACGTCGCGGCGAACGTATTCACCCCGGACGGCCCGGTCCAGAACGTCGTCAACTGGTATTCCGGCTTCTGGGCGCTGCTCGCGTTCGGGATGCAGATGGTGTTGATCCTCGTCACGGGATATGCGATCGCCGTCTCCGACGCGGTGAGCTCGTGGCTCGAACGGGTGGCGTCGATCCCGAAGGACGGCAAGCAGGCGGCCGTGTTCGTCGCCGCGATCGCGATGATCGCGGGCTACATACACTGGGGAATCGGCCTGATCGTGGGCGCGATCATCGCCATCTTCGTCGCACGGGCGGGCCACGCCCGCGATCGGACGTTCCACTACCCGCTTTTGTGCGCGGCGGGCTACACGAGCCTGCTCATCTTCAACGTGGGGCTCTCGAGCAGCGCGTCGCTGCTCTCCGCGACCGAGGGCCACGTCTTCGAGGACGTCATCGGGGTCGTCCCGCTCTCCGAGAGCGTCTTCACCGTTTACGCCGCCGGGCTCGCGGTGCTCACCTTCGTGTTCATCCTCGCGACGGTCTACCTGCTCGCACCCGAGGAGCACCACGCGACCGGGATCGAGGAGTACGCGCCGGGGCTGCTCGACGAGGGGGAGTTCGAGGCGGACGGCGACGAGGGGGACGCCCCTGGTGACGGATCCGAGGACGCCGACGGCTCCGAGGACGTCACCGAATCCGCCGTCGGTGGCGAAACGCGAACGCCGGCCGACGCGCTCAACCGGAGCCGGATCCTCGCGTACGGCGTGGCGGCCGGGATGTTCGTCTACGTCGTCCGCCACTTCGCGACCTCCGGGATCGGCGACGCCCTCGATCTGAACGTCTTCAACTTCCTGTTCATCGCGGTGGGGTTGCTCCTTCACGGGACGCCCGCGGACTACATGGACGCGATCCGCGAGGGGACCGAGGGCGCGGCCGGGATCATCCTCCAGTTCCCGTTTTACGCCGGCATCCTCGGCATCATCGCCAACTCCGGGCTGGGCGACATGATCGCGACGCTGCTCGTCGGCGTCTCGACGCCGGAGACGTTCCCCGTCATCGCGTGGCTGCTCGCCGGGTTCATGAACCTCTTCGTCCCGAGCGCGGGCGGCGAGTGGGGCGTCATCGGCGGCATCGTCGGCGGCGCGGCGGTCGAACAGGGCGTCCCGGCCGGCCAGGCGGTCATCGCCTACAGCACCGGCGACATGTGGACCAACATGTTCCAGCCGTTCTGGGCGCTGCCGCTCTTGGGTCTCACCCGGATGCGCGCCCGCGACATCCTCGGGTACACGCTCATCTTCCTCGTCGTGATGACGCCCGTCTACGCGCTCGGGCTCTACTTCCTGCCGTACTGAGGGTCGATCGTCTCGAACCCCTCGCGTCGTGAGGTTCGAGCCGTCCTTTGAACGCGTCCGCGTGTGTCGTTTTGCACCCAGTTCCCGAGTGCCGACGTCGACTCACTCCGGATCGGGGACGAACACGTGGATCGGCCACTCCCGCTCGTGGGAGAGCGCGAAGGCCTCGTCGGCCGGGGTCGGATCGCGGAACTCGAGGCGGACCGGATCGCCGATCGCGAGGTCGTCGTAGTCGGCGTCGACCCGCGCGGTCATCCGCACACCGCCCTCGAACTCCCCGATCGCGACCGGGAACGGCGCGAGATCCGAAAGCGCCGACGGCGGGTTGTGGATGCGCGTGAACGAGGCGATCTCGGCGTGCGGATCCACCTCCTCGAGATCGATCTCCCGCGCGCCACAGCGGTAACAGCGCGGACGCGGCGGCAACAGGGCGGCACCACACTCCCCGCACCGTCCCGCGAGGAGCGTGCCGTCGTCGACCGCCTCGAAGAATCCGGTGGCCGTGAAGGGGCTCCGTTTCGCGCGGGCGATCCGGTCGGGGTCTCCGGAGGCGACCCCCTCTGTGGAACCCTCGAGAGCGTCCTCGTCATCACCCCCCGAACCGTAGATCGGCCAGTCGAACGGACCGAACTCAGTGGGCGAATCCGGAGGTCCGGCCGGATCCTCGCCGTTACGGTCGCTCATGCGTCCACCCCCGACAGGAGGTGGGCGGTCGTGATCGAGTCGGCGGTTCCGCCCTCGTTGAGACACAGCGCCCGATCCGCGTCCGCGATCCGGCGATCGGGTCCGTCCGGTCGGTCAGCACCGACGATCCGCTCGTACGCCTCGACTATCTGGTATATTCCGGTCGCGCCGACCGGATGGCCGCGGGCCTTCAGCCCCCCGCTCGTGTTCACCCGGACGTCCGTACACTCGGCGGACCGTTCGTCGGGATCGAGGGCCACCTCGTGGCCGCGGCCAGCGGGGGTAAAGCCCGCGGCCTCCGCCGAGAGCGCCTCGTTGATCGAGAACGCGTCGTGGACCTCCGCGAGGTCGACGTCGCCGGCCCCGATCCCGGCCTGTTCGTAGACCGACTCGACGGCGCGTTCGACGCCCTTGAGGCGGGTGAGGTCGTGTTCGGCGATCGCGAGGGCGTCCGAGACCGCGGCGAACCCGTCGACCGCGATGGCGTTCTCGAGGCCGACGAGCCGCTCTGCGACCGACTCGCTCGCGACGATCGCCGCGGCCGACCCGTCGCTCACGGGCGCACACTCGAGCAGCTTGATCGGATCCGCGACGGGCGGCGACTCGAGGACGTCCTCGAGGGAGAACTCGCGGTCGAACTGCGCGATGGGGTTTCCACGCGCGTTTCTGTGGTTCCGGACCGCGATCCGCGCGAGGTCGGCCTCCGAGCGGTCGTGTTCGTGGAGGTATCGTTGGGCGAGCATGGCGTAGACGCCGGGGGCGGTGATCCCCGAGCGTTGGCCGAGCGTCCGCTCGGAGGCCGCCACGAGCGAGTCGGTCGCGACCGGCGTGCCGCCGGTGCTCATCGTCTCGACCCCGCAGGCGAGCACCGCGTCGTGTGTGCCCGCGGCGACGTCCGAGACCGCCTCGTGAAACGCGAGCCCCCCGGAGGCCGCACAGCCCTCGACGCGCTGGGCCGGGACGTGACGGAGTCCGGCCCACTCGGCGAACTGGGAGCCGTAGACGATCTGGTGTTCGTAGGACTCCGACTGGCTGCCCACGTAGAGGGCGTCGACGAGCTCCCGCGGCGAGGGGAGACCCGCGAAGGCCTCCTCGATCGCGAGCGAGAAGAGGTCGCGGCCGGCCATCCCGAACTGCCCGACGGGCGAGCGGCCGACCGCGACGACGTAGGGTCGTGTCATCGAGCGCGCTTGGCCCGCGGCGCACAAACGTCCTTGGGTCGTGGGAGGTGCTTTGGTCGTCCGGAACCTGCTTGCGCTGTCCGGGCGTTTATTTCACCCCGAGCGGAGTGCACCGAGGCGATGCTTTCTTGATCGGCCCACGGCTCCCTACGAACGGGAGACGAAGGGAGATGACCGACGAGAACGGCCGCGACCGCGATCGCTGTGATCGCTGTCGCGGGACGACGGAGGGGAGACGGGACGGACCGGCCGCGCCGTCGACGTCGCGGGTGTCCCCGGAGGCGGAACGAACCACCTTCGAGGTCGACGGAATGGAGTGTCTCGGCTGTCCGGGACGCATCGAGGAGGCCCTCGAGTCGATCGAGGGAGTCCACGACGCGACCGCCAGCCACGGGACCGCCACGGTCGGGATCCGATACGACGACTCGAGAGTCTCGGCGCAGGCGCTCGAGAGCCGGCTCGCCGCGGCCGGCCACGCCGTCGAGAGCCGCGATCGGGCCTTCCGGAACCGACAGGCGCGACACTGGGCCGACGCGCGCGTCGCGGCCGGGGTCATGGCCGGACTGATGGTCGCGGTCTCGTATGCGACCGTCATCTATCCCGCCCGCCACGAGTGGCTTCTCGGTCCCGCGATCGCGGACCACCTCCGTGCGGGCCTCGGGATGACGGGCGGGTTCAGCTTCCACCTCAACGTCGCGGTGCTTTCGGGGATCGTGTTGTTCTTCGCGGGACGACCCATGCTCGATCGCGGCCTCGAGGATCTTCGGTCGGGACGGGCGAGCCCGGAACTCGCGGCCGCTGGCCTCACCGTTCCGACGTACCTCCACGGCGCGGCGGTGGTGCTCGCGGGACCGATCGGCGTCGTGGACCTCGCCGCCCTGTCGATCCCGGTCCGGTTCGACGTCGTCGTCGCGACGGTGCTCGTCTGGCTCGGCCTCCGGCACGCGCTCGGGCTTTCGGCCCCGTCCGCGAGCGAGGTCGGGCCGGCCTCGGAGGGCGCACGCGAAACCCGGACTCCGGAACGGACCGATGCTCCGGCGCGGACCGACCCCACGGGCGAGCCGTGACCTTCAGCCTCTGTGTACGCGAGGCCTTCCGTGACGGCTCGGGCGAGCGTCACCGCCGGTTGGGCGTCGCGGTCACGACGCCGCTTCCCGGCGTCGGTCGTCTGTGTCCGTACGCCTCCGAGGACGCGGCGATCGCGGTCCAGTCGCACGTCGACGCCGAACTCGGCGAGCGTGCGATGTCCTATCTCGCCGACGGGCTCGCGATCGACGACGCGCTCGGCGGGCTGTTGTGCGCCGATGACGCGCGCGAACGCCGACAGATACACGGCGTCGACGGCGAGGACACCTTCGCACACACCGGCGCCGACTGTCCCGGCTGGGCCGGCCACCGCGAGGGCGAGAACGTGACCGTCGCGGGGACACACCTGGAGGGGCCGTCGGTGCTGGAGCGGACGCGTCGGGCCTACGAGTCGCACGCTCACGGCGAGGACCCGCTCGCGAGCCGGCTCGTCGACGCGCTCGCGGCGGGCCGGGAGGCCGGCGGCGACTCGCGGACGGAGCTGTCGGTCGGGTCCGCGGCTCTCCTCGTCGCATCGACCCGCGAGTACGACCCGATCGCGCCGTACTCCCACGACCTCCGTGTCGACGCCACCGAGACGCCGATCGAGGACCTCCGGGAGACCTACGAGAACGCCAGGCGAGGCTACGAGGACGTCCTCGAACGATACGCCTGAGGGAGGTCCGGTCGACGGCGACATGCCGAGCGAGGCGATCAGACCCGCCTGACGTTCACTCCCGATCGAGGTGCCCGAAGCCGGACGTTCACGTTCGACGCCCGTTCACACCCGAAGCCGGACGACGACGGGGAGGTGATCCGATGGATACCGGCCGCGGTCGTCGCGGTCCGCGAGCGTCGCGGCCGCGTCGACGTCGATTCCCTCGGAGACGAGCACGTGGTCGATGCGCCGGTTCATCACGAGCGAGCGGAAGTCCGTGAGGCTCGTGTCCGGACCGTGGCGGACCGGCGCCGACTCGACCGCGTCCGCGAGCGCCACGGTCGGGCGATCCTCGTCGGACTCGCGGCTCTCGACGGTTCCATCCGCGACGCCGCGCAGGATCCGATGGGGCTCCTCGCCGACCCGACAGTTGAGGTCGCCCAACACGACGACGGGCGTTCCCTCGGCGATCGTCGCCAGCCGGTCGGCGAGGGTCGCCGCCCCGCGTCTGCGTGCGCGGGCGCTCCGGTGGTCGAGGTGGGTGTTGCAGACGGTGAACGCGCCCGCGTCTCCGTCGCGTTCTGCCTCCGAGGGAACGATGCGGGCCCACGTCACGATCCGTGGATGGGCGCCGTCCCACCCGGCGCCGGGTTGCTCGGGCGTCTCCGAGAGCCAGAAGGTGTCGTGATCGCGGACCGTCCACCGGTCCGAGCGAACCGCGATCGGACAGCCCTCGCCCGATCCGTCCGCCAGTCGCCCGCGACCGACCAGCGCGTAGCCGGGCAGGGATTCACGGAGGTCCTCGCGCTGGCCGGCGCGCGGCTCCTGAAACCCGACCACGTCGGGGGCGTGAAACCGGACGAGCGACGCCACGCCGTCGCGACGCGCCGGCCAGCGGTCGTGACTGCCGCTCGAGTCGGCGAACCGAACGTTGTAGGTCATCGCCCGCAGTCGCCTCATGATCTCACGCGAGAACGCGAGCGGTCATAAACGGTCCGACGATCGAAACGGCGCTCGCTGGGTGCGTCCGACGCCTAGAGGTGGTCGGGGGACTCGCTTCCGTACTGGAGCTCGCCGCCGCGACCGCCCTCGACGGTCGAGGAGCCGGAGTCGCCCGAGGAGGGGACCCGGACGACCACGTCCTCGACGTCGTCGAACTCCAAGAGGAGATCGCGTTTGATGTTGGTGGCGGTGACGTTCGAGATCCCACAGCCGGAACAGGTGCCGCCGAGTTCGATCACGACCTCGCCGGTCTCGGGGTCGGCCTCGCGCACGACGCTCGTCCCGCCGTGCATCTGGATGATCGGCATCTGTCCGACCATCCACGTCTCGATCCGTTCCGCAAGCGTCTCCTCGCTCATTACCCCCGCTTCGGGCCCGAACCCCTGGAACCTTGCGGTCCGATCGGGACTGAGGGCGTTCGTCGAAACGGTTTGCGGTTACGCTCGCGTCCGATCGCCCGTGCCGCCGGTGAGCGCGCTCGCGAGGGCGCCCTTGACGACGACCTCGTCGCCGAGTTCGGTGAGCCGGAGCTCCGGGACGTTGACGAAGACCATGTCGGCGAGACGCTCGCGGATCGGATCGACGACGAGCTCGGGGTTGTTGAGCGCGACCGCCCCGCCGAGGGAGACGACGAGCGGGGCGTAGGCGTGACAGACGTTTGCGACTCCGATCGCGTTCCAGCGCGCCAATCGGTCGATCACGTGGTCCGCGAACTCGTCCTCGCCGGCGAGATCGAAGACGTCCTTCGCGGAGAACTCCGGGTCGTCGACCGGGAGTCGCGTCTCCATCCCGGTTCGATCCAGAAGCGTCCGCGCGTACTCGGGAACATTGTGGCCCGAACAGTACGCCTCCCAGTGGCCGTCCCGCCCGCACCCGCAGGTCATCGTGCCTTCGGGGTCGATGGTCATGTGGCCGACCTCGCCGGCGTTGCCGTCCCACCCCGAGAGGACGTGTCCGTCGACCGCGACGCCGGCGCCGATGCCCGTCGAGATCGTGATGTAGGCCATGTCGTCGGGGTTTCGATCGCTGTGGAACCGCTCGCCGATGACGCCGGCGTTCGTGTCGTTGTGCAGGTGGACCCGATCGGTCGAGAGCAGCTCCGAGATCGGTCCGGTAAGCGGGATGGTGTCGATCGAGTCCGGCAGGTTGGCGGGGTTCGAAACGGCCCCGGCGGCCAGATCCAGCGGGCCGATGGAAGCGATGCCGGCCGCCTCGACGTCGCCGGGATCGACGCCCGCGTTCGAACACGCCTCGCGGATCACGGCGAGGACGGCCTCGGTGACGGCGATTCCGGCCGGACCCGCCGGCGTGTCGGTCGAGGCCGATCCGAGGATCGACGCCGTGCCGTCGCCGACGACCGCCCGGACGTTCGTGGCCCCGAGGTCGACGCCCACGTAATACATCACTCCGAGAACGGTCCCCGCGACACATCAATGGCGGTGATCCTGCTCCTCGCGTGTGACGGGACGACCATTCGCACGCGTGGTTCCTACGATGCTCTACTCGTGAGTGAGCACGATGCCCTACCCGTGGAAGACTCCACGACGATCCGCCCGTCGAGGAATCTATGACGAACTACCGCGGAGGTCCTGGCGGACGAAGGTGACCGGACACGGCGCCGAGAGCATGACCTCCTGGGCGACGCTGCCGAAGACGGCCTTGCCGGTCGGGGAGCGGCGACGGCCGCCGACGACGACGCGGTCCGCCTCCACCTCCTCGGCGAGTTCGACGATCGACTCCCCCCGCTCGCCGACCACGCCGCGAACTTGGGTCTCGATGTCGTCCTCGTCCATTCGGTCCTCGAGGTCGCGGATCGAGGCGTGACGCCCCGCGACGTAATCGGGTGACGACTCCTCGCTTTGGGGATCGATGTTGAGCCGTTCGCGACTGCGATCGTACTCGTCATCGGTGTAGACGTGTGCCAACACGACCTCGGAACCGCACGGTCCGGCGACGGCCGCCGTCTCCTCGCCGAGCCGTCGAACTCGATCGTCGTTGTCCGCGCCGACCGCGAGCAGAATGGTATCGATGCCCATGGGTGGCAGTAGACACAGGGATAGTTAAAACCGATCGGTCGCCCGCTACGAGACTACGCGGGGATCCCCCCGAGTTGTGTGCTCCTCGTCTCAGTCGTCCATTCGTCCCTCTTCGCCCTCGAGAACCGCGACCTCAGCGTCGGCCGCGAGCTCCGGAACCGGCTCGGGCGAGTCGTTTCGATATCGCACCAGTTCGAACCGCTCGTAGGGGATCGTCTCCGCGACGTCCCAGCCCGCGCCGAGGTACGGGAAGTACGCCTCGCCCCCGCTCCGTTCGGGGATCTCCGAGACGTACGCCTCCGTCGCGTAGGGGACGAACGATCGGTAGATCCCCTCGCCGCCGATGACGAAGACGCGGTTCGTTCGACGTCCCTCGAGGGCGAGTTCCATCGCCCGGCCGGGATCGGTCGCGAAGGAGACTCGCGGATCGCTCGATGCCCGCGTCCCGTCGCGGCTCACGACGATCACGGGATCGCCGGGCGTGCGTCGTATCAGATCGAACGTCCGACGCCCAACGATCACGGGATTCCCCTCGACGCGTTCGCGGTACTGCTCGACGTCCTCGGGATACTCCCAGGGAACGTCCTCGCCGTCGCCGATCGCGCCGTCGCGATCGACCGCGGCGACGAGGGCGATCTCCGGGTTCCGGTCCGTGCGTTCCATCTCAGGTCAACTGGACGTCGTCGACGTCGTGGTGGCGCTTCGCGAGCGTCCGCGCGATCTCGATGGTCCGACCGGACGAGCCGATCGCGACGCCGCGGTCCTCCTCGGCCACCTCGACGTAGGCGACCCGGTCGTTCTGTTCGGAGATCGTCACCGCTCGGACCGCCGCCGGCGCGAGGGCGTTCGCCACGAACGCCTCCGGGGTGTCCGCGTTCTCGACGAGCTCGACGGAGGCGTCGAGCCGGTCCTCGACCCGCGCGACGGTCTCGCCGCCGTGACCGATCGCGGCGGCCATCTCGCCCGCGGGGACGAGGAAGACGAGCCGGTCGCCCTCCACGAGGCAGTCGATCGGCCTCACGCCGGTGATCTCGTCGAACCGCGCCATGTACCGTCGCGCCTCGTCGGAGAGCTCGACCCGCATCAGTCGTCAGCCCGGTTCGAGCCGCCGGACGGCTGTGAGCCCATCCGGAGGTCGACGTCGCCGGTGCCGATGGCGACCGGCTTGCCGGCGATGACGTTCTCGATGACGCCGTCGAGCTCGTCGTACTCGCCGTGGACGGCGGCGTCGAGCAGGTGGTTCACGGTGACCTCGAAGGCGGCCCGCGCGAGCACGGAGTCCTTCGAGCCCGAGATGCCGTGTCGGCCGATCGACTCGATCTCGCCGTTGTTCGTCATGATGTCGGCGACGAGCATCAGGTGGCGGATGTTCACGTCGTCGAGCCCCTGCTCTTCGAGCGTGTTCATCGTCTCGTCGATGATGGCCTCGCGGGCCGCCTCGACGCCCAGGTTGCGGTAGATCTCGTGGATGTTGTTACACGTGGTGCGCGTGTCGTCGACGCCCTCGATGGAGAGGACGTCTCCGAAGGCCGACCCCTCGGTGTAGAGGACGAACTCCTCCGTGTCGTCCTCGAGCTGCTCCTTGCGGATGACGACGCGGTCGACCTCCTCGATGCCCTTGAAGACGACGTCGCGAAGCTGCTCGACGAGCTGGAGCAGCTCGCGGTAGCTCGGCTGGTTGGGGCCGAACTCGATGACGGTGCCGGCCTGTCGGGCGTCGACGCCGAGGGCGTCCTCGATCGTCTCCGTGATGATCCCGGCGACCTCGGTGGGGTCCGTGTGGGTGGGCCACCGCTCCAGCAGGGTTTCCTCGTTCAGATCGATCCGAACGAGCATGTCCGCGACGTTCGTCGAGACGTCGCCGAGCGCGAGGATCTTCGTCGACTCGATGGACCAGACGACCTCGTGGGTCTTCTCGCGGTTCGTCGCGTACTCGCCCTCGAGGTGGACCGTCATCATCGGCGTGTCCGGCGTCTTCCGGGCGTCGACCAGCTCGATGAGCCGGGGAAGCCCCTGCGTGACGTCGATCTCGGCGACGCCCGCGTAGTGGAAGGTGTTCATCGTGTTGTGGGTCACGACGCCCTCCGCGGTGGTGAACGTCTCCAGTCCGGCGACAGAGAAGTCGTAGACGTACTCATGGTCGCTCGTGACCGTCTCGATCGATTCGATGCGGTCCCAGACGACGTCGCCGTTGATAGCTCGACGGAGCGTATCGAGCGCCTCCGAGTTGACGCCTGCTGTCTCTGCTTCGTCGACGAGTCGTTCCAGACGCGTGCGACCGATTCGCTGTCGGTTCGATGCTGCGTTCACTTGCCGACTTGGAATCCCGGCATCGGAGGCAACATCACGGAGCGCATCGCCGAAGTTCGGGATCTGATCGGTCACATCAGGACCGTCTCCATCCACTTCCGAAACGAGACTGTGGAGTTCTTCTCCGCGTTCGCCGATCATACCGACGCGGTCAGCGAACTGTCCGACGTGCTTTTTCGGGATCCGGAGCGTCCGTGAGCCATCCTGCTCTGCAAGCGTCGCGTGGACGCCCACTCGTGCGAGCAACAGAGCGATTCCGGCGCTAAGACGGTGGCTTCTGGAGCTGGATCGAACTGCGTTTCGGCCGACGTTCCCGTCGCCGCTGAAGTACCCACAAAGGGCTCCGCGAACGAACTCGTCGTTCGCGCCGAACGCGAAGCCGGGGACGGTCTTTTTGCCGTCCTCCAGACACGTTTCTCGAAGGAAGTCAGCGAGGATCGATCCGTTGATTCGGATGTCGTAGCCTCGTGCGAATCCGCTGTCGTTCTCGTACTCGTTGACCGTCAGGTCGAACCGCTCCGCGAACGCTCGGATTCGATCTTGGAAGTCGGAATCCACGTTGGAAACCGAGACGTAGTGATCGGTGACTGAGCCTTCCGCCAGCCACGCTCCGAGGAAGAATCCGGTCTCCTCATCAAGCGGGAATCGCTCGGGAAGCGAAACAGTACCACCGACGGGATAGACGGCGTGTTCGTCGAGTTCACCTCGATCGAGGGCGTTTCGCTTGTTGCGAAGTTGATCCTCCCCGCCAGGAACTGCCTCGACACCACCGTCGGTCAGGGTGGAGGTGTACCAATAGTCGCTCGTGGGGAGGAACTCTCGGAGATCGACGTCGTCCGAACTTTCGCCGTCGAAGGAGGCTACAACGGGAAGCCAGTCTCCCTCTGAGAGTTGCTCACCGGCCACGGGGGCGACCTCGTTTTCGAGCCGAGTGACGAACGAGTGCGCCTTGGTCGCCCGGATCGTCCGTCCGGATTCGAGCTCGAACCGGAGGAGCTCGTCCGGCGTTTCGTGACGACTAACCTCCTCGATCTGCTTCCATGCGACCTGCTCGTCCGAGCCGAGACTCAGCGTCTCCAGCCCGTCGGGTGCGATCGCGACCTCGTGATCATCGAATGATCGAGATTCGCGTGCGTCGACGACGTCATCGACGATCGCTCCGATCTCGGCGACGTTAGTCGCTCCGTTACGGCGAACGATGACGCGCTCGTCGTATGGCACGCTCATCTGCGTACCGGGCTCGCCGATCGACTGTGCGGAGACCGTCCCGACGGGATCGAGGGGATCGACGCGGGTGTCGAGATAGCGGTTCTCGACGCCGGTGACGATGTCGTTCGCCTGATCGGTCGTGATCCCGCCGTGTTCTCCGGCCTTCTCCTCGATCGTCTCGTAGAGGCGGGTCTTGAGACGTCGCGGCAGGTCCGTGTCCTCGACGAGCGCCTCGATGTCGTCGGTGACGTGATCGTAGGCCGCGGCGCCGGTCTCAGTCATCGGACTCAACCTCCAGTCCCTGCGCCTTGTTCAGCCCGGGACCGGCGTGTTCGGAGATGTTCGTCGGACGCTCCTTGCGGCCGAGGAACTCCTTTTTCTCCGCGTCGTCCTCGAACTCCGAGGAGAGCACGCGGTCGGCGATCTGTTCGACCTCGATGTCGTGGTCCTCGTTGGAGGAGACCTTGATGGGAGAGGTGCCGTCCTCGCCGAACTCGAACTGGACGAGCGTGCCGGAGGTGTCCCGGACCGACCCGTCGTACTGCGCCTCCAGCTCGGAGAGCGCGTTGATGAGCCGACGCTGGAGGTAGCCGGACTTCGAGGTCCGGACCGCCGTGTCGACGAGCCCCTCGCGGCCGCCCATCGCGTGGAAGAAGAACTCCCGCGGGGTGAGCCCGCCGCGGTAGGAGTTCTCCACGAAGCCGTGGGCCTCCGCCGAGAGGTCGTTCGGCTTGTAGTGTGAGAGCGAGCGGTCCTCGTAGCCGCGGTTGATCCGCTCGCCGCGAACCGCCTGCTGGCCGACGCAGCCGGCCATCTGGGTGAGGTTCAACATGGACCCACGCGCGCCCGAACGGGCCATCACGACCGCCGGATTGTCGTCGCCGAAGTGCTGGTCCGCGATCTCGCCGGCCGAGTCGCGGGCCTTGCCGAGCGTCTGCATGATCTTCATCTCGAGGGTCTCATCGACCGTCCGGCCGGGCAGGCTCTCCAGCTCGCCGGCCTCGTAGGAGTCGATCAGGTCATCGATGCGGTCGTAGGCGTTGTCGATCGCCTCGTCGACCTGCTCTTCGGCCTCCGCCGGGATCGACTCGTCGTCGATGCCGATCGAGAAGCCGAAGTGCATGATCGCCCGCATCGCGAGCGCCGCGACCTCGTTGATGAAGACGCGTGCGCGCGTCTCGCTGTAGACCTTCGTGATCGTGTCGACGACGTCGCCGCCGAAGGCGCCGACGGCGTCCTCGTCGATCGTACCCTCGACGAGCTGGCCGTCCTCGATGACGACGTCGTCGCCGGTCGAGGAGGTGAACTCGAGCTCGAGGTCGTCCGGGAGGAGCTCGGAGAACAGCGACCGGCCGGTCCAGTACTCCTGGCCGTCGTCGTCCACGCCGTCCGGCTCGGGCAGCTCGTCGACCCGCGTCGCACGCAGCAGGTCGAGCGCCTGCGTCTCCGTGAACTCGGGGTTCGTGTGGGTGAGCAGGTAGGTGCCTGAGATGTGGTCCTGGATGGCGCCGATGATGTTCTCGCCGAACCGCGGCGAGAGGATCTGCTCTTGGACGCGCATCAACACGCGCGCCTCGGCGCGCGCCTCCTCGTTCTGGAGGGCGTGCATGTTCATCTCGTCGCCGTCGAAGTCGGCGTTGTAGGGCGGACAGACCGTGGTGTTGAGCCGGAAGGTCTTGTAGGGCATCACCACGACCTCGTGGGCCATGATCGACATCCGGTGGAGCGACGGCTGCCGGTTGAAGATCACGATGTCGCCGTCGATCAGGTGTCGGTTGACCTCCCATCCCTCCTCGATCTTCTCAGAGAGCTCCTCGCAGTTGGTCTCGGTCACCTTGAGCCGGCGACCGTCGGGTCGGCGAACGTAGTTCGCGCCGGGGTGTTTCTCGGGGCCGTTCCGGACGTACTGGCGTGCCTCCTCGACGTTCCGCTCGGTGACGTTCAGCGTCTGGGTCATCTCGGTGGCGACCCGGTCCGGGACGCCGACCTCGTTGAGCGAGAGCGTTGGGTCGGGCGAGATGACGGTCCGCGCGGAGAAGTTCACGCGCTTTCCGGAGAGCGATCCGCGGAAGCGACCCTCCTTGCCCTTCAGCCGCTGGGAGAGCGTCTTCAGCGGACGCCCGGAGCGGTGTCGTGCGGGCGGGGTTCCGGAGATCTCGTTGTCGACGAACGTCGTCACGTGGTACTGCAACAGCTCCCAGAGGTCCTCGATGATGAGCTGTGGCGCGCCGGCCTCGCGGTTCTCCATGAACCGCTGGTTGATCCGGATGATGTCGACGAGCTTGTGCGTGAGGTCGTCCTCCGACCGCTGGCCGTTGTCGAGGGTGATCGACGGCCGGGTGGTCACCGGCGGAACCGGGAGCACGGTCAGGATCATCCACTCCGGACGGGAGTGTTCGGCGTCGATGCCGAGCACCTCGAGGTCCTCGTCGGGGATGTCCTCGAACCAGTCGCGAATGTCCGAGGGCATGAGCTTGTTCATGTCCTCCTCGGTCAGGTCGACGTCGAGCGCGCGCTCGATCGCACGGCGGTCCTCGTCGCGCGGCCGGAACTCGCCGGAGAGGATGTCGTTGATCCGATCGAGGGCGATCCCGGTCTCGTCGGCCAGCTCCGAGGGGGAGGTGCCCGTGTCCTCCTCGTCGTCGGGGTCCGGCTGCATCGCCTCGGCGATGTGCTCGGAGTACTCCCCCGAGAGAACGTCCTGTACCTCGTAGTAGGTCGTCGGCTTCTCGTGTTTGATGTCGGCCTGCGGGTCGCCACAGAACGGACACGTCGAGGCCTTGCGGGCCTGCCGCACCGCGGCCTTCAGGACGTCAGTCTGGTCGTCGCCGAGCTCGCGAGCGCGCTCGTAGCGCTCGCTGAACTCCTCGCGTTCGTGCTCCTCGAGCGCGAGCCGCCCGCACTCGCGACACGTCGATCGAAGCAGCCGTCGAATGAGCTTCGTGAAGCCGACGTGGATGACCGGCGCGGCCAGCTCGATGTGGCCGAAGTGGCCGTTACACGACCCCGAGTGGGATCCGCAGGTCCGACACTCCAAGCCCGGATCGATGACGCCGAGCCGGGGGTCCATGAGCCCCATGTCGATGGGGTAGCCGTCGTCGTCGTAGGTGTCCGCCGTGATGACCTTGGTCGCGGACATGTCCCGATACGTCTCCGGGTCCATCAGCCCGAAGGAGATGCCGCCGAGTTCTTTTGGTGTTTGCATTGACATGTGGTGTGCCTCCTAGACCGCGTCCTCCAGCTCGAGTTTCGGTCGAATGCCGAGGGCGATCATCTCATCGAGCAGGAGCTTGAACGCGTAGCTGACCTCCAGCTCGTGGATGTCGTCCTCGTCGCCGGTCACCGGGTCGTACACGCGACGCTGTTCGCGGTCCTCGACGGCGACGAGTCCCGTCTCCGCGGAGATGTAGACGTTCTCCGCGTCCGAGGACTCCAGCAGCCGCTCGTTGAGGACCATCGCCGCGCCGTGGCCGATGACGGTGTCGCGTTCCATCTCGCCGACGCGAAGCCCGCCCTCGCGGGCGCGTCCCTCGGTCGGCTGGCGGGTGAGCACCTGCACGGGGCCGCGCGAGCGGGCGTGCAGCTTGTTCGAGACCATGTGGTAGAGCTTGTGGTAGAAGATGGTCCCGACGAAGATCTCCGCCTCGATCTTCTCGCCGGTGACGCCGGAGTACATGACCTCCTTGCCCGAGGACTTGAAGCCGTTCTCCTCGAGGGAGCCGCGAAGCTCCTCCTCCTCTTCGCCCTGGAAGGGCGTGCCGTCGACGCGCTCGCCGCGGAGCGAGCCGACCTTGCCGCCGAGCATCTCCAGGACGTGGCCGACCGTCATCCGCGAGGGGAGCGCGTGCGGGTTGACGATGAGGTCCGGGACGACGCCCTCCTCGGTGAAGGGCATGTCCTCCTGGGGCGCGAGGTGGCCGACGACGCCCTTCTGGCCGTGTCGGGACGCGAACTTGTCTCCGAGTTCGGGGATCCGCTGGTCGCGGACCTTCACCTTCGAGAGCTTCGAGCCGTCCTCGCCCTCCATCAGCGTGACCGTGTCGACGACGCCGTCCTCGCCGGACCGCATCGTCACGGACGTCTCACGCCGCTTTTGCGGCGAGAGCCCGCCCATGTCGTCGGGCTCCTCGAGGAATCGCGGCGGGCTCGTCTTGCCGAGCAGGACAGACGACTCGTCAACCTTGGTCTCGGGGTTGACGAGGCCGTCCTCGTCGAGGTGCGTGTAGGCGTCCTCGCCGCGCGCGCCGCGAACGTCCTGGCTCGGGATCTCGAAGCGGTCCTCCTGGCCGCCGGGATAGCGTCGTTCCTCGCCCTCGTAGGTCCGGAAGAAGTGCGAGCGCGCGAGCGCCCGATCGACGGAGCCCTGGTTCATCACGAGCGCGTCCTCGATGTTGAACCCCTCGTAGGACATGACCGCGACGACGAAGTTCTGTGCGGCCGGCCGGTCGTCGAAGTTGATCTGTTCGGTCGTCTGGGTCTTCACCATCGACAGCTGCGGGTAGTGCATCAGGTGCTGTCGGGTGTCCGGGCGGATCCGGTAGTTGGCGGAGGGCAGCCCCAGCGACTGCTTCATCATCCCCGCGCCCATGGTGATGCGCGGACTGGCGTTGTGTTCGGGGTAGGGGATCATGCCCGCGCCGATCCCGAAGATGAGCTGCGGGTCGATCTCGAGGTGGGTGTGGTCCTCCTCCAGGTCGTCCTCGTCGATCGCGACGTAGACGTCCTCCTCCTCCTCGGCGTCGATGAACTCGACGTAGCCGCGGTCGACGAGGTCCTGGAACTCGAGGTCGTCGTTCTCGACCGCCTCGATCTCCTCGTCGGACAGCAGCGGCTCGCCGTCCTCGACGACGATCAGCGGCCGGCGGGCCCGCCCCGCGTCCGCGTTCACGATCACTTCCCGCGTGCGGTCCTTCACCGAGACGTTGACCATCTCGGAGACGTCGCCGCGGCGCCGTGCCTCTCGGATCTGTTCGGCGAGCTCGTCCGGGTCCGGATGGGTCCCGACCAGGCTGCCGTTGACGTAGACTTTCGCCTCGCGTTCTGATGCCATGTTAGTCGTCCGCCGTGGTTCGTTCGACGCCCTCGATGCCGGGGATCCCCTCGACACCCATCGACGCCAGTTCGCGTTTGAGTCCCTGTTCGTTCTCGACGTCCTGTGAGAGCTCCATCGCCTGTGCGAAGTTCTTCACCAGGCCACAGTTCGGCCCCTCCGGGGTCTCGGAGGGACAGATGCGACCCCACTGGGTCGCGTGCAGGTCCCGCGCCTCGAAGTGCGGCTGCGAGCGCGAAAGCGGCGATCGGAGCCGACGGAGGTGCGAGAGCACGCCCATGTAGTCCGTCCGATCGACGAGCTGGGAGACGCCCGACCGGCCGCCGACCCAGTTGCCCGTCGCGATCGGGTGTTCGAGCCGCTCGGTCAAGACGTCCGAGCGGACCACCGTGTTGACGGTGAGCTGTCGGTTCCGCATGTTGGCCCGCTCGAGCTGGTACTTGACGTCGCGGGAGAGCTTGTTCAGCGCCGTCCGGAAGAGGTCCTTCATCAGGTCGCCGGAGACCTTCAGCCGCTTGTTGGCGTAGTGGTCCTTGTCGTCGGATTCGCGTCGACCGAGCGCGAGCTCGAAGCACGCCTCGGCCATCCGACAGAGGTAGTAGGCCTTGTTGATACGGACGTCCTCCTCCTCGACGCCCTCCTCGTGGAGGTGCGGAAGGAGGTACCGGTCGATGACGTAGTTGGCCCGCTTGAGCTGGTAGTTCTTGCCCTGGCCGCTGGCGACGCGCTTGCCGAGCTCCTCGATGGCCTCCTCCTCGGTCTGGACGGAGGCCTCCTCCAGGTTCTCGAGCATGTACTTCACGATCTCCGGGTCGTCGGAGACGCGGTGGACGATCTCCTCGTCGGACTCGAGTCCGAGCGCACGCACGAGAGTCACGAAGTCGATCGAGCCCGAGACGGACGGGAACGACACCTCGAGGAGCCCCTCGCGGTTGCGCTCACAAAGCACCAGCGCGCGGTACCCGCGGCGCTGGGAGAACGTCTTTGCGACCTGGATCTCGTCGCCGTACTTCGTGTCGTACTCCGCGAGGATCTTGTTCGGCGCGAGGTCCTCGGAGGTCATCAACACGCGCTCGGAGCCGTTGACGATGAAGTAGCCGCCGGGGTCGACGGGGTCCTCGCCGATGTCGATGAGCTCCTCGTCGGAGAACCCGGCCATGTTGCACTTGTTCGAGCCGACCATGACCGGCATCCGGCCGACCTTGGTCTCCGTCGAGTCGACGACCGTCTCCGGTTCCTCCTCGCCGCCGCGAACGATGGACATCTCCATGAAGACCGGCGCGGAGTAGGTGATGTTCCGCAGGCGGGCCTCCTGGGGGTACAGAAGCTCCTCGGAGCCGTCCGCCTCGCGGACGCGGGGCGTGACCATCCGAACGTCGCCGAGTTCGACGTAGACGGGCTCTTGGCCCTCCTTGTCGCCGATGTCGGTCTCGATCGTCTCCTTCTCGTCGACGACGTCCTGCATGCCGCGACCGAGGAAGTTGTTGAACGATCGAAAGTGGTGTTCTGCGAGCCGTTCGTCCGAGAAGTACTCACGCGAGACCGCGCGTCGTGCTTGCCTGTTCATGAAACTACGAGTCGATAGACGATCGCCCGATCGGTCGTCCGCGACTCTCGGACGATCCGGATCACGTCGCCCGGTTCGGCCTCGTCGGGCAACGCGGGATCGGTGCGTTTGATCTTCGGCAGGTCGGTCCGTGCGACGTCGTACTCCGCGAGCACCTCGTCGATTTCCTCGGGATCGTCGAGGAGCTCGTGGTCGGGAACGAGTTCGTGGTCAGTTACGTTTACCATGGGTGCTGGGGGAAGAAGCTATCACGAGATACTACAGGTCGTTATATCCCCCAGACGCATAAGGGTTGCCAACTTCGATCGGGAGACGCAGCTATCCGATCGCGGGCGAGTGCTATCGAAACACACGGCGTATCCGCATAAAAGCATGACGCCGCATCGCGAGGCGGGTTCGCCCCCGATCGCCGGCCGACGACCTTCGGATCCCCTGCTACAGCACCACTCCCCGAGGTTCGCGTCGCGGGTCGATCGTCCGAATTGCGTGTCGGAAGCGCCCCGAACGCCGCCGCGCCGGATGGGAGTAATCGGCACGCCTGCGTCGGATGACAAGCCTTATTTGTGACACAGGGCTACCCGCAGGTGCAGCAGGCCCGGATGGTGTAGTGGCCCATCATACGACCCTGTCACGGTCGTGACGCGGGTTCAAATCCCGCTCCGGGCGCCTCCTCGCTGCATCCACCGGCCCGGATGGTGTAGTGGCCCATCATACGACCCTGTCACGGTCGTGACGCGGGTTCAAATCCCGCTCCGGGCGTTTTTCGACGAACGACACGGCGAGCGGAGCGAGCCGTTCGTCGAAAACGCGTGCGAGGGGATCTGAATCAGGGAGTGGAGGGAACGGAGTGAGTGGAACGACTGAGGTTCAAACCCCGCTCCGGGCGCTTTTGCCGACTCCAACCAGTGAGCGAGGCGTCTACGTGTGTTCTCTACGGGAGCCGTGAGCGGGCGGCGCCGATCCGTTCGTCGACGTCAACCGTCCTCGAGCAGTCCGAGATCGCGGGCCACGAGGTCCGCCAGGCTGTCGGCGACGCCCGGATCGACCTCTGCCAGCTCCTCGCCGTCGTGTCGGTTCTCGTTGTGTCGATCGATGGAGGCGGCGAGATCGGAGAGCGGGACCCGCGTCGTGGTGTCACAGGCCGAACAGCGGATCGGGACCGTCGGATCGTCCCCGGAGTCGTCGGGGGTCGCGCTCGCGTCCGTCTCTCGCGTGTCGCCGTCGTCGGTCATTCGACGTGGTGTGGTTCACGCGTCGTCATAAACACGTTGATGCGAGCGACCTCGATGCGGAGCGACCTCGCCGCCCGTGTTGGAGGTGCCCCGAGAGCGCTCGCGGCGACGTCCGACCACACCGCTTATTCGACCCCGCGTCCAACCCCGCCTCGAGATGGACCGGCTCCACGCGCGCTATCCGTTCCTCGAGGCGGCCCGCGAGGCCGTCGCGACCGCGGACGTCTCGCTGCCCGTGCTGGTCGCGGAGGGAGCGCCGGCCGTGGCGCGCGGCCGCGAGCGGGTCGAGCGAGCGCTGACCGAGGGCACCGTCGAGAGCGAGACCCCGGACGCATACGGCGTCCAGGCCGAACTGCTCTCGTACCCGATCGCGCGGATCCTCGTGTCGCTCCTGGAGTCCGACGCCGCGATCGAGAAGTACGCGCGCGCGGAAGCCGCCACGGCGATCGACCGGCTCCTCGAGGACCTCGATCGGGACGACGAGCTTCGGTCCGTGGGAACCGTCGGAATCGAACTCGAGGACGTCCTCCGGGAGTTCGACCTCGAGGACGCCGTCCGACGAGAGGCCGGACGACGGACCGTCAACCCGGCCCGAGCGCGCTATCGGATCGACGTCGGCCCCTACCTCCGGCTCTCCTCGAGCGACTGGGGCGACCGCTGGCGGCTCGTCAACCGCGAGCTGGCCGACGGGTCGCTCCCGATCGACCGCGACGACCTCCTGCGGTGTCTCGAGGAGGCCGTCCGTGATCGGGTGCTCGAGGGGCTCCCCTTCGAGTTCGCCGACGACGACGAGCTGGCCGCGGAGCTGTCCGCCGAGGTCGAGGACCTGCGACGGCTGCTCTCCGAGCGCCCGCGCGTCGGCGCGATCGAGGTGGTCGCGCCGGACCTGTTCCCGCCGTGTATGCGAAACCTGATCGAGAAGGCCGAGCGGGGGACGGCACTTTCGGCCCCCGAGGAGTTCGCGCTCATGGCCTTCCTCACGGGGCTGGACATGTCGCCCGAGGAGGTCGTCGCGTTCTGTGCCGACACGAGCCTCGATGCGGAGGCCATCCGCTATCAGACGGAGTTCCTCCGCGACGAGACGGGGACGCAGTACCCGCCGCCGACCTGCGAGACGCTTTCGGCCTACGGGATCTGTCACAACGAGGAGGACCACTGGCAGATCGCGGGCGACCCGCTCGCCTACTACGAGCGACGGCTGGAGGCGGCCGACGACGTCGTCGGCTGGCGCGATCGGGCGGAGGCGACCGGGACGACCGGCGACGTCGACGCGGACGCGTGACTCGGGGAGAAAGCCGGTGAGACGGGCGGGACGGACCGAAGTAGGACTGGAGGGATCGGACCGACTCCGAACGTATCCCCAGTGAACGACGAACGCTTTCAGGAGCCGCCGTTGGCCCGGATCAGGTAGGCGCCGACGGCGGCCATCAACAGGACGAACCCGACGAGCAGTCCGACCAGCGCGATCGCGCCCTGGGGGGGCAGCGCGAACGACCCCTCGACCGGAAGGTCCGGGGTCTTGCCGTAGGTGAGGCCGATGTAGACGAGACCGGCGAAGAAGACGACGACGGCGGCGAGGGAGACGACGATCTGCCGACGAAGCTCCGCGTCGATGTCCATACCGCAAGTCGGAAGAGCGAGCCCAAAAGGACTTCGAAACGCCTCCCGACGGCGTCGCGGCGATTCAAAGACGGAGGCTGAGCCCCCGAGATCGACGGGTTTCGACAGGTCCCATCGACGCGCCATTTAAATACGCTCGGCGGCAAGTTCCACACGAACTGGGGGTGTATCCCCTCGGGTGATCGAATGACGAATAATCGGGATAAACGGGGCAATTCGAACGATACACGAAACGCTCCGAGAGGCGAACCTCCGTTTCCACAGGAATCGTTTGGCTCCCCGACGCGAGAGGCGAGTACCCGCACCAAGCGTGCCCGGACGGAGCCGATGACGATCCGGCCGACCCGGGACCGGCGGTACGTCGTCGAGACGACGGGCGGCACCTACGTCGTCTCGCTCTCCGCCGGCAGCTGTACGTGTCCGGACGCCGCGATCCGCGGCGTCCGGTGTAAACACCTGCGTCGGGTGGCCATGGAGGTGACGAGCGGCTCGGTTCCGGCACCGAACGAACGTGTCGGCGTCTGTGCGGTCTGTGGACGCGAGACGTTCGTGCCGGTCGGATCCGCTGGCGCACACCTCTGTGAGACCCATCTGTTCGAGCCGGGCGAGATCGCACGCGATCGCGAGACCGGAAAGCGACTCTTGGTGACCGCGGTCACGGCCGACCGTGCCGACGCCACGGAGACGGACGAGGGACGTCTGGTGAGCGAGTACCCCACGAACGCCGACTACGGGTCCCACGAGCCGGTCGTCGAGGCGGTCTACATCTCGGAGGCGGAGGCTCGCGGCGGGACCGAGAACGGTTCCTCGAGCGTGATCGAGCCGAGCGATCGCAAGCGCTACCGCTTTCCCGCCTCGCGGCTTCGACGTCCGCGAGGGGACGACGATCGCGCCGGTCCGCGTCGATCGGCCGACGACGCCGATTCGAACGCCGCCGGCGAGCGAATCGGAACCGACTCGAGTTCCGCCGGCGAGCGGGTCGACGCCTGACCGTAGGGCGGAACCGAACCGTTCGCCGTCCGGGAGCGAGTACCCTCCGTCCTACAGGTCGTCGAGCGTGACCCGCGTCGAGTCGCCGACGAACTCCGCGAAGTCGGTCCCGTCCGCGAGCGCGGTCTCCTTTTTCACCCGGTAGTTGCCGCCGTCGGTGGTGTAGAGGTCGCCGGGGTGAAAGAAGTACCAGTCCTCCCGGTCGAACCGGACGGCGATCCGGGCCTTCGCGCCGAAGTTCTGCGAGAAGAACAACAGCGCCTCGACCTCCTCGCCGGTGAGGTAGATCGGGTCGCCCGCGCTCGATTTCGCCTCGATCGCGTAGAACCGATCGCCGTTTCCAGCGAGCACGTCGGGCAGCTCGCGCTCGGTCGCGCTGCCGCTCGCCGGGGCGCGCATCACCGCGAACCCCGCCTCGTCGAGTGCGTTGACGAGCTCGCGCTCGCGGCGATCGCCCTTCCGGTTAGCGGACATCGATCGCCTCCGCGTGCTCCCGGAGGGCGGGGCGCTCCCGTATCTCGGTCATCGTGGAGGGTTGCAGGCTCGAGGATAAAAACGCGACGCTCGATCGGATTGTCGGGACGCAGTCCAGCGATCGGATCTACGTTCCGTGTTCCCAGCTGTCCATGTACTCGCGCTGTTCGGCCGAGAGCGCGTCGTACTCGACGCCCTCGGCGTCGAGTTTGATCTCGGCGACCTCCCGGTCGAGGTCGTCGGGGACGTCGTGGACGCCCGCCTCGTAGGCGTCGCCGTTCTCGACCAGCTCGCGCACGCAGACGGCCTGGATGCCGAAGCTCTGGTCCATCACCTCGACGGGATGGCCGAGCGCGAGCGGGGCCGCGAGGTTGACGAGTCGCCCCTCGGCGATCACGTTCAGCTCCCGGCCGTCGGGCATCTCGTAGGCCTCGACGCCGTCGCGCGCCTCGAAGCGGTCGACGGCGAGGTCGGCCAGCTCCTCGAGGTTCACCTCCACGTCGAAGTGGCCGGCGTTCGCGAGGAGGACGCCGTCCTGCATGCGCTCGAAGTGTTCTCCCGTGATCACGTCGCGGTTGCCGGTCGTCGTGATGAAGACGTCGCCCTTTGCCGCGGCCTCGTCCATCGGCATGACGTCGTAGCCCTCCATGTGGGCCTCGAGGGCGCGGCGCGGCTCGACCTCGGTGACGATCACGTTCGCGTTCTGGCCCGACGCCTTCTTCGCGACGCCCTTGCCGCAGTAGCCGTACCCGCCGACGACGACGTTCTTGCCCGCGAACGAGAGGTTCGTCGTCATCGCGATGGTGGCGAGCGAGGACTCGCCGGTGCCGTGGACGTTGTCGAACAGGCGCTTCATCGGGGTGTCGTTGACCGCGAAGACCGGGTACCGGAGTTCGCCGTCCGCGTCCATCGCGCGCAGGCGGTGAACGCCCGTGGTGGTCTCCTCGGCGCCGCCGATGACGGAGTCGATCAGCTCGGGGTACTCCTCGTGGACGAGTTTGACCATGTCCATCCCGTCGTCGACCGTGATCGTCGGGTCGTGGGCGACGACGGCGTGCATCGCGTCGTAGTAGGCGTCGTCGTCGACGCCGCGCACCGCGTACGAGGTGATGTTCTCGTGGGCGTCGAGGGCGGCCGAGACGTCGTCGTGGGTCGAAAGCGGGTTGCAGCCGGTGATGGCGACCTCCGCGCCGCCGTCGGCCAGCAGTTCGACGAGGTTCGCCGTCTTCGCCTCGACGTGCATCGCCATCGCGACGACCTCGCCCTCGAGCGGTCGATCGGCGAGGAAGGACTCGCGAAGCTCCGAGAGGATCGGCATGTGCTGTATCGCCCAGTCCATCTTTCGGCGGCCCTCCTCGCGGGCCGCCTCGGGGTCCGCGAGCTGCTCGGTTACGGACGGATACGGATCGCTCATGCCCGAGCGTTTCCCGCGGTGTTCAAAAACCCTACCGACACCGGTCCGGAGACGGTGCGACCGCTCGACGTAGGGGAACATCCGATCGACGTGGTGACGGCATCCGACCGACGTGGTGACGGCATCCGCTCGGCGGCGTCTCGGCTCGTCGTCGATGAAGAACCGGGCGACGGTGTGGGTGGGTGAGTGGAGGCGAACGAACCGACGGAGGGGACCGGAGATGTGGTGTGGTGAGTGGTGTGGTGAGTGATGTGGGTACGTCCGGTGTGGACGTTCCGGGAAACCCCCCATCGTGTGCCTTTGACCCGCGTCGCCCGCACTCGGTTCGAGGGGAGGGGAGAGAATAAATCCCCCTCGCCGTTTTGACCGTGTAAACCGTTTATGACCGTTTATACTGCCGGTTTGGCCGTAAACGATCGCCGTGGCGAACGGTCGAACGGAGCGATCTCCAGGGGCCGAACGGGGAGGCTCCCGAGGACGGGCCGACCGTCACTCCGCACGCGCGACGAGGTCGGCGGCGACCGACCCGGCCCGCTCCATCACCGCGTCGGCGTCGAGCGTGGTGACCTCCCGATCGCGCATGAGGACCGATCCGTCACAGACCGTGTGGCGCACGTCCGAACCCCTCACCGCGTACGCGAGGTGTGAGACCAGGTCGTGGGCGGGCGTGAGGTGCGGGGACTCCAGGTCGACGACGATCAGATCGGCCGCGGCGCCGGCCTCGATCCGGCCGCCGGGAACTCCGATCGCCTCGGCGCCACCGCTCGTCGCCATCTCGACGACCGCCGGCGCGGGGACGGCCGAGGCGTCCGCGGCGGCGAGCTTTCCGACCATCGCGGCGTCGCGCATCTCGTCGAAGAGGTCGAGGTCGTTGTTCGAGGCGGCGCCGTCGGTCCCGATCCCGACCGTCACCCCGGCCTCCCGCAGCCGCTGGACCGGCGCGATGCCCGAGGCGAGCTTCATGTTCGAGGCCGGACAGTGGACGACCGCGGTCCCACGCTCGGCCAGTCGGGCGATCTCCGAGTCGTCGAGGTGGACGCCGTGTGCGAGGAAGCTCGAGGGGCCGAGCACGCCCCGGTCGTCGGCATACTCGATGGGCCGGATCCCGCGTTCGGAGACGATCGGGTCGACCTCGCTTTCGGTCTCGTTGGCGTGGAGGTGGACCGGCAGGTCGTGGGCGGCGGCCAGGTCGGCGGCCTCCTCGAGGATGGACTCCTCGACGGTCGTCAGCGAGTGGGGCATCACGGCCGTGTGGATCCGACCGTCGGCGGCACCGTCGTAGGTCGTCGCGAACTCGACTCCGTCCTCCAGGTCGGCGCGGGCCTCCTCGTGGTCCTTCCCGACCGTGACGATGCCGCGGCCGAGACGCGCGCGGACGCCGGCGCGCTCGACCACGTCGGCCACGCGGTCCATCGCGAAGTACATGTCCGCGAAGGCGGTCGTTCCAGAGCGGATCATCTCGAGCACGCCCAGCTCGGCGCCCGCCTCGATGTCGTCGTCGGTGAGCTCCTCCTCCACCGGCCAGATGTCCTCGCGAAGCCACGCGTCGAGGGGCTTGTCGTCGGCGTAGCCGCGAAGGAGGGTCATCGAGACGTGGGTGTGGGCGTTCACGAGGCCGGGCATGACCAGCCCGCCCGAGGCGTCGAGGACCTCGTCCCCCTCGAGGTCGGGGCCGATCGCCTCGATCGTTCCCGCGTCGGCGTCGATCAACACGTCGTCGGTCGTCACGCGGCCGTCGGGGCGCAGCACCCGACCGTCGGTCACCGCAAGCGTGTGCATACGCGGGCCTCGAGCGTCCGGCGTCGTAACTCCACCGAAGCCGCGAGAGTCACATCGGATCGGGGGCGATCCCGCGGCTCGAGTGGGTAGCGATCCGACGGCCCGAACCGAGGGCGGTCCTCAGCGCTCCGCGCAGTACTCGACGAAGTTCCGGAGAATGCGAAGCCCCGTCTCCCCGCTCTTTTCGGGGTGGAACTGGGTGCCGAAGACGTTCCCCGCGTCGTTGGCGACGATCGCCGGGAACTCGACGCCGTGGTCGCTCGTGGCGACGACGGCGTTCGCGTCGTCGGGCTCGGCGTAATAGGAGTGGACGAAGTAGGCATATCGCCCGTCGATCCCCTCGGCGATCGGGTGGGATCGCTCCACGGAGAGGTCGTTCCACCCCATGTGGGGGACCTTCTCGTCGACGTCGAACCGGACGTTTCGTCCGGGGATCAGATCCAGGCCGCGGACCTCGCCCTGTCCGGCGTGATCGGCCTCCTCGCTCGAGGTGAGAAGCATCTGCATCCCGAGACAGATGCCGAAGAGCGGCCGGCCGGCCTCGGCGTGGTCGACGAGCGCCTCGCGGTAGGGGCCGGCGTTCTCCATCCCCTCGCGGAACGCGCCCACGCCGGGCAGGACGACGCCGTCGGCGTCGGCGAACGTCTCCGGGTCGTCTGAGATCGTCACCGACGCGCCCGCGCGTTCGAGCCCGCGCGTCGCGGACCGCAGGTTTCCGAGGCCGTAATCGACGATCACGACATCGGCCAGCACCTCGTCGGGTGGCTCGGGAATGCCCATACGCGTTCTGGGCGGGCCGCCGTCAAGTCGGTTTCCCTCCCGATCGCGGAGGCGGGCGGGTCCAGCGAACCGGGACGCTCCGGATGAGGGATCGGGGCGCTTCGATCGTCCTCAAAACTCCCCGAGTCGCGACTGGCCGTCCGGTCCGGACGAGGCGCCGGGTTCCCCGCCCCCGTTCCCGTCTCCGGCCTCGTCCGACCTTCCGGCTCCGATCCCGGCGATCCGGGCGGCCTCGCCGATCGCCTCGAAGAAGCCGTCGCGCTGGCTCCGGTCGTAAAGCGTCGCCGCGGGGTGGACGGACAACAGCACGCGCCGGGAGGCGCCGCCGATCCGCTCGTCGACCACGGAACCGGCCTCCGAGGTGATCGCCACCTCGCGCTCGAGGAGGTGCTGGCTGGGGACCTTCCCGAGGGTAACGATCAACTCGGGATCGAGGCGATCGATCTCGGCGTCCAGGTGTCCCCGGCAGTTCGACAGCTCCTCGGCGGAGGGATCACGGTTGTCGGGCGGACGACACCGCACGCAGTTCGTGATGCGGACGTCCGCACGGGCGATCCCCGCCTCCCGAAGCGCCTCGTCGAGAACGTCGCCGGACCGGCCGACGAACGGTTTCCCCTGCTCGTCCTCGTCGGCGCCCGGGGCCTCCCCGACGAAGGCGAGGGCGGCGTCGGTCGGCCCGGATCCGTTCACGATCCGCGAGCGCGACTCGACGAGCGCCGGACAGCGCGTGCACTCCTCGACGCACAGATCGTCGCCGAGCCCGCCGTTCGGAGCGCTCGAGCTGTCGTCCGGAGCGCTCGAGCCGCCGTCCGAAACGACCCTTCCCTCGTCGTGGACCATACCGATCCGGCGGCCGCGGGGGACAAAAAGCCGATCGGGTCGAGAAGCGATCGGGAGGGGGTTCGAACGCTCCCGTCATCCGGAATCGCCGGCGAACCGCCGGAACGCTCTGGCCGCCCGCTTTGCGACTCGAACCGGCTCGGGGCGGTCGGCGCCGTCGATCGTCAACCGCCGGACGATCTCCTCGGCCCGATCCGGTTCGACGCCGACGGCGCGCACGAAGCGATCCGGACCGTCCTCACTCGAGGAGGTCGACACCCGACGTCGCTCCGGAAGCGATCGATAGATCGACTGCCGTTCCCGGCCCTCCTCGCCGTCGAACGCCTCCCGGATCGCGGACTCGAGTCCCGGACTCGGTTCGTAGGAGACGGAGAGAACGGGTCGGTCGACGGCGCGGTGGACCGCACGGAGGTCGACGACGTTGAACCACGCGGGGGCGATCCCGGCGATCACGAGCCGGCGAACGTCCTCGCGATCGAGCGTTTCGAAGAGGTCGATCGTCGCCGCGGTCGCGTCGGTTCCGCCGACGGTGCAGGTAGCGCCGACCAGGTCGTCGACGCGACCGTCCGCGCGAACGAGCGCGCCGCCGAGCCGGCTGCGCTCGGGGCCGTCGCTGAACGCGATCCCGAGCGAGCGGCTACCGGGTTTCACTCCCCGTGGTCCTTGATGTCCTGGAGCCGATCCAACAGCTCGTCGTTGGACGCGCCGATCTCGTATTCCACCCGTCCCTGGTGGTCGTTCTCGGCGGTGCGGACCCCGTCGTCGTCCTCGAAGTCGGCGTCCAGGTCCTGATTCTCCTGTTCGGATTCATCGTAGCTCCCGAAGCCCATACGTGTGAATATTGTCGATCGAACGTCAAAAAACTACTGCCGGAACGGGCCGCGAACCCCCGGCTCACCCGCCGTCGCTGATCGAGGCGAACCGGAAGTCCGCCGAGCGATCCTCGAACCGCGAGAGTGCGAAGGGATCGCCGGGGAACGGCGGATCGGTTCCCTCGATCCGGTGTCGGATCAGCGTCGCGGCGACGGGCGCGGTCATGATCCCCCGACCGTGAAAGCCCGTTGCGACGGCCAGCCCGTCCGGTCCCGCCGCCGGCCGGTCGACGATCGGTCGGGTGTCCGGCGTCGCGGCGTCGACGCCGGCCCAGTCGTCGACGATCCGGACGGGATCGGGGTCCGCGAGCAGGCCGGAACCGATCTCCGAGGCGTGCTCGCGGAACGCCCCGTCGGCCGATCGGCTCGCCGCCGCGGGATCGTCGACCGCGGCGGAACGGCCACCGACGAGCAGTTCGTCCTCGCCCATCGGCCGGAAGTAGACGTCGGGACCGGGAAGCCACCCCATCGAGACGTCCCGACCGCGAAGCGCCGGCGAGCGGATCACCACGCACTGGGTCCGATAGGGGCGGATCGGTATCGGGAGGTCGGGCGCGAGCAATTCCCGGGTTCGCCAACCCGCCGCGGCGACGACGGTCGAACAGTCGATGGCTCCGTGATCGGTTTCGACGCCGATCACGGAACCGGAATCGGCTCCGCCATCGGTTCCGCCCACGGGTTCGGTTCCATCCCCGCCATTATCCCCTTCCCCGTCGACGCGGATCCCGGTGACGGTCACTCCCGTCTCGACGCGTGCCCCCGACTCCTCGGCGTCGGCGCGCAGGGCGTCCGCGAGTTCGGCGGGATCGAGGTAGCCGGCGTTCGCGAACCGAACCGCGCCGGCGTACCCGGACATGTCCAGGGCGGGCCACCGCCGCTCGACCGCGTCGGGCGACTCGAATGCGACGTCCAGCCCGCCGTTTGCGACCTCGTTTCGGAGCCGGTCGACGCGCGCCCTCGCCGCCTCCTCGCGGTCCGGCGAGACGGGCTCGACGCTCGGCGCCTCGACGTACTCGATGGCGCCCGTCGCGTCGTACCGATCGAAGAACGCGTTCGCGTGGGCCGCGATCCCGGGGTAGTCCGGATACGACGGCGACATCGTCACCTCGCCGGCGGCACGCCCCGTGGCGCCCGCGGCGATCCGATCGCGCTCGAGGAGGAGGACCCGCCGGTCGACGGCGAGTTCACGGGCGATCGCACAGCCGATGACGCCGCCGCCGACCACGACGACTTCGGGCGATACGTCCCGCGCGAGCCGTCGTTCGCTCACTCGACGTCGATCCGGTGGCCGCCGTCGTCGGCGACCCGCTTCGAGAACTCGATCGTCAACACGCCGTTGTTGTAGGTCGCCGACGCCGAGTCCTCCTCGACGTCGGCAGGCAGGCGGACCCGACGGGAGACCGACCGCTCGCGCCGCTCGCGTCGGTGGTACTGGACGTCGTCCTCGTCGCGCTCGTCGGCGTACTCCTCGGACCGCTCGGCCGCGATCGTGAGGGTTCGATCCGAGAGGGTGACGTCTATCCCCTCGCGGTCGTATCCGGGGAGGTCCGCGGTCACCGTCACCGTCTCGTCGGTCTCGGCGACGTCGACGCTGAATCCGCCGCCGAGTCCGGTCTCGATGTCGCCGCCGATCTGCTCGAACTCGCGGCTCATGCGGTCGAAGAGCTGTTCGATCTCCTCGAAGGGGTCCCGTCGTGGCATGGGTACCGATAGGTCCGCGATCGACTTGAACGTTGTCGGGACGGGGGCGATCGCGTGGCGTGTGTCGTCCCGGGCTACGATGTGTCGTCTCGATTCACACGACGTGCGTCGTATCGTAGGACCCGAGCACGCGCACCCAGCCGTTCTCCGCGATCCCCTCGAGCGTCTCGAGTGCGGCCTGGGTCCGCGGCTCGTAGAGTCCGGCCTCGATGTCGAAGTGGAACAGGTAGTCGCCGAGGCGGTTGCCGCTCGGACGCGATTCGACCCGCGAGAGGTTGACGTCGCGGTCGGCGAACGCCTCGAGCATCTCCAGGAGGAGCCCGGGGTAGTTGGCGTCCGGATAGACGATCAGGGTCGTCTTGCCGCCCGCCCTCGAGCGCTCCGTGGCCGGCGCGATGACGAGGAACCGCGTCGCGTTCGAGGACCGGTCCTGGATGTCCTCCGCGAGGACGCGGAGGGTCGTCCCCTCGCCGTCGATCGGCTCGGCGTTGTCGGGGTGGCCGATCCCGGCGACGCTGGCGTCCGAGCGCGCGCGCTCGACGCCGCGTGCCGTCGAGGCGACCGCCTCCTGGTCGACGTCGGGGTACTCGCGCTCGAGGTAGGTCCGACACTGCGCGAGCGCCTGCGAGTGGCTTGCGACCACGTCGAAGTCCTCGGCCTGCGCGAGCAGGGCGTGTCGGATCGGGGTGACGATCTCCTCGACGACGGCGACCTCCTCGTCCGCGAGGGCGTCGAGGCTCTCCGTCACCGACCCCTCGATGCTGTTCTCGATTGGCACGACGCCGCGGTCGAACTCCCCCGAGGAGACCGACTCGACGATCGCCGTGACCGACTCGCGAAACGCCACGTCATCGGCGACGGCCCGGGCGGCCCGGTGTGAGTAGGTGCCGGCGGGGCCGAGCGTGACAACGTTCATCGTCCGCGATTGCCGGCCGGCGCCCAAAAGCGTGCCGGAGGCGCGCGCTCGTCGCCCTCGACGACGAACCTTTATAAATCAATACGTCGACGTGTACACCGTTGATGACCGATCCGAAGGACACGATCACCATCGAGAACGTCGTCGCGTCGACGGGGATCGGCCAGGAGCTGGACCTCGAGAGCGTGGCGATGGATCTGGCGGGCGCCGACTACGACCCCGAACAGTTCCCCGGACTCGTCTATCGCACGAAATCCCCGAAGTCGGCCGCGCTCATCTTCCGGTCGGGGAAGATCGTCTGTACGGGCGCGAACTCCACGGACGCGGTCCACGAGAGCCTGAACATGGTCTTCGACGAGCTTCGAGCCCTCGAGATCCCGGTCGAGGAGGACCCGGAGATCACGGTTCAAAACATCGTTACCTCCGCGGACCTCGGCGAGGACCTCAACCTCAACGCGATCGCGATCGGGCTGGGACTCGAACACATCGAGTACGAGCCCGAGCAGTTCCCCGGACTCGTCTATCGCCTCGACGACCCGGACGTCGTCGCCCTCCTCTTCGGCTCGGGCAAGCTCGTCATCACCGGCGGGAAGGAGCCCGCCGACGCGGCCGCCGCCGTCGACGTCATCGTCGAGCGTCTCGAGGAACTCGGACTGCTTTGAGCGACCACGAGTGCGTCGCCTGCCTCCCGTCGGACCCACGACGCTTTAGCCCTCGACGGACAACGCGTACGTGATGCTCCTCCAGTCGGGGTCCGGCTCCATCGCGGTTCTCTTTACGATCGTGTTCTTCGCGTTCGGGCTGTCGGTCACGGCACACCTCGCCGCCAGAAACGTCCTCGGGGACGTCGACCCGAAGCGGGCCCTCCTCGTCGGCCCGCTTCCGGCGGTCGTCGGCGTCGTCGGCGGGGCGTTCTCGCTTCCGGCCGCGCTTTCGGTCCCGGTCGCGATCCTGCTGGACGCGGCCGCCATTCACCGCGCCTACGGTCAGCCGCCGCGGGGCACCGCGCTCATCACGTTCATCCACTTCGTGATCACGGTGTTGGTGACCGTGGTCGTCGTCGGCGTGGCGATCCTGATCGCCAGCCGGCCGACGTGACCGACTCGACCGCCGAACCCGCAGCGGGGCACTGATCGAACCCCGCACCCCGGGTGTAGGTTTATACTGCTTGACGCGCCACGTTCGTCCATGCGTCCCCTCTCGCGGGCCCGGACCGTCGTCTGGAACGACGACGAACGGCGCCTACGCCTCCCGATCCGGCTGGTCCTCACGGTCGTGGTCTTCGGCCTCCTCGCGGGCGCGACCATGCTGGGTATCGGCGCGCTCGGCGTGTCGCTCCCGGAGGGCGCGACGGCGCTCGCGCTCACCGGCCTCGGAAGCCTCGCGATCGTGACCGTCGGCTGTGCTGTCGTCGCTCGAACGATCGACCGGAGGCGGTTCGACGACTACGGGCTCCGGATCGACCGCGAGTGGTGGATCGACTGCGGGTTCGGACTCGCGCTCGGCGCCCTCCTTCAGGCGGCGATCTTCCTCGTCGGGTGGGCCGCCGGCTGGTACGTCCCGAGCGGCACGTTCGTCTCGACGGGGGGCTTCGCGGGCGCGTTCGCGGGCGTTCTCGCTCTGTTCCTCGCGGTCGGGATCTACGAGGAGCTGTTGATCCGCGGCTGGCTCCTCTCGAACCTCGCGGAGGGACTGCGATTCGCCGGGGACCGCCTCGCCGTCGGCGTCGCCGTGGCCGTCTCCTCGGGCGTCTTCGGCGTCCTCCATGCGACGAACCCGAACGCGACGGCCCTCTCGACGGCGATCATCGGCCTGGCCGGCGTGTTCCTCGCGCTCGGCTACGTCCTCACCGGCGAGCTCGCGATCCCGATCGGGATACACGTCACGTGGAACTTCGCGCAGGGGGCGGTCTTCGGGTTCAGCGTCTCGGGGATCTCGATCCCCGCGACCGTGATCGAGACGCAGGTGGTCGGCCCCGCGGTCCTCTCGGGCGGGCGGTTCGGCCCCGAGGGCGGGGTGCTCGGGCTCTGTGGCATCCTCGTCGGCTGTGTGGCGATCGCGTGGTGGGTCGATCGCCGGACCGGGGGGCTCCGGATCCATCCGTCCGTGCTGGCGCCCGATACGGTGACCGACGCGAGCGGCTCCGGGACCGACGCCGATCCGAACGCGGAAGCGTGAGGATGTCGCCTCGGAAGGCGCCCCGAGCTACTCCACGAGCCGCTCGATCTCCGTGACGAGGATCCCGGTCGCGCCGACCGCCTTGAGGTCGGTGATCGTCGAGAAGACGTCGCCCTCGTCGACGACGGCGTGGACGGCGACCATCCCGTCGCCGTTCTCGTCGGCCTCGACGTCCATCACGGTCGGCCCGCCGAGTCCGGGCAGGACGTCCTTGACGTCTGGCAGCTTCGCCGTCGGCGCGTTCATCATCAGGTAGCGTTTGTCCTCGGCCGCGAGCACGGACTCGAGCGCGGTCATCACCTCCCGTACCTTCCCGTCCTCGACCACGTCGGAACGGGCGAACAGCCGCACCGAGGACTCGAGCACCTCGTCGATCACCGCGAGGCGGTTGACCTTCAGGGTGGTCCCCGTCGAGGTGATGTCGACGATCGCGTCGGCCATCTCGACGTGTGGGGTCAGTTCGGTGGCTCCGGTGACGGTGACGATCTCGGCGTCAACGCCGACCGTCTCGAAGTACGACCGGGTGATTCCCGGGAACTCGGTGGCGACGGTCCGTCCCTCGAGGTCGGCCACCGATCCGATCTCGCCGTCCTCGGGCGCCGCGAGAACGAGCCGGCAGGTTCCGTATCCGAGATCGAGGAGGTCGACGAGGGGCGTGTCCTCCGTGCCGCCCGCTCCGTCACCGTCTGTGTCCTCCTCCGACTCGCCCGTCGAGCCGGCGGCCGCGGCGCGTTCGACGACCGCTCCGGACTCCACGGCCTGGTCGAGGCCCGTGATCCCCAGATCGGCCGCGCCGTCGCGGACGTACTCCGGGATGTCCGCCGCGCGCGCAAAGAGGATGGAGACGTCCGGATCGACGGTGTCGGCGTACAGCTGTCTGTCGGCCGTCCGTTCGAGGTGGAGACCGGCGCGTTCCAACAGCTCGATCGTCGGCTCGTGGAGACGCCCCTTGTTGGGCACGGCGATTCGCATACCGGGACATCGCGGGGCGGGTGGAAACAGTTTTCGTCCGCCGCCGATCGCCTCACTCGTCGCCGGATCGGTCGTCGTCGTCCACGCTTCGCTCGCCACCACGCTCGACGGTTACCACGTGAACGTCGTCGGGATCGAACCCGACCGTCACGTCCCCCGCGATCGGATCCCGGGTTCGCGCGAGGAGTTCCCGGCCGTTCCACGCGAGGTGGACCCGGGTCGTCTCCCCGAGGAACTCGGCGCTCTCCGCGGTCGCTTTGAGTCGGTTGTCGGGCGCGTCGTGGATCGTTCCGTCCGCGTCGATCCGCAGCGCCTCCGGCCTCACGCAGACGGTGACCCGATCCCCGGAGCGGATCGATCGGCGTCCGGGATCCACGCGGACGGTCTCGCCGCCGATCTCGACCGGAACCGAAGGGGTTTCGGCAGGGTCGCTCGACCGGAGCGCGGTCCCCGAGAACACGTTGTTGTCGCCGACGAACTCGGCCACGAAGCGCGTCTCCGGCCGCCGATAGACGGCCTGGGGCGTGTTGACCTGTTCGAGGTGTCCCCCGTTCATGACCGCCACGCGGTCTGAGATCGCGAGCGCCTCCTCCTGGTCGTGGGTCACGTAGATGGTGGTGATGTCGAGCTCGCGCTGGATCGACCGCACCTGGAGCCGGAGGCGCTCGCGGAGCTTCGCGTCGAGGGCGCTCATCGGCTCGTCGAGAAGCAGGACGTCGGGCCCCGGCGCCAGGGCGCGGGCGAGCGCGACGCGCTGTCGTTGACCGCCCGAGAGTTCGTCGGGGTCCCGATCGGTCGCCTCCGGGAGATCGACCAGATCGAGCAGCTCCGCGACGCGTTCGGTCTCGGAGACGTCACCCGGCGGGTCGGAGAACCGAAGCCCGTAGGCCACGTTCTCGCCGACGGTCATGTGCGGAAACAGCGCGTAGTTCTGGAGGACGACGCCAACCTCGCGCTCCTCGGGCGGGACGCCCGACACGTCCCGGTCGCCGAACCGAACCGTACCGGCCGACGGCTCCTCGAAGCCCGCGATCAGCCGGAGCGTGGTCGTCTTCCCGCAGCCGGAGGGGCCGACGAGCGTGAAGAACTCGCCGCGAGGGACCCGTATCGACACCTCGTCGACGGCGGTCGTGTCGCCGTACCGACGCGAGACGGCCTCCAGTTCGACGGCGATCGGCGGGGAACTCTCAGATCCCACCGCCGTCACCCCCGAGCCGGTCGATCACGAGGAAGCTGGCGGCGGTGACGAACAGGAGAACGACGCCCATCGCGGTCGCGGGGCCGAGCCGCCGGCCGATGAACCGCTCCATCGCGACCGGCATCGTGTACTGGTCGGTCCCGGTCGCGAGCACGACGGTGGCCGAGAACTCGCCGACGGAGATCGCGAACGCGAACGCCGCGCCCGCGACGATCCCCGGCCAGACGAGGGGGAGTTCGACGTCCACGAGCGCGCGGATCCGGGAGGCCCCGAGCGCCCGTGCGGACTCGACGAGCGAGCGGTCGAGCGACTCGAGGCCGGGTGCGACGGTCCGAACCACGAACGGGTAGCCGGCCACGGCGTGTGCGGCGACGATCGCGACGGCGCCGCCGACGGCGATCCGCGTCCCGGCGACCTCCGCTCCGAAGACGAGCCCGCGGAGCAGCCCGAGCCCGACGACGATCCCGGAGACCGCGAGCGGCGCCATCGCCACGGCGTCGACGACCTTTCGGCCGCGGTACCCGCGGGTGCTGGAGACGGCGACGATCACGCCCATCGGCAACGCGACCGCGAGGGCGGCGAGCCCGAAGAGGAGCGAGTTTCGGATCGCGTCCCACGGCCGCACCTGAAACGCCGCCCCGGTCCGCTGCCGCTCGAGGAGGAACCGGTAGTGGTCGAGCGTGATCCCGCCGGGGTCGGTCACGCTGGCGAGGAGCATGCTCGCGATCGGCGCGAGGAAGACGATCCCGGCGAGCAGGACGTAGATTCCGAGTCCGGACCGGAGGAGGAGTTCCCTCGCCGAGCCGGTCGGCGGTCGGAGTGGGCGACGCGGAAGCGGGCGGATGCCCCGCGATCGGACCGTGTGTGCCGCCTCGTACCGGAGGTAGGCGTAGAGGATCGAAAGCGAGATGCCCAACTCGAGGAGCGCGAGCGCGGCGGCCTCCGTGTACTCGAGGTCGCGGACGAGCCGGTAGACGAACACCTCGACGGTCGCGAGCTCGAACCCCCCGAGCGCGAGCACGATGGGGAAGCTTCCGAACGTGAACACGAAGGCCAGCGCGGCCCCCGACAGCACCGCCGGATACAGCTGCGGCGCGACCACGTCGAGGAAGGCGCGGAAGGGGCTCGCACCGAGGCTTCTCGCGGTCTCGACCGCGCTCGCGTCGACCGACTCCCAGGCCGCGGTGGTGACGCGGGCGACGAGGGGCGCGTTGTAGAACGCGTGGGCGATCACGATGGCCTCGAGCGTGTAGAGCAGCTCGAGGCGGGGCAGTCCCACGGCGGCAAGCGCGGCGTTCAGCGTCCCCGTTCGCCCGAACGTGGCGACGAACCCCGTCGCGACCATGATCGACGGAAGCACGAAGGGGAGGATGGTGACGGAACGCAGCGCGCGTCGTCCGGGAAACTCGAAGCGGGCCAGCAGGTAGGCCCCCGGAAGCCCGAGCGCGACGCTCGCGCTCGTCGAGAGCGCGGCCTGATAGGCGGTGAACCCGACGATCCCGAGGTGTCGATCGGGTCCGAGGAGATCCCGGGCGGCCGCGACCGGGGACTCGCCCGTGAGGACCCGAGCGAGGTCCCCGAAGTAGAACGGATCGCGGAGGATCTCGAGGAACGCCGACGCCGTGACCCTCCCGTCGACGACGAGCGCCTCGACGAACACGGTCGCGACGGGGTAGTAGAACACGACGAGGAGAACGAGGACCGTGACCGCGGCGAGGACCGCGATCGCTCGCCGCTCGAGGCCGGCACGAACGCGGGCGAACGCAGTACGGAACCGCTCCAAACCGGCGTCGAACGACCCGTTTTCGTCGCGGGGTCGCTCATCGCGCGATCGGCCGCGGTCGGATCGGTCGCTCACCGTGGGCCCTCCCGATCTTCGGGGGCCGACGCGTCAGTTGCCACCGGCGAACTGGCGTTCCCAGGCGTCGACCCAGCCATCGAGCGACCCTTGTAGCTCCTCGTAGGTGAAGGTGACCGGTTCCGGCGGCTCCTTGGCGAGGTCGGCGTAGTCGTCGGGCAACTCGGCGTCGTCGGTCGCCGGGAACTGGACGTTTCGCTGGGCGATCTGGCCCTGCACCGCCGGGCGCAGGACGAAGGACATGAACTGCCTGGCGAGGTCGGGATCGGCGGCCTCCGAAAAGACCGCCATCCCCTCGGGGTTCGCGTAGCCCTGGTCGTTCAAAAACCGGATCTGGTGTTCATCGAGGTCGGCGCCGCTGTCGGCGGCGAACACCTGGTCCGTGGAGTAGGAGACGACCATCGGCGCCTCGCCGCCCGTCCAGGCGTCGTAGGCGTCGCTCCAGGAGCCGAGCACCCGCACGTCGTTCGCCTGGAGGTCCGCCCAGAAATCGAGGTAGTCGTACTCGCCCTCGTCGCCGAACTCGTGGACCGTGTGCAACAGGAACGCCCGGCCCGTGTCGCCGGAGGGCGTCTGGGCGATCAGGTCGCCGCGGTGTTCCTCCTCGAGGAGCCCCTCGAACGTCTCCGGCGCCTCGGTCTCGGTGCCGTCGTAGACCAGGCTGATGTAGCCCGTGTCGTATGGGATCGCCCGATCCGCGGGATCGAACTCGAGGCCCGACTTGACGGCTTCCGTCCCCTCGACGTCGCCCGCCTCGGCGAACAGATCGCCGTCGACGTTCTCGTCCACGCGGACCAGGTCGTCGGGGTTCACCCCGAGATAGAGGTCGGCCTCGACGTCGACGCCGGCGTTGTGCCGTTCGATGTAGTAGTTGAGGTCGTTCGGCGGCGTCTGCCAGACCAGCTCGGCGTCGAACTCCGACTCGAAGGCCTCCTTGAGCCACGCGCCCGGGCTCGTCGAGGGGGCGTCGATGAAGGCGCTGTAGGTCCCCACGACGAGGGTCCGCTCCCCGGGCGTCGAGGGCGTCCCGGTCACGTTTCCGTTCCCGCCGGCGTCGGGCGGCCGCTCCGTTTCGTCGGTCGATCCGTTTCCGTCCTCCGGGTCGGAACCCGAACACCCCGCGAGCCCCGCCGTCGCGGCGCCCGCGGCGGCCAGAAACGCGCGACGATCGAGGACGTCGCCGGCTCCGTGTTCGGCACGGCGGTCGGTCATTACCCGGTTGTTTCCGTCGGTGATACATAAACCGCGTGGCTCGGATCGGCGACGCTGAACGGGTGTGGTGTCGGGTTTCGGGTCGATCCTCGGCTGCGGAGTCTCGAGGCGACGCTTCGACGTCGGGTTTCCGACCGACACGGCTATCCGTCCCGCCCGCGAACCGAAGCGACGATGTCGGAGTCAACACGACGCGAGCTGCTCGCGGGCGCCGCGGCGGTCGGAACCGTGGGGCTCGCGGGCTGTCTGGGGGGACGCGACGGCGAGGTACCGCCGCCGGAGGTGACCGACGACCGCATCGAGGACTGGGAGCTCGTCGACGAGTCGAGCAGCACCATCCTCGAGGAGGAGGTCGGTCCGGTCACGGTCACCGCGCTCGAACACACGCGCGCATACGAACACCGTGGGGTCGCGGAGGCCGCCGCCGAGACGTTCGACTCGGACGGCTCGCCGGTCGTGTTCTTCGCCACGCGGGTCGACCTGCGGCCCGCGATCGACCAGCTCCCGCTCGGCGTCGGCCGGGACCGGGTGATGTCGCAGGTGGTGACGGCCGCGGACCAGGCGTTCCGTAGCCAGCTGTCGAGCGCCGGCCTCGAGGACGTCGAGCGGACGAACGAGGGGACCATGGACATCGCGACCGGCCACGAGGCGACCGCCTACACCTACCGCGGGTCGTTCGCCGCGACCTCGACGATCGACACCGGCTTCGGCGGAACGGAGGAGATCTCCGGAACCATCCAGATGGAGGGACGCCTCGCGGTCTGGCACGACGGGACCGACGTCCTGATCGCCGGCGGCGCCTATCCGGTCGAACGGATGACGGCCGCGATCGACGAGGGGCTCCCCGAGGGAGCGCCCGACGCGGAGGAGCTCGTCGACTCGGAGGCGCTTTCGGCCGACCCGGCGACATACGAGGAGGACGTCGAGGCGCTCATCGTCTCCGTGGAGTAGGCGACGACGGTCGCCGACTCCGGCGAGTAATCGTCGTCGGTTGCCGGCCGTCCGGCGTGGGGTCATCGCCGCCGATCCTTATTACCCCTCGGCACCCAGGGAGGGACGATGCCACAGCGACGGCACGTCCTGGGCGGGCTATTCGTGCTCGTTACGGCCGTGGCCATGGCCCTCCTGTGGACGGTCGCGGCGACCGTCTTCTTCGCCATCACCGTCGCGTACGTGCTCTCGCCGGTCCGTCGATGGGTCCGCCGACACGGCGCCTCGCGGCGGATCGCCTCGTTCGTTGCGACCATCGTCGGGTTCGTCGGCACCCTCCTCCTTTTCGCGCCCATCGGAGTCGTGTTGTTCCTCCGACTTGACGCCGTGATCGCGTTTCTCAACGAGGCGCCGGAGACCATTCCCATCGAGATCGGCGGCTGGTCGACGACCCTCGTCACCCAGGACGTGATCGCCGAGGCGGGCGACTGGCTCGTCGACGTGGCGACCGCGATCGCCGCCCAGATGCCCGTGTTGTTGATCAAGTTCGCGCTGTTCAGCTTCGTGGTCTACTCGATGCTTTACTACGAACAGCGAACGCGAAAGGCGCTCATCGCGCTCGTCCCGCCCTCCTACCGCGGGCTGGCCGACGCCCTCCACCGCCGCGCACGGCGAACCCTCTACGGGATCTACGTCGTCCAGGCGGCGACGGGCGTCGGGACGTTCCTTATCGCGATTCCGGTCCTCGTCGCCTTCGGGTACCCCTCGCCCGTCGCGCTCGCGGCGGTCGCCGGGATCCTCCAGTTCATCCCCGTGTTGGGCCCGAGCGTACTGATCGTGGCCCTGGCCGGCACCCACGTCGTGGCCGGCGAGCCGATCCTGGCGGTCGCGATCCTCGTGATCGGCGGACTCGTGATCGGCTGGGTTCCGGATCTGGTGATCCGCACGCGGCTCGCCGCCGAGACGGCGGACCTCGCGGCGAGCCTCTATTTCATCGGCTTCGTCGGCGGCGTGCTCACGGTCGGACCAATCGGGGTGATCGCCGGACCGCTCGTCGTCGCGCTCGTCTCCGAGCTCGCCGCCCAGCTCTCCGAGGAGTTCAATCGGCTCCCCGTGAGCGAGCGATCGTGACTCGGATCCGGCGTCGCTGAGTGCGCTGCACGCGGGAACCATCCGGGACGAGCTGATCGGGAGCCGACCGCCAACCGACGGGTATTCCCGCGCGCGCGAGCAACCGAGGGGTATACGATGAGCAAGGAATACATCGAGGTCCGGGGTGCCGAGGAGCACAACCTCTCGGACCTCGACGTCCGGATCCCGCGCGAGGAGTTCACGGTCGTCACCGGGCTCTCCGGGTCGGGCAAGTCGTCCCTGGCCTTCGAGACGGTCTACGCCGAGGGCCAGAGACGTTACATCGAGTCGCTTTCGGCGTACGCCCGGAACTTCCTCGGCCAGATGGACAAACCCCAGGTCGAGAGCGTCGAGGGGCTCTCGCCGGCGATCTCGATCGACCAGAAGAACGCCGCCAACAACCCCCGATCGACGGTCGGAACGGTCACGGAGCTCCACGACTACCTCCGCCTGCTGTACGCCCGCATCGGAAACCCGCACTGTCCCGAATGCGGCCACGAGGTCGGCGAGCAGTCCGCCCAGCAGATGGTCCGTCGGATCATGGAGCTTCCGGAGGGGACGAAAGCGGAGATCGCGGCGCCGGTCGTCCGCGACCAGAAGGGCGCCTTCGAGGACCTGTTCGAGGATCTCACCTCGCGGGGATACGCCCGCGTCGAGGTCGACGACGAGCGGTACGACCTCTCGTTCGACGACCCCGAGCTCGACGAGAACTACGATCACACGATCGACGTGATCGTCGACCGGATCGAGGTCTCCGAGGACGAACGTTCGCGGATCACCGACTCGGTCGAGACCGCCCTCGAGGAGGCCGGCGGCGTCCTCAAGGTGATCGTCCCCGATCCCCCCGCCGGTGCGGCCGACGATCTCGGCGGGTCGACGGCACGCTCGACGGGTGACCTGGCGGGAACGGCCGACGATGAGAAGTCGGACGACGACCCGGCGAACGGGGAGTCGAACGGCGCCGACCGGCTCGTCGTCGAGTTCTCCGAGGACCTCGCGTGCAGCCGCTGTCACATCGACTTCTCGGAGATCGAGACCCGGTCGTTCTCGTTCAACTCGCCCCACGGCGCCTGTCCCGAGTGTGAGGGGATCGGATCGACGAAGGAGGTCGACGAGGACCTCGTCGTCGAGGATCCCTCGAAGCCGATCAAGGACGTCTTCGAGGCGTGGTCGTACAACCGGTCGTACTACCGCACCCGGATCGACTCGGTCACGGCGCACTTCGGCGTCTCGGTCGAGACGCCCTTCGAGGATCTCGATCCGGACGTCCGCGAGCAGTTCCTCTACGGCACCGACGAGCAGGTCGTCTTCGAGCGGAAAACGAAGAACGGCGTTCGACGCAAGGAGAAGCGGTTCGAGGGCGTCATCCCGAACCTCCAGCGACGACACGTCGAAACCGAGTCGCAGTCGACCCGCGAGCACATCGAGGACTACATGGCCGTGACGACCTGTCCGGCCTGCGAGGGAACGCGCTTGAAGCCGCAGTCGCGCTCCGTGCTCGTCGACGACACGCCGATCACGGCGGTCAATCGGATGTCGATCGGCGAGGCCCGCGAGCACTTCGAGGGGATGGAGGCGACCCTCTCCGAGCGCGACCGGACCATCGCCGAGGAGATCCTCAAGGAGATCCGCGCCCGCCTCGGCTTCATGGAGGAGGTCGGCCTGGAGTACCTCACCCTCGACCGGGAGGCGTCGACCCTCTCGGGCGGCGAGAGCCAGCGGATCCGGCTCGCGACCCAGGTGGGATCGGGGCTGGTCGGCGTCCTGTACGTCCTCGACGAGCCGTCGATCGGGCTCCACCAGCGCGACAACGACCGGCTGTTGAACACCCTCGAGGGGCTTCGCGACCTGGGCAACACCCTGCTCGTGGTCGAACACGACGAGGAGACGATGCGCCGGGCGGACTCGATCATCGACATGGGACCCGGCCCGGGCAAGCGCGGCGGCGAGGTCGTCGCACAGGGCGACTTCGAGGCCATCTGCGAGGCGGAGGAGTCGGTCACCGGCGACTACCTGTCGGGGCGAAAGGCGGTTCCCGTCCCGGACGATCGACGCGAGCGCGACGGCGAGATCGTCGTCCGCGGCGCGCGCCAGCACAACCTCGACGACGTGGACGTCTCGCTCCCCCTCGGCGTCTTCACGGCGATCACGGGCGTCTCGGGCTCCGGCAAGTCCACCCTGATGCACGACGTCCTCTACAAGGGACTCGCCCGCGAGATGAACGACAACACCTCCGTCGATCCGGGCGACCACGACGCCATCGAGGGGATCGAGGAGATCGAGACGGTCCGGCTCATCGACCAGTCGCCGATCGGCCGTACGCCCCGCTCGAACCCCGCGACGTACACGAACGTCTTCGACGACATCCGCGAGCTGTTCGCGGAGACGAAGCTCGCGAACCGGCGCGGCTACGAGAAGGGTCGATTCTCCTTCAACGTCAAGGGCGGCCGGTGTGAGGAGTGCGGCGGGCAGGGCACGGTCACCATCGAGATGAACTTCCTCTCGGACGTCCACGTCCCCTGCGAGGAGTGCGGCGGCGACCGATACAACGACGAGACGCTGGAGGTGACCTACCGGGGCAAGACCATCGCCGACGTCCTCGAGATGAGCGTCGCGGAGGCCCACGAGTTCTTCGAGAGCCACGACGGCATCCGACGGCGCCTGCAGCTGCTTCGCGACGTCGGGCTCGGATACATGCGGCTCGGACAGCCCTCGACGACGCTTTCGGGCGGCGAGGCCCAGCGGGTCAAGCTGGCCGAGGAGCTCGGCAAGCGGGACGCCGGCGACACGCTCTACCTCCTCGACGAGCCGACGACCGGGCTCCACAAGGAGGACGAGCGCAAGCTGATCGACGTCCTCCACCGGCTCGTCGACAACGGAAACAGCGTCGTCGTCATCGAACACGAACTCGACCTCGTGAAGAACGCGGACCACGTGATCGACCTCGGACCGGAGGGCGGAGACGGCGGCGGGGAGCTCGTCGCGGCCGGCACTCCGGAGGCAGTCGCCGGGACCGAGGACTCACACACCGGCCGATACCTCCGTGACATGCTGCCCGCGGTCGACGCCGAGGGGCCCCGAAGCGACCGGCGAAAGCCGGCGACGGCGGACGACGACTGATCGCGATCGGAGTCTTGACCCCGCCCGGTGTACACGAATCGCCGCCCTCGACCACCGGCTCCGGGAGAACCGTTTTCACTGACGGCCTCCCGGATCCGGCATGGACGAGCCAGCGGAACCGGACGCGATCGACCGCGTGGCCGAACGGGCGCCCCTGCTTTCGGAATGTGGCGAGCGGTTCCGCGAGCGCGAGCCCTTCGCTGGCCTCACCGTCGGCGTCTCGGCACCGATCACCCCCCACACCGGCCTGTTCGTCGAGACGGTGGCCGCCGGCGACGCCGCGGCGGTGCTCGTGACCGGCGAGGCGGGGACGACCCACGGCGACGTCGTCGAGCGGCTGGCGACCCACCCGCGGATTCGAGTGCGCTCCGCTCCGGGGGACGACGAGGGAACGCTTCGGGAGGAACGCCACGAGCTGCTTTCGGCCGAGCCCGATCTGATCGCCGACGACGGCGCCAACCTCATCGAGCCGCTCTGTGAGGAGCGCCCGGCGATCGCCCGCGGCGTTCGCGGCGCCTGCGAGCAGACGACCGGCGGGATCACCCGGATTCGGGCGCTCGCCGAGCGGGAGGCCGTTCCGTTTCCGATCTACGACGTCAACGGCGCGCCGATGAAGCGGCACTTCGACAACGTCCACGGCACCGCGGAGAGCTCTATCTCGGCGATCGCGAGCCTGACGAACGCCCTCGTCGCGGGCTCGAAGGCGGCGGTGATCGGCTACGGTCACTGTGGAGGCGGGATCGCGGACAAGCTTCGGGCGCTCGGGGCGCGAACGACCGTCGCCGAGATCGATCCCCGGGCCGCGCTTCGCGCGCTCGCCGACGGACACGACGTCGCGCCGGCGGCGGAGGCGGTTCAGGACGCGTCGCTCGTGATCACGGCGACCGGCCGACCCGACGTCCTCGGCCGCGAGACCTTCGAGGCGATGGCCGACGGGGCCGTCCTCGCGTCGATCGGAAGCGAGATCGAGATCGACGTCGACGCGCTCGCGGAGCTGGCGCTCGATCGCACGCGGCCGGAGCCCGGGGTCGAGCGATTCCGTCTGCCGGACGGGCGGACGATCCGGCTGCTCGCGGACGGACGGGTCGTCAACCTCGCGTCCCCGGAGGGCGCCGGAAACCCGATCGAGGTGATGGACGCGACCTTCGCGGTGATGGCGCGAAGCCTGGAGACGCTGGCCGAGGGCGTCGATCTCGCTCCGGGGCTCCACCCGGTCCCCGAGCGGCTCGATCGGGAGATCGCCCGCCGAAAACTGGCCGCGATGGACGTGACGATCGATGGACGGACGAGGTGAGGGAAGGCCTACTCGGCGTCCGCCCGTTCCGTCACGTCGATGAACGACGCCGGCGGCGCCAGGTCGCGACGCCCGCCGAGGGTTATCACGAAGAGGACGCCGACGCCGACGACGTAGGCCGCCAACACCGGGATCGTCACGAGGAACATCGTCACGATGTCGGCCGGCGTGAACGCGGCGGCGAAGGTCAACGCCGCGATGGTCACCTCCCGCCATCGGGTCCGGAAGGCCGCATACGGGATCCCCGCGGAGTTCATGATAACCATCATCACGGGGATGTCGGCGAGGACGCCGATCCCGAGCGTCGTGTAGATGATGAGCCAGAGGAAGTCGTTGATCCGGTAGGTGATCACCATCCGGGCGTCGAGCGCGTCGGTGACGAGATACGAGATGATCCCGGGCGCGATGTACGCGTACCCGAGCGCGAATCCGCCGACCAGTCCCACGGTGAGCGCGCCGACCCACGCGAAGATACGCCGCCGGTGGCCCCGGACGATCCCGCGATCCCGAAGTGCCGGCCAGGCGTAGTAGGCCACGACGGGAAGCGTGAGGAGGAGGCCGACGAGCACCGAGAACTTCACCATGAAGATGAGCGCCTCGACCGGATGGAGGGTGATCACCGTCACCTGGCCGGCGTCCAGCTGATCGGGGACCCGATCGAGGAAGTCGGCGCGAACCCCGCCGAGCCCGCCGAGGTACAGCCAGGTAAACGTCACGCCCATCACGGCGATGAACCACGCGACGATCCGGAACGACCGGGACCGCAGCGAGTCGAAGATGAACTTCAGGTCCGTGTAGTAGCCGCCGATGTCCTCCTCGTCGGTGTCCTCGGCGAAATCGTCGATGAACGTCGTGCTCGCGCGCGAGGCCCGGTCGGTGACGTTTCCGATCACGCCGCCATCCCCACCGCCTCCCCCGCTTACGCCCCCGTCCCCGCCGGAGTCCGTCGAACCGTCGGTCGACCCCGAAACGTCGAGGTCGTCGTGGAGGGCCGGGTGGGTGGTGTCGTCCGATCTGGGATCGTCCGCGGTCTCCGCGTCCCCTCCGGCATCGTCTGTTGTCCCATCGTCCGGTGTCCCGGCGTCGTCCGTCTCCGTGTCGTCCGTCGCGTCCGCCGCGTCGAACCGGTCGAGGACCGCGCGTGCGGTTTCGGGGTCGTCCTCGTCTATCGCCTCGCCCGCGATGGCAAGCGCCTCCTCCTCGCTCAGGGCCTCGAAGGCCTCCTCGGGCGCCGCACGAACGCCGGCGGCGTCGAGTTCGCGCAGGTCGATCGCGGTCGGGTCGCCGTATCGGGCGCCGGCGGCGGTCGCATCGAGGTTCCGGTAGATGGCGCCCAGGAGCGCGAGGAGGAAGAAGACCGCGGCTACGATCGTCGCGTACAGTCCGAGCACGACGGCGGGATCGAGGCCTCCCACGCCCCCGGGCGGAGAGATGCGTCGCGAGCTCCCGGCCAGCGCTATCAGATCGTTCGCCGCCTCGCGGCCGCCGTATTCGTAGAAAGCGTAGACGATCGCGGCGCCGAGGACCGTTGCGCCGGCGACGAGGTTCCAGTGTCCGCGAGCGGAGGCGACGGGGTCGATCCGGTCCGAGGAGCGTTTCGCCGTGACCACGACCTTCGCGAGATAGAGGCTGAACCCGTAGAGGGCCGTGAGCGGGACCGCCCACATGATCTGGGTGAACGGATCCGGCGGCGAGAACATCGCGCCGAAGACGAAGATGCCCACGACCGCGTGGCGCCACTTCTCCCGGAAGGTCTCATAGGAGACGATCTCGGCGTAGGAGAGCCCGGTGATCAAAAGCGGCATCTGCCCGGCGAGCCCGAAGGAGATTGACAAAAAGACGATGAACTCCGTCCACATCACGATCGAGTAGCTCGGGTTGAAGCCGGCGTCGAGCCCGAACTCCGCGAGGAACGCGAACATCACGGGGAAGAAGACGAAGTAGCCGTAGGAGAGCCCGGCGAGGAACAGGGCGGTGGCGAGGAGGCCGATCGCCGCGATCTTCCAGCGCGGGATCGGCGACTGCGGCCACATCCCGCGTTCTCGAAGGCCGTCGCGGGCGAAGTAGACGAGGACGGGGAACGCGACGACGGCGCCGACGACCATCCCGATCTTCGCCTGCAGGAGGATCACCTCGAAGGGGGTCTGTGCGATGATCTCCAGCTCCGATTCGACGTCGACGGGCATGTTCGCGGCGGTGATGCCCTTGAGCGCGTCCCAGATGTACACCCGAAGCGCGTAGAAGGTCGCGATAAAGGCGATGAGGAAGACGACGAAGACCTTCTGGAGGTCCTTTTGGACCGACCGGAGGATCGCCGCCGCCGAGTCGCGACCCGCCGAAAGCGCCTGCTGGGTGTCCTCGTCGAGCGCGCTAGCCATACCGGGTCGAACGCTCGTCCCGGTTATCAACCTTTTCGAACGCACGTCGTGGTTTTCGAACACGCCGAGGCGTCGATCGAACCGACGTCACACCCTCGTCTCGACGTCACGTCTCGAAGCCATCCAAAAAGGCCTATAATAACCCGGGGGCCAACAACGAACGAATGGGTGAGGACTCGCCTTCGCGAGAGCCGCCGGCGGACGACCCGTCGCCGGACGCCGACGACCCCTCGGTCGCCGACGCGACGACGGACGAGGACAGCGGCGGGTCCGAGGATCCGGACGAGTACCGCTCCGAGCCGGACGATCACGACGATCGCGACGGTCGTGGCGACCCCTCGACCGAAAGCGACGGGGACGACGGAGCGAACGGATCCGACGAGAACGGAAGCGACCGCGGGGCCAACGGGTCCGACGGGAACGACGACTCCGACGATGACGACGATCCGAATGGGAAACCCGACGCCACGGAAGTCGAGGACGTGACGGATGAACCGGACGACGGTGCCGGCGTTGAAAGCGGAGGCGACGCGGACGGAGACGTCGACGATGACGAGGACGAAGGCGACGAGACTGACGAGGACGCCGGATCCGGTGTCGAGGACGACGAGGACGATGAAGATGATGAAGATGACGAGGACGACGACGACGAGGATGACGACGAGGACGAGGGAGACGACGGGGATGACGACGCCGATGTGGGCGACAACGCCGACGAGGATGACGAGGCCGAAGATGCACCTCGCGGTGTGAACGAGCCGACGGTGAGGGGCGACGATCCGGACGACCCTCTCGTCGAGGGACCCGACTCCGACCAGGAGATGCCGCTGGCGGAACACATCGAGGAGATGATGCGACGGCTCGGGATCGTCTTTCTCGTCGCGGGGATCGCCGTCCTGATCGCGTTTCCCTCCTCCAGCGATCTGATCAACTACTTCTGGTCGTACCACATCCCCGAGCCGAACGCGAACCGGCCGCGGCTGTACGCGCCCCTCGAACTCGTGTTGACCCGGCTCAAGGTCGCCGGGCTTGCCGGCGTCGTCGTGGGACTGCCGGTGTTCGTCTACCAGACCTATCGGTTCATGCGTCCGGGGCTCTATCGCCGCGAGCGGCGCTACTACATCGCCGCCATTCCGACGAGTCTCGTTCTCGGGACCATCGGGATCCTCTTTGCGCACTTCCTCGTCCTGCCGGCGATCTTCAGCTACTTCACCACCTACACCTCCGATGCCGCCGTCATCGCGTTCGGGCTCGCGGAGACGTTCAACCTCATCATCGTCATGATGTCGTTCATGGCGATCGTCTTCCAGATCCCGCTTTTCATCATGCTCGCGATCATGATGAACCTCGTCACCCGCCAGTGGCTCGAGGACAAGCGGCTCATCTTCTGGGGGGTCTTCTTGGGGATCGCCTTCCTGTTCAGCCCCGACCCGACCGGGATGGCCCCGATCATCGTCACGCTCACCATGATCGTGCTCTACGAGGGCACGCTCGCGCTCCTGCGGTGGACCGGGAACTGACCGATCCGTGGCCTGATCGGCCACCGATCGGCGATCCGACTTGCGACTCGATCTGGACCCCGTCCGCCACCCCCGAACCCGGAACTCCCCGTTCCGCGAGAGGAGGGTTCTTAGGTGATGACGACGAAGACGCGTCGTAATGGCCCAGGCCGGCAATCAGGATCTCACGGAGCGGTTCATCCAGTTCTATCGGAACTACTACCGCGAGGAGATCGGCGAGTTGGCACAGCGGTATCCCAACGAGCAGCGGTCGCTGTACGTCGACTACGACGACCTCTTCCAGTTCGATCGCGACCTGGCCGAGGACTTCCGCAGCCAGCCCGAGCAGATGCGCGAGTACGCGGAGGAGGCGCTGCGGCTCTACGACCTGCCGGCGGACGTCGGGCTCGGCAAGGCCCACGTGCGGGTCGAGAACCTGCCCGACAGCATCGACATCCGCGGCATCCGCGTCCACGACAACCACATCGGCCGGCTCGTCTCCGTGCGCGGAATCGTTCGCAAGGCGACCGACGTCCGCCCGAAGATCACGGACGCCGCCTTCGAGTGTCAACGCTGCGGGACGATGACCTACATCCCCCAAAGCGACGGCGGCTTCCAGGAGCCACACGAGTGTCAAGGCTGTGAGCGACAGGGGCCCTTCCGGGTGAACTTCGACCAGTCGGAGTTCATCGACTCACAGAAGCTCCGCATCCAGGAGTCGCCCGAGGGACTGCGCGGCGGCGAGACGCCCCAGGCGCTCGACGTCAACGTCGTCGACGACATCGCCGGAAAAGTGACGCCCGGGGACCACGTCACCGCCGTCGGCGTCCTCCACATAGAGCAGGTCGAACAGGGCAACGAGAAGTCCGCGATCTTCGATCTGTACATGGACGGCGTCTCCATCTCCATCGAGGACGAGGAGTTCGAGGACATGGAGATCACGACCGAGGACAGAGCCGAGATCGTCGAACTCTCGAACGACCCGGACGTCTACGGAAAGATGGTCGAGTCGATCGCGCCCGCGATCTACGGCTACGAGGAGGAGAAGCTGGCCATGGTGCTCCAGCTCTTTTCGGGCGTGACGAAACACCTCCCCGACGGATCGCGGATCCGCGGCGACCTCCACATGCTGCTCATCGGAGACCCTGGAACGGGAAAGAGCCAGATGATCTCCTACGTCGAGAACATCGCACCCCGCTCCGTCTACACGTCCGGCAAGGGGAGCAGCGCGGCGGGCCTTACGGCCGCCGCGGTTCGCGACGACTTCGGCGACGGCCAACAGTGGTCGCTGGAGGCCGGCGCGCTCGTGTTGGCCGACAAGGGGATCGCGGCGATCGACGAGCTGGATAAAATGGACGCCGGCGATAGGTCGGCGATGCACGAGGGGCTCGAACAGCAGAAGATCTCCATCTCGAAGGCCGGCATCAACGCCACGCTCAAGAGCCGGTGTTCGCTGCTCGGCGCGGCGAACCCCAAGTACGGCCGGTTCGACCAGTACGAGCCGATCGGCGAGCAGATCGACTTGGAGCCCGCGCTCATCTCGCGGTTCGACCTCATCTTCACGGTGACCGACCAGCCGGACCCCGAACACGACAGCCGGCTCGCAAAGCACATCCTGAAGACCAACTACGCCGGCGAGTTGAACACCCAACGCGAGGAGCTCGCCACCTCGGAGTTCACGCAGGCGGAGGTCGACGGCGTCACGGAGGAGGTGGCGCCCGCCATCGACGCCGACCTGCTGCGGAAGTACATCGCGTACGCGAAGCGGAACTGCTACCCGACGATGACCGACGAGGCCAAATCCGCCATCGAGGAGTTCTACGTCGACCTCCGTTCGAAGGGCGTCGACGAGGACGCGCCGGTTCCGGTGACGGCTCGACAGCTCGAGGCGCTCGTGCGGCTGGCCGAGGCGAGCGCCCGCGTTCGGCTCTCCGATACGGTCGACCGGGAGGACGCCGAACGCTCGACGAACATCGTCGAGTCGTGTCTCAAGGACATCGGCGTCGATCCCGAGACGGGACAGTTCGACGCCGACGTGGTCGAGACGGGGACCTCGAAGAGCCAGCGCGATCGCATCAAGAACCTGAAGGGACTGATCGCGGAGATCGAAGAGGAGTACGAGGAGGGGGCCCCGGTCGATGAGGTCCTCGAGCGCGCGGGCGAGGTCGGGATGGACCCCGGCAAGGCCGAGGACGAGATCGAGAAGCTGCGTCGCAAGGGTGAGGTGTACGAGCCGACCCAAAACCACCTCCGGACCACCTAGATGGACCGGATATCCGCGATCAGGAACCTCGAGGACGCCCTCCGGGAGTTCGATCACGGCGAGGCGACCCTCGAGGAGACGGAACGACGCGCCGTCGCCGTCCTACGCACCTACGCGACGGAGTTCGAGGGGTCGACCGACGTCTACAGGGCCGTCGGGCCCGACCCCGCCGGCGGAACCGTGGTGGTCGCTCCCTCGAAGGCGGCCGCACGCGCACGGATCGCAGAACGGATCGTGTCGATGTCGGCCGCCGGGACGGACGAGTGCGAGCCGTCCGACGCTCCCGAGTTCGAGGTCGAACGGCTGTAGCCGGGGAGGTTGACACCGGAGTTCGGGACCGATAGACGTGTCGACGAACCGATCGGATTTTACGAAAACAGTAGGACTTAATTCATCGTTATTCCTCCGGGGAGGCGTGCTACTGGTGATGGTGTACTCCCGGAGGGCGCGAACCGCGCTCCGGAACGCGTGTCGGGGCCACGATGACGTCGTCGTACGGCGGTTCGGGCGTGCGGCGATCCTCGAGGAGAACGCGTACGGCGCGTTCTTGGCCCTTCGGCTGCGAGCCGAACACGGGGGGGACGTACAGATCGAGCGAACGAGGCCCTTCAACGAGTTCGAGGCGGTGGATCCGGACGTTCGCGAGGCCGCGGTCGCGTACGCGGATCGCGAATCCCCCTCGACGCCGTACGCGAAGTTCGCTGCGGGCACGCCACACCCGGATCCGGCCACCCTGCGCGAGCGGTCGCTTTGATCCGCGAACGCGACGTGGCCCCGGCGTGGATCCGCATCGGCGGGATCCGGCGATCTGGCGTGGCGATCGACCTCCGGGACGTTCCAGAGTCGATCGAGATCGAACCACCGGATCTCGTCTCCCAGCTGTTGGCCGCGATACGTCCCGCATCGGGCTGTCGTCTCGACACCCGAACCGGCGGAGTGCGTCGTGGAGCCGGAGAGATCGACATCGACGTCGACTGTGTCGCCCCGTCGACGCCGATGGCGCTCGATCGCGTCGGGTCGCGTGGATCGTTGCGTTCGACGTTCGCTGCGGCGGCGCGAACGATCGGGTGGACGTCCACCGCGGCAAGCGAGCTCGCGGACCGCCGACTGGAACTGTCACGGCTCGAGGTTCCGACCGTCGAGATCGAGGCGGCGCGGCGTCGGGTCGCCGAGACGGGCACGGACGTCGACCGACTCCGGGAGGAGATCGCGACCATTCGCGGGGAGCTCTCGACCCGGCGTGAACTCGAGGCCGATCCGGACCCCGCTCGCGAGCGCCTCGCGGAGGCGACGGCGAATCTGGCCGAGACCGAGACGGTACACATCGCGGCACGCCAGGAGCTCGAACGCGCTCGCCGACGCGCTCGACACGCACGCGACGTCCGCGAACGACGACTCCGACTCGAGGACGAGATCGGCAACCTGGAGCGGGCGGCCCGCCGGCAGCTGGCTCGCCGGCTGTCCCCCGTGGTCCACGATCGATTGGCGGGACTGCCCGTCGAGACGGCGTTCCCCGCCGAGACGTCTCCCGTCGAGTCGGACGAGGAGAGGGTCGGCGACCTTCGAGACACCCCGCTTCTCGCCGCGCTCGCCGCGAGTGCCATCGCCGGTCGGCGTGCGCCCGTGGTATCCGTCTCCGGCGGGCGTTCGAACCTCGGAGATGATCCCCTCGATGGGGCGGCGGCGTCGATCGCTCGACGATTCGGCTACCCGATCGTTCGGGTGTGACCCGGACACGCGAGACTCGAGCTTCGGGCACGCGAGCGTTGATATACGAACGGGCGGCAACGGGCGTATGGACCTGTCGTGTGCCCTCGAGACTCGGGGCGGGCTGGCGATCGTGACCGGGCGGCTTCGAAACGACGCCGACGCTCGAAAGCGCGTTCGAGTCGAGAACGCGCTCGACGGCCCCGTGTTGCCTCCCCGGCGTCGTGGCGTGCCCGAGCCGGGGTGGGACGCCGACGGATACACCTGTAGACTCGCGCCCGGATCCACGAGGGCGTTCGGATACGTCTGTGTCGCCACCCCCTCGCGTACCGAGCAGCCGGCACGGATCGATACGGTGGAACCCACGACGGGGGACCCCATCGACCATCCGACGGTCGTCGCCCGCCGAACGCTCGGCGGCCACAGACCGCCTCGGGACTGTCTCGCGCGGTCGGGCAACGACATTGGCGGCACGGCGACTCCGGCGAACTATCCGCCCGAGAAACCGGATCGAGGGGGATCTGACGCGGCTGACCGAAGACGCTTCGACGCCCTCCCGGATCGGATCGCGGATCGCCTCGATCGGCTCGAGCGGGTCGAGGAGAACACGCTCGAATCCGCGACCCGTACCGTCTCCGAGTTCGGCGGTCTTGGGTCACTCCGTCGCGAGCTCGCGGTTGGACGCGGACGTCGATCGGCTTCGAGCGCTTCGGGATCGATGCGGGACGCTGATCGAACGCCACGAGCGTCTCGAGGTGCCGACGGAGGCCCTGGAGCGGCTGGCGTGATCGTCGCCGTCGCCGGCGGCAAGGGCGGGGTGGGAAAGACCACGGTCGCCTACAACCTGGCGGCCGCACGCGCCGGTGTGGTGATCGACGCGGACCTGAGCATGGCCGACCTGCCCGAGGGGTCCGGCCCCGACCTCCACGACGTGCTCGCCGGACGGGCGACCCCGCGGGAGTGTCTCCGAGGCGGACCCGTGACCGTGTTGCCCTGTGGCCGCTCGCTGGCCGGCGCGCGAGCGAGCGATCTGCGACGGCTCTCGGGCGTCCTTCGATCCATCGAGCGGGATCACCGGACGGTGATCGTCGACTGTCCGGCGGGTCGACGGGCCGATGCGGGCGTTCCGCTGGCGGCCGCCGACCGCTGCGTGCTCGTCGTCTCCCCGCGGGCGTTCGCGCTTCCGGACGCGATCCGAACGCGCGAGATGGCGCGGCAGTTCGGAACGGGGCTGTCCGCGGTCGCGATCAACCGGGTCGTCGAGCCCCCGCCGAAGGCACGGATCGCCGACGCGCTCGGCGCGCCGGCGGAGGCGATTCCGGCGGATCCGCGCGTGGCCCGCTCCGTGATCGAGGAGCGACCGATCGTCACCGCCGCCCCGGAGAGCGAGCCGGCAGAGGCGATCACGTCGCTGGCGAGCCGACTCTAAACGCGATCGACGCGGGACGCGAAACGACGTTCGTGGGATGCGAAAAGACCGTTCGAGGGCGGACGCGAAACGACGTTCGTGGGACGGCGGAAAAACGCGGCCGGTCAATTCGGAGAACGCACGTCGTCGGTTCTCGCGTTCGCCCTATCGGATCACTCCTCGGCGATCGCCGAGGCGCGCTCGCGGAGATCGACGTACGTCTTCCGGACGGTGACCGGCGTCACGTCGGCGACCTCGGCGGCCTGCTGTTGGGTCACGTCGCCGCCCCCCTCGCGACTCGCGGTGTAGAGACACGCGGCGGCGACGCCGGAGGGGTTTCGTCCCCCGACGAGCCCCTCGTCGACAGCCGTTTCCGCGAGTTCGCGGGCGCGCGACTCGATCCACGACGAACAGTCCAGCTTCGAGGCGAACCGCGGGAGGTACTCCGCCGGATGGACGGCGCCGATCGGCAACCCGAGCTCCCGGTTCATCGCCGCGAACGCGGCCCGGTGTTCGTCCTCCGTGGCCTTCGCGGCCGCACACACCTCGGGAACGGTTCGTGCGACGTTGGCGGTTCGAGCGGCGACGTAGACGCTCGCGGACGCGAACCCCTCGATGGACCGCCCGCGAAGGAGGTCGGCGTCCTGGGCGGACTCGAAGAGCGTACACGCCCTGTCACGGACGGGGTCCGGCAGCCCGAGGACGTCGGACAGCCGACGGATCTCCGTGAACGCGTAGACGCGGTTGCGATCCCGTTTCGACCCGATCCGCGCGCGATTGTGCTGGGTCCGCATCCGGGCGATCCGACGACGTTTGCGCGAGGTCGCCCTGGTCGCCCGTCCGATCTCCGTCGAGAGTCCCCGATCGTGGCGCGCACGCGTTCGCGGCGCGCCGGTCCGTTTCGGATCGGTCGTGTCGTCCGCGAAGGAGCGCCACTCCGGCCCGTGGTCGATCCGGTCCTCCGAGACGACGAGTCCGCACTCCGAACAGACCGTTTCCGTTCCCTCAACTCTGAGACGGCCGCCACACTCCGGACAGACGGGTCCACTCACCTGAGTCGTGCTGGTCTGACTCATCACGAGTGAACCTTGGCCCCGATCGCATACTTAAACCCGGGAGGGATCGGGGGGATCAACGCCGGCGCGCGCGGTCGAACCGACCGGTCACCGATAGGTTCCGCGGACCGACGTTCCTTCGCTTCGAACCGAAGACGAATTTTTAAATACGATATCGTGGAAGCAACCGTGTGACGCTCTCGGATATCGCGGCGGGCATCGAGGTGACGGCCGAGCAACGCGACCGGGGCGCTGCGGTCGTCGACGACACCGGCGTCGATCCGATAGACCGGCTCGCGGAGCACGCCGACGCCCTGCCGTGTACCCCGGCGGCGACGGCGACGCTCGTCGAGGCCTACACCGCGGGCGCGAGCGTTGGCGAGGCCGCTCGCGAGGCGAACGTCGCCCCGATGACGGCCGCGAAGGCGCTTCACCGGTGCGGGATCGACGGACTGCATCCCCTGGCGCCGACACGTCGGGAGATCGTTCGCGAGTGGCTGTCCGGACGCTACTCGCGAAGCGACGCCCTCGCGCTCGTCGGCGGGGACGAGGCGGACTTCGCGCTTTCGACTTACATCGAGACCCACGACCCGATCCCGGAGATCGCCGAGGCGCTCTCGGCCGCGAGCGACGTCGACGGCGGCGTGTGCGCCCTCGGCGGATCGATTTCGCTCCCCGACGATCTCCGATAGACGCTCCCGCTCCTCGAGATCGCCTCCCGCAGCGATCGCCGGCGGGACCCCTCACCGAAGCCGGTCGAGTAGCCGCTCCTCCTCGAAGTCGACGTCGACGGTCGTCTCGAAGCACGTCTGGAAGGCGGCCGCCACCGCGACGGCGTACGCGCCGTTTCGTTGATCCACCACCGGACGCATCGCCGACGGATCGGGATCCGGGAGGACGGCGTCCGCCGCCGCGATCGGTTCGCCGGTCGCGATGGTGACGTCACGTTCGGCTCCGACGTCCGCGAGCCGTCCACGGAGACGCTGGAGCGCGTCGCGGCCGTGATCGGTGCCGGGCGTCACGGCGGCGACCCGCTCCGCCGCCGTGACCGCCGCGACGGCCGGATTCGTGGCCACGGGCGGCGTGTCGACGACGACGTGGTCGGCGGTCGTCCTCGCCTCCTCGATCCGGGAGGCGAGCGCCCTCGCCGGCTCCGCGGCCTTCGCCCGTGCCAGCCGTTCGAACGGGGCTCGAACCGGAACGACGGACAGCGTTCCCGGCCAGTCCCCCTCGATCCGGTAGGTCGCATCGCGCAGGGGACGGTCCGTGTCGTCGACGAGGAGGCGCGTCAGATCCGGCGCGATCCGTCCGGACACGTACTCCGAGAGCCCTTGGGTCGCGTAGGCCGCGTCCACCACCGTCACGCTCCGGCCGCAGAGCGCGCCGATGGCCGCCAACTCCACCGCGGTTCGGGTCGTCCCGGCGCCGCCGACCGCGCCCACGACCGCGAGCGTCGTCTCACTCATACGTGTCCGCAGGACGGCGCCGGGTTAAACGATCGGAACGTGGCAACGGGCGTGGCGGGACGCAGCGTCGGGCGCCTCGAACTGGAGCGTCCCTCGTCGCGGGTCAGGCCGAGCGGATGGCGTCGGCGATCGCGTCGATCTCCCCGTCCGATAGGTCCGGACGGTCCCCCGCGACCGCGTGGATGGGCGCCCCGCCGTCGCCCTCGAAGCGCGGCACGACGTGGACGTGGACGTGGGGTACCTCCTGGCCGGCGGCCTCGCCGTCGTTGATGCCGACGTTCGCGGCGTCGGCGTCGACCGCGGATCGGATCCGCGGGGTGAGCTCCGTCACCACGTCGAACACCTCGCCGGCGAGGTCGGCCGGAAGGTCGCCGATCTGGCCGTGGTGCGTCTTCGGGATGACGAGGGTGTGGCCCGGCGCGAGCGGGTTCGCATCGAGGAACGCGAGCGCGCCGTCGGTCTCGTGAACGGTTCGGGCCGGGATGTCGCCGTCGACGATCGAACAGAAGATACAGTCCTCGGACATGTCCGAGGGATCGATGCGGCGGCGTATGAAGGTTTCTGCCGCCTCGACGACGTTCGATCCTCCACGCCGTGTCTCCCGTTCGACGGTCACTTCCCGAGCGCCCCGACGGTCACTTCCCGAGCGTCCCGACGGTCACTCCTCGAACTCGGTCAACTCGGGGTCCGCGTCGTCGTCGATCTCCGCGAAGACGGTCCGGTAGGTCTCGCGGTACCGCCAGATCTTCCGAAGGAGGATGAAGCCGAAGATCCCGTCGAAGACGAGCACGTAGACGACGAACGAGGGGAGCGATCCGAGCCCGGTGACGGCGCCGATGATCCCGGCTCCGAGCCCGACCGTCGAGTTGTAGGTGGCGTGGATGAGGGCGGCGATGAGGATGCCCTTCACGACGAGCGGTCCGCGGTGGTCGGGGTTGAACTTCGCCAGACCGAGGTAGTAGCCGGCGAACGACGAGTAGATGACGTGGCCCGGGCCGGCGAACGCCCGGACCGCCGCGATCCCGTCTCCCGCGCCGAGGATCGCCAGGCTGATCCCCATGTCGACGGCGTCGACGCTCCGGGAGATGTAAAGCAGGTTCTCGATCGTGGCGAACCCCAGTCCGGCCACCGCCCCGTAGACCGCGCCGTCGATCACGGCGTCGAACCGCGCGTCCGTGTAGGCGTACAGCCGGACCGCGAGCAGCTTTACGGTCTCCTCGACCGGCCCGACGACGAGGAAGAAGAAGCCGACCTGGCCGATCGCGTTGAAGGGGCCGAACGCGCCGGTGACCGCGGAGTTGAGCACCGCCGCGAACGTCGCCGTCAACACGGCCAGCAGGAACGTGGCGACGAGAAGGGACAGCGGCTCCGTCGTGGTCGCGTCCGAGTACCACACGTAGCCGGCGATCGCCGCCGCCGGGACGGCGGAGAGTATCGTCAGGATGCGAACGATCGGATCGCCGAACGCCCCGATCGCACCGATCCCGGCCAGGATCGAGAGGGCGATCAGGATCACGAAGGCCTTCGCGCCGACCGTGATGCTCCAGTATCCGGAGACGACGACGCGATCGAGGAGCGTTCGTGGCTCCCAGGTGGCGACGTCGTAGAGGTCCATGCTCCCGTCGGACGCCGACTCGATCGGATCGGACGGATCGCTCATGCGTGTTCGCTCCATTGATCCCCATCCAGTAAGGTGTTCCTCCGGTCGGACGCATTCGACCGGCTCCCGGATCGGGTCGCCATCCGACCGCGGCCGCGAACCGCGAGGCTTCAAAACCCCGCCGTCCGTACCGCGGGTATGCACTTCGATCCGCGCACCCAGCAGGCGCTTCGGGAGGCGGGGCTGGACGCCGAGGCGATCCGGGCGGCGAGCGACCGAGCGGCGGAGCTCGTCCGCGAGGACGCCGACGCCATCGAGGCGTTCTTCGAGGACGGGGGGACGTTCCACTCGGACATGGAGACCGCACACGGCCCCGACGGCCCGGTCGAACACGTCGACCTCTACACCCACGGAGGCGACCTTCGCGGCTACCTCTCGTTCGACTCGTGGGGGGCCTACGTCGAGGACGGACGGGTCCTCTCGGAGGAGGTCGTCGAGTTGACCCTCGGACCGACGGTCCACGACCGCGTGCGCTTCGTCCGGGACCCCGCGGACCTATGAACGTCAGGATCCGCGGGATCTACGCGACGGCCCTCACGAAGCTGTTTCTCGCGGCCGGCCACGAGGTCGTCGACGCCTCGCCGCCGATCCGCGAGCGCTTTCGCGAGACGGACGGGACCGGAGTTCGCGGCCCCGCCGCCGTCGACGTCTCGATCCGGACGACGGACGACCGGGAGGGCGTCGGGGCTCACGGCGAGTTCGCGGCGGTCGAGGCCGTCGCCGATCGACTGTCAGGGGTCGGGATCGACGCGTTCGTCTGGCCGGACCCGACCCCGTTCGGGAGCGTCTTCGACGGCGAGGTGACGGAGACGCTCGGCGGCGGCGCGGTCGTCCGACTGGCGGACGACATCACGTCGATCGAGGAGCGTCTTCGCGAGCGTCGCGGGGCGGGCGACTCGACCGACGAGACGGACGATCCAACCGACGAGGCGAACGTCCCCGAGATCCGCGGACTGCCGGGCGACGACCGACCGATCGAGGGATACCTCCCCTACGGCGCGACCGACGAGCGGATCGAGGTCGGCGACACGATGCGGGTGCAGGTACGCGAGTCCGCGCCGCCGTGGGGGGACCGCCGCCCCGAGCTCGATGCGAACATTCGGGTGCCGGGGACCCTGGCGTCGCTCGTTCCCGGCGAGGGCGTGCGCGTCGAGTCCCACGACGAGGCGGCGGGCCGCGAGCTCGCGGGGATGGTCGACCTTCTCGGGCTGGAGCCGCCGGAGGGATGGGGCGTCGTCTGGCACCGTCCCGCCGTCGACGCCGGAATGGACGCGCTGGAGGCGGGGCTGTCCCGGGCCGTGGAGCGGGTCGAGGGGATCGCCGCGGCACGCGAGAGATCGGTCGACGCGCCGCGGCCACTCGCGTTCCCGGCCGCGGGCGCGTGGTGTTGGTTCGGCCGGGAGTCGCGGTTCGAACTCGACGAGCGTCGCCGCGAGGTGGCGACCACGATGCCCGGACACCACCGAGTCAAGGCCGGATCGGAGGCGGCGAGCGCCGGCGTCGACCTCGCCGAGGCGCTGTGTGGCGACGGGCTGTCGGGCGGAGCGGCGTCGGACGGGGGAGAGGGCGGTCCGGAGTTCCCGTTCGGGGTCGTCCACGACCAGTTCGGTCCGAACGAGGGCGACCGCGTCCGGATCGCCCACGGCAAGCCCGCCGGACACCTGATCGTCCTCGGCGAGGGCGAGGTGACGGAGATCGATCCCGCGGCGGGACGGGTGACCGTCGAGCGTTCGATGACCGCCGGCGGCACCTACGACGCGCTCGGCGTTCCGCGTGAGGCCGGCGACGTGGCGACCACGACGTTCACGGAGGGACGGTGGTGGTACCCCACGACCTACCGCGACGGCGACGGGACGGTGAAGGGGACCTACCTCAACGTCTGCACGCCGGTCGAGGTCTTTCCCGAGGCGGTCCGCTACGTCGACCTCCACGTCGACGTGATCAAGCGGGCGGACGGGACGGTCGAACGCGTCGACGACGACGAGTTGGCGGCGGCCGTCGACGCGGGATACGTCTCGGAGCCGCTCGCCGAGCGGGCGCGATCGGTCGCGAGCGCGATCGAGAAGGCGGTCTAGCACCGTCGAACGGGTGGTCCGCCGGTCGCCCTCGACGGCTGCACCACATCCGGTCTTCCGTCGGGCGCGCCGCTCAAGTACGTGCGCGGCCAACGGCGGACGTGAGCGACGCCGACTCCCCGCTTTCGGAGGACCGTCCCGCCGTCGATCGGTCGCTGCGGGTCGACGCCCCGTTCGAGCCGGCCGGCGACCAGCCGGCGGCGATCGAGGCGCTCGTGGAGGGCTACGAGGACGGCGCGGACGAACAGACGCTGCTCGGCGTGACGGGTTCCGGCAAGACGAACACGGTCTCGTGGGTCGCGGAGGCGCTCGACCGGCCCACGCTCGTGTTGGCACACAACAAGACGCTCGCGGCCCAGCTCTACGAGGAGTTCCGGGAGCTGTTTCCCGACAACGCCGTCGAGTACTTCGTCTCCTACTACGACTACTACCAGCCGGAGGCGTACGTCGAGCAGACGGACACCTTCATCGACAAGGAGATGTCGATCAACGAGGAGATCGATCGACTGCGCCACTCCGCGACGCGGTCGCTTCTCACCCGCGAGGACGTAATCGTCGTCGCCTCCGTCTCCGCCATCTACGGGCTCGGCGACCCGGGGAACTATCGGGAGATGGCCCTCGAGCTGTCGGTCGGCGACCGGATCGGCCGGGAGGACCTCCTCGCCGAGCTCGTCGACCGGAACTACGACCGCAACGACGTGGACTTCACCCAGGGCACCTTCCGCGTCCGGGGCGACACGATCGAGGTGTTCCCGATGTACGGCCGCTACGCCCTGCGGATCGAGCTGTGGGGCGAGGAGGTCGACCGGATCCTCAAAGTCGATCCGATGCAGGGCGAGGTCGTCTCCCAGGAGCCGGCGGCGTTGATCCACCCCGCCGAACACTACTCGATCCCCGACGGCAAACTCGAGGAGGCGATCGCGGAGATCGAGGAGCTTCGCGACAGACGGGTGCGCCACTTCGAACGCGAGGGCGACCTCGTCGCCGCCCAGCGCATCGACGAGCGCACGACCTTCGATCTGGAGATGCTCCGCGAGACCGGCCACTGTTCGGGCATCGAGAACTACTCCGTCCACATGGACGACCGCGAGGTCGGCGACCCGCCCTACACCCTGCTCGATTACTTCCCCGACGACTTCCTCACGGTGATCGACGAGTCCCACCAGACGATCCCCCAGATCAAAGGTCAGTACGAGGGCGACAAGTCCCGCAAGGACTCGCTCGTCGAGAACGGCTTCCGGCTGCCGACCGCCTACGACAACCGGCCGCTCACCTTCGAGGAGTTCGAGGAGAAGACGGACCGAACCCTCTACGTCTCCGCGACGCCCGGCGACTACGAGCGCGAGCACTCCGCGCAGGTGGTCGAACAGATCGTCCGGCCGACCCACCTCGTCGACCCGGCGGTCGAGATCGCCGACGCGACCGGCCAGGTCGACGACCTCCTCGAGCGGATCGACGACCGGATCGACCGCGGCGAGCGCACCCTCGTCACCACCCTGACGAAGCGGATGGCCGAGGACCTCACGGAGTACCTCGAGGAGGCCGGCGTCGACGTCGCCTACATGCACGACGAGACGGACACCCTCGAGCGCCACGAGATCATTCGGGACCTCCGGCTCGGCAACATCGACGTCCTCGTCGGGATCAACCTCCTCCGGGAGGGGCTCGACATCCCGGAGGTGAGCCTCGTGGCGATCCTCGACGCCGACCAGGAGGGGTTCCTCCGCTCGACGACGACGCTCGTCCAGACCATGGGGCGGGCGGCACGAAACGTCGAAGGCGAGGTCGTCCTCTATGCCGACGAGGTGACTGACTCGATGCGGGCGGCGATCGAGGAGACCAACCGGCGACGGGAGATCCAACGCGAGTTCAACGAGGAACACGGCCACACCCCGACGACGATCGACAAGCCGGTCGGCGAGACGAACCTGCCCGGCGCGAGGACGGACACGAGCGGCGTCTCGGTCGGCGACGTCGAGACCGAGGACGGCGCCAGAGAGCAGATCGAGGCGCTCGAGGAACGGATGAACGAGGCGGCGAGCAACCTCGAGTTCGAGCTGGCCGCCGACATCCGCGACCGGATCGCGGAGCTGCGGTCGGCCTTCGAACTCGAGGAGCGCGAGGAGGGGACGGTCCCCGAGCCGACCGCCGAGGAGTTTTGAGCGCCCCGGCCGTCGACCAGTCCGTCTCGAGAGAGCCGACCGCGGATCGAGGCGCCTACCGGATCTTTCTCACGTCGCTGATGTCGAAGCCGCCGTCGTGGATCTCGGTCTCGAAGCGGACGATGTTCTCCTCCTCCAGCCGCGAGAGCACGCCCCGGAACTCGCGGATGACCATCGTCCGTGCGCGCTTCGATCCGCCCGTCTCCCAGGAGAACCGGAAGGTCCCGCCGGCGGCGTCCATCAGCGTGCCGCGTTCGGTCTCCGAGAGGGTGTCCTCGTTGACCAAAAGCAGGATGAGCCCGCCCCAGTGGTAGGCCGCCTTCTTCAGTCCCTTCATCACCATCGCGATGTCGTTCCAGGTCATCTCGTCGGAGACCGCCGAGACGAGGTCCGTGATCGAGTCGATGACGACGAGGTTTCCGGCGGCGTGCTCGGTGAGGTACTCCCCCAGCTCCGAAAGGAGGTCGCCGCGGCGGTCGCCGGCGCCGAGATCGCGGATCTCCGAGGGCTCGTTCCGGTACCAGTCACGCGGGATCGGGCTCAACTGGAAGTAGGGGACGGAGAGGTCGGCGAACTCGATGCCCGGAACCGCTGCCTCCGCGATCTCGTCGGCCATCGTGTACTCGAGCTCCCGACCGATCGAGTCCCGATCGGCGGTGAAGGAGACGTAGTGGATCTCGGGCGGGACCCGGGCGTCATCCGCCAGCTCCCCGTAATAGAGGTCGAAGAGCTCCTCGTCGACGTTGGCGAGCGCGTTCATCGCGACGCTCGTGTACAGGAACTCCCGGGCGCCGGCGCCGGACTCCCCGGCGAGCAGCACGACGTTCCCCGGGGGAGCGCCGCCGCCGAGGATGGAGTCGAGACGCGCGATGCCGAAGGGAAAACTCGCCATGCAGGATGGCCGTCCCCGGACCGTTTAGCCGTTACGCCGGCTCGACGCGTGCGCCGCGGTTGCGACCCCGAACGATCCGGACGCGACCGTCGACGCCGGCCGCCTCGAGGGCCGCCCGGCCGGCCTCGCGGGCCGCCTCGGCGCGGTCGGCGTCGGTGACCGCGTAGACGGCCGGCCCCCACGACGACTGGCCGGCGCCGTGGACCGCCGGGGCGTCCGAGAGCGCGGCCACGACCTCGCCGACCGGCGGACGGTAGACGCCGCCCTGCTCGTCGGCGTACCACGCGCCGTTGAGCCGACCGATCTCGGCGACCGCCTCCCCGAACGCCTCGGCGCGACCGTCGGCGACGGCTGGCAGCGCCCGGCGCGTGAGGATCCCGGCGATCCGGTCGGCCAGCTCCGGCTCCGCGCGCTCGACCGCCGTTCGGATGCTCTTGTCCTCGCTCTCGCCGCTGCGTCCGGGATCGACGTCCGGGGAGACCACGAGGAACCGCCAGTCGTCCGGGATCGCGTGGCGGGCGGCAACTGCCGGAACCTCCCACTCGCCGGCCGGCGGGCGCTTCGTGGTGAACCGCGCGGTCGGGTGGCCGGCATCGAGGAGGAATCCGCCCGCCTCGAAGCTCGCGACGCCGAGTCCGGACCGCCCCCCGCGACCGAGACGCGGGGCACGCTCACGGACGCGTGCCTCGCGGTCGTGGGCTCGGGCGACGCCCGCCAGGGTCGCGAGCGCGATCTGCGTGCCGCTCCCGAGCCCGGCGTGTCTCGGGATCGACGACCGAACGGCGATGGACGCGCCGGAGACGTCGAGGATCTCACACGCCCGCTCGGCGTACTCGGCGACGTCCACGCGAAGCGATCCGGTTTCCCCCGTCCGGATCTCGACGTCGATGGTCGACGACGGCTCCGCGAGAACCTCGACGGTCGGCTCGTCGATCGCGACGCCGACGCCCCCGTAGAGCCGCTCGTGTGAGAGGCTCAGGTTCGCGAACCCGAAGTGGAGTCGGGCGCCGGCGACGACGCGGGCCATGTCGGGTCGAGTTTCGACGTCCGGACGGATAAGGGACCCACCGCAGGCGGGGCTTGCCGTCGTCGGAACTCGATGGCACGACGACCCAGCGCGAGCCCATCCCCGCGTCGCCCCTCGCCCCTCACTCGAAGAGTCCCTCGACGTCGTTCTCCCGCGAGCGTCGACGCTCGACGAGGTCGCGGAGCCGAGCGTAGGCGACCGCGCGCCGGTCGGATTCCTCCTCCACGTCACCCGTCCCGTCGTCGACGTCCCGTCCGGCGAGCCGCGCTCCCGCCACGTCCGCGAGCAGGGTTCGGTAGCGCGTGCGTCCCGTTCCGACCTCCTCGCGGGCATAGCGAGCGGCGTCCGCGACGACGTCGGGATCGATCCACTCCGTCGACTCCGCGACCGCCGTCGCGGCCCGAACGAGGCGCTCGAGGTCGCTCCCGTCGCCGTCGGTGACGGCGGGCGCATCGTCGTCCATGTCGGATCGTACGCGCCGAACCGAATAAACGTCCGCTCCGAGCGGGTCCTCGTCCGTTTCGTCGGGTCCGTGCAACCACTTTGGGTCACTCCGATGCGGTCGAGAAACCGTACGACGGCACCGAACAGCGTGAAGTCCGGGCGCGTCCTACCCTCCCGTCGTGGCCGTCACTGTCGATATCGGAACGGACCGCCGGATCGAGTTCTCACGGAGCGAGGTAACCGGCGCGGTGGGGGATTCGATCACGGTCCTGCCGCTCGTGGTCGCGCTCGCGGTCGTCACGGAGGTGTCGCTCCCGAACGTGCTCGTCGCGTTCGGCGTCTTCCAGGTCGTCTGGGGCGTCGTCTACGGGCTGCCGGTCTCCGTCGAGCCGATGAAGGCGCTGGCGGCGCTCGCGATCGCGGGCGGGCTGACCCACGCCGAGCTGGCGCTTTCGGGCCTCGCGCTCGGCGTCGTGTTGCTCGTCCTCGGCGTCTCGGGGGCGCTCTCGGCGGTCGAACGCTGGATCGGGGAACCCGTGGTTCGAGGCGTCCAGCTCGCGGTCGGTCTGATCCTGCTCCAGACGGCGATTTCGATCGCCGCGACGGACCCGACCGTCGCCGCCGTCGGGCTCGCGATCGTCGCGGCGTCCGTGGCGGCGGGATACGGGAGCGCGAGCGCGCTCGTTGTCCTCCTCGCCGGCGCGCTTGCGACCATCGCAACGGCGGGGGTTCCCACGCCGCAGCTACCGGGTGCGCCGGCGCTCCCCGACCTCTCGGCCGGACTCACGCGGCGGGCGGCGGAGGGGGCGTTCGCCCAGCTCGCGATGACGGTCGGCAACGCCGCGTTCGCGACCTCGCTGCTTTTCGCCGACCGATTCGACGCCGAGGTCCCGGCCGACGACCTGTCGACGAGCATGGGCGTGATGAACCTCCTGGCCGTGCCCATCGGCGGGATCCCGATGTGTCACGGCTGCGACGGTGTCGCCGGAAAACACGCCTTCGGCGCCCGCACCGGCGGCGCGAACGTGATCCTCGGCGTCGGCTACGTCGCGGCGGCCCTCCTCGCGACCTCCGCGTTGCTCGCGGCGTTTCCCATGGCGCTCCTCGGCGTGCTGCTCGCGGTCGTCGCGTTCTCGCTGTCGCGGAGCGTCCTCGAGTCCTCGAACCTCCCGCTGTCCGTGGCCATCGGCGTCGGCGCGCTCCTCGTCAACCTCGGAGTCGCGTTCCTGCTCGGCGTCCTCGTCCACCTCGCGATCGAGCGTCGGCGGTGAGACCGGCGCGGACGATCACCGGTAGCACGCCCGCTCGACTTGCCGGTCGAACAGCCGCGAGAGCAACTGCGTGACCGGCCCGCCGCCGACCGCGACGCCGTCGACCGTCCCGATCGGCCGGACCTCGGCGGTCGTGTTGGTGAGGAACGCCTCGTCGGCTTCCCGAACGTCCGCCGGGTCGCAGGTCCCCTCCTCGATCGGGATCCCCTCCTCGGCCGCGAGATCGAGGACGACGCGTCGGGTGATCCCCGCCAGGACGGGTCCATCGAGACTCGGCGTCCGCAGGACGTTCCCGGAGACGAAGAAGACGTTCGAGGTCGCGCCCTCCGCGAGGTGGCCGTCGGCGTCACAGAGCAGGGCCTCGTCGGCGTCCGGATCGGCCTCTCGCGCCTCGATCCGGGCCAGGATACCGGGGAGGTAGTTGTGCGTCTTCGCCGTCGCCGGAAGACACGCGTCGGGGACGCGTCGGGTCTCGACGGTCCGAACCGTCGCGGGGCCCTCGAAGACGGGCTCGCCGTCCAGGCCGCCGCGGACGAGCGGGCGCGCGTAGACGACCACGGTCGGGTCGACCTCCGGGTCGGGATCGAGCGTTCCGGGCTGGACGCCCCGGGAGACGGAGAGCTTGAGGTAGGCGTCCTCGAGGTCGTTCGCCTCGAGGGTGCGATCGATCCGCGATTTGAGGCCCCTCCGCGTCAGCCCGTGATCGAGGGCGAGCGCCTCGCAGGTGTTCGCGAGCCGATCGGCGTGCGCCTCCCACTCGAAGACCGTGCCGCCGTAGGCGCGCAGCGTCTCGAAGGCGGCGTCGCCGTACATGAACCCCCGATCCCGGACGTTCACGGTGGCTTCGTCGGCGGGAACCAGATCCCCGTCGACGTGAAACAGGCGGGACGACCCGTCGTCCCCGTCGCCGGTCGCGCCCTCGGTCATGGCTCGCCCCCCGAGTCGCACAGGTCGACGAAGTTTCGAACCAGCCGCATGCCGTGATCGGTCAACACGCTCTCGGGGTGAAACTGGACGCCGACGTGGGGTCGATCGCGGTGGCGGACGCCCATCACGACTCCGCGGCCGTCGGCGGTGCGGGCGGTCTCGACGAGCGCGTCGGGGAGGGTCCCGCGCTCGACCCGAAGCGAGTGGTACCGGCCGACCTCGATCGGATCCGGGAGCCCCGCGAAGACGCCGACCCCGTCGTGGGAGACGCCGGAGGGCTTGCCGTGGACCACCTCGGGGGCCCGCGAGACGGTCGCGCCGTGTCGGGCACAGAGCGCCTGGTGGCCGAGACAGACCCCGAGCGTCGGGTATTCGAGGTCGAACAGTGGGACCGAGACCCCGGCGTCGTCGGGCGTTCCTGGCCCCGGCGAGACCACGATCCCGTCGGGGTCGACGGCCCGGATCCACTCGGTCGTGATCGCGTCGTTGCGGCGGACCGCGACCGCTCCCGCGATCTCTCCGACGTACTGGACGAGGTTGTAGACGAACGAGTCGTAGTTGTCGATCACGAGGATCCGCGGACCGTCCTCGGCGTCCCCCGATCCGGTGTGCCACTCGATCGACGAGGGGGAGTTGCACCCGTCGCCCTCAGACATCGGTCGTCCCCTCCTCGCCATCCGGACCGATCTCCGAGGTCGCGGTCGTTTCCACGCGCAACTCCCCGTCGGCGAGCGCCTCGTCGACCGCGTTGACGAGCCCGCGGGCCTTGTCGAGCGTCTCCTCGTACTCGGCGTCCGGATCCGAGTCGTCGACGATTCCGGCGCCGACCCGGAGGTGGTACTCGCCGGCGTGGCGGACGAGCGTCCGGATGAGGATGTTGAGCGTCGCGCGCCCGTCGAACCCCACGATCGCCATCGACCCGGTGTAGGGTCCGCGCTGTGTCGCCTCGAGCTCGTCGATGATCTCCATCGTCCGCGGCTTCGGCGCGCCCGTGATGGTCCCGCCCGGGAAACAGGCGGCGACGGCGTCGGCGAGCGAGACGTCATCGCGAGCGCGACCTTCGACCAGCGAGACGAGGTGCATCACCTCCGAGTAGCGGTCGACGCGGCGGTACTCCGGGACGTCGACCGAGCCGAACGCGGAGACCTTCCCGAGGTCGTTGCGCTCGAGGTCGACCAGCATGGCGTGTTCGGCGCGCTCCTTCTCGTCGGCCCGCAGCTCCGCCTCGAGGGCGGCGTCGGCCGCCGGGGTGTCGCCGCGCGGACGCGTGCCGGCGATCGGTTCGGTGACCAGCCGATCGCCCTCGCGCTCGAGCAGGAGCTCGGGGCTCGCTGAGACCAGATCGACGCCGCGGTCGCCGCGAGCGAACTCCAACAGCCCGGAGTAGGGGGCCGGGTTCACCTCCCGGAGCGCGTCGAAGGCCTCGACGGGATGGACCGCCGCGGGGGCGACGAGTCGCTTTGAGACGTTCGCCTGGAAGGTGTCGCCGGCGCGGACGTACTCCTTCACGCGGCGAACGCGGTCCGCGAAGGCCGCACGCCCGCAGTCGCTCTCGAAGGCGGCCGCGTCGGCGTCGACCGGCGCGGGGCCGACCTCGGGATCGCCGGTCTCGATGCGATCGGCGAACGCCGAGAGCGCCTCGACCGCCTCGGCGTGGATCCGATCGAGGCGAGCGCCGTCTTCCCCGTCATCGCCTCCGGGCACCCTCGGACACCGAACGAGCCGGAGTTCGACGGGCGAGTCGCACGGACACCTCCACGCGGCGAGCGTGTCGTAGACGGCGAACTGAAGCCGCGGGAGGCCACGGTCGTCGATGGCGGACTCGGGGAGATCCTCGAGCTCCCGGGCGACGTCGTAGGCGATCCATCCGATCGCGGCGCAGGGATACGGCACCGTACAGTCGCCGCGAACCAACCGCTCACCGGCGATCAGCTCCTCGAGTGCCGAGAGCGTCGGGGAGCGATCGCTCCCGTGGCGCTCGGCTGCGTTCGATCCGGGACCGCTCTCGCGGTCGGCGAGTACGGCCTCCGGGGAGACTCGGAGGCGCTCCGCCGGCTCGACGCCGAAGTAGCCCCAGCCGGACTGGCCGCCCGTGGTCTCGAGGACGGCGCCGCCGGGGCCCTCCCGGGCGCGCCGGTAGGCGAGAAAGGGATCGTCGACCTCGAGGCGCGCCTCGACCGGAACGCGGGCGCCCGACGGGGCGTCGACCGCGACCGAACGGAACGCGTCGCGGTCGGTACGCAGACGCATGCGTGATGGTTCGCGAGTGTGGGTGAAACGGTTTCGGTCCGAACGCCGGGAGAACGGCGAAGGGGTCGCCTCGATCGGGGGCGACTCCCGCTACTGGATGTGGCCTTCCTCGCGAAGCTGGTCGGCCTCGTTCTTCTCGTAGCGCCAGGTGATGTCGGCCTTCTCGTCCTGCCAGTCCCACGGCTCCACGAGGACGATGTCGTCCTCGCGGATCCAGATTCGCTTTTGCATCCGTCCGGGGATGCGGGCGGTACGTTCCGTGCCGTCCGCACACCGAACCTTCACGCGGTTCGCGCCGAGCATGTCGGTGACCTCCGCGAACACCTCGTCGTCGTCTGGCATCCGGAGGTCGCGCCGACCGTCGCCGTCGTCGCTCATGGGGGGCGATTCGATCCGTCGCGGTTTAAACCCGCCGGACGTCGTTCGGCGGTGAGCGTCCGGTCCCGGTGAGCGTTCGATCCGGTGAACGTCCGACGAGCGAACTCCGGTACCTTCGACCCCTTCGGCACCGTCGAGCGCCGGGGGAGAGTGGGCGGAGGAGAACGAACCGGGGAGCGTGAGGAGGGACTACTGGTTGTGCAGCTGTTCGCGGCCCGGAGCGATGAGCCGATCGAGGTAGGAGGCGAGCGCGGGCTTGGCGTCGGCGGGGTGCAGCTCGCCGGACTCGAGGTCGGCCTCCAGTTCCGGATAACTCTCGTACTCGAGGTCGCCGCCGTACTCCTCGGGACGCTCGACGACGACGCGGTCGAACCGCGGGAAGACGTGGTACTCGAAGATCTGGAGGACCGGGTTCTCCCGTTCGCGTCCCTCGTCGTCAGGTTCCGGGTCGGCGGTCGGCGGACAGTACGCCTTCTCGACCTTCGTCTCGATCTCCGAGGTGGCGTCCTCCATCGAGATGGTGACGCCCGTACTGGAGGACATCTTGCCGACCCCGGAGGCGAGGTCCGCGATGAGCGGGGTGTGCAGGCTCGTCGGGGGCTTGCGGTCGATGCTCGGAAGGACGTCGCGTGCGAGCATGTGGACCTTCCGCTGTTCCATCCCGCCGACGGCCAGATCGACGCCGAGGTACGGGATGTCGAGCGCCTGCATCAACGGGTAGACGGCCTGTGAGACCTTCACGGCGTCGCCGGATTTGATCTCGGCCATCGCTCGCTCGGCGCGGGCGAGCGTCGTCTCCAGTTCCAGGGCGTGGAGATCGAGGGTGTAGTCGTCCTCGAGCTGGAAGTCGGAGCCGAGCACGAACTGCGTGCGGCCCTCGTCGAGACCGTAGGCGATGAACTGGTCGCGCATCCGCTCCGCGGTCCGGCGGATGTCCTCGAAGGAGCCCTTGTCGTTGAGGTAGGCGTGGACGTCGGCGAGGAGGACGGTGACCTCGAAGCCGGCCTCCTGGAGGTCGATCAGCTTGTTCGCGGTGAGCATGTGCCCGATGTGGAGGACGCCCGAGGGCTCGTAGCCGACGTACGCCCGCTTCCCGTCGGGGTCGTCGGCCAGCGCCTCGATCTCCTCCTTCGTGACCACCTCGGCGGCGTTCCGGGTGATCAACTCGTAGGCGTCCATACGGGTCACCTCGGGGACCGCCCGGATATGACTTCTGAAAGCGCAGCGGCCGAGAATCGCGCAGCGATCGGGAACGGCGTCGTGGTCGAGAACGGAGGGTGGTCGAGAACGGCACAACGGACGCGAAAGCGCGGTATCGGTGGACACGCGGAATCTCCGGGCTCGACGCCCGTCGAGCGATCGAAGCGACGATCGAGCGGGAGGAGATCGAACGGGACGAGGTTCACGACGAGACGTCCGGTTGTGGCCTCGCGATGTCGCGTCCCGTTATGACTCTCCAGAATTGTGCAAGGTGTTTAAGGATCACGTTTATATCCCAGACGTACATCGCAATATCACGTGAAGAGGAAGACAAAGAATGAATGATTGGACGTAATAGAACCGTATCGTAAATAAAGTCCCGATAACGGTGAACCCATGTATTGAGTGACCCACCGCCCGCGCCGATCCCGCGTATCGAGCCGAAACCGAATCCCACCGACTCGACGTCCACGAACCGCCGCCCGTCGACCGAGAACACCACCGGACGAGACCGCCGCCGGCGGGCGGCAACCGCCGTGTGAACGGGCGATTTCGACGACGTCCGACACGTCCGATCGAGGATCCGCCCGCGACCGACCCGCTCGAAGGGATCGGAGACCGCCCCGCGATCCCTCTCCCGGCACCGGGGAAGCGACGCGAGCCACGACCCGGCGTCGACGGGCGAACGCCGAGCGGAACGGTCGGGACCGCCCCGGCGGCGGTCCACGGATGTCCCGCCAAACGCGAGCCGTCGTCCCAGCCGACGACGGCGCCAGGCGCGAAATCGCCGCTGGTCCCACGAAAACGCCGGGAGATCCGGGGGGCGATCCGTTCGTCCACCGATCGCCGCATCCGTCCCGTCCGTTCACCGTTTTCTCGATCGGCTTCCTACTCGCTCGGCTTCCCCTCGCGATCGTCCTGCTCGGTTACGCGGGTGATGCCGCCGATCACGGCCGATCGGCGCGGTGTTCCGAGATGATCTGATCGACCATCTCCGCGTTCCGTTCCCGCTCGCGCGCTTCGGCCCGCCGCTCCCAGTCGTCGATCGCGGCCTCGACCTCGCTCTCGCGTGCGACCGCCAGCTCGTCGACCTCCTGGATCGTGACCTGCTCGGCCGGCGCGACCGGGATCGACGCGTCGAAGAGCACCGCGTCGGCCGCATCCGAGAGGTTCCCCTCCCGGAGGACGAGCCGCGGTTCCGTCTCCGCGAGCCGTCGCGCGCTCCGGCGGCCGGCCCCTGAGGCGTCGCGCAGGTAGACCACGTCGCCGGGGGCGAGCCCGTACTCGCGGTCGGCCGTCTCGATCGCGTCGAGGGTGAACTGATCGACGGGCTTCACCGCGAGGAGATCGCGACCCGCCGCGACGTCGGCGAAGTCGGAGTGGTCGAGCTTCCAGAGCGCCTTCAGGCGCTCGAGCTTCTCCTCCAGCTCGTCGACCCGCTCGCGAGCCTCGTCGCGCTCGCGCTCGAGCCGGTCCGTCTCCCGCTCGAGCCGGGAGACCGATCGGCGCTCGCGGGCCTCGATCCGCTCCTCGCGTTTGGCCTCCGTGAGTTCGCCCTCGAGTTCCTCGATCCGGTCGTCGCGCGCCTCGAGTTTGTCCGTGAGGTCGTCGACGTGTCCCTCGAGGCGGTCGACGCGGTCGCGGAGCCGTCGGATCTCGCGTTCCTCCTCCGTGCGGTCCGGCTCGTCGGATCCGGCCTCCTCGCCGCCGTTGCCGCCGGAACCGCCTCCGTCGTTCGACCCGTCGTCCCGGAGGTCGGCGATGGCCGACTCGACGGACCGCTCGTCGCCCACGACGCGGGCGATCACGGCGTCCCGGTCGATCCGCGGCGGGGTCTTCTCCGCGATCCGCTCGAACTGGTCGGCGTGATCGTCGAGCGCAAAGAGCGCCGCGGCGAGCGCGTCGCGCTGGTGGTCGTCGTCGGTGTCGACCTCCCGGGTCCGGTGGAGCTTCTCGTCGACCGGGAGGTCGGTCTCGGGGATCCACCCGGCGGCGTCGAAGGACCGGCGGAACTTCTCTACGGTCTCGGGCATCGGCTCGACGTCCGCGGCGACGATCGCCGGCCGGCCGCGTTCGACTATCCACTCCGTGATGTCGCCAGAGTCCGCGGTCCGCGTCGAGTGGACGTCGTGGACCGTGCCGTCGAACCCGACGACGGCGACCGCGGTGGTCGTGCCCGGATCGATGCCGACGATCACGTGGTCGCGCCGCTCGACCAGCGGATCGAACTCGATCCCGTCGCGCCGCTCGCGTTCGATCTCGACGCGGACGTCCCCTGCCCGCGAGCTCGAGACGGGGATGTCCTCGGGGCGGGCCTCGACGGTGAAGACGGCGTTCGCGTAGCCGCCGTACTTCTCCGTCACGTCCCGGTCGTACTCGAGGTTCGCGGAGCGGAGCTCCGATTCGACCTCGCGGCTCCGCTTTTTGACGTTGCCGTGGATCCGGCGGGTGTAGCGGTCCTGGCTCCACCCGCCCTTGCCGGTCGAGCGCCCCCGGGCGACCTTGACGGTCGTCTCGTCGGTGAAGGCGGACACCTCGTGGCCGACGTTCGCCGCGGCGAGGCGCGCGGACGCCTCCGCCTCGGCCATCGGGTCGGACTCGTAGGGGATTCCGTGGCGGGAGGCGACCCGCGAGAGGGGCTCGGGTCGCTCCGCGCCGGTCACCTGCACGAGGCGGGTGCCGTCCGGCAGCGACCGGAGGAGCTGGACGAGTTCGCCCTTGTCGGCGGCGAGCTCGTAGGCGTTGTCGGTGGCGATCCGCGCCGGCTCGCGGTCGTCGATCAGCCGCAGGAGCTTCCGGAGGGAGACGACGTCGCGGTCGATCCGGGCGATGGGCCCCTCGACGTCGGGAAGCTCCGCCGCCGCCTCCTCGTCGTCCTCGTCGACGGGCGTGAGGGTCACGAGCGCGTAGGAGGGCGCGTCGCCGCGGACGTCGCCGCTTTGGACGTCGACGCCGAACACCGGCCGGTCGAGGGCGCGGATGGTCCCGGCAGTCACGGAAGACGATAGGCGATCGACGGGTAAATACCCCACGCCGGTGGGGGTGAGGGGAGTGAAAGCGGCGACGTCGGTCCTCCCCACCGTCGCCCGTGAGCTTCCCTACCCGTCGGCGTCGGGATACGGAACCTCGATCAGCTGTCCGTCGTCGGGGACGAAACACTCGCCGTCGAACGCCTCGCGCGCCTCGGCCTCGATCGCGGAGGCGTCCCCGGCGTACCGCGAGGAGATGTGGGTGAGCACGAGCCGTTTCGCGCCGGCCCGGGCGGCGATCTCGCCGGCCTCGCGGCCGGTCGAGTGGGCGGTCTGTCTGGCGCGTTCGGCCATGTCGTCGCCGAAGGTGGCGTCGTGGACGAGCAGGTCGGCGTCGGCCGCGACCTCGACGGTCCGGTTCTGCGGGCGCGTGTCGGCGGTGTAGACGAATCGCCGGCCGGGACGGGGCGGCCCGACGACTTGCTCGGGTCGCACGACCGTTCCGTCCTCCAGTTCGACCGGCTCGCCCTCGTGGAGCGTCCCGAACTCCGGGCCGGGCGGAACGCCGAGCTCCTCGGCCTTCGGCCGGTCGAACCGTCCCAGCCGGTCGTCCTCCACGAGCGCGTACCCCTGCGAGCGCGTGCGGTGGTCGGTCTCGAAGGCGCGGACCTCGTACTCGTCGGCTTCCAGCGCGACGGAGCCGGGCGAGACCTCGGCGATCCGCACCGGGAAGGCCGACTCGTGGCCGGCGGCGTGGACCAGGTCGTGGAGGTCACGCTTCGTGTTCGGCGGACAGTGGATCGCGAGGGGTCGCTCGCGATCGTTGAAGTCCATCGTCTGGACGAGTCCCGGAAGCCCGAGGACGTGGTCGCCGTGGAGGTGGGTGATGAAGACGTGGTCGACCGAAAAGCCCGTCGCGAACCGCATCATCTGGCGTTGGGTTCCCTCCCCGCAGTCGAAGAGCAGGCGGTCTCCCTCGCGATTCACGAGGAGGGAACTCGGAGCCCGCTCGGTGGTCGGGACGGCGCCGCCGGTCCCGAGGAATCGCACGCGAAGAGACATGCTCGTACCTGCGGACGGCGCTTATAAACCGGTGTCGAAAGGGGCTCCATCACGACCACCCGATCGACCGATTCTTGAGCACCCGTCGCCCATGGATCGGTAATGGACGGACCGCTGTGGACGGAGCGGCACGCGCCGGACCTCTCGGAGATCCGCCAGACCGAGGCGCGAGAGCGGTTCGAGCGTGCGCTCGAGGAGCCGATGAACCTGGTGGTTCAGGGGCCGCCGGGTGTCGGCAAGACGGCGGCGACGCGCGCGCTGGCCCGCGAGGCGCACGCCGATCCGGAAAACGACCTGATCGAGATCAACGTGGCGGACTTCTTCGATCGCAGCAAAAAGGAGATCCGCACCGACCCGCGCTTCGAGTCGTTCCTCTCGGGACGCAGCCGGCTGGCCAAACGCGACATGATCAACCGCGTGCTCAAGGAGTCGGCGGCGTACGCCCCGATGAGCGGCGAGTACAAGACGGTCGTCCTCGACAACGCCGAGTCGGTCCGCGAGGACTTCCAGCAGGCGCTGCGGCGCGTGATGGAGCAGTATCACCGCACGACGCAGTTCGTCATCACCACCCGTCAGCCGACGAAGCTGATCCCCCCGATCCGATCGCGGTGTTTCCCGGTTCAAATGCGCGCGCCCACCGTCGAGGAGACGATCGACGTCCTCGAAACGATCGCCGACCGCGAGGAGGCCACCTACGACCACGACGGCCTGGAGTTCCTCGCCAGCGCCGCCGGCGGCGACCTTCGTCGGGCGATCCTCTCCGCGCAGGCGACCGCCGTCGAGGGCGGCGAGATCACCATGTCGACCGCCTACGAGACGCTCGGGGAGATCGGCCACGACGAGGCGATCCGCGAGGCGCTCGCGGCGGCCGAGGACGGGGAGCTGTCGGACGCCAGGAGCACGATCGAGGACCTCCTCGACGAGGAGGGATACTCCGGGGAGGACTTGCTTCGCGAGCTGCTGCGGGTCGCCCGCGCGGGATCGACCTACGGCGGCGACGATCTGAAGCGGCTGCACAAGCTCGCCGGCGAGACCTCCCTCGACCTCGCCGAGGGGCTCGACGACCGGCTCCACCTCACCCACCTGTTGGCGGCCTGGGCCGCGGACCGGGACACGCTCGAGGGCGGGATCCGCGAATCCGTGGAGGCCTGAACCGATGTCCGGAGGTAGGAACCGATGACCTCGTCGTCGACGCGCGAGCCGGCGCCGTCCGAGCCGCCGATCGCCCGAATGCTTCCGTTTTCGGTCGTCGCTGACGCCTGGGGGCTCGCGCGGATTCCGGCCCTGATCGGCGCCGCAGTCCTCGTGTTCTCGCCGCCGATCGGAATCGCACTGTGGACGCTTGCGGTCGCGATCCTCTGGTTCCACCGGGACCCCGATCGGTCGACGCCCGAGGCGTCCAGTTCTGGTTCCGAGTCCGATTCCGAGTCCGCCCTCCCCGCAGTCTCTCCCGCCGACGGGACCGTTTCGACGATCCGCGAGGAGGGCGACCGCCTGCGGGTCGGGGTGTTCATGAACGTCACCGACGTCCACGTGAACCGCGCGCCCCTGTCCGGCACGGTGCAGGACGTTCGCCACCGACCGGGGGCCTACAGGCCCGCCTTCAGCAAGGATTCCGACCGCAACGAGCAGGTCGTGATCGACTGCGGGGACTACGAGCTGTTCCTCATCGCCGGGTGGTTCGCCCGGCGGATCCACCCGTCCGTCTCCGTCGGTGACGACCTCGAGCGCGGTCAGCGCGTCGGCCACGTCTCCTTCGGCTCGCGGGCGGACGTGCTGTTTCCCCCGTCGGTCGAGCGCGAGGACCTGTGTGTGCGCGAGGGTGAGACCGTTCGCGCCGGCGAGACCCTTCTCGTCGATCGGTGACTCGGAGCTCGGTGGTCCGATCGATACGGCCACCTTTCCGGTGGAAACCTTCTTGTATGTGTGGGGTGTTACCATAGATCGATGCCGGACACCAAATCGGGACGCGAGAAGAAGGGCAAGGACAAGCGTCGCCAGCTGGAGAACAGGCTCGCGAAACGCGAACTCACGGCCGAAGACGAGCCGCCCGAACCGGAAGGGATAGACGGCGACCTTCTCGCCGAGGACGTCGACGCTGACGCCGACGCCGACCTCGACGCCTGATCCCGCGTCGATCGCGTGTTCCGTTCTTGTCGTCTCGATCCGTTGTGTGAGCGACTGGATCGTCGGCGACTGCTCGGGAGTCTCCCACGAGGCTCGGTGGTTCGAGGAGATCGAGGCGGTCGTCCGTCAGGGCGGGTCAGTCGTCCGTCAGAGTGAGCCAGTATTTCCCTCCGTGCGACCCCGTGCTCCCATCCCATTCACTTAAACAACCCCGTGAGCGACCGTACCGCCTCCGCCCACATCGTGCTAATATGTCACACAATATTGGGTAGATCGTCCTCGCATCTCTCGATTTAATCGATCCTCGATTGTGGACTCCCCGTCCTCCACCTCCGTCCGGTGACGAAGCGTTTATATAGAATCACAATCAATCTTCGCTCGTCTATGAGTCAACGAATGCAGCAGGGACAGCCGATGATCATCATGGGCGACGACGCCCAGCGCGTCAAGGACAAGGACGCCCAGGAGTACAACATCTCGGCGGCCCGCGCCGTCGCCGAGGCGGTTCGATCGACGCTCGGCCCGAAGGGGATGGACAAGATGCTCGTCGACTCGATGGGCGACGTCACCATCACGAACGACGGGGTCACCATCCTCAAGGAGATGGACATCGACAACCCGACGGCCGAGATGATCATCGAGGTCGCGGAGACACAGGAGGACGAGGCCGGCGACGGCACTACGACCGCCGTTGCGATCGCGGGCGAACTCCTCAAGAACGCCGAGGACCTCATCGATCAGGACATCCATCCGACGGCGGTCATCAAGGGATTCTCCCTCGCGAGCGAGTACGCCCGCGAGGAGATCGACGAGATCGCAGAGCAGGTCGACCCCGAGGACGATGACCTTCTCCGTTCTGTCGCCGAGACCTCGATGACCGGAAAGGGCGCCGAGCTCGACAAGGACACCCTCGCCGACCTCGTCGTACGCGCCGTTCAGGCCGTCACCGTCAAAGCGGACGACGGCTCCCACGTCGTCGACCTCCAGAACCTGAAGATCGAGACGCAGACGGGCCGTCCCGCGAGCGCCTCCGAGCTCCTCTCGGGCGCGGTCATCAACAAGGATCCCGTCCAGGACGGGATGCCGACCGACTTCGAGTCCGCGAACGTTCTGCTCCTCGACGAGCCGATCGAGGTCGAGGAGGCCGACGTCGACACCTCCGTCTCCATCGAGACCCCCGACCAGCTCCAGCAGTTCCTCGACAAGGAGGAGGCCGAGCTTCGCGGCAAGGTCGACAAGATCGTCGAGTCGGGCGCCGACGTGGTCTTCTGTCAGAAGGGCATCGACGACCTCGCCCAGCACTACCTGGCTCGCCAGGGAATCCTCGCGGTCCGCCGGACCAAGAAGTCCGACCTCGGGTTCCTCAAGAACGTCCTCGACGCGCCCATCGTGAGCGACCTCGACGACCTCGAGGCCGACGACCTCGCGACGGGAACCATCCGCCGTGACCAGGAGGACGAGCTGTTCTACGTCGAGGGACCGAACTCACACGGCGTCACGCTGCTGCTTCGCGGCTCCACCGACCACGTCGTCGACGAGCTCGAACGCGGCGTCAACGACGCGCTCGACGTCGTCTCGACCACCGTCGCCGACGGGCGCACGCTCGCCGGCGGCGGCGCCATCGAGGTCGAACTCGCGAGCCGACTCCGTGATTACGCCGACTCCATCGAGGGCCGCGAACAGCTCGCCGTCGAGGCGTTCGCGGACGCCCTCGAGCTCGTCCCCCGCGTGCTCGCCGGAAACGCCGGCCTCGACTCCATCGACCTGCTCGTCGATCTGCGCGCGGCCCACGAGTCGGGCGACCAGCGCGCCGGCCTCGACGTCTTCTCCGGCGACGTCGTCGACACCTTCGACGCCGGGGTCGTCGAGACCGCCCACGCCAAAGAGCAGGCGCTCTCGTCTGCCACCGAGGCCGCGAACCTCGTCCTCAAGATCGACGACATCATCGCCGCGGGCGATCTGTCCACCTCCGGCGGCGACGACGAGGGCGCCCCCGGCGGCGCCGGCGGCATGGGCGGAATGGGCGGCGGCATGGGCGGCATGATGTAAGCCGGCCGGTCGAAACTCCCGCTCTCACCCCACCCGTCGATCTCTCACGCGTTCCGAGCCGTTCTCGAAACGTTCGTCATCTTCCCTTCGTTCGGTTCCGCTTTGGTTCGATTCCGCTTTCGTTCCCGCTTCCGTCCCCTGTCCGGCTTCGGCCGAGCCTCTCAAGTGTGTGTCAGGCGAACCGTCACCCATGGAGACGCTGCTTTTGGATTCCGAGGACGTCGCGTCGTACGCCGAGATGGACCGGCTGATCGACGCGGTCGAGGCGGCCTTCGCGGCCTACGAGCGCGGCGACGTCCGCATGCCGGCGAAGTCCTACATCGACCTCCCGCAGTACGAGGGCGACTTCCGGTCGATGCCGGCCTACCTCGACGTCGGCGACTGGGACGCGGCGGGCGTCAAGTGGGTGAACGTCCACACGCGAAACCCCTCGGAGTACGGCCTCCCGACCGTGATGGGGACGATGATCTACTCCGAGCCGGAGACCGCTTTCCCCCGTGCGATCATGGACGGCACGGAGTTGACGATGAACCGGACCGGCGCGGCCGCGGCGGTCGCGACCGACCACCTCGCGATCGAGGACGCGCGATCGCTCGGGATCGTCGGCGCGGGCGTACAGGCGTACACCCAACTCGAGGCGATCGCGACGATCCGGCCCATCGAGGAGGTCGTCGTGAGCGACATCGACGAGGACCGAGTCGGCCGATTCGTGGAGGCCTTCGAGGACCGATTTGCCGTCCGAGAGGGGACTCCGGCCGAGGCGGCCGCCTGTGACGTCTGTTCGACGGTCACCCCGGTCGAGGAGCCGATCGTGACACGCGAGATGGTCGGCGACCGGACCCACATCAACGCCATGGGCGCGGACGCGGCCGGCAAACACGAGATCGCCGACGAGGTCCTCCTGGACGCGAAACTCGTCATCGACGACTTCGAACAGTGTACCCACTCCGGGGAGATCAACGTCCCCTGGAGCGCGGGCATCCTCGACGCCGACGACGTCTACGGCGAGATCGGCGAGATCGTGACGGGCAAGAAGCCGGGGCGGACGCCGGAGGACGGACTCTCCGTCTTCGACTCGACGGGGCTCGCGATCCAGGACGTCGCGGCCGCACACGTCGTCTACGAGGCTGCCGACGCCAACGGCGCGGGATACGCCTTCGATCTGCTCGGGCTCGCGGGCCGGTTCGAGACGTGATCCGAGGGTCGCTCGCGAACCGCGTCTGACGTAAGAACTAATGCGGTCTCGGCGACACTGGATGGTATGGGAATCATGAGTAAGATCCTCGGCGGCGGGGGCAACCGCTCCGTCGACGACTACGTCGAACTCGACCTCGACGACTTCGCCGAGCCGCCGGGAGAGGCCGGAACGCAGGTCCACATCGCGGAGATAAGCGACAAGACCGACGTCATCGCGATCAAGGACGCCGTCTACGACGGCGACTTCGTCATCGCGGACATCACCCGCCACTCCACCTCGGATCGGACCATCGAGCACATCATCGACGAGCTGCGACAGGTCGCAGACGAGGTCGACGGCGACATCGTTCAAAAGGGCGACGACCAGCTCATTTTGACGCCCACCGGGGTCTCCATCTCCAGACAGAAGCTGGAGTGAGCCGCCGACGCAGCCGCGGATCGCGGGATCTGTCGCCGCGGATCACACGACATGTCGCGGCGGATCGCACGATATTTCCCGGTAACCCCCCGATGATCCAGTGAATGTCGAAGCCAGTCCTGCTCACCGGTGCGGGGGGACGGGTCGGCCAGGCCGTTCTCCGGGGGATCGGTAGCGAGTACGACTGGCGACTTCTCGACCGCGAGCCGCTCGCATCCGATCGGGTCCCCGACCGCGTCAGCGCCGCCGATCGATACGTCGCCGACGTCACCGACTTCGAGGCCGTCCGGGAGGCCATGGAGGGCGTCGAGGCCGTGATCCACCTCGCGGGCGATCCGCGGACGGACGCGCCCTGGGACAGCGTGCTCCGGAACAACATCGACGGGACCCGGACGATATTCGAGGCCGCCGTCGATGCCGACGTCGAGCGCGTCGCGTTCGCCTCCTCGAACCACGCCGTCGGCCACTACGAGACGGACGAACGAACGCCGGGCATGTACCGCAGCGACGACGACTACCGCCTCGACGGGACCGAGTTTCCCCGTCCCTCGAACCTCTATGGCGTCTCGAAGGCGACCGGCGAACTGCTCGGACGGTTCTACCACGACGAGTACGGGATCGACGTCGTCTGCGTCCGGATCGGCAACCTGACGCGCTCTCACCCCCCGCGCGAGTACGAGCGCGGACAGGCGATGTGGCTCTCCCACCGCGACTGTGCCCACCTGTTCGACCGCTGTCTGCGAGCGGACTACGGCTTCGAGATCGTCTACGGCATCTCCGACAACGACCGCAAGTACTACTCCATCGAGCGCGCCCGCGAGGTCCTCGGATACGACCCGCGCGACAACTCCGCGGAGTACACCTTCGAGGGCGACCCGATGGACGGCGACGACGGGTGAGCGGTCACTCCCCGGGATCTTCGTCCCCGCTCACCTCGTGGACGTGGCCGCATTCCGGGCACCGGACCTCCTCTCCGCGAACCCGCTGGCTCGACTCGCGGACCTCCCGCATCACGCTCGAGATCCGCTCTTCGGCCTCGAGTTCGTCCTCGACGTCCAGGTCGACGCCCTCGACCTCCAGCAGGAACTTCGCGATCTCCGTCACCTCGTACATCATCTCGTCGACGTCCTCCGCGGTGAAGAAGCCGGACATCGCGCCGTAGAGGAAGGTCGCGCCGGCCTTCGTCACCTTCCCCTCGAAGGAGTGTCGCGCCTGGTTCACGGCCTGGGGCGTGTACGTGTCCGTCATGAACGGAACCAGCTCGGGGAGGTTCTCGCCGATCTTCGTCATCTCCACGCCCGTCTCCGTCCGGAAGTCCGCACACAGCCTGGCTATCGCCCACTCCCGTGCGGTGATGTAGGTCCGATCGCGCAGGAACTCGTTGACCCGGTCGTACTGGGCGCCGTCCATCTTCTTGAACCGCTCGTACTTGCGGACGTCCGGCGGGACCTCGCTCGAGTCAGCGCCCTCGCGTTCGGTCGCTTCCTCGCCAGCCTCGTCGCTGGCGGTTTTGCCGTCGTCGTCGGCTTTCCCACTGTCGCTCCCGTCGCCGGCGGCTTTCCCGTTGCCGGCCTCGCCGCTGGTGGTTGCCTCGTCCGGCCTCCCCTCGTCGACCGGTTCCCGGTCGTCCGTCCCGTCGCGATCGACCGACTCCGACGTCCCCGACGCCGCACCCTGGTCCTCGCTCATACGTTCGCTAACCCGACCGGCGGGCAAAAGCGTTCCCCGTCGACCGACCGGGAAGCCGGCGAGCCGTCCACGAACACGTGAACTCGCCTCGTTCCCGTCGTGATTCCCGTCCCGAGTCGATTCCCGGTCCTACGCGGCGTACTTCTCGACGAGCGATCGGAGCCGCTCTTCGGGCTGGGCCCCGACGATCTCCTCGACCTGCTCGCCGTCCGCAAAGAGCACGAGCGTCGGAACGCCGCGGACGCCGAAGGTGCTCGCGAGCGTCTGGTTGGCGTCGACGTCGACCTTCGCGACCGTCGCGTCGGTCTCGTCGGCCAGCGTCTCGACGACCGGCTCGAGCATCTGGCACGGACCGCACCAGTCGGCATAGAAGTCCACGAGGACGACGCCGCCACCCTCGACGAGCTTCGTGAGGGCTTGCTCGTCGTCGACGTGAACCGGTTCATCGTGGGAGACGCCGCTCGAATCGGAACCTGATGTCGTTGCCATCACCCTTCGGTAGGCCGCCGTCGTAATTAAGAGTTTTGGGTAGTTTGAACAATATAGATGTACACGTTCGCCGGCGTTCCAACCGTCGGTCGGCGACGCCACGCGTGTCCTCCCTTCGCTCCATCCCGCACGCATTCCGCGTTTTCCGCCGTTCGTCTCCGTCTTCGTCCCGAAACACGCGTTCCCTCCGTCGTCGGCGTTCGTGCCGATATTCGACTCAGCGTCGGAATGGAATTGTACATTTTCTACACAAATCTTTTAACCCCTGACGACGTATCGATCCGTACACATGCCAGATTCGATGTCCGAACAGCTCCAGCGTGACATGGAGTGTGAGGGGCTCCTCGAGTGCTTTCACGGCCTCAAGCAGCTCGATCGCGAGTGCTTTCGCGCGCTCGTCGACGCCGGGGAGCCGCTCACCGTCGACGAGGTCGCGGAGGCGGTCGACCGGGAGCGATCGACGGCCTATCGTGCGGTCCAGCGGCTGTTGCAGACGGGCTTCATACAAAAGGAGCAGGTGAACTACGACCAGGGCGGCTACTACCACGTCTACTCGCCGACGGACCCCTCGAAGATCGCCGACGACATGCAGCGCATGCTCAACGACTGGTACGCGAAGATGGGACAGCTCATTCAGGAGTTCGAGACGAAGTACGAGGACGCCGACGCCCCGGCGACCGCCGAGAGCTGATCGCGGGCGAAGTAACCCGCCGTACCTCGCTTCTCGCTCCCGTTTTCGATTCCATCTCTCTCCCCTTCTCGCTCCCGTTTCCGGCCTCACCTCCGCTTCCCGTCCCGTTTCCGGCTCCACCTCGGTCCCTTTTTCGCGTTTCGTCCGTCCTCGATCGGCGTGTTCGTCCGCCAGGTCGACCGTCCGTCGATGATGAATAAGTATTGTACAATACACACAAACAGTAATACGCGAGGCGGGCGTATCCTCGGTCGATGAAACCGCCGACCCGGGCCGAGACGCAGAACTGCTCGCCGCGCTCGTCGGGAACCCCGCGTTCGCCGCGATCGGGATCCCCGCCATCGTCCCGCTCGTCGCCGGAGGGACCATGACTCCGCTCGACCTCCGCGCCGAGGTGCCGGCGCTTCAGCAGTCCGTCTACCTGAACTACGGCGCACACGGCCCCAGCCCGCGACCCGTCGTGGAGGCTGCCGAATCGTTCCTCCACACGCACGAGTACGACGCGCCGGCGCGGACGAACCCCTACGAGACGGCCGCCGACGCGTTCGATCGGACCCGGGAGGCCGTCGCCGATCACGTCGGCGCCGACCCCTCCGAGATCGGGCTCACCGAGAGCACCACCGCCGGGATCAACGCCATCGCGGGCGCGATCGACTGGGATCCGGGCGACGTCGTCGTTCGGACCGACCTCGAACACCCGGCCGGGATCCTCCCCTGGCAGCGGCTCGAACGCGAGGGGGTCGAGGTCCGCGTCGTTCCGACGAGGGACGGCCGGATCGATCCAGACGAGTTCGCGGCGGCGGTCGCCGACGCGCGGCTCGTCTGTTTTTCGGCCCTCACCTGGACGCACGGCACCCGGCTTCCCGTGGCCGACCTCGTCGACATCGCCCACGATGCCGGCGCCTTCGCGCTCGTCGATGCCGTCCAGGTGCCGGGCCAGACGTCGATGGACGTCGGGACGTGGGGCGCCGACGCCGTCGCCGCGGCCGGCCACAAGTGGCTGCTCGGCCCGTGGGGCGGCGGATTCGTGTACGTCGCGTCCGACGCCGTGGACGCGCTCCATCCTCGGTCCCTCGGCTATCGGAGCGTGAAGACGCCGACCGCGGACCCCTACGAGCTCGCCGAGGGAGCCCGCCGATTCGAGGTGGGAACCGCGAACCCGGCCCCACACGTCGGGCTGCAGGAGGCGATCGGGATCGTCGAGACGGTCGGGCTCGACCGCATCGAGGACCGGATCGGCGCCCTCGCCGGTCGACTTGCCGACGGCGTCCCCGCGGATCGACTGTTGAGCCCCGCCGACCCCGAGTCCGGTCTCGTGACGATCGACGTCGACGACCCGGCCGCGACCGTCGAACGCCTCGCGTCCGAGGAGATCCGCGTTCGCGACCTCCCGTTCCCGGAGGCCATCCGGGCGTCCGTCCACGCGATCAACACCGAGGACGACGTCGATCGCCTCCTCGATGCGCTCTCCGCGGAGTGGTGACCGTGGCCTCCGACGATCGGGTTCGCGTCTGGCTCGTCGAGCGGACCTACTCCGACGACGAACAGAACGTGGTCATCCTCGTCTACGCGACGACCGAGGGTGACCGGTACTTCCGCAAGGAGCGCGCGCTGACGAGCTTTTCGGACGTGCGCGATACGACCGCCGCGATCGAGGTCGACCCCGATGACCTCGGCGACGTCGACGACCCGTCGCTTCGAGAGCGCTATTCCGGGGAGGCCTCGCGAATGGCGGCCGAACACGATCCGGACGATCCCGTTTGACCTCCCCGTTCAGACGAACGCGAGCGGAACCATCACCGCAACGCCGAGGGCGACGCCGCCCGCGAGTTCGCGTTTGCCCCCGTGCGGGAGCGGCTCGCCGATCGACAGCGCCTCCGGCAGGAACTCCGTGAGGACGAGGTAGATCATCGCGCCCGCGGCGAACCCGAACCCGTAGGGGAGCAACCGGCGGGCGATCCGGACGAACGCGAAGGCGATCACGGCGCCGATCGGCTGGGGCAGACTCGAGAAGACCGCCCACCAGACCATCCGCCACTTCGGCACGCCCATGGCCTTCAGCGGGATGGAGATCGCCGTCCCCTCCGGGACGTTGTGGATGGAGATCGCGATCGTCATGAACACGGCCAGGATCGGGACGGTGAACCCGACGATCCCGATCCCGCCCGCGAGCCCGAGGTCGGCGAAGGAGACGCCGACGGCGATCCCCTCCGGAAAGCTGTGGACGGTCAACACGCCGAGGATCAACACGAGCTTCTTGAAGTCGGCCTCCTCGTACTCGCGCGGGTCGATATCGACGTCCATCAACACCTCGTGGGCGATCACGACGAGGACGACGCCGGCGGCCATGCCGATCGCGATCTCCAGCGGGGTCCCCTCCGAGAGCCCCTCGTCGATCAGCCCGAACAGCGACGCCGAGACCATGATCCCCGAGGCGAGCCCCCAGAGGACGACGGTCCAGCGGTCACCGATCTCCTCGAAGAAGAAGAACGGGAGCGCGCCGATCCCCGTCGCGAGCGCCGTGATGAACCCCGCGACGAACACCACGACGAGGTTCTCGAGAAGCGCCATTCGTCCGATCGTTATCGGATATCGGATATAAACCTCCCCCCGAACGTGGCGACGGCGCCCCTCGACCCGACCGATTTTCACGCTCGGGACCCAACCGCGGACATGGGGTTTCACACCTTCGACGCCGACCGCGCGGCGAGACTTGAGGAGGCGGGAAAACGCTACCGATACCTCTCCCGCGAGGAGCTGCTCGCCGCGATCGATCCCGGTCCGGACGCCGTGATCGCCGATCTCGGCAGCGGAACCGGCTTCTTCACCGACGACGTCGCACCCCACGTCGGGACCGTCCACGCCGTCGACGTCCAATCCGAGATGCACGAGTTCTACCGACGGAAGGGCGTTCCCGACAACGTCGAACTCCTCGCGAGCGACGTCGCCGACCTCCCCTTCGAGACCGATGCCCTCTCGGGGGCCTTCTCGACGATGACCTACCACGAGTTCGCGAGCCCGGAGGCGGTGGAGACGATCGCCCGCGTCGTCGAACCCGGGGGACGCCTCGTCGTCGTCGACTGGAGCGCCGACGGCGCCGGCGAGGCCGGACCGCCGATCGACGAGCGATACGACTCCGAGGCGGCCGCGGACGCGCTTCGCGCCGGCGGATTCGAGATCGAGCGCGTCGACGACCGTCCGGAGACCTTCCTGCTCGTCGCCGTCGCGCCGTAGCTTCCGGCGGCCTCTTCGCCGCCCGTCGTCACCGTCTACCGTCCGCAATCCGTAATCCGTAATCCGCAATCCACAGTCCGCAGTCCACAATCCGCAATCCGCCGTCTACCGTCCGCCGTCCGTCGTTTACGGTCCGCCGACTTCCCTTTCTATCCGCATTCTTATATTTGGGGCAAACGCTAATATTACACGAACGAACATTATGTTTGTATGGTAACCATAGACATCGAATCCGAGGAGGGACAACGCGAGATCCTCCGCCGGATGATGCTGATCCGCGAGTTCGACGAGATGGCCGGCGACCGATTCGCCGACGGGGAGATCCCGGGCTTCGTTCACCTCTATATCGGCGAGGAGGCGGTCGGCGTCGGCGCCTGTGCCGCGCTTGAGCCGGACGACTACATCGCGAGCACACACCGGGGCCACGGCCACTGCATCGCGAAGGGGCTCGACCCGAAACGGATGATGGCCGAACTCTACGGCAAACGCGAGGGCTACTGCAACGGCAAGGGCGGCTCGATGCACATCGCCGACGTCGACGCCGGGATGCTCGGCGCGAACGGGATCGTCGGCGCGGGCCCGCCGCTGGCCACCGGCGCGGCGCTCTCGGCGGCCCAAAAGGACGAGGACCGGGTCGCGCTGGCGTTCTTCGGCGACGGCGCCGTCGCGCAGGGCCAGGTACACGAAGCGATCAACCTCGCCGCGACGTGGGACCTGCCGGCCGTCTTCCTCGTCGAGAACAACCAGTTCGGCGAGGGGACCCCCGTCGAGAAGCAACACAACCTCGAGAACCTCAGCGAGACCGCGGAGGCCTACGACATCCCCGGATTCTCCGTCGACGGGATGGACGTCACGGCGATCTACGAGGCGGTCGAGCGCGCCCGCGAGCGCGCCGCCGCCGGCGAGGGACCGACCTTCATCGAGGCGAACACCTACCGCTATCGCGGCCACTTCGAGGGCGACCACCAGCCCTACCGCGACGAGGACGACGTCGAGGAGTGGCGCCAGCGGTGCCCGATCGACTCCTTCTCCGGCCGGCTCGTCGACGCCGGCGTGTTGGACGAATCGGCCGTCGAGGAGCTGCGCTCGGAGGCGGCCGCGGAGATCGAGGAGGCGGTCGCGTTCGCCCAGGACGCCACCGACCCCGACCCGAGCGAGGCCTACGAGGACATGTTCGACGTCGCCGTCCCCGAGTTGCACATGCACGCCGGCGGCGCCCGTGCCGACGGCGGCACCAGGGGAGGTGAGGGTCGATGAGCGTCGACTCGGACGTCAGCAGCGCCTCGAACACGGAGACGATGACCGTCCGCGAGGCCATCCGCGCCGCCATGCGCGAGGAGATGCAACGCGACGAGGACGTCTTCCTCATGGGCGAGGACGTCGGCCTCTTCGGCGGCGTCTTCGACGTCAGCGACGGGCTCTTGGAGGAGTTCGGCGAGGGGCGAGTCCGGGACACGCCGATCAGCGAGGCCGGATTCCTCGGCGCGGGGGTGGGCTCTGCGGCCGCCGGATCGCGGCCCATCGTCGAGATCATGTTCTCGGACTTCCTCGGCGTCTCGATGGAACAGACGATGAACCAGATGGCCAAGATGCGCTACATGTTCGGCGGGAAGACGGAGATGCCCGTCACCGTCCGGACGACGGAGGGCGGCGGCATGGGCGCGGCCAGCCAGCACTCCGGCACGGTCCACACGTGGTTCGCCCACTTCCCCGGGCTCATCGCCGTCACTCCGGGAACGCCCGCGGCCGCAAAGGGGCTGTTGAAGACCGCGATCCGGTCGAACGACCCCGTGTTCTTCTTCGAGAACAAGATGATCTACGAGCAGTCCGGCGAGGTCCCCACCGACCCGGACTTCACGCTCCCCATCGGCGAGGCGGGCGTGGAGCGCGAGGGCGAGGACGTGACCGTGATCGCCACCCAGCGCCTCGTCGGCGAGTCGCTGCAGGCGGCGGAGGAGCTCGCGGGCGACGTCGATCTCGAGGTGATCGACCTCCGGTCGCTGTACCCGCTCGACACCGACACGATCACGGAGAGCCTCGCGAAGACCGGGCGGGTCGTCATCGCCGACGAGAGCCCGGTCTCCTACGGCGTCCACGCCGAGGTGCTCTCGCGGCTCGTCGAGCACGGCTTCTACACGCTCGATGCGCCGCCGGAACGCGTCGGGGTTCCCGACACCCACATCCCCTTCAGCCAGCCGCTCGAGAACGAGGTGCTCCCCGACTCGGAGGACGTGATCGCGGCGGTCGGGCGGTTGTCCTGAATGGCTGAGGACGACTCCGTCTCCCCTTCATCCGGCGGTTCGTCCCCGACCGACGATTCGTCCCCGACCGACGATTCGTCCTCGCACGCCCCGACGGTCGGACTGATCGTCAACCCGGCCGCCGGCCGCGACATCCGCCGGCTCACCGGCGGCGCGAGCGTCAGCGACAACTATGCCAAACGCCGGACCGCGGAGTGCGTTCTCGCCGGGCTGCAGCTCGCGCCCGATCCGGTCGACGCACTCGTGATGCCCGACCGCGCCGAGCTCGGCCAGCGGATCGTCGGCAACGTCGACGCGGACGGCGATCTCGCGGCGGCGGGAATCGACGTCTCCCTGCTCGAGATGTCGATCGAGGGCGGACCCGAGGACACTCGGACTGCGGCGGGGCGATTTCGGGAGGTCGCCGACGCGGTCGTCGTGCTCGGCGGCGACGGCACCAACCGCGACGTCTCGACCGCGATCGGCGAGGTCCCGATGGTCAGCGTCTCGACCGGCACGAACAACGTCGTCCCGACGCCCGTCGACGGGACCGTCGCCGGCGCGGCTGCCGGCCTCGTCGCCTCCGGCGCGGCCGATCCGAGCGCGGTCACCACGCGCCACGGGACCCTCTCCGCGACCGTCGCCGGCGCCTCGGGCGAGGGGACGGTCTCGGGGCTCGCGACGATGGGGCTGCTCGATCGACCCTTCATCGGCACGCGGGCGGTGCTCGACGTCTCGGAGTTCGTCGCCGGCGTCACCTCGCGGGCGTTCCCCGCCGAGATCGGCCTCTCGGGGATCGCCGGCGGGATCGAGCCCTGTGCGCCCGACGCTCCCGGCGGCGTGGGCCTCCGGTTCCGCGACGGCGGCTCGCCTCGGACCGTCCGGGCCATCACCGTCCCCGGCGTCGTCGAGACCGTGACCGTCGGGACCTGCAGGCGGATCGACGCCGGCGAGCCCTGGACCGTGTACGTCGACCGCGGCGTGATCACCGCCGACGGCGAGCGCGAGCGGGAGGTCTCCGACGCCGAGGTCACCTTCAGGGTCCACGACGAGGGGCCGCGGCTCGTCGACGTCGAGGCGGCGTTCGAGGCCGCGATCGACGCGGGAACGTTTCGGCCGGCCGACGTGGAGGTGATGCGGTGATGACGGTGCGGTGGCGGTGAAGTGGTGGCGGCAAAGCGGTGGTTGGGGGTACGATGATGGCGATGCGGTGATGGCGATTCGGTGATGGAGATGCGGTGACGGCGCCCCCGGAACTCGAAATGCCTCGTGTCGAGCCGATCAGTCCGCCCGTCGCCAGCTCACGGTCACTTCGAGGTCCTCGCGGAGCAGCTCGGCGACGTGACAGGTCCGCTCGCCGCCGGTTACGATCCGATCGAGGGCGTCGTCGTCGGCGTCATCGACCCCCGAGAGCGCCACCTCGAGGTCGATCGACTCCACCGAACCCTCCGCGGGCTCGCTTTCCGCGCTCACCTCGATCCCCTCGAAGGCGATCTCGCGCATGTCCGCTTGCACGCCGATGCTCGCCGAGAGGCACGCGGAGAGCGCGCCCGTGAAGTAGTCGATCGGGGTCGGGTGACGTCCGCCCCCGAACTCGGGCGTGACGTCGAAGGGCCACTCGTAGCCGCCGGCCGTCACGGTCCCCGAGAGGTCCGGATCGAGGCTCGCGGTCGCGTTCCGTTCGGGAAGTGCCCGCACGCCGTCACCCTCGTTCACCGCGTCGGCCGCCGGATCGTCGTTCCCCTCGTTGGCCGCGACGGCCGCCGGTGCGTCGCTCGGCGAGACGCCATCGAGGAGCGGCCACGGGTTCTCGAGGCGCTCGACGAGCGTGGCGAGGAACCGGGCGGCGTCCGCCCCGTCGACGACGCGGTGGTCGAACGAGAGATCGAGCGGCAACACCTCTCGAACGACGACCTCCCCGTCCCGGGCGACGGCCCGCTCCGAGAGCGCGTTGACCCCGAGTATCGCCACCTGCGGCGGGTTGATGATCGGATCGAAGGACTCCACGCCGAGGAGCCCGAGGTTCGAGACCGTGAACGTCCCGCCCGAGAGGTCGTCCATCGTGAACTCCCCGGAGAGCGCGCGGTCGGTCATCCGGCGGCGCTCGTCGGCCAGTTCCGCGATCGACCGCTCCTCGACGTTCCCGATCACGGGCGTGATCAGCCCGTCGTCGACGTCGACGGCCAGGGCGACGTTCCGGTCGGCGTACAGCCGGTGGACCTCCTCCTCGAAGGTCGCGTTGAACGCCGGGTGCTCCTCGAGCGCGGCGGAGAGGGCGCTCACCAGCACGTCGGTCACCGAGACGTCCGTGCCGTGGACCGCCGTGGCGGCCTTCGCCGCCCGCCGCAGCGATCCGGCGTCGGCGGTCCGGTGTTCGGTGACGTGGACGGCGTTCCGGTAGCTCTCGCCGAGCCGCGAGCTGATCGTCCGTCGCATTCCGTCGAGCGGACGCTCCTCGACGACGGTGCGTCCCTCCTCGTCCTGGCCGCCCGCCGCCACGTCGGAGGGTTCCTCCTCCCCCGCACGTTCCGCTGCGGCCTCGACGTCCTCCGCGGTCACGGCACCGCCGGGTCCCGTTCCCGTCACCGTCGAGAGATCGACCCCGAGTTCGTCCGCGCGTTTGCGTGCGCGCGGCGAGACTTTCTCCGGCTCCTCGCCCGCGCCCGTCTCGGCGTCCGCATCCGTGGTTCCCGCCTCCGTCCCGCCCTCGGCGGCCCGCTCGACGTCCTCCTCGGTCACCGCGCCGCCCGGCCCGCTTCCGGAGACCGTCGCCGGATCGATGTCGAGCTCGTCGGCGCGCTTTCGCGCGCGCGGCGAGATCTTTCCGCCTCCGGACCCGGCGGTCGCTTGCCCGCGATCGTCACCCGCTTCGGGCTCGGCCTCGCCGACCGAACCTCCGGTTTCGGCCGCCTCGGTCCCGGATGCCTCGGCACCTTCGGCGTCGTCCCCCTCGGACGCTCCAGCCTCCGCGAGCAGGTCCGCGATGTCGGCGTCCGCCGCGGCGACGACCGCCATCGGCGCGCCCGGCGGCGCCGACTCGCCCTCCGCGAGAACGATCCGACGGAGCACCCCGTCCTCGCGCGCGTCGATCTCGGCGGTCGTCTTCTCGGATTCGATCTCGGCGATCGGTTCCTCGGCCTCCACCGAGTCACCCTCCTCGAGAAACCACTCAACGACGGTTCCCGCGTCCATCTCCAGTCCCAGCTTCGGAACCTTGACGACGTATCCCATGCCGGAACATCGGGGTCGATCGTTATAATTATGGCCGTGAACGTACCGATCGTTCCCGCGAATCGGGGCCGTCGAATCCACTTAACGGTTCGCAGTTCCAAGGTCGACCATGGTGATCCTCGTGCCCTTCGATGGCGGGGCGCTCGCGGAGGCGGCCCTCGAGCGCGCGGTCGAACTCGCGAACGCCCTCGGCGAGTCGGTCGTCGCCCTCGCGGTCGTGCCGCGGAACAACGGTCGGTACGCCCGCGAACGCGGCTGGATCGACGCCGACGAGGAGTTCGACGCCCGGTCCGTTCTCGCGGATCTCCGCGGGCGGACGAACGCGATCGCCGCCGAAGCGGAGTTTCGACACCTCGTCGTCGACCGATACGCGACCGCCGGCGAGATCGCGACCCACATCCGCGAGGTCGCCCGCGATATCGACGCCTCCGTCGTCGCCGTCGGAAGCGAGAACGCCGGCCGGATCGCCACTGGCGTGGCGAGCGTCGGATCGACCGTCGCGGCCGGGACGACCTACGACGTACTCATCGTCAGAAACGCCGACTCCTTGAGGAGCGAAACCCCGGGATAGCTCCCGTTCGGTCCACTCGCCCACCCCCTCGTCTATCCGCTTGCCTACTCGCCCGTCTGCCCGCTTGCCTACTCGCCCGTCGCCCGTTCGCCCGCCTATCCGCCGATCCGGCCGCGCTCTCGTCCGGCGGAACGACCGACGAGGAGGACGAGCGCCGCGAGCACGAGCCCGAACGCGAGCGTCCCGATCCCGCTCGGAGAGACGGAGATGGCCTCGCTGCCGAGGACCGTTATCGCCGTGACGACCGCGCCGAGGACGACCGCGACCCCGAGCAGCACCGCGCCGATCAGCTTGATCGCCCGATCGAGTTCGGAGACCGATCGATTCTGTGACATACACGTAGACGTAGCGCGTCCACTCTTAAACGAACGACGGGGATTCTCGAAACGCTGGAACGGTGGGTCCGACGCGAACCCTGCTCACCTCGCCCCACTCACCCCGTCCGATCGTCTCGGCCCACTCATCTCGTCCGATCACCCCGGTCCGTCACTTCGAGTCGGTCGCCTCGACCATCTCCGATCCCGTCTCCCACTTGTCGAAAAAGGAGACGTACCAGTAGATCCCGAACAGCAGGACGACCACGGCGATCAGATACGGAACGATGGGAACGCTCATCCCGAGGAACTCGAGCAGCGTTCGGAACTCGTAGAGGCCGACGCCGAGGACGGAGAGCGCCACGAGGAGTCCCCCTCGAGTCACCGACGCGTCGAACGCCATCAGATCCACCCCCGGCTGGCGGCGAGCCACTCGGTCGCGTTCCGCACCGTCCCGGTCGTCGCCTCGAGCACCATCGGGTACGCCTCGCCGCCCGGCCCGAAGAGCCCGCCGCGAGCGACGATGGCGGCGATCGGCAACACGTACGCCAGGATCACGAGCAGGACGGCGATCCCGCCCCACAGACGGATGTTGTCGAGCACGAGCGGCGCGTCGTCGGACCCGGAGATCGGATCGGCGATCGTCTCCGCGAGCCCGTCGGTCCGCTTGTTGCCCATCGTCAACATGACGTTGCTGAGGAACATCACGGCCGAGACGAAGAGGATCGTCCCGCCGACGGCGATCTGGAGGTTGAGCTCCTGGAACCCGCCGAACGCGGTCCCGTACTCGAAGCCGGCGTACTCCGGCTCGGCCGTCCGTCGCGGCACCCCGAGCAGCCCCTGTGCGTGCATCGCGTTGGACATGAGCGCCATCCCGGCGAACCACAGGACGACCTGGGCCAAGCCGATCTGTCTGCTGTAGATCGGCTTGTTCGTGATCTGGGGCCACAGCCAGTAGGTCGCCGCCATGAACGTCAACGCGACGGCGGCTCCGACGGTGAGGTGGAAGTGGCCTGGCACCCAGATCGTGTTGTGGATGAGGTAGTTGATGTTCATTCCGGCGTTTACCATCCCCGAGAAGCCGCCGGCGGCGAACATCAGCCCGGCGAGCATCATCCCGGTGAACGCGGGATCACGCCACGGGAGCGTCCGGAGCCAGCCGAACAGGCCGGTTCCGCCCCGGACCCGGGCCCCGTACTCCACGCTCGCGACGACCGTGAAGGCGGTCAACAGGCTCGGCAACAGCAGGAACATCGTGTTCGTCATCGCGACGAACTTGAACCCCTCCGCGATCCCCGGATCGAGGTACTGGTGGTGGATCCCGACCGGGGTCGAAAGCAGCAGGAACAACACGAACACCACGCGAGCGAGCGGGTCGCTGAAGAGCCGCCCGCCGGCGATCGACGGCAACACGGTGTACCAGAGCAGGTACGCCGGCATCAACCAGAAGTAGACGACCGGGTGGCCGAAGAACCAGAACAGCGTCCGCGTCAGCGTCGGGTTGACGGAGTCGATCAGCCCGAGCGACCACGGCAGCAGGAACACGAGGACGGAGATCGCGAGCGCCGAGGTCGCGATGTACCACATGATCATCGTCGTCAACACCATGAACGTCTGCAGCGGGATCCGCTCGTCGGGGTGCTCGCGCCGCCAGGCGAGGAAGGTCCGCCACCAGTCGAGTCCGGCCAGCCACGTTCCGACGAGGAAGACGGCGAGACCGCCGTAGAAGAGCGGGTGTGCCTGAAGCGGCGCGTAGAAGGTGAACAGCACGTCGGCGCTCAAGTCGACGGCGCTCGTGAAGCCGGCGAGGATCGTGATCCCCGTGAGCGTCATCCCCGTCGCCATCAGCCCGTACCACGCCCAGGAGAACCGCGTGTTCACGAGCGGGCGATCGAGGCTCCGCACGAGCGCCCAGGTGAACACCCCGACCAGGAAGAAGATGGTGAAGCTCAACACCAAGAAGACGCCGTGGGCCGTGAGGAACGTGTAGTAGTCGACCGAGCTGAACGGCCGCGCGATCCCCGTCCGGTGGAGCGTCTGAATGATCCCGAACGTCGTCCCGATCGCGAACGCGAGGAACGCGCCGAGGAACGTGGCCCGGACGATCCGCGCCTCCTCGGGGAACTTGTCGTAGAACGTCTCCCCAGCGTCGCCGGACGTCGTGCTTTCGCTCCCGTCCGCGGCTCCGCCCGCGGTGCCGCCTCCGCTCCCGCCCGCGGTGCCGCCTCCGCTCCCGTCCGCGGCGTCCCCCGTCTCACTCATCGCCATCACCGCCCGACTCGGTCGCGTTCGACGTCTCGAACTCCTCTTGAGGGACGACTTCCAGTTTCCCCTCCATGCCGTGGTGGGCGGCGCCGCAGTACTCGTTACAGATTATCCCGTACTCGGTGGGTTCGCTCGTCTCGACGGTCAGCGTCGAGACCTCGCCGGGGATCACCATCGTGTTCGCGTTCGTCCCCACCACCTCGAAGCCGTGTGTGACGTCCCGGGAGGTCACCATGAACGTCACCGTGCTGTTGGCCGGCACCACGATCGGGTCCGGTTCGAACCCGAACTGGTAGGCGACGACGTACGCCTCGTACTCGTTCTCGCCGACCTGCTCGACGCGCGGGTCCGCGAAGCGCTCGTCCTCGTCGAGCGCGGTCGGATCGACGGTCGGCTCGTCGGCGGCGACCATCGCGACGCCCGGTCCGACGGCCCCGTACGTCACCGAACCGATGAGCAGCAGGATGAGCCCCAGTCCGAGCGCCAGCCAGATCTTCTCGTAGCTGTGGACGTGCATGGATCACCCCACCACTATCAGGTCGTTTCCGAGGAACTCCACGAAGTAGATGTACACCCACATCGTCACGAGGATGACGAAGTACATCAAGATCAACGCGAGGGTCCCCTTCGGATCGAACGACTTCGGATCCTCGAGGAGCGCCGCCCGTTCGGACCCATCGGTCTCTGTCGTTCCCATAGGCAAAAGTTACTGGACCGATCCACTTATACTCGAAGGGCCATCCAGCACGATGGGACGCGCCCCTCGTTTATTTATGATCGCAGGACTCACGTGTGATCATGGACCTTCCCGCCCACTACGTCCCGCTCGTCGGGCTCCTCGCCATCCCGGCCGCGGTGGTCTTTGCCGCTTCCCGGGGAGAACCGGCAATCGCGCTCGCGATCGTCAACGTCTGCATCATCGTCGCGAGCCTCCACCGGGCGATGTCCGGCGAGACGGGCTCTTCGACCCACGCCGCGGCGTCCTCGTGATCCGCCTCCGGTTCCCCTGAATGTCCTGTTCGCTCTGTGACCTCCCGACGCCGGCCGAGCCCGTCACCGACCCGGACGTCGACGGCGAGTTCTGTTGTCGCGGCTGTCTTGAGGTCGCCCGGTCGCTCGGCGGGCTCGAGGAGCTGGAGGATGCGGCCGCGAACGTCGATGCCGATGTCTCCGCCGGTGGCGGGGGCGCGGGCGAGGACGGCGGGGACGCCGACCTCGAGACCACCTATCTCCACGTCGACGGGATGCACTGTGCGACCTGCGAGCGGTTCCTCGAGTTGACGGCCGGGCGAGCGGAGGGCGTCGAGGCGGCGACGGCGAGCTACGCCACGGACACCGTCCGCGTCGACTACGACCCCGAACGGATCGACTCGAACGACCTCGAGGAGGTCCTCTCGACGGCGGGGTACCACGCCACCGACCGCGCGGATCGGTCGGAGACCGGAGATGACGTCGACGTCGTTCGCTTCCTGGTCGGCGGCGGGCTCTTCGGGATGATGGCGATGTTGTGGTACGTCCTCTTTTTGTACCCGACCTACTTCGGATACGACCCGCTCTTCGAACTCGGCGGCGTGTCCGGACGCTACCTGTTCGCGCAGATCTGGGTGTTCGCCTCCATCGTGCTGTTTTACACCGGATTTCCGATCCTCCGTGGCGCCTACGTCAGCCTCCGTGCCGGCCGGCCGAACATGGATCTCCTCGTCTCGCTGGCCGCCGCGGGATCGTACGGATACAGCACGCTCGCCCTGTTTCTCGGGCAGACCGACCTGTACTTCGACGTGACGATCGCCGTGGTCCTCGTCGTGACCGCGGGCGGCCAGTACGAGACCCGGATCAAACGACGGGCGACCGGCCTGCTCTCCGATCTGACGACCGCGATGGACGAGACGGCCCGACTGGCCTCCGGCGAGGAGGTCACCGTCTCCGAGATCGCTCCCGGACAGCGGCTTCGCGTACGCCCCGGCGAGCGGATTCCCCTCGACGGGACGGTGGTCGAGGGGGTCGCCGCCGTCGACGAGTCGCTCGTCACCGGCGAGTCGATCCCGGAGACGAAACGCCCCGGCGACGCGGTTCGCGGGGGAACGATCGTGGCCGACGCCCCGCTCGTGGTGGCCGTCGGTGAGGACGCCGAGAGCACGCTGGATCGCCTCGTGGAGCTGCTGTGGGACGTCCAGAGCTCCCGGTCCGGCGCCCAGCGGCTCGCCGACCGACTCGCGACCGTGTTCGTTCCGCTCGTCGCCGCCACCGCCCTCGCCGTCGGAGCCGTCAGGCTCGCGACCGGCTCCTCGCCGACGGCCGCGGCGCTCGTCGCCCTCACCGTGCTCATCGTCTCGTGTCCGTGCGCGTTCGGGCTCGCGACCCCGCTCGCCGTCGCCGCCGGGATCCGCGAGGCGGCCGAGCGGGGGATCGTCGTCGCCTCCGACGCCCTCTTCGAGGAGGCGACGTCCGTCGACGCCGTCGTCCTCGACAAGACCGGGACGCTCACCGACGGCGAGATGCGGGTGCTCGACGTCGAGACGGCGGAGGGGACCACCGCCGACCGACTGCTCCGGCGAGCGGTCGAGCTCGAACGCGCCTCCCCGCATCCCATCGCCGAAGCGATCGTCGAGGGTGCCGATCGGCTCCGCTCCGACGGCGGTCTCTCGGACCGGGAGCCATCCGGTGTGGAGTCGCTCGATGACGTCGATGAACCACGTGAGGGCCCGTCTTCCGGCCGGGATCGGCCGGACCGTCCGGAGACGACCGTTCACGACCGCGGCGTCGTCGCCTCGATCGACGGGGTCGAACGACGGGTCGGCCACCCCTCGCTGTTCGACGACTGGGCGGTCCCGGACCGGCTCGCGGACGCCGCCGACTCCGTTCGAACCCGAGGGAACGTCCCCGTTCTCGTCGGTTGGGACGGCTCGGCACGCGGCGTCATCGCGGTCGGCGACGACGTTCGCGACGGCTGGGAGGCGTTCGTCTCCGACCTCCGCGACCGCGGGATGGAGGTCGTCGTCCTCACGGGCGACAGTCCCGAATCGGCCGCACGCTTCGAGGAGCACCCGAACGTGGACCGGGTTTTCGCCGGCGTCCCGCCGGAGGCGAAAGCGGCGACGGTCTCCCGGCTCGCGGCGGATCGCTCCGTGGCGATGGTGGGAGACGGCAGCAACGACGCGCCGGCGCTCGCGGCGGCGACGGTCGGCATCGCGGTCGCGAGCGGGACCGACCTCGCGCTCGACGCCGCCGACGCGATAGTGCTCGAGGACCGTCTCGGTGCGGTCACGGAGCTGTTCGATCTGGCCGCCGGGACCGGACGGCGGATCCGGACCAACCTCGGGTGGGCGCTCGTCTACAACGCGGTCGCGATCCCGCTCGCCGTCGCGGGACTGTTAAATCCCCTTCTCGCCGCGGTCGCGATGGGGGCGAGCAGCCTGCTCGTCGTGGCCAACTCCGCCCGATCGATCCTTTCGACGGGGTGAAGCTCACGACTTCGGTTTCGGTTGGTTGAGGCTCCGATCCCGGTTGGTTGGAACTCCGGTTCCCGTGGGATGAGATCCCGGTCCCGGCTTCGATTCGGGCGTTTCGGTGTCGCCGACGAACACGCTTTTGAGACCGGCGATCGAGAGGGGGCGTATGAAGGTACTCCTGGGGATCGGCGGCAGCGAGGACTCCTTTCGGGCTCTCGAGCGCACGATCGACCGCGCGGTGGCCGCGGGCGACGATCTCGTCGTCGCCGTGGTCGAGAATCCCGACTCCGATCGCTCCTACGAGGAGGTGGTCGAACGCGTCCGGTCGGTGCTCGAGGACGCCGAACTCGAGGCGGACGTTCGCCACGTCGAAGGCGATCCCGGAAGCCAGATCGTCGACATCGCCGAGCGCGAGGGGTTCGACCAGATCGTCCTCGGCGGCGGTCACACGAGCCCGATGGGGAAGATCTCCCTCGGGAACATCGCCGAGTTCGTGCTGTTGAACGCCAAGACCACCGTCACGCTGGTCCGATGACGCCCTCGCGTTTCCCCGATGCGGTCGCCGACGAGTTCCCTCGTCCCCCCCTCGAGTTCGAGGATCGCGAGGGACGCCACGTCGAGATCCGCGTCTACGACGGCTCAAAAGCGGAACACGACGCCCTCGCCGAGATGTACGACGACTTCGATTCGGCCGACAGGGCACAGGGGATCCCCCCGAGCCGCTCCGAGGAGATCCGCCGGTGGCTCGATCAGATCCTCGAGGGGGACTGTTACAACGTGATCGCCTGGCACGGCGACGACGTCGCCGGCCACGCCACCCTCGTCCCGGCGGACGGCGGCCACTACGAGTTGGCCATCTTCGTCCACCAGACCTACCAGGAGGCCGGCATCGGAACCCGGCTCATCCGCTGTCTGCTCGGCCACGGCCAGTCGGCGGGCGTCGAGACGGTCTGGTTGACGGTCGAACGCTGGAACCGCGCGGCGGTCGGGCTCTACGAGAAGATCGGATTCGAGACCGCCGACGCCGAGAGCTTCGAGATCGAGATGGTGCTCCGACTGAACGAGCCGCAGGAGACGGACGGATCGTCTCCCGACTCAGACTGACAAAACCGGCTGGCTCGCGTACAACAGGACGTACTCGGCCGCCTTCTCGAGCACCTCCCCCGGATCGCCGGAGACCGGCTCGCGGGGGACCACGAGGAAGTCGGCGTCGACGTCCTCCGCGGTGTCGAGGATCACGCTTCCGGGGTGGGTCGTCTTCACCGTGGTCGAAAATCCATAGGCGATCGACGTCGTGACGTCGACGCTCGCCGCGTCGGCCCGATCGAAGATCGTCTCCGTGAACGCCTCCGTGTCCTCGGCCACCGCCGACTCGTCGACTGCGCCGGTCTCGATCGCACGGGCGACGTCCTCGCCGAGGACGTAGACGGCGTGGACGGTCGCGTCGTACTCGTTCGCCACCGCGATCGCGTACTCGACCGCCTGCTGTGACTCGTCGCTGCCGTCCACGGGGGCCAACACCAGGTCGATGTCGAGGCTCGCCATACTCGGTCGGTCGTCATCCCCCGGTAAAAAGCCCCCTGTCCGACGGAGCGTCCCTTTTAAGCACCGCGCCGGAGAACGGCCGATATGTTCGATACGATCGTCATCGCCACCGACGGCTCAGACAGCGTGCGCCGCGCCGTCGACGTCGCGTTGGACCTCGCGGACCGGTTCGACTCCGCGGTCCACGCGCTGTACGTGATCGACAGCGGCGAGGTGGACTCCTCCCCCGAGGCGGTCCGTGAGGACCTCCGTGACGCCCTCGACGAGCGGGGGCGGTCGGCGCTTTCCGACGTCGCGGATCGCACGGATCTTCGCGTCGAGACTGCCGTCCGCGAGGGACGACCCGCCGCCGAGATCTCCGGATACGCCCGCGAGGTCGACGCCGACGTCGTCGCCACCGGAACGCGGGGCCGCCACGGCGAGAACCGGTTCCTGATCGGCTCGGTCGCAGAGCGCGTCGTTCGGACCTGTCCGGTCCCCGTCCTCACCGTTCGACAGCTCTCCGAGGAGTGACGCGTCGGGACCGGCGACGCCCACGTTCGGCCGGCGTACGTTCCGACCGGCATCCGCGTTCGCCCGGCGTTCAACGCGTCCGTCCGAACAACGGCGGAGTTTTCCACCTCGCGGGCGGAGTGGGGCCATGGACGACGAACTCATCGACGACGGGTCGATCCCGCTTTCGCGCCGCACCCGCCTCCCCGGAAAGGGCTTCTTCTACCCCGACTCGCTCGACGACGAGCGCGCCGAACGACGGGCGCGCGAGGCGGTCGAGGGTGCCGACGTGGTCGTCATCGCCGACGCCGACGCCGACGGGCTCGCGTGCGCCGCGATGATCCGCGAACGCTACGACGCCGCCCTCGACGTGGCGAGCTTCGAGGCCGACATCGAGGACCGGCTCTCGGAGGAGGCCGCTGGTTCGATCGACCCGGACGACGGGGAGACGGAGGACGCGGAGAAGGCGGACGACGCAGCGAACACGAACGAAGTGGCGGAGACGGACGACGCGGACGATCCCCACGAGCGATCCGCGGTCGCGCTCGTCGCGGCCGGCCCCTACTCGCTCGATACCGCCTTCGAGCGCGTCGCCGAGTACGCCGAACCGGGAATCGACCTCTACGTGTGTGACCTGTGTCCCGACGAGTTCGAGTGGATCGCGGAGCCGCTTTCCGATCTCCTCGAGGTCGCGGGGACCGCCCGCTGGTTCGACCACCATCAGTGGGACGAGTCGGCGGCCGAGTCGGTCCGCGAGGCGGGCGTCGATCTCGTCGTCGGTGACTCCGAGGAGGAGTGTACGGCCGACGTCACGCTTCGATCGATCGACGCCGACCTCGGCGACCGATTCGGCGAGCTCGCCGCGGTCACCCGCGATCACGACCTGTGGATCAAAGAGGATCCCCGGTCCGACGACCTCGCGGACTACGCCTACTGGACGTCACCCGAGGAGTACGTCACGATGGTCGGGACCTACGGCGTTGACCTCCCCGACCCGGTTCGGCGATTCCTCGAGTCCCGTCGCGTCGAGAAGCAGGATCGGATCGATGCCGCCGTCGATCGCGCGGCGGTCCACGGGATCGGCGACTGGTCGGTCGCGGTCACCTACGGCCGGTGTTCACAGAACGAGGTCGCGGAGACGCTTCGCGAGCGCGGCGCCGACGCCGCCGTGATCGTCAAGCCCGCCGGTTCGGCCTCGATCCGCGGCTCGGAGGGGTTCGAGCGCGCACACGAGGTGGCCGGCAGAGTGAACGGCGGCGGCCATCCGAAGGCGGCCGGCTGTAAGCCGGACATCTACGAGGACATGCTCGATTACGCACACCACTGGACCACCGAGGGACAGGCCGCGAGAAAGCTGATCCTCGGCGCCTTCGAGGCCGTGGCCGAGGAGGCGGAGTCGGTCGGATCGGACGACGACGCCGAGTGAGGACGTCACCTCGATCGTCCTCCTCACTTTCGCTTCTCGTCGATCCGTTCACGCCCCTCGTCGATCCGTTCTCGGCCCTTCACTCCTCGCGCTCGCCGACGACCCACTTGTGCGAGAAGTTCTCCCCGCACGAGCAGTGTGCGTACGCGTGGATCACGTCGCCCTCGGCGTAGAGGCCGCCGACCTCCTCGTTTTTTCCCTCGGCGAAGGCGAACACGAACTCGAGTTCGTGCGCCTCGTCGGCCTCCCCGTCCGCCGCCGGACAGGTCGCATCGTCGAGGGTCACGGCGATCTCGCCGGTCGTGCCCATCGCCTCCCGGGTGAACCCCATCGCGTCCATTCCGGTCCCCGCCTGGAACGCGGATCGGCCTCGCTCGCCGTCGACGACGATCACGACGCCGTTTTCGCGATCCTCCCCGACGTTTCGAAGCCGCGAGTCGTCGTCCAGTTCCGCGTCGCTGACGAACAACACGACGTCCTCGAGCCGCTCGCCCGCGAGGAACTCCTCAAGGTCGCTCATACCCCACGTCGGCGTTCCCGCCCTAAAAGGGGCGCGTACTCGCGGCGGCCTTCCTCCGGGCTACCCCGCAAAGGCCCTCTTCCGGGCCATTCCGTGAAGGTTCATATACGATCGCGGCCCAGCCGCCACATCGTCTGACCTTCACCGCGGGACGGATCGAGGTAGCGCGGCGCGACGTCCCGCGGCAGCGAGCGCCGCCTGTTCGCCACCTTCCACCGGACGTCTCACAGTTGATCGCGGATCGTCTCGGCGGTCGCTGCTCCGATCCCCTCGACGTCGGTGAGATCCTCCGTCGACGCCGATCGAACTCCCTCGACCGAGCCGAATCGCCGGAGCAGCCGTGTCCGCGTCTCGGGACCGATCCCGGGGACCGAATCGAGCACCGTCGAGACGTCGTCGCGAAGCGACTGGTGGTATCGGACCGCGAACCGATGGGCCTCGTCTCGAACCCGTCGCAACAGCCGTAGCTCCGGCGCGTCGTTCGGCCAATCACGCGCCCCCTCGGACGTGATCACGATTTCGTCGGCCTTCGCCAGTCCGACCGCCGGGATCTCCCACCCCGCCTCCTCGAGGGCCTCTCGGGCCGCCTCGAGTTGTCCCTCGCCGCCGTCGACGAGCAACAGGTCCGGGTCGGACCGGTCGTCGCGCCCCTCGACGGCCCGTTCGGCCCGCCAGCGGATCAGCTCCCGCATGTTGGCGTAGTCGTCGTTGCGCTCGGTTAGCTTCTTGCGACGGTACGCGCTCGTCTCTGCCGATCCGTCCACGAAACGGACGTTCGAACCGACCACCGCCCGCCCGCCGGCGTGGCTCACGTCGAACCCCTCGATCCGTTCGGGCCGATCGATCCCGAGCCGGTCGGCCAACGCGGCGATCTCGTCGGTCCGCCCGACGCGACGTCTCGCGTTCTTCAACGCGAGATCGACGAGCTTGGCCTCGCGTCCGGCACCCGGAACCCGAACGGAGACGCCCTCCGCTTCGAGCCAGCTCACCACGTCGTCGTCGGTTGGTCGCTCGGGCAACAGGATCGCGTCCGGTAGCTCCCGCTCCGCGTAGTACTGGGTGAGGAACGCCGACAGCACCGCGGCCGGCGTGGTCGCGGTCTCCTCACTCGTACTCGTGGTCTCGCCGCCCTCGGTCGGAACCGTGCCGTCGTCGAGACCACTCCCGCCAGCCCCATCGCCGGCGTCAGCATCGGCGTCGGTTCCCTCCACGTCCGTTCCGATCCTCGGCGAGTCGAGCCGGTGGCGGCTCCGATCGACGAGCTGTCCGCGAGAACTGTGGAGTCGAGCGACGCGTGCGGTCTGGCCCTCGACCGTCGCCGCGAGCACGTCCACCGTTCGGTCGTCGGACCGATCGGAGACGGCCTCCCCGCCCTCGCCGTGGAACGCCTCGATCGCCTCGAGTTCGTCCCTGAGCCGTGCGGCCCGTTCGAACTCCTCGCGCTCCGAGGCGGCTTCCATCTCCCGGCGGATCGGGTCGGCGAGGACGCCCGTTTCGCCCTCGAAGAACCGTCGAACGAGTTCGACGTCCTCGCGGTACGTCTCGGCTCCGATCTCGTCCGTACACGGCGCCGAACACAGCCCCATCTCGTAGTCCAGACACGGCCGGTCGCGGTTTCGGTATTTGTGATCCGAACAGCCTCGGAGCCCGTAGATCTCCCGGATCGCCTTGGTGACGGTCTCGACCCGTCCCTTGTCCGTGTAGGGTCCGTAGGCCACGGAGCCCTCCTCTGGATCCCTGGTTATCTCGATCCGCGGCACCTCGTGGTCGGTCAACTCGACGAGCGGATAGGACTTGTCGTCGGTCAACCGGACGTTGTAGCGCGGCTGCTGTCGCTTGATCAGGTTCGCCTCGAGAAGCAGCGCCTGCGTCTCGGTGTCGGTGACCGCGAAGTCGATCGCGTCGGCCCGCTCGACCATCCCCCGAATGCGGGCCGACCGTGGGTCCGCATACGATCGGACCCGACTCCGGAGGTCGACCGCCTTGCCGACGTACAGCGTCACGTCTCCGGAGACGAACTGGTAGACGCCCGGCTCCCTCGGGAGATCGGCCGCGTGATCGCGAACGTCCCCGGTGTCCATCACGTTCGAGTTGGTCGCTCACGGGCTTGAACCGCACGGTGAACGACCGCTCCGTCCCGCTCCCACCTCGCCCCGCATCGGTTCCACGTGGTGGTTTCGTCCGATACAGACAGACACAGTTATGCGGGTCCCTCCGCTACGGCCGGACATGACTGACCGTCACACGACGTACAACGGGGGCGCAGTATGCGAGTAGTGGCGAAGTTCGGCGGTACGAGCCTCGGCAGCGGCGACCGGATCGACCGGGCCGCCGACTCGATCACGAAGGCCGTCGAGGACGGCCACGAGATCGCCGTCGTCGCGAGCGCGATGGGATCGACGACCGACGAACTCCTCGACGAGATCACCTTCGAGGCCGACGAGGCCGACCGTGCCGAGATCGTCTCGATGGGCGAGCGCACGAGCGTCCGCATGCTGAAGGCCGCCCTCGCCGCTCGCGGCGTCGAGGCCGTTTTCCTCGAGCCGGGCCACGAGGACTGGCCGGTCATCACGAACGAGGTCGGCGAGCTGGACGTGGAGGCGACCCGACAGCGTGCCGAAAAGCTCGCGGCCGAACTGGACGACGTCGTCCCGGTCATCACCGGTTTCCTGGCCCAGGACCACCTCGGGAACGTCACTACCCTCGGCCGTGGCGGCTCGGATACGACCGCGGTGATGCTCGGCAACTACATGGACGCCGACGAGGTCGTCATCGTCACCGACGTCGAGGGCGTCATGACCGGCGACCCGCGCGTCGTCGAGGGGGCAAGGAACGTCGGTCGGATCACGGTCGACGAGCTTCGGAACCTCTCGTTCCGCGGCGCGGAGGTCGTCGCACCGAGCGCGCTGTCCTACAAGAGCGAGGAGATGAACGTGCGGGTCGTCCACTACCAACACGGCGATCTCCTCGAGGGGGGTACGCGGATCGAAGGACAGTTCGAGAACCTGATCGACATGCAGGACCAGCCGCTCGCGTGTCTCACCGTCGCGGGACGGGCGATCCGAAACCGGCCGGGGATCCTGGCGGAACTCTCCGACGCCCTTCGGACCGAGGACATCAACATCGACGCCGTCGCCTCGGGAATGGACTCCGTCACCTTCTACGTCAACCGCGATCTGGCGGAGACCGCGGAGACCCTGTTGCACGACCGCGTCGTCGACGACGACACCCTCTCGTCGGTGACGGTTCACGACCCGATCGCCGTCATCCGGCTCACCGGCGGCGAGCTACCGAACCGACCGGGAATCATCAAGGAGATCGTCTCGCCGCTCGCCGCGGCCGGGATCAACATCGTCGATCTGATCACGAGTGCGACTTCGGTCGCCCTCTTCGTCGCCTGGGACGACCGCGAGGAGGCGCTCAACATCGTCCAAGAGGAGTTCGACCAGTAGGCTTCGATCGCAGCCCAGCCTCGATCCCCCGACCGACCTACCTTACCGTCCCTCGCGCAACCGCGTTCCGATCCGCTCGGGCAGATCCGTCTCTCGAACGGCGTCCACGACCGTCTCGACGTCGTAGTCGACGCGTCGCTGTTCGACCGTCATCGCGTCGAGGTCGACGATCGCATAGGCCGCCCGCGGGTCGCCGTCCCGGGGTTGCCCGACGCTGCCGGGATTGAGGACGATCCCCTCCTCGTAGACCTCGTGGGACTGCACGTGCGTGTGGCCGAGGACCAACACGTCGGGGGCGCCGTCGCTTTCGTCTCCCTCGCCTTCGACCTGGTCGAGCAACCGGGGTGAGAACTCACCAGGGCGCGTGTAGCGGTCGGGATCCCGCGGGTGTCCGTGCACGAGGTGGACCCGTCCGTTCGCGGTCCGTCGCTTCGTCGGGAGGTCGCGAAGCCACTCGATCTGTGCGTCCGAGAGGTGTCGTTTCGCGTAGCGCACCCCCGCACCGGCGAGGCTGTTGAACCCGAACGTCGTGTCCCCGGCGACCGCACGGTCGTGGTTGCCCGCGATCGTTTCCGCGTGGAGTTCTCGGACCCGATCCACGCACTCGCTCGGCCAGGGGTTGTAGCCGACCACGTCGCCGGCACAGACCGTCCGGTCGACCGGCGGCATGTCCTCGAGGACGGCGTCGAGCGCGATCCGGTTGGCGTGTACGTCCGAGATCACTGCGAGACGCATGAACGGGACGTAGTCCGTCCGGTCGGGTTAGCCCTTCGGTGACGTAGCTCTTCGGCGGGAATCCTCGATTTCGTCTTCCCCAGTCCCCGTGCCCGGGAGACCGCCTCACTCCCCGTTTTCGAACGCGACCGCGACCGCGTCCTCGCTCACCGTCGCCGCCGCCGCACAGACCGGGTGTTCGAACTCCGCTTCGAGGACCTCCCGTGCGGCGTCGGGCGCGTTCGTTGCCTCGAGATCTCGCGGCTCCGGCGAGTCGATCTCGTAGGTCGCGACCATCGTCGGCTCCGAGACCGCCTCGACGCACAGCGCGTCGCGTCGGACCGTCCCGATCACGGCGCTTTCGGGGGCCACCACGCCCGCGATCCGGGGGGTGTCGTAGTCGTCCTTCTCGTAATCGAGTGCGAGAAGCGGCGTCGCAAGCGCGTCGCGTTCGGGATAGCCGGCCTCCAGCTTCTCGGCTATCGGATCGACGTGCGATCCGTTTCCGACCACCGCGCGGCGATGGCCGGTCGGCGTCTCGACCGCGCGTACGCAGTTGTAGGAGACGTACGGGTTGTCCGTTGGCTCGGCGTCCTCCGTTGGAGCCACCGTGAGCATGCCGTCTCGGTCGACGACCTCTCGGTTCGGGAACGATCGCGATGAGACGCGGTAGGCGCCGATGCCCGGCGCGACGACGACGAAGCGTCCGACGTACATACCTCCCGTTTTTGCGCTCTCGGGTATGGGTATGTCGGTTCGGCGAGGACGCTTCGGTCCGCTTCGGAACACTCATAACGCTCGACGGGGTACGAACGGGTGCCGATCGAGTCCATTGGGGTAGTGGCCAATCCTGTTGCCTTCTGGGGGCAACGACCCTGGTTCGAATCCAGGATGGACTACTTCTCTCGTCACTCTCTCCGCCCACTTCTTTCGCTCACTTCTCGACGTCCAGTAGCGCCACGCGCTCCTCGATCACGTCGGCGAGCGTGCCGTCGGTGGCTGCCAGTTCACGGTCGCTTACGTCGTAGAACGCCCGGACCCGATCCTCGTCCGTCCGTTCGGCGACTCGCTCCCTCGACCCGGTCGGAGCGGCCGAATCGTCCGGATCGAGGGCGGCGCCGTCCGCGAACAGATCCGCGAGGCGATCGAGGGCCACCTCGACGTCGACGCCATCTGCGGCGCTCGAACCTTCGTTTCGTTCCTCGGACGACGCGTAGGCGATCCCGATCGCGGGCGTCTCCCCCTCGTCCACGCCCATCTCGAGCGCGTCGTCGATCTGGCGTCTTCCGGCGGCGTACAACAGCGTCTCGACCGCGTGATCCCTGGCCACCTCCTCGCCGCGTTCGAAGGCCCGCTCGGCGCGCGCGACCGCGCGTTCGAGCTGGGTCGTAGAGACCACATAGCGCGCGTCGACCACCTGGACGACCGCGCCGGTCTCCCGGCGGATCGACCGAACTCGTCCCAAGAAGGCGTCGAGATCGTCGATCGACGTCGTCCCGACGAGAAACCGGGGGTTAGGGCAGGCGTCGCACGCTTCTCCCTCGGTCGATCCCTCTTCGGTCGATCCCTTCTCGTTCGAACCGGTCACCGGAAATCACCCAGGTTCGACTGCCCCTCGCCCTCGTCGCCGGCGGACCCGGCCGTCGCCGCCGCCGAGGCGGACGCGTCGGCCCGAACGTCCTCCATCGACGGGTCCTCGCGACCGGCGTTCTCCAGGATCGTCTCGGCCGTCCGCTCGCGCCCGCGAAGGGCCCCGAGAACGACCGACTTGTCGACCTCGCGGAGGTCCGAACGCGACTCGATTCCGGCCTCGTAGAGTCGTCTGGCGCGTTTGCGGCCGACCTCCCGGATCCCGGCCAACTCGAGCAGCTCCTCGCGGACGCCGTACTCGATGCGCTTTCTCGCCTCCCGGATCTCGCTCGCGCCGTCGATCTCGATCTCGTTGGCCAGCGTCTCCGCGGCCCGCAACAGCCACTCGGCGGTGTCGACCTTGCCGCGGATGTCGCCGGGACCGACCCCGTAGCGCTCCGCGATCCGGTCCTCGTCCACCTCGTTCGCCCAGTCCTCGAGGAGCCGTGCGGTCTTCAACGAGGCGAGCCAGTCCTCGAAGCGGACGTCCTCGTGTTCGGACGGCGTGGCTCCGAGCAGCTCGTCCTCGCGTTCGTAACACGTCTGCGTGTACCGCTTTTTGTCCCCGGACTTGAGGTAGAGCTCGTACATGTCCGGCGTACGGCTCACGAGGTGATACAGCCCGAGCGGCGAGAGATCGACGGGCTCCGGTTCGCTCGTTCCCTCCGGCTCCGACGTCTCGTCCGGCTCCGCCCCGTTTTGTGGCTCGTCCTCGACGCGATCGTAGGTCACGAACTCGACCGACTCCCCGTCGTCCCCGTTCCCGGTCGTCGCGCCGTCGCCCTCCTCCGCGGCCGATCTCCTCCTCGGCGCGTATCGTTCGTCGCTCCGGCTTCCGGTCCCGTCCCGTCCGCCGGCCGCGCGAAGCCCGTCGATCATCTCGGCGGCGCTCATCGGATCGAGGTACTGTCGGGAGACCGCGTGGCCGATGGACGTCGCCGCCAGCCGCTCGCCGTCGTGTCCCCGCTCGCGTTCGAGGAAGTCGTTAACGCTCAGGTACTCGATGACGGAGTCGGCGACGCGCTCGAGGTGTCGGTCGTCGTCGGCCTGGGCGGCGTACAGCGTGTTCCGGAGGAACTCGAAGAGCCCGTCGCGCGTCGATGCGAACCCCGTCGCGACGGTCGCGAGCACGTGCGTCCGCAACGCCGGCTCGGCCGCGAGCTTCGAGCGGACCGGCTCGGGATCGGCCCAGAGATACCGATCGAACAGCTCCTCGGATTCCTCGCGTCCGTCGGCCAGCAACACGGCCTCGCCGTAGGGATCCAGACCGGGACGACCCGCCCGCCCACACATCTGGTGGATCTCGAGGACGTCGAGCGGCTTCATCCCGCCAACCTCGCCGTCGTAGCGTCGCCAGTCGCGGACGATCACCCGTCTCGCCGGGGTGTTCACTCCGGCGGCGAGTGTCGGCGTCGCACAGACGCACTTGACGAGCCGATCGCGAAACGCCGCCTCGACGGCCGAGCGGTTCTCGCTCGCGAGCCCCGCGTGGTGAAACGCCGCACCCCGTTCGACGGCGTCGGCGAGGTCGGAGGCGGTCTCGGTCTCTGAGGCGTCGCGGATCTCCGCGGCGAGCGACTCGAGTTCCTCGCGTTCCTCCTCGGTGAGGCGATCCCCGGTGACCCGAGCCAGGTCCCGTGCCGCCGACTCGGCGTTGCGCCGGGAGTTGACGAAGACGAGCGAGGATCCCCCTCGGCCGTCCTCGACGGTGTCGAGCGCGTCGGCGACGAGCGCCGCGGTCTGGTCCGCGCCGGGGTCGTCGCCGACGGGCACCTCGCGTCTGTCTCCGTCGACGAAGTCGATCGCGCCGTCGCAGTGAACGCCCATCCGGAGGTCGATCGGCCTCCAGTCGGACTCGACGAGCGTCGCGTCGAGCCAGCCCGCGATCTCCGCGGCGTTGCCGACCGTCGCCGAGAGCGCGACCGTCTGGAGCCCCTCGTTCATCCGCCGGAGCTTCGCGAGCGTCACCTCGAGGGTCGGCCCCCGCGAGCGGTCGTCGACCAGGTGGACCTCGTCGCTCACCACACACGAGAGCTCGTCGATCCACGGGGCTCCGTTACGGATCAGCGAGTCGACCTTCTCGCTCGTCGCCACGATCACGTCGCGGGTGGCGAGCCACTCGCCGTCCGACTCGTAGTTGCCCGTCGAGACGCCGACGGTCACGCCGAACTCCGAAAAGCGCTCGAACGCCTCGCGCTTTTCTGACGCCAGCGCCCGAAGCGGGACGATGTACAGCGCCTTGCCGCCGCGTTCGACCGCCGAGAGCATCGCCAGCTCCGCGATGAGCGTCTTGCCGGAGGCGGTCGGAACCGCCGCGAGGAGGTTTTCACCCTCCAGCAGCCCGGCCTCGACCGCTTCGGCCTGCGGCGGATAGAGCTGTGAGACCCCCTCGGCCTCCAGGGCCTCCGCGACTCCATCGGGGAGCCCGGAGAGCGAACTCGGTTCCATCACGCCCCCCTTGGCGCCCGTTCCGGTTTAAACGATCGGAGTGGGGGTCGGACTACTTCCCCACCCTTTCCCTCCCTCTCCTCCGCTCGCCGACCCCTCGCCTGACCGTCCGCCCCGAACCCTCGCCTGACCGTCCGGAACGTGACCCGTCGGCATTCACACCCGATCGTCCGGATCGTGGTCCGCCGCCATCCGCCGGGCCTCCGTGCGGAACCGATCGCGATCCGCCTCGGCGTCCACCGTCGAGAGGTCCTCGTTTGCACCGTCCTCGCCGGTCTCGATCGCGGCGGTCACCCCGTCGCCCATGTAGAGCCGCTGTTCGGCGATCTCCTTCGTGTGAACGCGCTCGCCGTCTGTCGTCGCGTAGGTGAGCCGGACGAGCCCCTTCGAGTCGAACTCCCGGTCGACGAGCCACAGCGTCGTCATGTTCGGGGATCGGGAGAGCGCGCGGTTAAACGCCTCGTTGCCGTTCGATCCTCGCCGGTGGCAACGCATCGCGGGTGTCACTCGTCGCTGGCGCCACTCCTCACTCGTCGACGACGCTCGTCACTCGGTGTCCACACCGGTCGATCCCTCGATCAGCCGCTCCTTTTCGTCCCTCGATAGCTGCTTGATCGCGTGCTCGCGCGACATCGCCGCCGAGCGCGTCTCGAACTGCTCGACGTGGCGCAACTCGACGGGCGTCCGACCGCGCGTGTACCGCGCCCCGTCGCCGGCGTCGTGTTCCGCGACGCGGCGCTCGACGTCGGTCGTATAGCCCGTGTAGTAGGTGCCGTCCGCACACTCGATGACGTACACGTGGTGCACGCCTCGGTCCTCACTCCGCTCTGGCGGCCGCGATCCGTCTGGCGATCAGCCCCGCCTGCGCGCCGGCGACGAACCCGGCGTCGACGTTCACCGTCGTCACCACGGTACACGACTGGAGCCCGCCGTAGAGCGCCGCCTCCCCGTCGCCGGCGACGCCGTATCCCGACGCGACCGGGAGGGCGATCACCGGGACGTCGACGAGCCCCGCGACCACCGTCGGAAGCGCTCCCTCGCGGCCGGCCGCGACGATCGCCACGTCGGCCTCGCGGACGCGGTCGATCTGATCGAGGATCCGGACGAGGCTCGCGACTCCGACGTCCTCGATCAGATCGACGTCGGCGCCGACCTCGCGGGCGATCACGGCGGCCTCGCCCGCGATCGGCGCGTCGCTCGTCCCGCCGGTGACGATCGCGACCCGCGCGTCCAGATCCGGCGGTTCGAACTCCGGCGTGTGGACGACGACGGTTCGCGTCCGTTCGTCGTGATCCACCTCGGCGTCGGGAAACTCCGCGTACACCGCCTCGATCGCGGCCTCGGCGACCGCTGAATCCGCCCTGGTCACGAGCGCCCGTCCCGTCGTCTCGACCGCGGTCCGCGCCAGCCGTGCCGTCTCCTCGGGCGTCTTTCCGTCCGCGAGGATCGCCTCGGGGATGCCCCGTCTGGTCTCGCGGGCGGCGTCGAACCGTCCGGCGTCGGTCGTCGCGTACCCCGACAGCCGTGATTCGGCCTCCGAGATGCCGATCTCGCCGTCCGCGAGGGCTTCGAGTACGTCGCGCATACCCGGTCCTGTGAGCCCGATCGGTTCGTAGCTGTCGGTCCGTAGCGGCCTTCGACACCGTGACACTCGATACCGTTTAACGTGTGAACGTATCGGGTGATTTTGCCGTTAACCCCACTTACGGGCCCCGTATCGGGCGAATTCAGGAACTCTTATTAAGTATCGAGGGATAGTCCCGTCTGCATGGCAGACCTCATTGTCAAGGCAGCGGTCAAGGAAGCGCTGGAGGACAAGAACGTCGCCTCGGACTTCTACGAGGCGCTCGACGAGGAAGTCGCGGAGCTGCTCGAGGACGCCGCCGCCCGCGCGGAAGCGAACGACCGGAAGACGGTCCAGCCGCGCGACCTGTAGATCGGTCCCGCTTTCCTCCCGTTTTTTCACCCCTCGCCAGCCCCGGTGTCCGCGATCCGGCGCCGGCGAGGCTCCCGTGTGAGGTCGCTCGGCTTCTCGCGTGAGGGCTCCCGGATTTTCCGCGTGAGGTGGTCCTCAGGACTCGATCACGCGAACGCCGTCGTCGGTTCCGACGTGGACCTCGTCGGCGAGTCCGACGAACAGCCCGTGTTCGAGCACGCCCGGAACGGTCGCGATCGTTCGCGCGAGCGAGGCGGGGTCGTCGATCGCTCCGAACGAACAGTCCAACACGAGGTTCCCGTTGTCGGTGACGACCGGGCCGTCCTTTCGCTGGGCCCGCCGCAGCGTCGGTTCCCCGCCCGCGGCCCGGATCTCCCGTGCGACCGTCGCGCGAGCGTCGGGAAGCACCTCCACGGGGACCGCGCTGTCGAGCGTCGTCGCCTCCTTCGAGGGATCGGCCACGACGAGCAGCCGATCCGCGGCCGCGTCGACGACCTTCTCTCGCGCGTGGGCCGCGCCGCCGCCCTTGATCATGGCTCCGACGTCCTCCTCCGCTCCCCCCTCGTCGATCACGACCTGATCGGCGCCGTCTATCGCCAGGTCGATTCCGGGCTCGTCTCCTCCGACGACCTCCTCGAGGTCGACGAGCGGGATCGACTGCTCTCGCGCGAGTTCGCGGGACGCGAAGGACGTGGGGACGCCCCGGACGTCGAGGCCGGAATCGACCATGCGGCCGATCGCGCGGATCGCGAACGCCGCCGTCGATCCCGTTCCGAGGCCGACCACCGCGCCGTCGGTCACCGCCTCGGCGGCCGATTCGCCGGCCCGTCGCTTCTGGTCGTCCGTGCCGCCGGTCGTCTTCATACCCTCCCGTGCGGCGGCGTCGACAAAAAGCGTCGCCGTTCGGTCCCGTGCGGGGACGTCGGCTCGTCGGTCTCGAACCCGGGCGTCTCACTCCAGCCGATCGACCACGGCCTCGGCGTCGTACGCGAGCGTGAGCGTGCGCGACCGGCCGCGCCCTTCGACGTCGGCGTACTCGGCCTCGATGAGACCGAGCTGGTCGAGCTTGTTGATGATCTCCGAATAGCGGGTGTACCCCAGGTCGGTCTCCTCGTGGAACGCCTCGTAGACGTCGCCGGCGCGCTCTCCGTCGTGTTCGACGAGCACCTCGACGAGCGCCCGCTCGGAGGTGGAAAGGCCTCGAAGCGACCGCGAGAGGTGGACGAACTTCGACTTCTCGTAGGCCGCCTCGACGTCCTCCGTGGCGATCGTCTTCGATCCCCGCATCTCGGCGTTGAGCCCGGCCCGCCGGAGCAGGTCGATCCCGACCCGCAGGTCGCCGCTTTCGGCGGTCAGCTCGGAGACGCGTTCGAGCTCGGGGCGGTCGATGACCCCGTCTTGAAACCCGCGTTCGACCCGCTCCCCGAGGATGTCGACGATCTCGGGGACGTCGTAGACCGGAAAGTAGACCTCCTCGGGACGAAACACCGACTGCACGCGCGAGTCCAGCTCGTCGATCACCTCGAGCGAGAGGTCCGAGGAGACGACGATCACGCCGATGCGCGCCCCCGAGTGGGTCTCGTGGGCCCGCAGCATCGAATAGAGGGTGTCGGAGGCCTCGTTCTCGTAGAACAGGTAGTTCACGTCGTCGAGGGCGACCACGAGGACCTCGTCCTCCTCGATCAGCCGGTCCGTGATCTGTCCGAACAGCTTCTTGAAGGAGATCCCCGAGGAGGGCGGCTCGTACTCGAAGATGCGCTCGAAGAGCCTCGAGAAGACGGCGTACCGCGTCGAGTCGACCTGACAGTTGACCCGGACGGTCCGGACGTCGCTCCCGCCGGCGAGCTCGCCGAAGAGCTTCTGGATCGCGGTCGTCTTTCCGGTCCCCGGCGGCCCGCGGACCATCGTGTTCAGCGGCCGGGATCCACGAACCGCGGGGCGAAGCGCGTACTTGAGCCCCTCGATCTGGCTCTCGCGGTGTTTGAACGTCTCGGGAACGTAGTCGATCTCGAAGACGTGCTCGTCACGAAAGACCGACTCGTCCCACGAGAGCATCCCGTCGGGATCCCCGCTCATCGTGTACACCACGTCCCCCCGGTCACTTAACCGTTCCCCGGAACCTCGGCGAAAGTGTAACGATCCGTGATATCGTCCGAGGCCTTCGAAACGCGTGCTTTCGGTTTCACTATCGGCTCGCTCGAAACGACGTTTCCGTTCACGGTTCCCGTTCCGGTTCCGTTCCCGGTTCCCGTTCCGGTATCGGTTCCGGTTCCTCGAGGGACAGGACGTGCACGTACCGAGTCAGCGATCGGTGGACTCGCCGCTCGAACAGCGCGTCTATCGCCCAGCCCGCCTCCACCGCGGCCGACCGCCAGTCGCGGTCGGCGACCATCACCGCTCGGTCGCTCGCCCGCGCCGCCTCGGAGAGCGCGCCCGCGACCAGATCCGCGAGTTCGTGGCGCTCGATCTTCGACTGGCGGCCGTATGGTGCATCGAAGACGACGCAGTCGATTCCGTCGTCGACGACCGGCAGTACCGTCGCGTCCCCCCGGAGCACGTCCCAGCTCCCCGAGAGGTACGTCCGCAGGTTTCGCCGGGTGCCCCGGACCATCTTCGGCTGGGCGTCCGCGGCGAGCACGCGAGCCCCGACGAGTCCCGCCTCGATCGGCAGCCCGCCGGTTCCACACATCGGGTCGAGGACCGTCGCACCCGGCCGTGCGCCGGCCACGTTCACGTACGCACGGGCGTCGATCGGATCCATGCTTCCCGGCTGGAAGAACGGGCGGTCGGTCGGCTCCGGCGCGAACTCGCGGTCGGCCTCGGCGTGGACCCACCCGAGCACGCACGCCTCGACGCGCTCCCCATCGGCACCCGCCACGGCCTCGTGGTCCGGCCGCTTGCCGGCTGCAAAGAGCGCCCGCAGGACGTGGTCGGGGTCCTCGAGGTCGACCCGGAAGCCGCGGTCGACGAGCACCTGCCCGAGCTCGCGTTCGGCGCGGCCGGTCGAGACGCCAGTCGTGGCGCGCACGTCGCGCGCCCGGACCGCCACCGATCCGGTTCGGAGCGGCTCTTCGTCACCCGCTTTGGAGCGTTCCTCGACGTCCTGCTCGATCGGCCGATCGGCACACGCGACCCGGAGGAGCCGGACCGCGTCGTCGACGGTCGGATCGCACCGACCGATCGACTCGAGGGCGGCGTGGGTGTACGCGAGCCTCGGGATGCCGGTTCCGACCGCCTCCGCGCGGGCGATCCCGGGGGCCATCACCTCGACGCCGGCGGCGACGCTCGCGGCCTCGTAGGTCGCGAAGGCGTCCGTCTCCCCGGCCAGTTCGAGCCAGTACACGCCCGAGTTCCGCCCGCGGCCCAAATGAGCCTAACGGACGGCTCTCGCGGCGATCGATCGCCGAAAAAGCGGATCGTGGATGGATAGCCGACGGAACGATCGTCGAAGAAGCGCCGGGAGAGGGATTTGAACCCTCGATCCCGTGAGGGAACACGCTTTCCAGGCGTGCGCCTTGCCACTCGGCCATCCCGGCTTAGCCGATCCTACTTCGGTGCGACTGTTAAACCCTTCTCTTCGCCCGCAGGCGATGTTCACTCAGGTAGGCGATCGCGACGACGATCACGCCGACGCCGACGCCGATCGCGACCGCGATCGGGTACCCCACCGGAAGCTCACCCGCCCCGACGAGCAGGTATCCCTGCAGCCCCACGAGGAACGCGAGCGTTCCGACCGCGCCCCAGAGCAGCGCCGATCTGGCACGGGTTCGCGGCGTCGCCGGGACGCCGGGGCGATCGTTCGGGGAGTCCGGCCGTTCCGTCGTCGACTCCTCGGACGTCTCCTCGTCCGCCGACATCTACTCGCGGACCGCGATCGCCTCGATCTCCACGCCGACGCCCTTCGGCAGCGCGCCCGCCTGGACGGCCGACCGCGCCGGCGGATCCTCCTCGAAGTAGTCCGCGTACGTCCGGTTCATCGCCTCGAAGTCGTCGATGTCGGCGAGGAAAACGGTCACCTTACAGACGTCGCTCGGCTCCGCGCCGGCCTCGGCGAGCACCGCGACGAGGTTGTCCAGCGCCTGCTGCGTCTGGACGTCGATGTCCGCACCCGACAGCAGATCCCCCTCGGGCGTCAAGGGGATCTGACCGGCGGTGAACACGAGGTCCCCGGTCGCCGTCGCCTGGCTGTAGGCGCCGACCGCCGCCGGCGCCGCGTCCGTCTCGATGATCTCCTTCATGTGGACGCCTGCGCCGCGCGATCACTTAAAGACTCGATCGCCGGTTCCGACCCGTCCCGCTCTGTCCCCGCTCACGCGAGGATCTCGACCTCGTAGCCGTGGTCCTCGAGGCTCGCAACGATCTCCGCCGCGTGTGCGTCGTCGTGCGTTTCCATCTCGACTTCCAGCTCCGCGGCGTTGACGGCGACGTCCCGCGAGGTCCGGTCGTGGTGAACCGCGTAGACGTTCGCGCCGTGGTCGGCCACGATGTGTGCGATGGACTCGAGCTCGCCCGGGCGGTCCTTGAGCGCCATCTTCACCTTCAGGTACCGGCCCATCTCGATGAGCCCGCGCATGATCACGGTCGTCAGCCGGTTCATGTCGATGTTGCCGCCACAAAGCGCCGCCACGATCGTCTCGTCGTCCCCGTACTCGAAGGCCTCCGAGAGCACCGCCGCGAGCGGCACCGCGCCCGCCCCCTCGACGAGCGTCTTCGACCGTTCGAGGAGCAGCGTGAGCGCGTGGGCGATCTCCCGATCGGAGACCGTCACGACCTCGTCGACGCGCTCTTCGATCACCTCGAAGGTCCGCTCGCCGATCGATCGGGTCGCGATCCCGTCCGCGATCGTGTCGACGCTGTCTATCGTCTCGACGCGACCGAGCTCCAGCGATCGGGCCGCCGAGTCCGCTCCCTCCGCCTGCACGCCGACGACGCGGACGTCCTCCAACTGCGTTTTGATCGCCGTGGCGATCCCCGCGATGAGTCCGCCGCCGCCGATCGGAACCACGACCGTCTCCACGTCCGGGCGGTCCTCGACGATCTCCAAGCCGATCGTCCCCTGCCCGGCCATCACCGCCTCGTCGTCGAACGCGTGGACGTAGGTCCGCCCCTCGTTCCGTTCGATCTCGTGGGCGTGCGCCTGCGCCTCCTCGTAGTCGATCCCCTCCAGGACGACTCGACCGCCGTACCCGCGGGTGGCCTTCACCTTCGAGACCGGCGCGTGCTTCGGCATCACGATGGTCGAGTCGACGCCCGCGCGGGTCGCCGCCAGCGCCACGCCCTGCGCGTGGTTGCCGGCGCTCGCTGTCACCACGCCTGCCTCCCGCTCCTCGGGGGTGAGCGTCGCGATCCGGTTCATCGCGCCGCGGATCTTGAACGCGCCCGTGCGCTGGAAGTTCTCCAGTTTGAGGTGGACGTCGGCGCCCGTCATCTCCGAGAACGTCCGGGACCGCTCGAGCGGCGTCCGCCGGACGACCGACTCGATCCGTCCCCGGGCGGCCTCGACGTCCGAAAGCGACACCATACGCGTTCCTCGCCGCTCCGGCGGCTAATCGTTTCGGTTCCGCTCGCGTCGCTCCGTCTCCAGGGCGTTCGTCGGGTTCTCCTTCGCGGTCGCCGCGTCTCGGGGACGACGCGACCCGGTACGCGCGGCGGGCAGCGCGGCTCGACGTCTCGAGGAAATGGGGAAAGGGGGAATGCACGCGTGTGACGTGCACCTGAATCCAGCACGTCCGGTCATAAAAAGCTGCGGCTGGCGGAGTGAAAGTGTAACCGCATGACTGCGTCGACCGATCCGTCGCCGTCTGACGGATGTCCGATCGATCTCCCGGCCGGATCCCGTCGTCTTCCTCCGTCGGATGGCCCGCCGCCGTGCTTTATGTGATCATCGCTCGATCAATCGGCATGGACCTGTCAGCCGCCCTCCGGGACGCGGTCCTCGCCGCCCGACGCCGACCCGCCGACCTCCTCCCGTTCTACGTCCTCGCGGCCGCGATCCCCGTCATCGCGAGGACCGTCTCGTTCGTCGGATTCGCCGCGATCTACGCGTACCTCTCCTTCACCGGCCGGACCGAGCGGGTTCGATCCGCGCTCGCCGATCGCGATCTCCCCGCGATGCCCGACCCGGAGACGGAGCCCGAAGCCTTCGGACGGTGGGCGAGCGAGGTCGGTGCCGTTCTCGAGCCGCTCTTCGATCCCGTCGTGGCCGTGCTCCTCGCCGTCACGATCGTCCTCGCGCTTGCCGTAACCGTCCTCCTACACGCCGGCGTCGCCGCGGGGCAGTACGCGGTCTGTCTCGCCCGATTACGTGACGAACGCGCGACCCTCGCGGGGATCGGTGGCGTCCGATCCCACTGGCTCTCGATCCTCGTTCTCTCCCTTCTGGAGTTCGCCGTCTGGATCGCGGTGACGCTCGTTGCCGGGGTCGCGATCGCCGTCGCGGCCGTCGTCCACCCGATCCTCGCCGTGCTCGTCGGTCTGGTCGCGTTTCTCGTCTGGACCGTCCTCCTGCTCGCGACCCGGGCGGTTCTCGCGTTCGCGCCCGTCTCCGTCGTCGTCGACGACGTCGGTCCACTGGACGGCGTGGCCGGCGCAATGGCGTTCATTGGGGCGAACCCCGCGGAGGCGCTCGGCTACTACGCCCTCGCCGTCGCGTCTCTGTTCCTCCTGGCGTCGGCCGCCGGGGTCGCCTCGTTCGTCGGCGCCCCGAGCGTCGTCGGGCTCGCCAGCCTGCTCGTGCTCGCGCCCGGACTCGACCTGATCAAGACCGGTCTCCTCGGCCGGTGGCGTGGCGTCGTCGGCTTCCCCGATCCGAACTCACCCGTCGATAGCTCGACCCGGTCCGATCCGCCCCTCGTCGCGGTCCGCGGGGGAGTTCGAAACGGACTCTCGGAGGTGCTCGGATTCGTCCGGGCGGCTCCCGGACTCCACGCCCTCGTGCTCCTCGTCGGCGTCGCGGGGTTCGCGACCGGCTGGAACGCCGCCGAACCGCTCGCGGGCGTCGTGACCGCATCCATTCTCGATCGGCTCTCGGGCCACGTGCCGCCGGTCGCGGCCCTCGAGTTCTTCGCGAACAACCTGACGGTCGCGCTCGGGACGGCTCTGGCCGGCGTCGCCCTCGGAGTCCCCTCGATCGTCGCGATCTGGTTCAACGGGTTCGCCTTCGGCATCATCTTCCGGCTGGAGGTGGAGCTCCCGGCGCTCCTCGCGTTCGTCCTCCCGCACGGCGTCCTCGAGATCCCTGCCCTGATCGTCTCCGGCGCGCTCGGGCTCCACCTCGCCCGCTCGGGCTGGCGCACCTGGCGCGGGCGCGCATCACGGGAGTCGCTCGCGGAGGATCTCGTCTACGCGATCCGAGTTCTCGTCGGCGTCGGGATCCTCCTGTTCCTCGCGGGGCTGATCGAGGGGTTCTTGAGCCCGTACTACTTCCGGCCGTTCCTTTAACGTTCGATCGGCGGTCGTCTAACGTCCGATCGGCGGTCGTCTAACGTCCGATAGATGATCCCCTCGACGGTACGCGATCGGCACCCCTCGAGGGATGCCCCTCCCCGCGCGTCTCGGAGGGGCGTTCTCACCGCTCGTCGATCGGGACGAACTCCGCGTCCTGGGGGCCCGTGTAGCGCGCTCGGGGCCGGATCAGGCGGTTGTCCTCCTGATACTCGAGCACGTGGGCGATCCAGCCGCCGGCGCGCGCCATCGCGAAGATGGGCGTGAACATGTCCATCGGGATCCCGAGGTGGTCGTAGACGGACCCCGAGTAGAAGTCGACGTTCGGCGCGATCCCCTTCTCCGTGAGCCCCTCGTCCTCGAGGTACGACTCGATCGTGGTCGTGTACTCGAGCCACGTGTCGTCGCCGTTCGAGGCCGAGAGGTCGCGCAGCTTCTCCTCGAGGATGACGGCGCGCGGATCCTTCACCTCGTAGACCCGGTGGCCGAATCCCGGGATGCGCCGCCCCTCCTCGCGGGCGTCCTTGGCCCACTGCAGCGGGTCCTTGCTCGAGGCGTCGACCTCGCGAAGCGTCCGCATGACGTCCTCGTTGGCGCCGCCGTGAAGCGATCCCGACAGCGCGCCGATCCCGCCGGTCACCGCGGAGTAGATGTCGGCCATCGTCGAACCGATCACCATCGCCGTGAACGTCGAGGCGTTGAGCCCGTGGTCGGCGTGCAGCGTCAACGCCATGTCGAAGGTCTCCTCCGCGACCGCGTCCGGCTCGACGCCGGTCAGCATGTACAGGAAGTTCCCCGCGTAACTCAGCGACTCGTCGGGTTCGATCGGCTCTTCGCCCTGACGGACCCGATCGAAGGCGGCGAGGATCGTCGGGATCTTCGCCGTGATCCGACGACCCTGTCGAAGGGTCGCGTCGAGGTCCTCGGGGTCGGCGTCGGGCTCCGGTTCATAGGCCGAAAGCATCGACACCGCGGTTCGGAGCGCGGCCATCGGCTCCTCGTCGGCCTCGGCGAGGACCGCTATGGTCTCGAGTACGTCGTCGTCGACGTGACGCTCCTCCGCCAGCCGCGCCTCGAACTCCGTGAGCTCCTCGCGGGTCGGCAACTCGCCGTGCCACAGCAGGTACAGCACCTCCTCGTAGCTCGCCTCCCGTGCCAGGTCCTCGATCGCGTATCCGCGGTAGACGAGCTTTCCGACGCTCCCGTCGATGTAGCTCAGATCGGATTCGGCGACGAGAACGCCCTCCAAACCCCGCTTCAGCTCGTTTGACATATGGGAAGCCTTCCATCCACCCGAAAAAAAGCGTTGTCGTTTGGGAGGGTTTCGTAACGACGATCGTCGAACTCATCTACGACGTCATTCGGATTCGTTCCGACCGCTCATCCCCTGGCCGGAACCACCGAGATCGGTCGCTTGCGGTCGATCGCGTCCTCGAGCTCCTCGGCGATCGCCGACCCGCGGGACACCTGCACCTCGCCGCCCCGTCCGACGGTCGCGGTGAAGAGGTAGTCGTCGCCCGCCCGCACCTCGACGGTCTCGCCGACCTGTTCTTCGACCGGGATGACGACGTGTCTGGAGGTGATCTCGGGCTCGACGACCGTCCCGCGATCGCCGCCGTTCGTGGGGACGGACCCCGCCGTGCTCGTGGTTCCGCTCCCGTTGGCGCCACCGTCCGATCCGCCCGAGCGGTCGGGCCGCTCGGAGTGGGTCCGGACGTCGATGTCGATCCCGAGGCGGTCCTCGATGTCCGAGATCCGTCCGCCGCCCTTGCCGATGACGTAGGAGATGTCGTCCTCCTCGACGTAGACGATCGCCGTCTCGCGTCCCTGCAGCTCCACGTCGACGTGTCCGCGCGCGACGGAGCGGATCTCGCGTTCGATCTCCTTTTTCGCGATCCGCGAGACGCCGCTTTCGCGCTCGCCGTCGTCGTCGCCGATCGGGACCGTCACGACCTGGCGGTTGAACGTGTAGATCTCGTAGTCGGCACGGCCCGTCTCGAAGTCGCGGACCCGGATGACCGGTCGCGCGAGGTCCTCGGCGGTGAGTCCCTCGGGGACCTTCACCTCCGTGTCGACGTCGTAGACCGTGTGGACCTCGCCGGCCTCGATGTAGACCACGGTGTCGACGATCTGTGGGATCATCCCGAGCTCGACGCGGCCGACGAGCCGCTGGAGCGCATCGATCGCCCGCGAGGCGTGGACCACGCCGACCATGCCGACGCCGGCCATCCGCATGTCCGAGAACACCTCGAAGTCCGCGGTCTTTCTGACCTCGTCGTAGATCGTGTAGTCCGGCCGGACGAGAAGCAGCGAGTCGGCGGTGTTCGCCATGTCCCCGCCGAGAGCGCCGTACTGGGTGATCTCCGGGCCGACCTGCAGGTCCCGCGGCTTCTCCATCGTCTTGACCGCGTAGTCGTTGTCGTTGAGGAACTCCGCGACCGCCTGCGCGAACGTCGACTTGCCGGCCCCGGGTGACCCCGAGATCAGGACGCCGCGCTTCGACTCCAGGAAGCGCTCGCGGAGTTCGTCCGCCGACTCGTAGTCGTCGAGGGTCGTCTTCGCGATGGGCCGGACCGCCGTGATCTCGATCCCGTCCGCGAACGGCGGCCGCGCGACGGCGATCCGGTAGTTGCGGTACTGGACGATGTCCATCCCCTCGTCGGAGAGTTCGACGAAGCCCTCGTTCGATCCCCGCGCGAGGTTGACGATGGCGGTCGCCCACTCGTTCATCCGCTCGTCGCTCGTTACCTCCTCTTCGATCACCTCATAGCGCATCTCGCCGAGGGTGCCGCGTTTGGCCTTCGGCTTCGTCCCCGCCTTCAGGTGGACCGACATCGTCTCCTCCGTGAAGTAGTCGGCTATCGGCAGCTCCTCGACCACGCCGCGGGTCACCGGCTCGACGTACTCGACGGCGATCCCCTTCGCGCGGGCCACCTCCGACTGCACGACGTCGCTCGTCAGGAGGGTGGCGTCGTGATCCTCGGCGACGTCGCGGATGATCGCGTCGATGTCGCCCTCGCTCGCGGCCCCCTTCTCGGCCGGCTCCGGCCGCCGGCCGACGTAGGTCAACTCGATCGTCCCCGCGTCGGCGAACTCGGCGAGCCGCTGGAGCTCGGAGAGGCCGTCCCAGCCGGCGTCGTGGCCGTCGTTGGCCTGCGCCTCCAGCTCGCCGACGACCGCCTCCGGCACGAGGACCGTCGCCCCCTCGTAGGACCCGTCCTCGACGCGCTCGGACACGCGGCCGTCGATGACCGAACTGGTGTCCGGTACAACGTTCATACGCGACCTGGGGTCGGGACGCGTATAAGCGTGTTCGACCGCGGATCGTCCCCGATCGACCGACATGCTCGGGGACGGGCGCCCGCTTCCACCCTCCCGGCGACGCCCGCTCGATCCCTCGCGCCCAACGCCCACATCGACCCTCGCGTTTTTACCGGAGGACGACGCCAGACGTCACCATGAGCGAGCGCGAACTCCGTGATCTCACGCGGCGGCTCGTCACGATCCCGAGCCACGAGGACGAGACCGCCGCGGGCGACGCGATCGAGTCGTGGCTCCGCTCCGAGACGGATGCCGCGGTCGAGCGCGACCCCGACGGCAACGTGATCGCTCGACGGAACCCTAGTGGGTCGACAGCCCTTGCCCTCGTCGGCCATCACGACGTCGTCCCTCCGGCGGACCGACAGCTCACCGACGACGGCGGGTACGTCCTCGAGGAGCGCGACGGCCGGCTCCACGGGCGGGGGACCGCGGACATGAAGGGTGCGGTCGCCGCCTGTCTGCTGGCGTTTCGGGACGCCGACCTCCCGCCCGATCTCGAGTTCGTGTTCGCCTCCTTCGTCGGCGAGGAGCAGGGCGGCATCGGCGCCAGGGCCGCGATCGACCGCGGGTTCGCTCCGGAGTTCGCCGTCGTCGCCGAGGGGTCGACCGGCTACTCGGCGCCCGACGATCGACCGTCGGCCACCGTCACGGACGTCGCGGTGGCCCACCGGGGTCGCCGGGGATCGACGATCGTCGCCTCCGGCGAGTCCGCACACGCCTCCGAGTCCGGCGCCGGAGTGAACGCCGTCTACCGCGCCTGCGACGCCGTGGACGTCGTTCGCGACCTCTCCGTCCCCGAGACCACGGTTCTCGGAACGCCCCTCTCCGGCTCGCTCGCGGTCACCGAGATCGAGGGCGGAACGGCGATGAACGTGGTTCCGGACCGCTGTACCGTCACCGTCGACGAGCGGACCGTCCCGGACGAGCGCGCCCGTCTCGAGCGCGTCGAGGCGATGGACGGCGTCGAGTGGACGGTCGACGGGGACCTCCCGCCGATGGCGTGCTCGAGCGAGCCCTTCGCCGATGCCGCGGTCGCCGCCGCCCGAGCGGCCCACGAGCGGGAAGCGACCTCCTCCGCCGGCGGTTCGACCGGTTCCTCCGACGTCGGCACGCCCGAACGCGTCACCAAACCACACGCGACCGACGCGGGCTGGCTGGCGGCCGCGGGGACCGCCTGCGTGGTCTGTGGTCCCGCCGAGCCCGGGGAGGCACACACGGACGATGAGAGCGTCTCGATCCCGGTCCTCGAACGGTGTCGACGGCTCTACCGCACGCTCGCCGAGCGCGAGTTCGCGGCGCACGTGCGTGACGGGCACGGCGGAGAACCCCCGTGATCCCCGGGTGCGCACTCCTCGGGGCCGCTCTCTCCAGGGCCGCGCTTCCCGGAGCCGTCGCCGGAGCCACGGCGTTCTTTAGCCTCGGCGTGGTACGTCGCGCATGGACACGGACCCGGCCACCCCGGCCGACTCGGACGAACGCCCCGACGATCCCGGCTCCGATCGGAGCCTCGAGGACGCCTACGACGCGCTGCTCGACCGCTGTCGCCGGTGGAACGCCGTCTCGAGCGCCTCCGGCGTGCTCTCGTGGGACCAACAGGTGATGATGCCCGAGGGCGGCACGCCCGCCCGGTCGAAACAGCTCTCCGCGCTCTCCTCGCTCGAGCACGACCTCCTCACCGCCGAGGAGACGGGTGACCTCCTTGAGGAGATCGACGAGCGGAGCGGTGACCACGCCGCCGACCGGAGCGACGATCGCGGCGAGACCCTCTCCGCGGAGCAGGCCGCGGTCGTCCGCGAGATCCGGCGACCGTACGAGCGCGCTGACGCGGTGCCGCGCGATCTCGTCGAGGAGATCTCGGAAGCCTCCTCGGAGGCGCTCTCCGTCTGGGAACGCGCGCGGGCCGACGACGACTTCGACGCCTTCGCGCCCCACCTCGAGCGTCTCGTCGAGCTCAAACGCGAGTACGCCGAACACGTCGATCCCGACCGGGATCCCTACGCCGTGCTCTTCGAGGCGTACGAGCCGTGTCTCCCGATCGAGCGGGCGGAGGCGATCCTCGAGGAGCTTCGCGGGACGCTCGTCCCGCTGATCGACGCCATTCGGGAGTCGGACGTCGACCTCGCGGTCGACACCTTCGAGGGGACCTTTCCGGAGGAACGCCAGGAGGACCTCGCGCGGGAGGCGCTCGATCTCCTCGGATACGACTTCGAACGAGGCCGCCTCGACGTCTCCGCACATCCCTTCACCGCGGGCAACCAGTTCGACTGCCGGATCACGACCCGGTTCGACGAGTCGGACCCGCTCTCCGCGGTCGGATCGACGATCCACGAGTTCGGTCACGCGCGGTACACCCACGGGCTTCCACGGGAGCACTTCGGGACGCCGCTCGGGGACTCCCGGGACCTCTCGGTCCACGAGTCCCAGTCGCGGCTCTTCGAGAATCACGTCGGCCGCAGTCGCGCCTTCTGGGAGCGGTTCCTGCCGACGTTCCGCGAGCACTTCCCGGACGCGTCGGACGCGACCGTCGAGGACGCCTACGAGGCGGTCAACCAGGTCCACCCGGACAACCGCATCCGCGTCGAGGCCGACGAGCTCACCTACCACCTGCACGTCCTCGTCCGCTTCGAGATCGAACGCGACCTCGTTCGGGGCGACCTCGACGTCGCGGACGTCCCCGAACGGTGGAACGAGGGCTACGAGGAGTACCTCGGCATCCGCCCCGAAAACGACGCCGAGGGCTGTCTCCAGGACGTCCACTGGAGCCACGGCAACTTCGGCTACTTCCCGACCTACTCGCTCGGATCCGTGATGGCCGCCCAGCTGTACGCGGCGGCCGAGGCCGAGATCGACGCCGGTGAGGGTCCGGATCTCGACGCGCGCGTCGCCGCCGGCGACTTCGAGGCCCTCCACGAGTGGCTCCACGAGAACGTCCACCGACACGGCGCACGCTACGAGACCGACGAACTCGTGCGCCGTGCGACCGGCGAGCCGCTCTCGGCGGCGGCGTTTACGGACTACGTCGAGTCGAAGTACGGCGAGCTGTACGACGTCTCGCCGTAGGGGAGAGGGATCGCCACGCCGTAGAGGAGAGGGATCGCCACGCCGTAGGAGCGAGGGATCGACCCGTCGGAATCGACGTCACCAGGGCTCGCCCTTCAGGTTCCCCACAGTTCGTTCCTCGAGTTCACCACGGCTCGTTCTTCGCGCCGATCGCGAACGCGATCACGTTCGTGACGACGTGCAATACCGGCGTGATCACGAGCACGACCGCGATGGCGGGAAGCGTGAACCACTCGCCGAACCAGCCGGGCGCGACGAGGCACGCGAAAAGCAGCGCGACGACGACGAAATCGAGCTGATCGAGCCCGGGAAACGACGCCCCGCGCTCGCGGCCCGACCGCCGTTTGAGGAACGACGCCGCGATGTCGCCACACATCGCGCCGAACGCGAGCGCGAACGCGGCGTGATAGGGGAAGGTCGGCAGCTCGACGCCGATCGCCGACGACGCGGGGCCGTTGATCGCGTTCAGCCCCACCGCGAGCAGGACGCCGGCGACGGTGCCCGCGGCGGTCCCCCGCCAGGTCTTGCCGTCGCCGAGCACCCGCTTTTCGTTCCACGTTCGCCCGCCGTCGATCGGCCGTCCGCCGCCGGCCAACACCGCGACGTTGTTCGGGACGTACGCCGGCAGCATGGCCCACAGGGCGGTCGCGACGAGTGATCCGACCATACCGGCCCGACGGGGGTGGCCGTGTTAGCTCCTGTGGTGTTGTCGTCCCTCGGGTTCGGGGACAACGCTGATGGCGTTCGCCCCCGGATACTCGATCGAATGATCCCGCCGATCGCGCGCCGATTCGTCGCCGGCGATACCTCGGCTTCCGCCCTCTCGCACGCTCGCGGCGTGAACGACGAGGGCATCTCCGTCATCCTCAACCGGCTCGGGGAGCACCATACGACTCCCGAGGACGTCGAATCCGACGCCGCCGCCTATCGCTCGCTCGCCGACGCCATCGACCGTCGGGGACTCGACGCGTGCCTGTCGATCAAGCCCACCCAGGTCGGCCTCGACCTCTCGGCGGACCGCTACGTCGAGACCCTCCGGTCCGTCGTCGAATACGCCAGCGACCGGGACGTCTTCGTGTGGTGTGACATGGAGGGGTCCGCGACGACCGACGACACCCTCGACGCCTTCCGGGAGATCGCGGCGGAATACCCCTGGTCGGTCGGCCAGTGTCTCCAGTCGAACCTGAAACGCACGCGAGCGGATCTGGAGGCCCTCCTCGCGGTCCCCGGTCGGATCCGGATCGTCAAGGGCGCCTACGACGAGCCGTCGTCGATCGCCTACGTCGACCGCGAGCGCGTCGACGAGGCGTATCGGCGGGACGTCGAGTTCCTCCTCTCGAACCGCGATCGCGGCGTCGCCGTGGGCACCCACGATCCGGCGATGATCGGGCTCGCGCGTCGGCTCGCGGACGAGCATGGAACCGACTACCAGATCCAGATGCTGATGGGCGTTCGCGAGGACGCCCAACGCGATCTCGCGGAGCAGGGCGTCGACGTCGCCCAGTACGCCCCCTACGGGACCCGATGGGCCGACTACTTCTGGCGCCGCGTTCGCGAACGTCGGGCAAACGCGACCTTCGCGATCCGGGCGATCCTGGGACGGTGAGGCTCCCGGCGGACCGGGCGCGGGACGCTCCGGACGAGCTGCGTCGTCCGCCCTCCCGGCGGGTCTGTAACCTTTTAAGCGCGGCCGCCGCATGTTCCCACATCGGATGTCAACGTGGAAACGCGACTTCGCGAGCGGGCTCATCGTTCTCGTCCCGCTCATCGTCCTGCTTCTCGTCGTCGGATGGATCTATCGCCACATCGTCGCGCTTCCGCTCATCGACACCCTGGAGCCCGAGTGGCTCGTGGCGCCCGCCCTCCCGCTTTACCGCGTGCTCATCGCCCTCGCGCTTTTCACCACGCTCGTCCTCGCGGTCGGCTACTTCATGCGGACCACCCTCGGCCGGTTTCTCGAGGCCAGACTCGACGACGCGATCAACCACCTGCCCGCGTTGCGGGTCGTCTACAACGCCTCGAAGCTCGCCGTCGAGACCGCCCTCTCGGGGACGGACGACCTACAGAAACCGGTCCACCTCGAGACCTGGCAGGGGATCCGGATGACCGCGTTCAAGACCGGCAAGAAGACCCGGGACGGCCGGCTCGTGTTGTTCATGCCGACGGCGCCGAACATCACCACGGGATTCGTCATCGAGGTCGAACCCGAACGCGTCACCGAGACGGGCGAGAGCGTCGAGGAGGCCATGACTCGGGTCCTCTCCGCCGGGTTCGCCGAATCGGCCCACCAGGTCCCCGTCGAGGAGGAGTCGATCGCCGACGCCGTCGATCGGGGAGACGCTCGTGGTGACGGTCGAGAGGACGCCCGCGGTGGGGATCAAGGGGACGCTCGTGGCGACGGTCAAGGGAGCGCTCGCGGTGGCGGCCGTGAGGACGCCGCTGACGGCGATCGCGCCAACACGGAGTGACCGATCGCGCCTAGAGATACGTGAACCAGTCGTCGTGCTCGTCGGTCTGGCGCTCGACGAGATCGAAGAACGCCTGCTGGAGCTCCTCGGTCACGGGGCCGCGAGTGCCGGCGCCGATCTCGGTGTCGTCGACCGACCGGATCGGCGTCACCTCGGCGGCCGACCCGGTGAAGAAGAGCTCGTCGGCGGTGTACAGCTGTCCCCGCGACAGCACGGCCTCGTCGTGGACCGTGTAGCCCCGCTCGCGCGCCAGCGTGATGACGGTGTCCCGGGTGATCCCCTCGAGGATCGACTGGGCGCGTCCGGTGGTGTAGATCTCGCCGTCCTCGACGAGGAAGACGTTCTCGCCGGGGCCCTCCGCGACGTTGCCCTCCTTGTTCAAGACGATCGCCTCCACGTAGCCGTTCCGGCGGGCCTCCTCGCCGGCCAGCATGGAGTTGACGTACAGCCCGGTCGTCTTCACGTTCGTCGGGATCTGCGAGGAGGCGTGTTTCCGCCAGGAGGAGACCATCACGTCGACGCCCTCGTTGAGCGCCTCCTCTCCGAGGTAGGTGCCCCACGGCCAGGCCGCGATCGCGACGTCCGTCGGACAGTCCTTCGGCGAGACGCCGAGCGAGTGATAGCCGTAGTAGGCGATCGGTCGAATGTAGCCGCTCTCGAGGTCCTGGCGCCGCAGGAGGTCCATGGTCGCCTCGGTCAACTCCTCGCGCGAGTGGTCGATGTCGAGATCGTACAGCTTCGCCGAGTCGAAGAGTCGATCGAGGTGTTCATCCCACCGGAAGATCGCCGGGCCGTTCTCCGTGTCGTAACACCGCACGCCCTCGAAGACGCCCGTCCCGTAGTGGAGCGCGTGGGTGAGGACGTGGGTCGTCGCGTCCTCCCAATCGACGAACTCGCCGTTCTTCCAGATGGTGTCGACGTCCATCTCCTCGAAGCTCATACCTCCCCGGTCGTCGCCGCCGGTCATAAATCAGGGGGAATTCGCGTCCGGACGCGACGGCCGCTTCGGCCCCTCCGGCTTCCGCTCGTGTGGGCCGCTTCGACCCCACCTGATTCACGCGAGCGCGTCCACCAACGTCTCGCCCTCCACGTACGGGATCCCCTGTCGCTCCGCGTACGCCCTCGCGTCGGCGGGCGAAAGCGCCGCGCCGCTCTCGTCGTCGAGCATCTCGCAGACGACGGCGGCCGGCGGCATGTCGGTCGCCTCGGCCAGCGCGAGCCCGAACTCCGTGTGGCCGGTCCGCTCGCGCAACCCCTCGGCGGCGCCCCGGAGAAGGTGGACGTGTCCGGGAGTGTGGAACTCGGCCGCGAAGTCCTCGGCGGTGTAGGCGTCGGGATCGCGGTCGACGGCCGCCGCCGCGTTGCCGAGTTCCGTGATCGTGCGCGCCCGGTCGACGTCCGTGATCCCCGTGAACGTCTCGTGGTGGTTCACCGGAAGCGAGAACGACGACCGGTCGTCGTATGCGGGGTCGTCGTCGATCGCGGGGTGATCGAGCGCGTCGGCGAGAAACGGCAGCTCGAACGCCTCGGCGACCCGGTGGCCGACCGCCACACAGACCAGCCCGCCGGCGTCGTTTCGCATCCGCGAGACGGCCGCCGGGGTGACCGCGGTCGCCGGATAGATCATGTCGGTCTCTCCCTCCCTGTCCGCGAAGTCGTGGACGCAGATCGGCCCCCCGGATCGGAAGGCCTCGAGCGCCGGCTCGACGTCCGCATCCGGATCCACGCGCATCAGCGATCGGCCTCCGGCGCCCGCTCGTCCGCGCGGCTCGTCGGCTCGACGCGGAGCCGGACCGTCTCGCCGTCGACCAGGTCCAGCTCGTCCCGCAGCTTCACGGGCGCGATCACCTCGAGTTGCGAGTCGTCGTGGTGGGTGCGATCCGGGACGATCACGTGTGCGCCGCCGTACTCGCGCTCGGCGGCGTCGTCGGCGTCAGCGTCGTTGGCGTCGGCGTCGTTGGCCTCGTCGCCGTCAGCGTTCGACTCGGTGATCACGGTGACGCCGTAACAGGTGGCCGCGCCGTAGGTGCGGTCCTCGTCCGCCCACTCGTCGATGTCGATCGCCTCGATCCCGACGAGTTCGCCGCGTCGTCGAACGCTGGCCTCCTCGAGTTCGACGTTGAGGGTTCCGGGGAAGGGCTCGTACCCGAGCCGGGTTCGGAACTGTTCCATGTATCCCTCGAGGGTGATGTAGTGTCGTCCCTCGCCCATCCCGCTCGTGACGACGCCCGCGAGCGTGAGGTCGCTCTCCTCCTCGAAGAGGCGCCGGTAGTCCGCGTACTCGCCGCGGAGCCGCGACTCCCCGGCCTCCGTAACTGAGACCCACTGGCCGTCGCCGACGACCTCGCGGTCGATCAGCCCGGCCTCCTCGAGCCGCTGGAGCCGCCTGGAGGCCGTCTGTGCCGACGCGTCGAGGTCCTCGCCGAGGGCCGCACACGACACCTTCGTCTCGTGCAGCCCGCCGGCGAGCGCGACCGCCTTGAGCGCCGCGAGCTCGTCGGGTCCCGTCCGCGCGTCCGGGGGCGCCGTCTCTGACATACACGACGGATTCGACCCGTTCGCGTAAAAGCATAACGAATACGGAATACGTCACGAAATCGTGACGGTGCGTATCGAGATCGGGATTCGGACCGTGATCGTGAACCGTCCGTGTTCGATCCACCGCCGCGCCCTACAAAGACGCGTCGGTCGCACGCCGGCCGACCCCACCGACGTGTCGCTTCGCAAGGGCCTTTTAGACGGCCCCTGAACGGGCGGGCATGTTCCGACAGTTCCGGTCGGAGGTCGAGACCGCGCTCGCCGACGCGCTGGCGAGCCTGGACCTCCCGACCGACGATCTCGGCGTCGAGGAGCCGCCCGAGGAGATGGACGCGACCCTGGCCTCCAGCGCGTCCTTCCGACTCGCGGGCGAGCTCGGTGCCGCTCCGCCCCAGGTGGCCGAGGAGCTCGCGGCCGCCGTCGAGGCGACGATCGACGACGGCGACTTCGAGTATCTGGCCGACGTCGCCGTCGCCGGCCCGTATCTCAACTTCGAGACGACGGACGCGTACCTGCACGACACCCTCGCTGCGGGAGTCGACGAGGAGTACGGCGCGCTCGAGGACCGCGACACGTCCGTGGTCGTCGAGCACACGAGCGCGAACCCGACCGGGCCGGTCCACGTCGGGCGCGCCCGGAACCCGATCGTCGGGGACGCGGTCGCGAACGTCCTCGAGCTGGCCGGCTACGACGTCGAGCGTCACTACTACGTCAACGACGCCGGCCGCCAGATGGCCGTGTTCACCTGGGCCTTCGAGACGTTCGACGAGGACGACCTCGAGGATCCTCCGGCTCGCGACCGCATCGAGTACGATCTCGTGCGGTACTACCGCAAGGGCAACAGCTACCTCGAGGAGGCCGACCCCGAGGACGTGGAGGCGGCCGAAGCCGAGATCCAGTCGATCCTCCAGGGGCTCGAGGCGGGCGACGAGGAGACCTACGAGCGCGTCGGGACCGTCGTCGACCAGGTCCTCTCGGGGATGAAGGAGTGTCTCGCGCGCCTGCCCGCCGACTTCGACGAGTTCGTCAAGGAGACGCGGTTCATGCGCGACGGATCGACCGACGAGATCGCTGAACGCCTCCGCGAAAGCGACCACGCCGTCTACGAGGAGGACGCCTGGCAGCTGGAGCTCGACGAGTGGGGGATCGACAAGAACCTCGTCTTCCTCCGCTCGGACGGCACCTCGCTTTATACGACCCGGGATCTGGCCCACCACGAGTGGAAGTTTGAGAACTACGACCGGGCGGTCACGGTCCTCGGCGAGGACCACAAGCTCCAGGCCAACCAGCTCAACGCGACCCTCGAGATCCTCGGAAACGACGTCTCCCGGCTCGAGAACGTCATCTACTCGTACGTCAACCTGCCCGAGGGCAAGATGTCGACGCGCCGCGGTACCGGCGTGATGCTCGACGACCTCCTTGACGAGGCGATCGACCGCGCCCGCGAGGAGGTCGAGACCCGCCTCGACGACCGCATCCGCGACGACGACCTCACCGAGGAGGACGTCGAACGCATCGCCCACCAGGTCGGCATCGGCGCCGTCCGATACGACGTCGTCTCGAAACAGCCCGCGAAGGCGATCACCTTCGAGTGGGACCGCGCGCTCGACTTCGAGGCCCAGTCCGCTCCGTACGTCCAGTACGTCCACGCGCGCTGTTGTGGCATCCTCGAGGAGGCGGACGCCGAGGGCGTTTCGGTTCCGTCACCGACGGGCGACGAGTCCTTCGACGCCGCCGCCCTCGAGACCGACGAGGCCCGAACCCTCCTCCGTGAGATCGCCCGATTCCCCGCCGTGATCGAGGAGTCCGCGAGCGACCTCAAACCCCACGTCGTCGCCACTTACACCCGCGAGCTCGCCGACGCCTACAACTCCTTTTACCGCGAGTGTCCCGTCCTCTCGGCCGAGACCGATGAGCTGCGCCACGCCCGGCTCGCGCTCGTTTGCGCCTCGAAGCACGCGGTCGCGAACGCGCTTTCGGTCCTCGGCGTCGAAGCGCCCGAGTCGATGTGACCGTCCGCTCCCTCCGTTAGGTCACCGACGCGCGAGCGGGATCGAACCGCAACAACACCGCCCTTCCGACACCCCCCGGCGTCACCGCCCCAACAGTCGGCTGAAGAACCCCTTACGCTCGTTCCCGTCGTCGGATTCGTCGTCTTCACCGCCGTCGGATTCGTCCCTCTCGGACGCCGTGTCCGTTTCGTCGCCGCCCCCGGTCGTCGTTTCCGTCTCGTCGTCCCCTTCCGTTCCGTCCTCCGGCTCCGCTTTCGGTTCGGTCCCCGTCGACTCGTCCTCCGCTCCGTCGTCGTCCTCCGCTCCGCCGTCGCTATCTTCCGATACATCCTCACTTTCGGATCCATCGTCATCCTCATCGACGCCGACTTCGTCGTCGGACTTCTCGTCCCCGCCGGCCGTCTGGAAGGGTACGCTTTCGACTTCCCCCGACCCGTCGTTCGGCATGTCGTCCATGTCGTCGGATTCGCCCGTGTCGTCCGAACCTTCGGTGCTCTCGTCGTTCTCGTCGTCGTTCGCCTCCTCGCTCCCGTCGGGCTCGGCCTCGTCGATCGGCGGTACGCCCGGGTCCGGATCGCCCGTCTCCTCGGCGCTCTCTCCCTCCTCCGCCCTGTCGCTCAGATCCCCGCTCGTCATCTCGACGTGGGCGGTCGATCCGTTCTCGGGATCGGCGGCCGGCGAGTCAGCTTCGGCCTCCGATCCGTCGTCTGCCGCTTTCGCTTCCGAGTCGTCGTCCTCCGCTTCCGCTTTTCCTTCGTCCCCCTCATCCTCCGTCGACCCCGGCTCTTCGTCCGCCTCCAGCACGTCGGGGTCCACCTCCGGAACATCCACCCCGGTCAGTTCGCTCGCGAGCGATCGATAGGCGCGGGTGGCGGGCGCGGTCGGGGCGAACGTCGAGAGCGGCTCGCCGGCCTCGACCGCGTCCGGAACGGCCGCGTCCTCGGGAATCCGTCCCAGGATGGGTTCGCCGATCAGCTCCGCGATCCTCCCGTCGTCCGACGGCGGGTCGTCGGGGTCGACTCGAGTGATCGCCGCGCCGGCGACCGTCCCGCCGAGACGTTCGGCCAGCTCGCCCGTCTTTCGCGTATCGCGCAGGGCCTCGGTCCCCGTCGTCGAGACGAGCAGCGTCTCGTCGGCGAGCCCGAGCGGCAGCGCGGAGTCGTGTGAGAGACCGGCGCCCGCGTCGATCAACAGGAAATCGGCGTCCTCGAAGGCCGCGATCACGTCCCGCAGGCCGGCGGGATCCGCCTCCGCGTAGGCGTCGAGATCCGTCTCGCCCGGCAGGACGGACAGGCCGTTCGGCCCCTCGTGGACTGCGTCCTCGGGCTCCGCCCGCCCGGCGAGAACGTCGTGGATCGTGGTCTCGCCGACGTCGATCCCGAGCGCGCCGGCGAGGTTCGCCATCCCGATGTCGGCGTCGACGGCGACGACGTCCTCGCCGGCGTCCGCCAGGTGGGTCGAAAGCGCCGCGGTCGTCGTCGTCTTCCCGACGCCCCCCTTTGCCGAAGCGATCGCATAGACCGTTGTCATACCTCGTTGGACCGCCAGCGACCACTTAAAGGTACGCGAGGATCGACCGATTTCGTCCTCGTGCTCCCTCGATCCGGCTCGTCGACGTCCGCGCCCGTCGTGGTCGTTCCGTCGACTTTCGCAAACACCTTATACGTCGCTGTGGGATTCTCCAACGATTAGTGAGTATGCCGAGACCAGAGGTGCTCGAACGAGTGACGGAGGCCGAACGCGAGGCGGACGACATCGTCGCCGAGGCGGAAGCCGACGCCGAGGAGACCCTCGCGGAGGCCCGAAAGCGGGCCGAGGAGATCCGCGCCACCGCCGAGGAGGAGGCCGCGGCGGAGGCGGAAGAGCGGCTCGAGTCCGCCCGCGAGGAGATCGAGTCCCGGCGCGAGGAGATCATCGCGGAGGGCCGCGCCGACCGCGAGGCGCTCGAGTCCGACGCACGGGATCGCATCGACGAGGCGGTCGAATACGCCATCGATCGGTTCGAGGAGGCGGTGAATGCTCAGGCCTGAGCGGATGAGCAAGGTGTCGGTGACGGGTTCGAAACGCGTCATCGACGAGGTCATCGAGACGGCCTACGAGCACCACTCGCTTCACGTCACCGACTACGAGGGCGACTTCCAGGGGTTCGACCCCGGCTCGTCCCTCGAGGGCGCGGAGGACGTCAACGAGCGGCTCGTCACCGTGCGTTCCCTCGAGAGCATCCTCGAGGTCGACGACGGCGACGCGGGACCGACGGGCGTTCTCGACGACGAGGAGCTCGAGGCCGAACTCGAGACCGTCCGCGAGCGCGTCAACGATCTCACCGACGAGCGCGACGATCTGCGCGACCGGATCCGCGAGATCGACGACGAGATCGACCGCATCGAACCGTTCGCCGACCTCGGGATCGAACTCGACCTCCTGCGCGGGTACGACTCCCTCGAGGTCGTCGTCGGCGAGGCCAAGGCCGACGCCGTCGAGGACGCGCTCGCGGAGGCCGCGGGCGTTCGCGAATACGAGGTCTTCTCCGGCAATGGCGTCGTCGCGGCCTTCGCGTATCCGGCCGATGACGCCGAGGAGGGCGTGTTACAGGACGCCCTCGTCGGAGTCGACATCGCCCTGCTCGAGGTGCCCGACGCCGACGCCAGCCCTGCGGAGTACGTAAGCGAGCTGGAGTCCGAACGCGCCGAGCTGGAGTCCGAACTCGAGACCGTCGAATCGGAGCTGGAGTCGGTCAAACAGGACGCCGCCGGGTTCCTGTTGCGTGCGGAAGAACAGCTCACCATCGAGGCCGAAAAGAAACAGGCACCGCTCTCGTTCGCGACGACGGAGAACGCCTTCGTCGCCGAGGGCTGGATCCCGACCTCGACGTACGACGAGTTCGCGGCCGCCATCGAGGAGACCGTCGGCGACCACGCCGACGTCGAGGAGCTCGAACGCGCGGAGTTCACCCCGAACGGCCACCACAACGCGGCCGTCGACGCCGAGGGCCACGAGGCCGCCACCGACGGCGGCCACGAGGCGAGCAACGAGACCCCGCCGGTCGTCCAGAACAACGGCGACGTGGCCGGCCCCTTCGAGCTGCTCGTCAAGAGCTTCGGCCGGCCGCAGTACTCGGAGTTCGACCCGACGCTCCTCGTCTTCCTCACCTTCCCGCTCATGTTCGGCTTCATGATCGGGGACGTCGGGTACGGGATCCTGTACGTCGGCATTGGAGCGTTTATGTACCGCCGATTCGATGATACGCTTCGCGAACTCGGCGCAATCGCGATTTGGTCTGGACTCTTCACGGTTCTGTTCGGGCTCTACTACGGGATCGACGTGTTCGGTTACCACGGGTACCAGCTGTTCTTCGAACACTGGCCGGTCGCGAAGGGGCTGAGCCCCGGCGATTCCCACTGGGCGCTGGCGTACTTGGTGCTGTCTGTGCTGTTCGGAATCGTGCACCTCAACGTCGGCTACGTGCTCTCGTTTGTGAAGAACTTCCAGATCCACGACCTGAAGCACGCGCTCTACGAGAGCGGCTCGTGGCTGCTGCTGCTCAATGGGACCTGGCTGTGGATCTTCAGCCAGCACGTTCAGGGGCCGAAGCCGGGGTTCCTCTTCGATTCCGTGGGAGTGCTGACGCTGGGGATGGTGTCGTTCTCCGGGCTCCCGGTTGCCGTTGGATACCTCGGGATCGCGCTTGCCGTCCTCGGCTTCCTCCTGCTCGCGATCGGCCAACCGACTGAGATCGCTGAGGTTCTCGAACCCCTCGTCAACGTCGTCTCGTACGCCCGGATTATGGCCGTCCTGCTCGCGAAGGCCGGGATGGCGCTCGCGGTGAATCTGCTTGCGTTCGGCGCGTATATGGACAACGACGGGTACTTCCACTTCATCTTCACGCCGGAGTACCTCGCGTATGTCCAATCGAACCCCGAGTCGTACGACATCATCTTCGCAGGAATGACGACCGCGTTCGAGCCGAGTGCGATCGGCGTGGTCGCACTGATCGCCGGAGTCCTCATCGCGGTCGTGGGCCATATCGTAGTTCTGTTGCTCGGAATCACGTCCGCTGGCATCCAGAGCGTTCGTCTCGAGTACGTCGAGTTCTTTGGTAAGTTCTACAATGGCGGCGGCGAAGCGTACTCTCCGTTCGGCTACGATCGGGAGTACACGGCGAACGAATAACCGATCGCTGCCGTCCGTTTGGAGCTTCTCTGCATCGTTTTTGAGTGCTCTTCCGTCCGTCTCTTCGGCTATTTCCTTGATCTGTCTGACCCGGATCGCTACCGGTGTCCCGATTGAACTGGTGGGTGTGTGTAACCCTCACAACCGTCGCTTTGAGGGTTTCTCGCGGTCGTTTTCCTCGTTCGTTTTGGGAAGTTTTATGTCTCCAGTAGGGAGAACACCAACTGTTCGGAGACGAGCAACCGCAACTACTACCAATGTTTGAAGCTACCAGCGAACTCGGGAACGTCGTACTGCAGGAAGGTCAGGGCACGCTCACGAACCCGGCGGCCGCCGCCGCGCTCGCGGTCGGGCTCGCGGCGCTCGGTGCGGGCTATGCGGAACGCGGTATCGGTTCCGCCGCCGTCGGCGCGATGGCTGAGGACGAAGACCTGTTCGTTAACGGTCTCATTCTGACGGTGCTGCCTGAGACCATCGTTATCCTCGCACTGGTCGTCGTCTTCCTGTTCCTGTAACAACGACTTCCCCTTTTACAATGAGTCTGGACACCGTCGTTGAGGACATACGAGACGAGGCCCGCGCGCGTGCGGAGGAGATCCGTGAAAACGCCGAGGCCGAGGCCGAGGAGATCGTCTCCGAGGCGGAGGCCGACGCCGAGCGCATCCGCGAACAGCGGCTCGAGGAGGCCGAACGCGAGATCGAACGGGAGCGCGAACAGGCGCTCTCGTCCGCCAAGCTCGAGGCCAAACAGGAGCGACTCGCCGCTCGCCGCGACGTCCTCGAGGACGTTCGCGACCGCGTCGAGGAGTCGATCGCCTCCCTCGAGGAGGACCGACGCCGCGATCTGACCGAGACGCTTCTGGATGCGACCCTCGCGGAGTTCGACGACGGGGAGGACGTGGTCGTCTCGACCCGGTCGGCCGATGCCGACCTCCTCGCCGATCTGGTCGCTGACCGCGACGCCGAGGTCGGCGAGGACGTCGACTGTCTCGGCGGGGTCGTCGGCGAGAGCGAGACCTCCCGCGTTCGCGTGAACAACACCTTCGACTCCGTCCTGGAGACCGTCTGGGACGACGAGTTGAAGAACCTCTCGGAGCGACTGTTCGACCAATGAGTGCCGTCGGCAGCTCGAACCCGGAGTACGTCGTGGCGAGGGTTCGCGCCCGCCGCGGCATGCTGTACAGCGACGAGGAGTACCGCAAGCTCACCCGGATGGGCCCGGCGGAGATCGCCCGCTTCATGGAGGAGTCGACCTACGAGGCGGAGATCAACGCGCTCGGCAGCCGCCACGGCGGCGTCGACCTGATCGAGTACGCGTTGAACCGGAACCTCGCCAAGCAATTCGAGGAGATCCTCGAGTGGAGCGAAGGGCGTCTCTACGAGCTCATCGCCCGCTACCTCCGGAAGTTCGACGCCTGGAACGTCAAGACCGTGATCCGCGGCATCTACGCCGGCGCCGAGACCGAGGCGGTCGAGGTCGACCTCATCCGCGCGGGCGAGTTCGACGACCGTCGGATCCGGCGGCTCCTCGAAGCGGAATCGATCGAGGGCGTCGTGGAGGTCCTCGAGGACACCATCTACGGCCCGGCCCTCGAGGACGCCTACGCCGACTACGAGGAGTCCGACGTGCTCGTGCCCCTCGAGAACGCGGTCGACCGGGCGTTCTACGAGCGCCTGCTCGCCGATCTCGGTCGGGACGAGCCGACCCGCCAGTACGAGTCCTTCTTGACTGCCGAGATCGACCTCCGAAACGCCCGGAACGCGCTCCGGCTCGCGCGTTCTGGCGCCGACCTCGATCCGGCGGAGTACTTCATCGAGGGGGGCGACCTCTTCGATCGCGACACGCTGGCGCGGCTCGCCCGCGACCTCGACGAGCTCGTCGAGTACGTCGCCGAGAGTCAGTACGGCGACGACCTCGGACCCGCGCTTCGCGAGCTCGAGGAGGCCGACAGCCTCATCGCGTTCGAACACGCCACCGACGCGGCGCTTCTGGCCTACGGCGACCAGCTGGGGACGATCCACCCCGTCTCGGTCACGCCGGTCATCTCCTACATCCTCGCCAAGGAGCGCGAGGTGGAGAACATCCGCGCGATCGCTCGCGGGAAGGAGGCCGGGTTGAGCGACGCGGACATCGAGGAGGAGCTGGTGATAACATGAGCCAGGAGATCGCCGTCATCGGCAGTCCGGACTTCACGACCGGATTCCGGCTGGCCGGCGTCAGGGCCTTCGAGAACGTGCCGGACGACGAGAAGGACGAGGCGCTCGACGACGCCGTCGAGCGGACCCTCGAGGACGAGAGCGTCGGCATCATCGTGATGCACGAGGAGGACCTCTCGCACCTCTCGCGTCCCGTTCGCGAGCGCGTCGAGGGAAGCATCGAGCCCGTCCTCGTGACGCTCGGCGCATCGGGCGCCGGAAGCGGCGGGCTGCGCGATCAGATCAAACGAGCCATCGGGATCGACCTGATGGAGGAGGACGATTAACATGAGCAAAGCAGACACAACGGAGACCACCGAACACGGTGTCATCCAGAGCGTGAGCGGTCCGGTCGTGAGCGCCCGAGACCTCGATGCCCGCATGAACGACGTCGTCTACGTGGGCGAGGAAGGCCTCATGGGCGAGGTCATCGAGATCGAGGGTAACATCACGACCATTCAGGTGTACGAGGAGACCTCCGGGGTCGGCCCCGGCGAGCCCGTCGAGAACACGGGCGAGCCGCTGTCGGTCGACCTGGGTCCGGGAATGCTGGACGCCATCTACGACGGCGTCCAGCGTCCCCTGGACGTCCTGGAGGGCAAGATGGGCAGTCCGTACCTCGATCGCGGGGTCGACGCGCCCGGCATCGACCTCGAGGAGACGTGGGAGTTCGAACCCGCCGTCGACGAGGGCGACGAGGTCGGCCGCGGCGACGTCGTCGGAGTCGTCGAGGAGACGGTCACCATCGACCACAAGGTCATGGTGCCGCCGGACGCCCTCGAGGAGGGCGAGACCGCGGAGGTCGTCTCCATCGAGGCCGGCTCCTTCGACGTGACCGAGACCGTCGCCGAGCTCGACAACGGCGTCGAGGTCACGATGCGACAGGAGTGGCCGGTCCGCGAGGCGCGGCCCACCGTCGAGAAGCGCACGCCCCGACAGCCGCTCGTTTCGGGCCAGCGCATCCTCGACGGACTCTTCCCGATCGCGAAGGGCGGGACGGCCGCCATTCCGGGTCCGTTCGGGTCCGGCAAGACGGTCACCCAACACCAGCTCGCGAAGTACGCCGACGCCGACATCATCGTCTACGTCGGCTGCGGCGAGCGCGGCAACGAGATGACCGAGGTCATCGAGGACTTCCCGGAGCTCGAGGACCCGGCCAACGGCAACCCGCTCATGGCCCGGACCTCGCTCATCGCCAACACCTCGAACATGCCGGTCGCGGCGCGTGAGTCCTGCATATACACGGGGATCACCATCGCCGAGTACTACCGGGACATGGGCTACGACGTCGCGTTGATGGCCGACTCCACCTCGCGGTGGGCCGAGGCCATGCGCGAGATCTCCTCGCGGCTCGAGGAGATGCCCGGCGAGGAGGGGTACCCCGCGTACCTCGCCGCCCGGCTCGCGCAGTTCTACGAGCGCGCCGGCTACTTCGAGAACGTCAACGGGACCGAGGGCTCCGTCTCCGCGATCGGCGCGGTCAGCCCCCCCGGCGGCGACTTCTCCGAGCCGGTCACCCAGAACACGCTTCGCATCGTCAAGACGTTCTGGGCGCTCGATGCGGACCTGGCGGAGCGCCGCCACTTCCCGTCGATCAACTGGAACGAGTCCTACTCGCTGTACAAAGACCAGCTCGACCCCTGGTTCCAGGAGAACGTCTCGGAGGACTGGCCCGAAAAGCGCCAGTGGGCCGTCGACGTCCTCGACGAGGAGACCGAGCTGCAGGAGATCGTCCAGCTCGTCGGCAAGGACGCGCTGCCGGACGACCAGCAGCTCACCCTGGAGGTCGCACGCTACCTGCGTGAGGCCTACCTCCAGCAGAACGCGTTCCACCCGGTCGACACCTACTGTCCGCCGGAGAAGACCTACCTCATGTTGACGACCATCGAGACGTTCAACGACGAGGCGTTCTCCGCGCTGGAGGCCGGCGTCCCGGTCGAGGAGATCATCGACATCGAGTCCGCTCCCCGAATCAACCGGATCGGCGTCCAGGAGGACTACGAGGAGTACGTCGAGGAGCTCAAAGCCGACATCGCCGAGGAACTCCGGAGTCTCTACTAACCATGAAAGAATACCAAACGATCACCGAGATCAGCGGCCCGCTCGTGTACGCCGAGGTCGACGAGGCGATCGGATACGACGAGATCGTCGAGATCGAGACGGCACAGGGGGAGACGCTGCGCGGTCAGGTGCTCGAATCCTCGGAGGGCCTCGTGGCCATCCAGGTGTTCGAGGGCACCTCCGGCATCGACCAGGACGCGTCGGTTCGCTTCCTCGGCGAGACCATGAAGATGCCCGTCACCGAGGACCTCCTCGGTCGGGTGCTCGACGGCTCCGGTCGGCCGATCGACGGCGGCCCGGAGATCGTCCCCGAGGAGCGACAGGACATCGTCGGCGCGGCGATCAATCCCTACTCCCGGGAGTACCCCGAGGAGTTCATCGAGACGGGCGTCTCCGCCATCGACGGCATGAACACGCTCGTTCGCGGACAGAAGCTTCCCATCTTCTCGAGTTCGGGCCAGCCCCACAGCGAGCTCGCGATGCAGATCGCCCGCCAGGCGAGCGTGCCCGAGGAGGAGGAGGACGGCGACGACGACGAGGGCTCGGAGTTCGCCGTCATCTTCGGCGCGATGGGCATCACCCAGGAGGAGGCCAACGAGTTCATGCAGGACTTCGAGCGTACCGGCGCACTCGAGCGTTCGGTCGTCTTCATGAACCTCGCGGACGACCCCGCCGTCGAGCGGACGGTCACGCCGCGGATGGTGCTCACCACCGCCGAGTACCTCGCCTTCGAGAAGGACTACCACGTCCTCGTCATCCTCACGGACATGACGAACTACTGTGAGGCGCTCCGCGAGATCGGCGCCGCCCGCGAGGAGGTTCCGGGGCGACGTGGCTATCCCGGATACATGTACACCGACCTGGCACAGCTCTACGAGCGTGCCGGCCGGATCGAGGGGCGTGAGGGTTCGGTCACGCAGATCCCGATCCTCACGATGCCGGGCGACGACGACACCCACCCGATCCCGGATCTGACCGGCTACATCACCGAGGGCCAGATCTACGTCGACCCCGACCTCAACAGTCAGGGCCTGCAACCCCCGGTGAACGTCCTGCCCAGCCTCTCGCGGCTGATGGACGACGGCATCGGCGAGGGCCTCACCCGCGAGGACCACGGCGACGTCTCCGACCAGATGTACGCGGCATACGCGGAGGGCGAGGACCTGCGCGACCTCGTGAACATCGTCGGTCGCGAGGCGCTCTCCGACCGCGACAACAAGTACCTTGACTTCGCGGACGCCTTCGAGACGGAGTTCGTCGACCAGGGCTTCGAGACGAACCGCGATCTCGAGGACACCCTGGAGATCGGCTGGGACCTCCTCTCGATGCTGCCGAAGGACGAACTCAACCGCGTCGACGAGGAGTTCATCGAGGAGTACTACCGCGAGGACGACTCCGAGCGGAAGATCGTCGAGGCGGCCGACTGACGCCGATCGCTTCGTTTCGATTCCACCTTCGGATTCGACCGTTCTCGGCTCGTTTTCGCGTTCCACCAGTCTGCGGTTCGTGTCTCCGTCCGCATCGCTCGGACCCCCGACACGAGCCAAACAGACAACTATTAACCTCCTAGGGGAGCAACGTTCGCCCAAGAGATGGCCAAGGACGTCAAACCCACTCGGAAGAACCTGATGGCGATCGAGGATCGCATCGAGCTCTCCGAGCGGGGACACGACACCCTCGAGCAGAAGCGCGACGGCCTCATCATGGAGTTCATGGACATCCTCGACCAGGCCCAGGACGTCCGCTCGGACCTGTCGGACGACTACGAAACCGCCCAACGCAAGATCGACATGGCCCGCGCGATGGAGGGCGACGTCGCGGTCCGCGGCGCGGCCGCGGCGCTCAAGGAACACCCGGAGATCACGACGCGATCGAAGAACATCATGGGCGTCGTGGTCCCCCAGATCGAGTCCTCGAAGGTGAAGAAGTCGCTCGACGAGCGCGGGTACGGTCTGCTCGGCTCCTCCGCGCGGATCGACGAGGCGGCCGACGCCTACGAGGAGCTGTTGGAGACGATCATCCTCGCCGCGGAGGTCGAGACGGCGATGAAGAAGATGCTCGAGGAGATCGAGACCACCAAACGCCGCGTCAACGCTCTCGAGTTCACGCTGCTCCCGCAGCTGTACGAGAACCAGGAGTACATCGAACAGAAGCTCGAGGAGCAGGAACGCGAAGAGATCTTCCGGCTCAAGAAGATCAAAGCGAAGAAGGAAAAAGAGGAGGAGGCGGAAGCCGAGGCCAAAGCCGACTCCGAGACGTCCGAAGCCGTCTCCGCGGACTGACGCTCCGGCTCCGGGTCGTTCGAGTCGGTCCCGCTACACGATCGCGGTCCTTTATCCCACATCGTATCCACTCGCCGACATGGACTGTCCCGACTGTGACGGCGAGACGCTCGCGGTTCGCGTGCCTCCCGAGCTGCGCGAGTTCGTCGATCCGGCCCCCGAAACGGTCGTCGCGGTCTGTCCCGGCTGCCTGTGTGTTCGCCCGTCCGCTGGCGACGTGGCGGACGTGAACCACGACCCGACCGCCGATCCCTCCGCGGTGAACGACGCGATCCCGGACGGGAACGGCGGCGTCGCGTTCCTGTTGGCCTGTGGCAAGCTCGATTCGCTCGCGGTCAACCGTCCGGCGGTCGTCGAGCTGATGGAGTACGCCGAACGCGAGGGCGTCGACGTCCTGCTCGCTCTCGATCGACTCGGAGACGAACTCGAGGATCCCCACTTCGACGTCGACCGCCGCGCTCGCCAACTCGCGCAGTATCTCTGAGACGTACAGACCTTCCGAGACGTGTGCGGCCTCAGACGCCGGTCGAGTACCGCAGAATGCCGCCGATTCCGCCGAAGGCGTCCTGGAACTGCTCGCCCTTCTCGAAGTCCGTGGAGATGAACTTCGTCTCGGTCCCGCGCTGGTCCGCGATCTCCATCAGGTGTTCGATCACGTCCTCGCGTTCCCGCATCTCCGCGTCCTCGCCGCACTCCGAACACTCGTGGTCGGGCGTCGAGTGACGGCTGTCGACGACCTCGTACTCCTCGTGGCCGTTCGGACACTCGTAGATCACGACGTCCGACCGCAGATCCTCGGAGAGCAGCAGCCGGTCGACCGATCCCATCACGAGGTTCCGGCGGGTCGGTTCGAACCCGTAGGTCGCCTGCTCGCCGGTGTGGAGGTTCTCGAAGAACTCCTCCATCTGGTTTTTGTCGTCGACGATCGCCTGATCGGAGAGTGCCTCCTGGCCGGCGTCGACGAGGTCGTAGAGTCCCGACTCGTCGGTATAGGAGACGTCGAACTTGCCGAGGACCTTGTCCTGCAGCTCGTGGTGGAGGTAATCGCCGTCGAGGAACTCGTCCTTCGTCGGCGAGGGGCCCCCCACGAGGATCCCGTCGAGCTCGTGGCGCTTGGGAACGAACAGGTCGTTGGCCATCTCCGCGACCTCCTGGTAGAAGTTGTCGATCGCCTCGAGTCGAAGCCGGGCGAACCGCTGGGCGGACTGTCCGCCCTTGCGCTGTTTGCCCGGGACGAGCGAGGAGGCGGACTTGACGGGCTCGACGCGTTTGCCCTTCAGCCACCCGACGTTGGCCTCGCGGCGATCGAGGACGATGAGCCCGAAGAGGCCCTTGTCCGCGAGCATGTGCTCTAACGGCTCGGTCAGGAAGTCCGAATCGCAGTGGTAGCGGAACGACTCGACGGGGTCCGGCGGCGACTCGAGGGTCTTCGTCACCATCTCCGTCCGTCCGCCGCCCGAATCGACCGCACCCGAGAAGATGACCATCCCGTTCTCCGGCGGGAAGGTGTCGTAATACCGGAGGCGGTCCTTGATGCTCGTCAGCGCGTCCTGGACGTTTGTCCGCGTCTGTTTGGACTTTATGTTCGCCGCCTCGCTGTGCTCCTGGGTGACGTGTGCCACCACGTCGGCGACCTGTTTGTCCTCGGGGATGTAGATCGTGACGAGCTGGGTTCCGGAGCCCTCGTACTCCTGGAGTTCCTCTATCACCTTCCGGAACTCGTATTTGCGACGGTCGTCGTTCGTTTCTTCCGTCTCGGTACTCATTACGGAACACTCGCCGCGCTGGGGGTAAGTATGCTTTGACCTACGGGTTCCTCGTGGTTGGACCGGCCCGTCCGTCCCCGAGCCCGTGGTTCCTGCGGCCCGCTAGCCGAACCGCGACTCGAGTTCCTCGCGGAGGTCCTCGAGATCGAGGTCCTTCATCGCCAACAACACGAGCAGGTGGTAGACGAGGTCGCCGCTTTCATACAGCAGCTCCTCGTCGTCGTCGTCCTTCGCGGCGAGGATCGCCTCCGTCGTCTCCTCGCCGATCTTCTCTAAGACGGCGTTTTCACCCTTCTCGTGGGTGAAAAGCGACGCCGTGTAGGATCCCTCCGGCAGCTCCCGCTTTCGATCCTCGATCGTCTCGAACAGCTCGTCGAGAACGTCCGGATCGGCGTCCCTTGCCGCTTCGGCCTCGCTCGTCGGTCGTTCCGTCGGTTCGTCCGTCATCGTGCCTCCACCTCCCGTTCGGGCGCGAACGCGAGCTCGTGGATCCGCGGATCGTCGGTGAGTTCCGGGTGGAACGCGCTTCCCACGACCGGTCCGTCGCGAACGCAGACGGGTCGTCCGTCCCAACTGGCCAGCACCTCGACGCTCTCGCCCACCTCGTCGATCGCCGGTGCCCGAATGAACACCGCGGGGAACGGGTCCTCGAGCCCCTCGACGTCGAGCGGGGCCTCGAAGGAGTCGCGCTGGCGGCCGAACGCGTTCCGATCGACGCTGACGTCGATCGCCGAAAGCGTGTCCACGCGGTCGTCCTTGGCGTCCCGCGAACACACGATCAGCCCCGCACACGTCGCGAGAACCGGCTTGTTCGCGGCGACGTGTGATCGGATCTCCCCTGCGATGCCCTCCCGGTGGAGGAGCCCGGAGATCGTCGTCGACTCCCCGCCGGGGACCAACAACACGTCACACTCCGGGACGATTCCCGACTCGCGGATCTCCACGACCGTCGTCTCCTCGCCGCGTCGCGCGCCGACGCGCCGGATCGCGTCGGCGTGCTCGGAGACGTCCCCCTGAACGGCGATCACGCCTGCCTTCATGCCCGTAGCTGGGGGTGCAGTCCGGAAAAAGTGCGCGTTCTTCGGGACGCGCGCCGATCCGTCGCGGCGTGCGCGCTCTTCGGTTCCCTCGGACGTCCCGTCCTCACACGGTGAGCGAGATGATCTGGACGAACACGCCGAAGAGCACCGCGAACGCGATGACCGTCTTCGGGTCGATCAGGATCGCGTTTCGGTCCTCGGAGTCGAAGTACCGAACGAGCCCCGCGCTGGACATCAGCCCGCCGGAGTTCTGTCCGCTGCTCATGGTTCCACTCGCCGGTCCACTCGCCTAAACGTTTCGACTGGCGATCTTCCGTCGGTAATCCCGAGCCGATCGTCGGCGACGTCGGCCGCGTCGGTAACTCTTATCCGCTCGCCGCGACAACCGAGCGTAGAGCAATGACCGTTCGACTCCTCGATTTCCACGCCGACTGGTGTGGCCCGTGTAAGACCCAGGACCCGATCCTCGACGAGCTCAAGGAGGAATTGGGCGACGCCTTCGAGCTGGAGAAGATCGACGTCGACGAACAGCAGGACGTCGCCAACCAGTATCAGGTGCGCTCGCTTCCCACCCTCATCGTCGAGTCCGACGACGGGGTCGTCGACCGGTTCGTCGGCGTCACACAAAAGGAGGACATCCAGGCCGCCATCGAGCAGGCCGGCGCCTGATCCGCGCGCGTTCGTCTCGCAAGCTTTTACAGCACGCCGGCTCTGGTGTCGGTATGGCCAAGTTCGACGCCGCCGAGGACCGACTTCTCGAGAAGATGGTGTGCATGCGCTGTAACGCCCGCAACTCCGAGCGTGCCGAGCGATGCCGCAAGTGCGGCTACGGGAACCTCCGCCCGAAGGCGAAGGAACGCCGCGCGGCGTAGATCGTCGGGTTCGCTTCCGTCCCCATCACGCGTCTTCCGGTGAGCCGTGTCTCCGGACGGATCGGGTCCCAAGGGCTACTCGGGATATTTCGGCTGCCGCCGCTTCGCACGCTCGAGCGCGCGCTCTATGACCTCCCGTACGCCGTCCTCGTTTTCCGACGGCCGGTAGACGTCACCGTGGCCGGCGTACATTCCCGAGACGCCCTCGGGCAGGTGGTCGAGGAGGTCCTCCAGGCTCTCGATGAGCCGCTCGCGCGACTGGCCCGCCATGTCCGTGCGGCCGAACGATCCGTCCTCGAACGCTCCGTCGTTGTAGACCACCACGTCGCCGCTGTAGAGGCGCTCGTCGCCGACGAACGAGACGTGATCGGACGCGTGACCCGGGGTGTAGACCACCTCGCAGGTCTCATCGCCGATCTCGACCGTCGATCCGTCCACCAGTTCGACGTCGCGGCGAGGGTGCTCCGCGTACGCGTAGAGTTCGGCGTCGAAGGCGTCGAGCACCGCGTCGAGTTCCGCCACGTGGTCCGTGTGCTGGTGGGTCACCACCACGCGGTCGAGCGCCTCCACGTGCTCCGCGATGACGTCCTCGACGCCGGGCATTGTTCCGGCGTCGACGAGGGTCGTCACCTCGCCCGGAACCAGATAGGCGTTGCAGGTGAACTCCTCGGCGTCGGCCGTGACGTTGATCGGGTCCATGCTGGCGGGTTCGTGGGGCGGCGCCTTATAGGATCGCCCGCCGGTTCGCGATACCGATGGCTCGGGGAGCGATCGTCGACATTCTCGAGAGCCCGTTCGTCCGCTGGATGGGCCCTGCCGGATTTGAACCAGCGCTCAACTCGTTATGAGCGAGTCGCTTTAAGCCGGACTAAGCTAAGGGCCCTCACGAGGTGGTCTCTCGGCGCGACCCTTTAGCGTATCGGGTTCGGCCGGTTTCGACGTCGGGACGCCCGACGGCGTCGCTTCCGGGTCGGCGTCGAAACGAAGGAGGCGCCGAAGCCAGGACTCGAACCTGGGACCGCCTCGTATCTGCGACGAGCGGGCGAGCCGGTCGTCCTAACAGCGAGGCGCTCTACCAACTGAGCTACTTCGGCGTGCACCCTATGGTATTCGGCTGCTTTTGATAGGGCTTTCGTTTTCGCCCGACGGCGGGGTTCTCGGTTCGTCGGACGCGACCGATCGACGCGCTCGAGGTCGACGGCCACGGCCCCGCCGCTTTCGACCGACATCCTTTCGGGTCGACCCGCTGAACCCGTCCCCATGAGCGAGCTCGATGCGGTCCGCGAGTCGGTTCTCGACCGCGTCAAACCGGGACCCGACGAGCGCGAGCGGCTGGAGGCGACCTCGGGACGGCTCGTCGATCGGGTCCACGAGGCGCTCTCCGATCTCGCGATGGATCCGGACATCGAAGACGACGTCGACATCGTTCGCGTCGGCTCGACGGCACGGGGAACCTGGCTCGCGGGCGATCGTGACATCGACCTCTTCGTTCGCTTTCCCACCGACCTCCCGCGATCGGAGCTCGAACGGTACGGCCTGGCGATCGGCCACGCCGTTCTGCCCGACGGCCACGAGGAGTACGCCGAACACCCCTACGTCAAGGGGACCGTCGACGGCTTCGAGGTGGATCTCGTCCCGTGTTATGCCGTTTCGGATGCGACCGAGATCCGCTCGGCCGTCGATCGGACCCCCTTTCATGACGCCTACCTCTCCGAGCGGCTCACACCGACGCTGGCCGAGGAGGTCCTGCTGGCGAAACGCTTCCTCAAGGGCATCGGCGCCTACGGCAGCGACCTGAAGACCCGCGGCTTCTCGGGCTATCTCACCGAACTGCTTGTCGTGGAGTTCGGCGGCTTCGCGCCCCTGCTTCGTGCGGCGGCGGACTGGAGCCCGCCGATCACGATCGATCCGGAGACGCACGCGGCGACCGCCTTCGACGACCCGCTCGTCGTCATCGATCCGACCGATCCGGAACGGAACGTCGCCGCCGTCTGTTCGGCCGAAAACCTCGCGCGAGTCCAACACCACGCGCGCGACCTCCTCGAGACGCCGCGTACGGAGGTCTTCTTCCCGCCCGATCGCGAACCGCTCGATTCGGATGGCGTCCGCGACCACCTTCGGCGCCGCGGGACGACCCCCGTGGCGGTCGTCTTCGAGGCGCCCTCCCTCGTCGACGACCAGCTGTGGCCGCAGCTTCGCAAGTCGCGTTCGGGGATCGTCCGCGCGCTCGAGGATCACGGCTTTCCGGTGCTTCGATCGACCGCGATGGTCGAGGACGGATCCGAAACGGATCCCCGGCGGGCGGTGCTGTTCGTCGAACTGCTCGTCGAGACGCTCCCCTCGATCGCCAGACACCTGGGGCCGCCGGTCGCGGTCCGCGAACACGCCGAGGGATTTTACGCGGCCTACGCGGACGAGGAGCGCCCGCCCTACGGTCCGTTTCTCGAGGGCGATCGATACGTCCTCGAGCGCGACCGCGAGGTGACGAGCGCCGCGGAGTTCCTCGAGAGCGACGCGATATTCGACGTCGGTCTCGGGACGCACGTCGCGGACGCGCTGTCGCAGCGGGACGTTCTCGTCGGCGCCGAGACGGCGACCCTCGCAGACGGGTTCGGTCCGGAGCTTCGGTCGTATTTCGACCCGAGACCGTGACGGGACGGACTACAGGTCGAACTGCGTTTTGACGTCGTCGACGAGCACTCGAGTCGAGTCGTTTATCTTTCCCTCGACGTCGATCGGATCGCGCCCGTCGAAGGTCTCGTGGACCGTTCGGACCCCCTCGGAGAGGGTGTCGAGGCCGTATCCTCCCTCGAGGACGAACCCGAGTCCGGCGTCGACGCGGTCTGCGATCCCGCGAACCTGCTCCGTCAACATCGCGTATCCCTCCGTCGAGACGCGCATCCGCGAGATCGGGTCGTGTCTGTGGGCATCGAAGCCGGCCGAGACGAACAGGAGCTCCGGGTCGAACCGCTCGAGGAGGGGCGAAAGCGTCTCCTCGACCGCGTACTGGTACTCCGGATCGCCGGCACCGGCGGAAAGAGGGACGTTCAGCGTGGTTCCCTCCGCGCCGTCCGTCCCCGTCTCGTCTATCGCCCCCGTTCCCGGATAGAGTCCCTGCTCGTGGATGGACGCGTAGAACACGTCGTCCCGGTCGTAGAAGATGTCCTGGGTGCCGTTTCCGTGGTGGACGTCCCAGTCGAAGATCGCGACGCGGTCGGCCGCCCCCTCGTCGATGATCGCCTGGGCGGCCACGGCGGCGTTGTTGAAGAAACAAAACCCCATCGCGTCGTCCTCGACCGCGTGGTGGCCCGGCGGACGGCCGATCGCGAACGGGGTCCGACGCCCGTTCGACCCCGAAAGCGCCTCCGTCGCCGCCCACCTCGCGAGCCCCGCGGACGTGAGGGCCGCCTCGAAGGTTTCCGCCGTGGCGACGGTGTCGGGGTCCCAGTTCCCCCCGCCGTCCGCACAGAACGCCTCGATCTCCTCTACGTACTCCTCGTCGTGGACGGCCTCGATCTCCGAGCGATCGGCGGGCGCGGCCTCCTCGTAGCTGACGCCGTGTTCCCGCTTGAGTCCCTCGCGGATGGCTCGCAGGCGATCGGGGCTTTCGGGGTGTCGATCGCCGGTGTCGTGTTCCAGACAGGCCTCGCTGTATCCGAACTGCATGTCACTCGAAGAGGGCGAAGTACGTCTCGATGTCTTCCGCCTGGATCGTGCGTCGATCCGCGTGGCGTGCGAGCGTTGCCGCCGCGCCGGCGACGTTGTCCGCGTAGTCCTCGAGAACGTCGGCGAGCGCGATCCGCGCGTCCATGCCGACCCGATAGCCGTCGTCGATCTCCAGCCTGGCGATCCGGTCGACCGGCGCCACGGGCAAGACGAGGTCCTCGCGGTCGACGACCTGTTCGACGCCGAAATCCGAGGCCATAAGCGTCTTTCGCCCGTCGTCGGTCGCGTGCTCGGCCGCGTCCTCGGCCAACGACGCGCCGTGTCCCTCCACCCGGCGCGCGAGCGCCTCGGCCGCGTCGGCGCTCACCCTGAGGTCGCCGGCGTTCCGCCGGATGATCTGATCGACCGGGGCGAACGGCAACTCGACACTCATACACACACTCGGGGTCGTTTCCGGTATAACGCTTTCCGTTAGCGCCCGTTAGCCGCCGTCTCCGACCACGAGGAGCGATATCCGCTCTCCTCGAGTCGCCTCTTCGAACCGCCTCATCAAGCCGTCCCCCAGCCGGATCCGCGTCGACGATGCCGTCCGTCCCGAATCGCGCTCCGAACCGGCCTCAAAAGACCTCGTCGGCGTCGATCCGGCCGTCCCGTTCGGTTCCCCTGACGGTTATCTCCTCCCCGAGACGGAGTTCGGCCTCGGTCTCCACGCTCTTCGTGCGCTCGCCGTCGTCGAGGACCACCGGGCTTCCGGCCTGAACCACCGTTCCCGTGAACTCGACGCTCTCGGCGACCGCGGCGCCGTCGGCGGCGGCCGTCACGGTCGCGCCGCCGGGCGATCCGTCCGCCGACGCCTCCGGGGATTGCGGCGTCTTCGTGGTCTCCGACGTGTTCGTCTCCCCCGACGACTCTCCGTTCGTGGCTGGCCCGCCATCGCTGTCGGTGGCGCTTTCACCCACGCCATCGCCGTTGTCGGCGAAGGCTCCGAGCCCCTCGCTTTGGCCCGTCTCCGGGGATCGGCCCGACGCATCCGACGGGCTCGAGCGCGCGGCTCCCTCGGAGCGGTTCCCGGCCGCGGTCGGCGAGTCGCCGCGTTCGATGACGCTGACCGTCGACCGCCAGTTCGCCGACGCCTCGAGGTCGTCCTGCCATCCCTCCTGGATCTCCACGTCGGTGAAGACGACCTCGTCGGCCAGATCCACCTCGCGGTCGGCCTTCTCGCCCCACAGCGCGACGCGGATCTCGCCCGTCTCGTCCTTGATTCGGACGTTTCGAACCTGCCCCTCCGAGCCGTCGTCGCGATCGAAGGTCCGTGTCGGGTCGGTCTCTATCACGCCGCCGGCGATGTCGACCGTCCGGCCGATCTCCAGATCGGCGATGTCGGTCGTCTCAGGGACGTATTCGACGTCCTCCTCGACGCGTTCGATCGATCCCCGGGACCCGACGTGCAACTCGAGGGAGCCGTCCCGCTCGCGGACGTAGCCGTCGACGACCTCGACGACCTCGTCGGCGTCGAACTCCCCCGCGAGGTCCGCCCGGTCGTCCCAAAGCGTCACGCGGACGCGGCCGGTCTCGTCGCCGAGGACGAGATTCGAGACCCGTCCCTCCGAGCCGTCGTCGCGATCGAAGGTCCGAACGGCGTCGGTATCGAGAACCTTCCCGACGAGGGTCACGTCCGAGGCGCCGAGCGTGAGATCCTCGACCCGGTAGGTGTCGAGGATCTGCACGTCGACCTCGGCGTCCTCGTCCGTCTCGACCTTGTTCGCGCTGACCTCGAGCCCGTTGTACCCCTCCTTTGGACGTCCCATCACGCGGAGGACGTCGCCGACCTCCAGCTGCTCTTGGGCGGCCGTCGCCATCTCGTCCCACAGCGCGACCCGGACCGAGCCGGACTCGTCCGCGATCTCGACGTTACAGACCCGGCCGTCCTCCTCCGTGTCGTCGCGATCGAAGGTCCTGATCTCGCCGATCGAGGTGACCTTTCCGAGGAATTTCACCTCGTCCATCCCCGGCTCGATGTCGGCGATCGTCTCGGCCTCCTCGTCGCGAAGCTCGTGGGCGATGAGCATCGCGGCCGTCTCCTCGTCCGCGAGGCCGCCCATCTGCTCGACTTTGTCCTCGACGGCCGCCTCGAACTCCTCGAGTTCGACGTCGGCCTCGAGGTCCGCGTAGACGTCCTCGATCACTCCCATGGTGGTACCTCACCGAAGGGCGACTTCGCGCATAAGCGTTGTCCTCCACCCGCTCCACGCGCTTCGACGAACGGGCGGTATGCCCGTTTTCGTGGCCGATTTCGACCGATACGTCGGATCCTCGATTCGGCGACCGTCGCGTGTCGTCTCCCCGTAGCCATCGCTTCCAAGTGGCTCGGTATCGGTTAAAAACCCCCGCGTGATCCGTCCGATCGAAGTCGTTCGGGCGACCGGTCCGGGACGGTCTCGGACGGCCCGTCGGGGCCGAACCGTCGCCGGGGTCAAACTGCCGGGATCAAGCCGCCGGCGTCCAGCCGCAGACGCCACACTCGCGCGCGGACTCGTCGTGGAGACCGCCGCACTCCGGACACTTCTTTTTGTTATACGATCGCTCCCAGCGTACGATGTCGGTTTCGTGACCGCGGTCCTCGAGGAATTCGTCGAACACGCCGTCGTTCGTGCTGGGTGCGGACGACATACACGGTATGGTATAGCGTACCACTAACTTAGACCTTTCGTTCGGTGCGAACCGACCCCCGTTCGACGCCGTCCGTCTCGGGCGTGCCGTTCCGACCGGTTTATACGCGCCGCGACGAGCACACGGGTATGAACGATCCCGAGGATTCGTCCGCCGGACGCGACGACACGGCAGCCCTCGTCGACGCGCTTCGGGAGGCCGACGCCGTTCGATTCGGCGAGTTCGAGCTCTCGCACGGCGGCACGAGCGAGTACTACGTCGACAAGTACCTCTTCGAGACCGACCCCGAGTGTCTCCGGCTCATCGCCGCGGCCTTCGCCGACCGGCTCGCCGACACCGACGCCAAGCTCGCGGGCGTCGCCCTCGGCGCGGTCCCGCTCGTCGCGGTGACCGCCGCCGAACTCGATCGCCCCTACGTCATCGCTCGCAAGAAGGCCAAGGAGTACGGCACCGCGAACCGGATCGAGGGGCGGCTCGAGGCGGGCGAGGAGGTCATCGTCCTCGAGGACATCGCGACGACCGGACGGTCGGCCGTCGACGCGGTCGAGGCGCTTCGGGACGCCGGCGCCGTGGTGAACCGCGTGCTCGTCGTCGTCGATCGCGAGGAGGGCGCGAGCGATCTGCTCGCCGAACACGACGTGACCCTCGAGTCGATCGTGAACGCCTCACGGCTGCTGGAAGACGCCGATCGATAGCGATTCGCGGGAACGGGGATCCGCCCGGGCAAAAGGAACGGCCAGCCTCAGGCGACGGGAGTCCGCTCGACGACGGTCCCGTCGACGGTCGGGTACTGTTCGACGATCTCGCCGTCCTCGATGTCGTCGTCCTCGATCATGTCCTCGAGGAGCCACCAGGCGACCTCGACGTGGTTCGACTTGACGCTGTAGAACTCCTCGGGGACGCCGAGGTCCTCGAACCGCTCGGGGGACGCGTACGTCTTTCCGTAGACCAGCGTGCCGTCGTCGGTCACCTCGTCGAACTCCCGACGGACGTTCCGGGCCATCCGCTTCAGCCGGTTGCGGTGTTGGGCGGCGTCCTTGAAGACGCTCGTACAGAAGTAGACCTTCTCGTGGGAGGCCATCTCCTCGAGGATCGCGTCGTCCTTCGATCCCTCGACGGCGGACATGTGTCCCTCCTGCAGCTCGAAGCCCTCCTCCTGCATCCGCCGGTAGTTGCCGTCGGACATCTCGAACTCGTTGACGTTGCAGAACTCCGCGGCCCCCTCGTCCAGAAACTCGAGGAACTCGGGCTCCGCGCGGATCCCGGGGATCTCGAAGGCGGGAGTGATCTCCTCCTCGCGTGCGACGTGGAGGATCTCCTCCCACTCGGTGCCGTGCATGTCGCCCCACAGCTCGAGCGGCGGGTGAAATCGGATCTCGTCGAGGCCCGCCTCGCTCAGCCGGCGCATGTTCTCGCGACCGCCCGTGATCCCGGTGTAGAGGTGAGTGTGGTGGTCCTCGCCGAACTCGTCTTTGAGGAGCTCGAGGTACCGGCAGGTCCGCTCCAAGGCCTCCTGGGGCTCGCCGCCGGTGATGGAGGTCCCGAGCGCGCTCATCCGCTTGGCCTCGGCGATGACGTCCTCGTCGGACTCGACGCGCCGCTCGTTGGCGTAGACGTCGGTGACGTTCTTGCGGTTCTCGCCGAGGGGACAGTAGAAGCAGTCCCGCTGGTCGCAGTAGCCGTAGACGAAAAGCACCATCTTCCCGCCCTTGGCGCACTGTTCACAGCCCTTCGATATCATCTACGGAACACTACCGCCTCCGGACTCAAAAAGCGTGCGGAGCGTCGTTCCGGCGTGTCACGCCCTCTCGAACGGATGTCGCGGCCGGAATTCCGGAACGGGTCCTCATCGTCTCGGTCCGTTTCCCGTCCCACAAAGCATGTACCTTCCCACGGGGAAGCCTCTCCTCATGAGTGACCGCCACGATTCGTCGATCGACCGCGAGGACGCTTCGACCGACCGCGAGGGCGCCTCGGTCGACCCCGACGACGCCTCTGCCGATCGCGACGACGCCCGGATCGACTCCGATCGGCGTTCGAACCGTTCCGGCGGAACCTCTCGCCGTCGGTTCCTCCTCGCGGGCGGGGCGGTCGGGATGGCCGGGCTCGCGGGCTGTACCACCTTCGACGTCGCTCGCGGCGAGGTGGTCGAGTTCGAGGCCGGCACCGCGACCGTCGCCGACGCCGCGCTCTCCGAGACCGACTACGAGCTCAACGACGTCACGACCGAGACGCGGACCCACGAAGTCGACGTCCCCGGCGGAACGCGTACGGTGCGGGTGAAAAACCGGGTCGCCGAGTACGACAAGGCCGTCGATCTGTTCGGCGAGCGCTATCAGGCGGCCGTCTTCGTGACCCTCGCGACGCCCCGCGTCGAGCTTCTGGGTCGCTCCTACAACCCGATCGCCGACATGGACAACGCGGAACTCGCCGAGGTCGTTCTCTCGCGATACGACGACGCGTCCGACCCCGAGCGCGGCTCCGAGTACACGACGTCCATCCTCGGTACCGACGCGACCGTCGTCGTCTACACCGCCCAGGGGAACGTCCAGGGAACCGACATCTCGATCGACCTGGAGCTTCACGTCGCCGATCCGGTGGGGACCGGCGGCGACTTCGTCGTCCCGGTGGCCGCCTATCCCGACTCGTTCGGCGACGGCGAGAACGTGCGCCGGATGATGAACGCGATCGAACACGCGAACGAATGACCGCCCGTCCGAGCGAGTGTGTGCTCGTTCGTCGTCCCCGGTCCGTCTCCACCCGCGTTCCCGGACTCTTCGGCCCGCCGGCGACCGAAAGCATATGCCCGACCGTGGCGTAGCCCCGCTCGATGCTGCTCGTCCTCTGTGTCGACCTCGACGACGACCTCGGTCGCAAGACCGGCCGCGAGACCCCGGTCATCGGACGCGAGGCGGTGACCGCGGCGGCCGTGGATCTCGCGACGGTCGACCCGGAGGACTCCGACGTCAACGTCCTGTTTCAGGGGATCAACGTCCACGAGGAGCTGTCGGGGACGAGCGACCAGGAGGTCGAGATCGCCGCCGTCACCGGCGTCGACGGATCCGACGTGCAGGCCAACCGAAAGGTCGGCGAGGAGATCGACCGCGTGCTCGCGGAGCTGTCGGCGAGCGACGAGATCCGCGCCGTGATCATCACCGACGGCGCGCAGGACGAGTCCGTGTTGCCCGTGATCCGCTCGCGAATGCCGATCGACGGGGTCAGACGCGTCGTCGTTCGGCAGGCACAGAACCTTGAGTCGATGTACTACACGATCAAGCAGGTCCTCGCCGACCCGGAGACCCGCGGGACGATCCTCGTGCCGCTCGGCATCCTGCTCCTCATCTACCCGCTCGTCGTCCTCGCGAACCTCTTCGAGATCGCCGGCGCGATGGTCCTCGGACTCATCTCCGCGCTGCTCGGTCTCTACTCGCTGTTTCGCGGCCTCGGGCTCGAGTCGACGATCGACGCCACGGCCGACCGCGCTCGAAACGTGCTGTACGCGGGTCGCGTGATGCTCATCACCCACGTCGTCGCGCTCGCCCTCCTCGTGGTCGGCGGCGTGCAGGGCTACGAGACGCTCGAGATCGTCCGGTCCGCGGTCGGTGACGGCGGTCCAATCACGGTCGGAACCGCGCTCGCGGCCTTCGTCCAGGGGTTCGTCCAGTGGGCCGCGGTGGCGGGAATCACCTCCAGCCTCGGCCAGATCACGGACGAGTACCTCGCCGGCGAGTTCCGGTGGCGCTACCTCAACGCCCCCTTTTACGTCGTCGCCATCGCGGTCGTGTTGTACGCCCTCTCCGGCTTCTTCCTCCCGCCGATCGCGGGGCTCACGACCTTCACGCTCGGCGATCTGGCGCTCGCGCTCGCGGCGGGGACGCTTCTCGGCGTGTTGAGCACGCTCACCTTCGCCGTCGCGGAGTCACGGACCGAGCGGACGATCGACCCCGCCTGATCGGGTCGACGGACGCTCCGATCCCTCGACTCGTCTTCGACCGACCGCGAGCGTCTTCGACTCCGTCGTCGGTCAGTGGACGCTCCGCGAGCAGGACCCACAGAGGTGTTCCTCCTTGAGGTCCACCTCGCGGACGGTGGGCGAAAAGGACATCACGCACTTGCTGTTGTCGCAGTGTTCCAGACCGAGGGTGTGGCCGATCTCGTGGACGACCTCCTTGCGGACCCGGTCGGCGACGACGTCGGTCTGCGGCTTCGAGGAGATGCCGCCGTCCGAGGACGTCTGGAGCCGGTAGGTGGAGATGATCGAGCCGTTCCCGTTGAGGTAGGCGAGCCCGAAGACGTAGTTCCGTCTGCGGTAAAAGAGGTCCCGCGCGGTGATGCCGATGTTCTTCTCGCCGCTTCCGACCCGGCTTACGACCTCGATGAGGTCCTCGGCGCGATACTGGTCGCGCCCCTCGTCGTAGCCGCTCGCCGGCACCGACTGCTCGTCGTGTACCGTCACTTCACAGTCGTAGACCGACCGCAGCGCGCTGGAGGCCTCCCGTTTGACCCGGGCCGGCACCTCCCCGACGGGAACGATGTCCACGAGCATGAAAGCCGTTATGCCTCCCTGGTGCATAAATGGCCCGGCGTGACCGGATCTCCCTCGTGCTCGCTCCCGAACGCGCTCGCCGAACTCGCCGCGTCGGACCCCCGAGGACCGACCGGCTCGGCGGCCCGTGACTCGTTTCGGAACCTCTCGGACTCTCCCGTCCTCCTGGAGGTCGGGATCGGACGTCGACCGGACGTCGCCCGCGCGCTCGCGGGAACCGGATACCGGGTGATCGCGATCGACGTCGTCGACCGGCCGGTTCCCGACGAGGTCGCGTTCGCTCGCCTCGACGTCCACGACCTCGCGATGTCGGCGTCGCCGCGTCGGTCGCTTCCGATCCCGGAGGCCGACGCGGACGCCGCCCCGGTCGCCCTGGTCTACGGTCGAAACCTCCCGGCGGAGATCCAACCGGCGACCGTCCGCCTCGCCGAACGGCTCGACGCCGCGGCCGCGTTCACGACGCTCGGGTTCGAGGATCCCTCGCCCTCGCTTCGCGTCGAGCGGCGGACCGTCGGATCGGACACCCTCTACGTGGTCTCCGAGTCGCGCGGGCAGTCGTGACCGGCTCGCCACGCGGCGAGCACGCGCCAGTCGGAACGGTTTTTCGCGCCGCCGCGCGAGGGAGGGTATGCAGGTCGACGCAGTCGTGCTCGACGTCGACGGGGTGCTCGTCGACGTCGCCGACTCCTACCGGCGGGCGATCGTGGAGTCGATCGAGCGCGTGTACGGGCGGACCATCGACCGCGGAGCCATCCAGGCGTTCAAGAACGCCGGCGGGTTCAACAACGACTGGGAGCTCACGGACGCCGCGGCGCTTTACGTGCTCGCGCGAGCGGACGGTCTCGAGTTGGACGTCGAGGAGTTCACGGCCCGGATCGCGGACGCCGGGGGCGGACTCGAGGGCGCGAAAACCGTCCTCGAGACGCTCCCCGACGAGTCGCGCGCGGCCGTCCTCGACGCGTGGGATCCCGACCGGCTCCGCGAGGTCTTCCAGGCGCTCTATCTCGGCGCCGATCTCTACCGCGAGCTGGAGGGCGGCGAGCCGCCGTTCGAAACGTCCGGATTCATCGCCGACGAGCCCGTGCTCGTTCGCCCCGGGACGATCTCGACGCTTCGATCGCGCTTCGACGTCGGCGTTCTCACCGGTCGCCCCGCCTCCGAGGCCGACATCGCGCTCGACCGGGCCGGCCTCGATCTCCCCTCGAGCCGCCGGTTCACCATGGACGACTGGGAGGAGGGGAAGCCGCACCCCCGCGCGCTTCGGACGCTCGCCGAGCGGTTCGACGCCGACGTGGTCGCGTTCGTCGGCGACACCCTCGACGACGTTCGGACGGCCCGCAACGCCGACGAGGCGGACCCCGATCGCGTCTACTACGGGATCGGCGTGTTGACAGGCGGGCTCACGGGCGAATCGGGGCGAGAGACCTACGCCTCGGCCGGCGCCGACGCCGTCGTCGAGGACGTGAACGCCCTCGTCGACCTCCTCGAGCGACGCACCTAAGACGCCGCCGCCGCCAGTGTGGATATGCGAATCGCGATACTCGGCGGAACCGGGGAGGTCGGGGAGGGCCTGGCGCTCCGGTGGGCGTTCCACACGAACCACGACGTCATCGTCGGCTCGCGCGACCCCGAGCGCGCGCGCTCGAAGGCCCGGGAGTACGAGACCGAACTCGACAGCCGCGGCGTCGACGCGTCGATCGGCGGCTTCGAGAACGCCATGGCGGCCGACCGCGCCGACGTGGTCGTCCTCGCCGTTCCGCCCTACCACGTCGGCGACACCGTCGAGGAGGTCGCCGATCGTCTCGGGGCGGACGACGTGCTCGTCTCGCCGGCCGTGGGGATGAAACGCGAGGACGACGGCTTCCACTACCACCGCCCCGGCGCCGGAAGCGTCACCCGGATCGCCGCGGACGCGGCGCCCGACGACGTTTCGGTCGTCGGCGCGTTCCACAACCTCCCCGCCGGTCGGCTGGCAAACCTCGATCGCGACCTCGGGATCGACACGTTGATCCTCGGCGACGACCCCGACGCGAAGGACATCGTCTCCATGCTCGCGGAGGCCATCGACGGGCTCCGCGCGCTGGACGCCGGATCGATCGACAACGCCGCCGAGGTCGAGTCGCTCACGCCGCTTTTGGTCAACGTCGCGATGCACAACGAGCGGCTCTCGGAGCTCGGCGTCCGGTTTCAGTGAGGAACGCCGACCACGGAGGGCGGCCGTCGACCCGAACACGTTCCCCGAGTTCCTCAAAATTTAACAGGTTTCGCCATGTGGTACCGACCAACCATGACGAAGGCGCTCAAATCGTCCGGTTTTCTCGGATTGGCCGTGATGATGGCCGTGGGGCTTCACCAGTCGATCATCCTCTCGAGCGGCGGCGCGGTCCCGCCGTGGATGATCGGCGGACACGCACACCTCGGCGTCCTCTCCATCCTCGCCATCGTGATGGGCTTTGCCGTGCCGGCGCTCGGCGTGGCCGGAACCCTTCGGACCGCCGTGACGGTCCTCTTCGTCGCGGGCCAGTGGGGCGTTCCGCTCACGGTCTGGATCGGCGAGGGCGCCGGGCTCACGTTCCTCATGCCGACGACGCTGCTTTGGGGCGGCGCGCTCATCGTGTCGATGCTCATCATGCTCTATCACACGCTCACCGCCGACGCCGGCTCCGGCGGTGCCGGTGCCGCCGGCGTCGCCCCCGCGGACGACTAACCCCTTAGCGGCCACCTTCGGTGACGGACCGTCCGTCCGCGGTCGTCCCGACTGGCGCTTGTCGTCACCCGACCGGCCTCACCCGACCGGAGTCATTCGATCGTCGCGTGATCGAGCACCTCGCGCTCGTCGAAGAGCACGATCACCTCTCCCGGTGAGTCCTCCGCGTCGATCGTCGTCGAGTCGCCCTCCCGTACCGTCCCCTCGCCGTTCCACGGGATCGGCCCTTCGGTGTGCCCTGGAACGTGTACGGAGAGCCGCTCCGCGTCGATCGGGTGGCCGCCCGCGTGTCGAACGACCAGTCCCCCGTCGTCGCCGTCGCGTTCCACCTCGAAGCTCGCCTCCGGGGCGATGGTCTCGGCTCCGACCCCGACGGGCTCGTCGGGGACCGTCCACTCGGCCCGGAGCGTCGTTCCCACCTCCGGTTTCCCGACCGGGATCGCGTCCCCGCCCTCGAGCATGTCGTGTTCGTCGGCCGGCTGGTCCTCCGCGGGCTCGTCGTCGACGAGCAGCCGGAACTCCGATGCGTCCCGGTCGACCCGGCCGACGTAGACGGCGTACAGCTCGTCCGGGTTCCTCGAGTCCGGAGTCGGATCGGATGACGACTCGGCTCCGTCGCCGGAACGGTTGACTCCCGGTATCGGTCCTTCGGATCCCCGTCGGAAGGTGAACGCGTGTCGGGGTCGCGTCGGGAAGTGGCCGATCGACCGGACCGAGACCGTGTTGGCCGTCTCGTGGCGCACGCTCACCCGCACCCGGTCGCCGATCTCCGCCTCGAGGACGATCGAATCGCCCTCCGTCAGCTCCTCGTACTCCTCGGCAAAGGACGGCGGCTCCGCGGGCTCATCGCCTTCGCTTTCGTTCGCGTCACCGCCGCTTCCGCCGTCGCCGTTCTCCTCACCGCTTTCTCCCCCACCGTCGCCGTTCTCCTCACCGCTGCTGCTCTCCGTTCCGCCGCTGCTGCCTCCACTCCCGCTCGCGCTCGTTCCGGTTTCCACGACCGTTCGGGACCCGCTCGGACCGTCGATCGACACCTCGAGACCCGCCGGATCGGCCGGCTGTTCGCCGACGTAGGTCAGTTCCATCTCCCCGGTTCCGGGGTCGTAGGTCGCCTCGATCGCGTTCCGTGCGGTCGTCGTCCCGCCGAGTCCCCGCTCGGCCTCCTCGCCCACCCAGACGGCCTCGACGGTCGCGAACGGCGTCGCCTCGGCGGTCACGACGTCGCCGGGGCCGAACTCGTCGTGTTCGTCGCTCGGCTGCGTTTCGGCGAGTTCCTCGTCGATTCGAAGCTCGACGTTCTCCGCGTCCATCACGTCGCCGTCCCGGTGTTCAACCCGAACGGTCCCGGACTCCGCGTCGTACTCCACGTCGACGAACGCCTCGGGGGTCACGTGGTGTTCGTCCACCGTCACCGGCTCCTCCGGCTTCAGCCACTCGACGACGACCGTGCTTCCGATCGGGATCTCGCCGAGATCGATCGCGTCCCCCTCCGAGAGCGTCTCCGTTCGATCCTCGAGTTGGACGTCGGCGGGCTCGCCGTCGACGAGCGTCCGGAACTCCGCGGCCGGCCGGTCCCGCTCGTCGTGGTAGACGGCCGCCACCGATCCCTCGCGTCGGTGCAGGTGGAGCCGCGGCGGGGTGACGTGGAACCGACGCAGGGGACGCTCCGAGACGCCGGGAACCTCCGGAACGTCGATGTCGACCGTGACGACGTCGTCCACCGCGACGTCCTCGACCGTGGCGGTTTCGCCCGTCGTGATCGGGGTCGAACCCTCGAACCCGTCCGGGAGTCGAACGCCGTCGGAACCGCGGTGTACCAGCTCCACGCGATCCGGGTCGGCGTCCCGCTCGCCGACGTAGGTCACCTCGAGGGCGCCCTCCTCCAGGTCGTATGCGAACTTGAACGCCTCCTCGTCGATCGCCTCGTTCACGTAGACGTACTGGCGGTTCCCGTCCTCGTCGAACCACCGGAGGATCACGCGCGAGAGAGGGTCGACTGCAACGTCCATCGCGTCCCCCGGCTCGAACGTCTCGACCCGGTCCCCCGGCTGGGCGTCGACGAGCTCCCCGTCGACCCAGAGTTCCAGCTCGGAGAGGGCCTCGCCCTCGACCGCCTCGCCGCCGACGTGTTCGATGGCGAGCGTCCCCTCGTCGCGATCGAGCGACGACTGGACGCGGACCTCCGGGGCCGCCTCGCGGTCGTACTCCGGCGGCGCCTCGAGGACCGCCCGAACGTGGACGAGGTCCCCGTCGCTCGACTCACGATCGATCGCCGTCTCGCGTACGATACCGGCGCCGACCTCCTCGATCAGCGACCGGACCGTCTCCTCGTCCGGTTCGCTTCCGTCCGTGAACAGGACGTACTCCGCCTCGGATCGATCCTCGAGATTCGCGGGATGCACCTCGAATCCCCCCGCGAACGCCTCGAGGCTCCCGATCGCGGGCGTTCGGAACCCGGAGTCCGCGGCGTCGGGGACGAAGAGGACCGTCGAGAACCCGACGAGTCGCTCGAAGGCCGCGCCGGCGTGGTCGTCCGCTTCGACCAGCCGGTCGACTTCGCCGCGCGCCGCTCCGGCGACCGCCCGCGCGTCGGCGTGGCGTTCCTCGGCGTCCTCGCCGGCGACGAACGCGGTCCGCCCCTCGACGCTCGCGACCGTCGTTTCGCCGTCGTCCGCGAGCCGCCATCCCTCGGCGGTCTCGATCGTCTCTCCGTCCGCCTCGCGGTCCATCGATCCGACGGCCACCGTGAGCCGCCGGCGATAGTCGTGTGCGATCGCCGTTGCGACCATCTCCAGGTCGGCCGCCTCGACGCCGAGTTCGCGTCCGGCGACGCGTGCCTGGTGCGGGAGGTTCTCGGCCTCGTCGATCGCGGAGACGTCCTCGGCCACGACGAGCCGGTAGGACATCTCGACGGCCGATTCGGCCGGGATCGCCTCGAGCGCGTCCGCGAGCGCGCTCGGGAGATCGTACTCGTCGGCCAGGTCAGCGACGCCCGCGGACGCCGACGGTCGCAGGTGGCGATCCGGATCGAGCGTGCCGGTCAACGCGGCGAGCGTCAGGGCGCTTCCACCGAGAAAGCTCCGACGGGAGGGTCTGTTCATACGTGTGGCCACTCGGGTTCCACCAAAAGCCGTTCCGAAGGCTCAAACGCGCCCTTGTGCCAACGGGTCGGCCGTAGGGATCAACCGATCCCCGGCGACGGTCGGCGCACGCCCGACCGGCGTTTAGGCATGCCTAAATTACTTGTACTCTCGGGTTTTAGGACGACCTAAATCATGCAGGTCACGCTCCGTGACGTCCGGGATCGGATCGAATCGCTCGCAAGTGACGTGGGGCGGTATCGTCTCGTGTGCGCGCGCACCGGCGAGACGCCCGTCCCGGTTGCCGGTCTCTCCTTCGAGAGCCGTGAGATCGCACGCAACGCCGCTCGCGAGGCCGAACGCTATCGCTCGGCCCTTCGGCGGTACGACGACGGCCTCGCCCACCACGACCTCATCGTCTGCGAGCGGTCGGGGGGCGATCGATGACCGTCCGAACGCCCGTCCACGAGGCCCTCGATCGCGTTGAGTCTGAATGCGACCGCGCCACCAAAGAGCGGAGCGCGCTCGGGCGGTTCGACGCGACCGTTCGGGAGATGGACCCCGTCTCGCCCGCCCCAACCGGCACGACCACGAGCCCCGCCGGTGTGACCGACGGTGGAACCGTCTCGATCCCGGGCGCGGCCGCCGAATCCGGTGCTCGATCCGGCGGAACGACCCGAGTTCGCGAGGTCTTCGCCGAGACCGTCGCGCCCCATACCACCGCGGGTCTCGACGGCGACTCCGTGGATGCGGCAGTTCGCTCGTCGCTCGGCGATAGCGTCGCGCTCGCCCTCGCTCCCGGCACGCCCGACCGGTTGACTCGAGACCTCCAGCAGGCGATCCGCTCCGCCGTCGCGGACCGCCGCGAGAAGCTCCGAACGATGGAGACGGCCCTCGACCGGGAGCGTCGGTCGCTTCGAGCCGCACGCGAGGAGATCGACGCCGTCGTCGAGTGGATCGCTTGCGCCGACGAAACCCCGCTCCTTCGACTCGACTTCGATGCCCTCTCCGACCGCCACGACGCCATCGATCGACACTGCGAGCGATGTGAACACGTCGCCGCCGAACGCCAGCGGCTGATCGCGAGCACGACGAGCCACGACGGCTCCGTCGGGATCACCCACCGGTCACTTCTCGAGCACCTCTATGCGGACTTCGAAAGCTCCCATCCGGTGTTGGCGACGATCGCTCGCCTCGTCGATCGCTGTCGGGACTGTCAACGGGCCGTTCGTGACCACCTGACGCGTCGGGTGTGAAAACGGGACTTTCGCTATGGCGGATTTTCTATCGCACCATATGGTTTATAAATCGTCGAACTCGCGGACCGTCTCGAAGGTTCCCTCCGCGACGGCGTCGGCGAGCCCGGCTACGTCGACGGAATCCGGCATCTCACGTGGATATTTCCGGACGAAATAGCGGGTGAGGTTCCGGAGATCCCGTTCGAGAAACTCCCGGGCGTTCTCGTGGTCCCGCCGGACCGCCTGGGGCCAATCGAAGATCGTGATCCCGCCCTCCGCGACCGCGACGTTGTGTTCGGACATGTCGGCGTGGATCCAACCCTCCCCGTGGGCCGTTTCGAGCTCGCGGATCACGAGATCGCACACGCCGAGGGCCTGTTCGGACTCCAGTTTCGCGCGGGCCAGTTCCACCCCGTCGAATTTGTCCATCACGATCGCGTGGCGGTTCTGATCGACCGGCCGCGGCACCGAGACGTCGGGATACAGCGTCTCGAGCGCCTCGTGTTCGCGTTCGGCCGCCTTGCGCGCGGTGTAGAGCCACGAGACGTGCTGGCGATCGGCGGTGTACTCGCGTTCCTTCATCACCTCCCGGAAGTTCGTATAGCCCTCCCGATGGAACTTCAACGCCAGCGGCTTGAACGACCGCACCTCGTAGACGTCGCTTTCCTTGCCGACCCCGAGCGGTGCGCCGATCCCCTGGAGCGTCTCTCGTTCGGCGAACGTCCGCAACGCGAGGGCGTCGTAGCCCTCGAAGGTGAGCTGGTAGCCCACGTACTGCATCGTCCGCCGCTCGATCAGCTCCTCGTCCATGCATCGGTCGATCCGGTAGTCGACCTCCTCGGGCGTGAGATCGGCGTATTCGGGGAGCTTGTCGCGGCGGACCCACTCCGAAAATCGCATCCCCTGCTCGACGCCCGAGAGGAGATAGAAGTCCTCGGGCTCGAGATCCGCCATCACCCCCGCGATGTTCGTGACCATGTCGGGGCTACTCCGGCGACGCCTAAAAGGGCGATGCGATCCCGGTCGATCGCCATGATAAATCCCATAATGCAATATAGAACTCACTAATCGACGCGAATGTCACCGTCGGCTCCGGGCGAACGCAACGGCTTTTCGGTCTCGATCCGAACGGGACCCATGAACGCACCCGACGGCGAGTGGCGTCTGATACGCGAGGAGGCGCGGCCGGGGGCGATGCAGATGGCGCTTGACGAGGTCGCCGCCGAGACCGCCGCCGACGGCGGCCCCTACACCGTTCGCGTCTACCGGTGGGACCCGAGCTGTCTCACGCTCGGGTATCACCAGGACCCCGGAACCGTCGACTGGGACCGGTGTCGCGAGTCGGGGATCGACGTGACCCGCCGACGGACCGGCGGCGGCGGGATCTACCACGACTTCCTCGGCGACATCGCCTACTCCATCGCCGTCCCGGCCGGGGCGGTCCCCGGCGAGCTCGTCGACTCCTATCACCTGCTCTGTGAGCCGATACTCGCGTTCCTCTCGCGGATCGGGATCGACGCCGGCTACGCCGAGGAGTCCCGCCCGGCGATCCATACGCCGGCCTGCTACCTCCGCGAGCTCCATCCGGCACACGACCTCGTGGCCGGACCGCCGGACGACCGACGGAAGATCGCCGGCAACGCACAGCATCGCGGCAACGAGGCGGTCCTGCAGCACGGTTCGCTGACCTACGCCGTCGACGCCGAGACCCACCTCGGCGTCTTCGACGACCCGCGGACGACTCCCGACCGGTTCCACGAGCGCGTCGTGGGCATGGACGAGCTCGTCGACCACGACCGCGAGTCCGCAGTCGGGGCCCTCGAGGCGACCCTCGCCGAGTGGGCCGACGCCGACGAGGGATCCTGGAGCGACTCCGAACTCGCCAGGGCGCGCGAACTCGTCGACGAGCGATACGGCTCCCGCTCGTGGATCCGACGTCAACCCGGGTCGCGGTAGCGGCTCGGCCGAGTCCGCCGGCCGATCCGTTCGCGCACCGTCCGTCGCCGTTCGAAGCGGCTTTTGCGCTCGCGGTCCATCCTCCGTCATGAGCCCGAACGTCGGAGCCCACGTGTCGATCGCCGGCGGCGTGGACAACGCGATCGACAACCAGATCGAGGTCGGCGGCACCTGCGGACAGATATTCACCCACTCGCCGCAGGTCTGGCAGGACCCGAACATCGACTCCGAGGAGGCCGAACGATTTCGAACCGGAACCGCGGAGCGGCTGGATGGTCCCTGGGTGATCCACACCTCCTACCTCGTGAACCTCTGTACGCCGAAGCCGGACCTCCGCGAGAAGTCACGCGAGTCGATGCAGCGGGAACTCGAGGCCGCGGCGGATCTCGACATCCCGTTCGTCAACGTCCACCTGGGCGCCCACACCGGCGCCGGGGTCGAAGCGGGACTCGAAAACGCCGCGTCCGTCATCGACGAACTCGAAGTACCCGAAGGCGTGCGGATCCTGGTCGAGTCAGACGCCGGATCCGGCACGAAGCTCGGCGGGCAGTTCGAGCACCTCGCGACCGTCCTCGATCTCACCGAACGCGACCTCGACGTCTGTCTCGACACCGCCCACACCTTCGCCGCCGGCTACGACCTCTCGACGGCGTCGGGCGTCGACGACGCCGTCGCGGAGTTCGACGACGTCGTCGGCCTCGAGCACCTGCGGTGTATCCACCTCAACGACTCGAAACACGACTGCGGCACCAACAAGGACGAACACGCCCACATCGGCGAGGGATACATCGGCGAGGCGGGCATGGAGCGGATCGTCAACCACCCGGACCTCCGCAATCTGCCCTTCGTGCTCGAGACGCCCACCGAGGACGGCCGCAGCTACGCGTGGAACATCGAGCGCGTCCGCGAGCTTCGGAACTGACGATCCGCGGGGCTTAACGCCCCGCCCCGAAAACGTCCGGTCGTGCGCCGGTTCTCCCCCGAATACCTCGACCGCACGCGCCGCGGCATGTGGGCCGACGACCGCGAGGCGCTTTCGGACCTCGAGTTGGACTCGCGGGAGTCCGTCCTCGACGTCGGCTGCGGGACCGGCGAGTTGACCCGCGTGCTCGCCGAGGAGACGTCCCCCGAGACGCGGCTTCTCGGGATCGACGCCGACCGGGACCTGCTTCGGGTCGCCCGCGACCGAAATCCGGAGCGGGTCTCGACGTGTGTGGGCGATGCGACCCGAATTCCCCTTCGAGACGATTCCGTCGATCTGCTCGCCTGCCAGGCGCTCCTCATCAACCTTCCCGACCCCCGAGCCGCGGTTCGGGAGTTTGCGCGCGTCTCGAGTGACCTGGTGGCGACCGTCGAGCCGAACAACGCCGACGTCGGCGTCTCCTCGACGGTCGAACGCGAAAAACGACTGGAACGGGAGGCCCGAGAGGCCTACCTCGATGGCGTGGGAACGAACGTCGCGCTCGGCGACCGGGTTCGCGAGCTGTTCCGCCGTGAGGGGTTCCGGGACGTCACCGTTCGGCGGTACCTCCACGAGAAGCGCGTCGCGCCGCCCTACTCCGAGCGGTCGATGGAGGCGGCGGTTCGGAAGGCGAGCGGGTCCGGGCTGGACGAGCACCGCGCCGAACTCGAGGCCGCGCTCTCCCCGGAGGCCTACGAGGACCTCAAGGGCCGCTGGCGCTCGATGGGTCGTGAGGTGATCGACGACATGCAGGCCGGCGAGTACGAGCGCGTCGAGGTGGTTCCCTTCGAGGTGACGGTCGGCCGCGTCCCGAGTTGACCGTTGGACGCCGGCTCCTAGACGACGTCGCCGCGGACCGACGCCCCGTCCGCGTCCGATCGGTCGCGTCGCATCGCGGCAGCGGCCTCGGTCGCCACCTCGGAGTCGGCTCCGAGCATCTCCAGCGCCTCCTCGAGCGTGGGCATGGCGAACGATCCCTCGCGGAGCCGACCGAGCGCCTCCCCGTCGCGCTCGCCGTCGACCCACAGACACACGCCCCGCGGGTCGAGGATCTCCCCGTAGATCTCACGCGCCAGCGCGCCCTCCAGCCGCTGGGTGACGTTCGCGTCGAAGCTCGCGTTACACACCTCGAGGTGGACCGGCTCGTCGTCCGGCAGGAGGTGGGCCGCCAGACACTTCTCGGGTGCGACGTACCCGTTGTCGCTCGTCTCGATCAGGTCCGGGTGGTCGAGCGCCCACTCGGCGCGTACCGTTCCGCCGATCCCCTTCACGCCGAATTCGGCCTCGAAGTCGCGGTCCCGTTCCCCCTCCCGATTCTTCCGGTTCTTCCGTTCCCCGCCGAACAGGACGTCCTTCGTGAGGTAGACGTCGAGACGGTCTATCGGGTCGAGCCCGAGCGCGACCTCCCCGAAGACCCACACCTCCCGGACCGGAACAGGCATCGTCTCGGCGTCGATCGTCTCGAGGATCGCCTCGATCCGGTCGACGGCCGCGTCTCGTTCCATCGACGAACCCTTGCTCGCGCGTCCGGATACCGGTTACGTCGCGAGGCCGAGGGGTGGTCGGCGGACGGTCGACGGATGGTCAGTCGACGGTTGGGGGACGTTCCGTCCGCCGGTGGCCGGTTCAGGCGGCGTCCTCGCGCCAGTCGTACTTCGCGACCGCCCGGTCGGCGCGCTTGGAGATGCCGTTCGGGTTCCGCTTCGGCGAGCGGTCGCGCGCTCGGGCGGCCATCCCCTCGCCGAAGCCGCTCGCCGTCCCGGCCACCACGTCCCGGCCGTTCCCGACCCAGCCGGACGGCGTGGCCTCGCCGGAGAGGACGTCACGGGCAACCGAGGTGGCGTCGCCGACCGCGTGTGACCCGATCCGACGGAGGACGGTCGGACGGAGACCGTAGTTCTTCGCCAGTCGATACGCGAGCGCGCGGTACTTCCAGCGCCAGTCGTGGTCGGGCTCGCCGCCGTCGGCCGCGGCCGGTTCCCCGGGATCGTGGCGGACGGTTGCCTCGGGCTCCCAGACGAGTTCGTAATCGTGGGTCGCGAGCCGGTGTGCCAGATCTCGCGATCCGCCGGTCGGAAGGTGCTCGTCGAAGCCGTCGAGGTCATAAAGCACCGACGCGCGGAACGCGACGTTCCCGCCCGCGAAGTACGCGACCTCCCGTCCCGCGATCCGTCGCCGTTCGCTCCGCTCCGCGGTCCGGCCGGCCGGCAGCGACCGACAGACCGGTCCCGTGACGACGTCGCCGCGCTCGAGTCCGGATCGGACCCCCTCCAGCCACGACGGGCCGACCCGGTTGTCGTAATCGACGAGCGCGATCCGGTCGCCGCTTGCGACCTCGATGCCCGCGTTCCGCGCGACGTTCACCGTTCGATCGGAGATCTCCACGAGGACGTCGACGTCGTCCCGGTTGCGGACCATTCCCGTCGTTCCGTCCGCCGAGGGACCGTTCACCACGATCACCTCGGCGTCGGGCGCGTGGGCGGCGAGCGCGTCGAGGCCCGCGGCCAGCTGGTCACGCCCGTTGAGCGTCGGAACGACGACCGAGAGGGTCATGTCTGCTCGAATAGGCACGGCGACCTAAAAGACCCTTCGTGAGCGGTCGAGCTACTTCCGGAGGTAGTAGACCTGCTTGCGGGCGTCCTTGAAGCTGTAGCGCGACTCGATCAGCTCCGCGTCCTCGAGGCGGTTGAGGGCGTATCTGACGGTCCGGTCGGGAAGCAGCGACTCCTCGGCCAGCCGGCCCTGCGACAGCGGCGCGTCGGTCTCGAGGACCTTCGCCACGAGCTTCGCGCTCGGGGGTAGCTCGCGCAACCGGTCGCGGAACTCCGCCTCGGTCAGGATCTCCGGCGTTCTGGTCTCCGCGGAACTAGTGCTCATATCGTATGAAACCGATCGACCCGTCGTAAAGGTTGGCTATATATGGGTGAAACTGATACCTACAATATAAGGTAATAGTATCGTGTTCGATCGACAGAGATCGATCAGGCGGGTTCGCTCGCGCCCGATATCGTTGCGATCGGATCGTCCGGCGTTCGTCCGCCTCATCCAGTACGGTTTTGTTCGTCGGGCGTACAACGTCCGGTAGCGTGAAGGGACAGGACTGGTATCAGGCCGACGAGGTCGCCGAGGAGTACGACGACGTCCGGTTTTCCGACGGCGGGCGCGTGATCGACCGCCGCGAACGGGAGGCCGTGCTCTCGGCGGTCGAGCCGGACGATGACACGCGGATCCTCGAGGTCGCCTGCGGCACCGGCCGGTTCACGACGATGCTCGCCGCCCACGGCGCCGAGGTCGTCGGGCTCGACATCTCCCGCGAGATGCTCGAACAGGGACGGCGGAAGGTCCGCGATGCGGGCGTCGACGATCTCGTCGAGTTCATGCGCGGCGACGCCTCCCGGCTCCCGTTTCCCGACGATCACTTCGACACCGTTCTGGCGATGCGGTTCTTCCACCTGATGGACGACCCCGAGCGGTTCATCGCGGAGATGCGTCGGGTGAGCAGCGACCAGATCGTCTTCGACACGTTCAACCGCCGCAGCGCGCGCACCCTCTACACCTGGATCCTCCCCATGGGGTCGCGACTCTACTCGGAGGATCAGGTCGTCTCGCTGCTTCGGTCGGCCGATCTCTCGCTCGCCGGCGAGGAACACGACTTCGTGTTGCCCTACGGCTTCTACCGCAGCCTCCCCGGCGTCGTCGCACGTACGTTTCGGCGGATCGACGAGGCGATCGGGGAGACGATCCCCGGCGATTACGTCGCGTCCGTCTCCTACTGGGACGCCAGGGTCCCCCCCGAGAAGTGACCTCGTTCGGGTTCGTTTCGAACGTCGGCGATCGGGGACGCCGTTGCGACGGACCGCTTAGACGTCCTCGTCGACGATCTCGCCGACCGCGAAGTTCGATTTGACCTCGGTGACCTCGATCTTGACGCGCTCGTCGATCTCGCCGCCGGGGACGATGATGACGTAGCCCCGCTCGACGCGGGCGATCCCGTCGCCCTGCTTGCCGATGTCCTCGATCTCGACGTAGCGCATCTCGCCGGGTTCGACCGGCGGCTGTGGACCGTCCTCGGTTTCGGGAGCGGCCTCCCCGAGTTCCTCCCCGCTCGCCTCCTCGATCGCGCGGGTGATGAGCGCGACCCGGTAGGTCTCGCCGGGATCTATCGTTCCGGTGTCGATCTCGCGTTTCGGTACCTCGATGACGTACGACCCGTCCGTCTCGCGGACGTCGGCGCTGAACAGACAGAGGAGTTCATCCGAGATTTCCATAGGTAGACCTCCACCCGTTAGTGAGAACGGAGCACAATAGGTGTACCGCCACCGGATCGCGATCGAGCGCCGTTCGATCGGCAGCGCGATCGGATCTCGTGTTCGTCTACTCGATCGGCGTTCCGTCCCCCCGCTTCGGCCCTTCGGAGTCGAAGACCACCACGTCGCGGGGTTCGCCGTCGTTCCCGCCGTCGTTCTCGTCGTGGCCGTCGCCGTGAGTCCCGGCACGCACCGTGGGATCGTAGGCATCGCGGACCGCGATCGACTCTTCAAGCTCGCGGACCGCCCGCCGCTTGAGCGCCGCCGCGAGCGACTCGGCGTCCGCCCTCTCGATGTCGCGTCCGAGGCCCTCACACTCGTGGGCGCGGACCATCCCTGACCCGTCGACCGCCTCGCCCATCGGCTGGCTCGTCCCGCCGAGCGCGACGCTGAACGGGTAGGTCCGACAGACCAGCGGCCGATCGTCGTGGACGGTACAGCGACCGCGTCCATCCGCCTCGCGGTAGAAGGTGCAGTCGCCACAGGCGTCCGTCTGGAGCGCCCACTCGAAGGTCTCCCCGACCGGATTCCCGTCCGCGTCCTCGGACAGCCCGTAGGGCATCGGTCTGGCGACGTCGCGCCAGTCGTACTCCTTCTCTGCCACCTCCCCCTCCAGATCGTCCCCGTTCGCGGCCTCGATCAGGTCGCGGACCTCGTCGGGGAACACCGTCGCGGTGTGCGGTTCCCGATCCGTCTCGCCGGCGCCCCCGTCCCTGGTATCGGCGTCGCTTGCGATGCCGTCCTCCGTCGCCGTTCCGCCGGCGTCGCCGTCGATTCCGTCGTCCGAACCGTCGGCCGTCTCCGTCTCGGCCGGGTCCTCCTCGTCCGGGTAATACCCCTTACAGCAGGCGCCACAGCGCGTACACTCGAACCCGATCGACTCGATGGCGTCCGCGAGCGCGTCGATCTCGAGATCGCGGGCCCGCTCGAGTTCGGCTTCGAGATCCTCCATGTCCGTTCCTCGGCCGCGAGCGGTTTACCCGATCCGGTCGAACAGGCCGTCCGGCTCGGACGGTCGAGTCGGCCCGAACGCCGGTCGGGGTGATCGCCGGACCGGCCGTCGTCGAGGCGTCCGCTCCAGAAGAGCGAAGTGATCGGATCCCCTACCGCCGTCCGTGAAGGAGTTTCGCCGCAAGCAGCTGCTCGAGCGGGTCGACCGCGAGGCGGCGACGATCGGCACCTCGATCCCGGAGGCGATCGAGGTCCGCGGCGAGTCGATCGACCTCCGGGAGTTCGTCTTCGAGATCGAGCGTCGAGAGACGGTTCCGTCGGGCGAGCGCGACCGCGTCGAGCGGGCGAAACGGAACCTGCGACGCGAGCGACGCGAGCGACGCGAGCGGATCGAGGAGGGGACGATCCCCTACGAGGAGGGGCGCGAACTCGCGAGCGCGATCGTCGGGATCGACCGGGCCCTGGAGGCGCTCGAGAGCCTCGATTCGGGGTCCCTCGAGGCGGAGGCCGAACGCCGGGAGGCCGCCGATCGAAAGCGGTGGATGAACTTCCTCAAGAAGGCGCTCGGCCGCGATGACTCCTCCTCGGGGCGCACGCGATCTTGAGCCCGCTCACACGTCGCCGGTCATCGCACGGAACAGCCGTTCGGTGAGTTCGTCGCGGTCGACCGCCTCCGCCGTGGTGTCGTCGGTCGGGGTCGTCTCCGGCTCGACCCGCCCGCCGCCCATCCGTGCGTGTCCGCCGCCGTTCCCGCCGTCGATCGCGGAGAGACACTCCTCTATCGCCTTGCCCATGTGGACGCGGTCGTCACGCGACCGCCCCGACAGGTGGATCGTGTCGTCGCGCTCGCCGATCACGACCACGGCCGTCACGCCCTCCAGCTGGATGAGCTCGTCCGCGGCCTGGGGGATCGCGTCGACGTTGTTGACCGCACCGACGTCGGCGACGCCGAAGGACCCTTCCACCTGACGGCCCGCGATCGCCCGCGCTTTCACCTCGAGCACCTCCGCGTCGACGGCGGGGTTCGCGATCCGGTCGAGCCGGTCCTGATCGACGCCGGGATACAGGTAGCTCGCGGCCGCGAAGTCCGCCTCGCTGGCGCCGACGGTCAGGTGTTTCGTGTCCGAGAGGATCCCGTACAAAAGCCCCGTGGCCGCGAGCGTCGAGAGGGTGTAGGTGCCCTCGGTCTCGCTCGCGTGTTTGTCCGGAGGAACCGGGGTCGCGTCGTTGTCCTCGAAGTACTCCGCGACGATGGTGGCCGTCGAGCCGTAGTCGGTCCGAACGTCCGTGAACTCCTCGCCCGACCCGTCCCCGGGGTGGTGGTCGATCACCGCGAGCGGCAGGATCCCCTCCGATCCGGCGAACCCCCGCGGCTCGTTGTGGTCGACGAGCACGACCGACTCGGCGGCCAGATCCGTCACGTGGTCGATCCGGTCGAGGTTCAACTCGAGGACGGTCCGAAACGCCCGGTTCTCCTGGTGGCGGATCTGTCCCGGATACTGGATCGTCGCATCCACGTCGAGCTGGTCGGCGAGCTCGACGACGCCGACGGCCGCGGCCATCGAGTCCGGATCCGGATTCGGGTGCATCAACACCGCGATCTCCTCGCGCTCGTCGATCAGGCGGCGAAACTCGACGCCGCGCGCGCGACGGATGCGGAGGAACGCGTACGCGCTTCCCAACACGACCGCCACGGCGATCGCGGTCGCGACGGCGAGTTCGGGATTCTCGCGCACGAGCACCTCCGCGTCGGCGATCAGCCGTTCCCCGGTCGTGGCGGCTCCCATCCGTACACCCTCTCACCCGCTCTTGCTACAAGAAACCACGCGGCGTTTTTGACCTCTGGGATCGGACGCGCCGGTCACTCGCCGAGGTACGCCTCGATCGCCGCACGGTATCCCTCCCGGTAGGTCGGGTACGCAAGCTCGTAGCCGAGATCGTGAAGCTTGTCGTTTCGACACCGCTTTTCGGTCTCGATCCGTCGTCTCGCCGCCTCCGAGAGGTCCCCCTCTGCGAGCCGCTCGGCCGTCGATCGCTTCGGCGGTCGGTCGACGCCGCACTCGTCGGCCAGCCAGTCGGCGAAGGCGTGCTTGTCGACCGGCTCGTCGTCGACGACGAGCACCGTTTCGCCTCGAGCGCGGTCCTCGGCGAGGAGGTGACGGACGGCGCCCGCGGCGTCCACGCGGTGGACCATGTTGAGGAACCCGGCGGTCACCGGCCCCTCGAGGTAGCGCTCGAGGCGGTATCGATCGGGACCGTACAGTCCGGCGAAACGCGCCACCGTCCCGTCGATCCCGGCGTTCGCCGCTCCCTCGATCGCGACGCGTTCGGCCCGCGCCAGCACGCGCGTCTTCTCCGTTTGCGGGTCGATCGGCGTCTCCTCCGTCACCCAGTCGCCGCCGTGATCGCCGTAGACGCCGGTCGATGAGGTGTAGACGAGCCGGTCGGGCGACTCCTCGCGTGACGCGTACTCCGCGATCACGTTCTCGAGACCCGACACGTACACCCGCCGTGCCGCCGCCGCGTCGCGGCCGCCCGAACTCGCCGCGAAGACGACGGCGTCCGCCTCCGGAAGCGCCGAAAGCGACTCGGGATCCGTGACGTCGGCCCGAATCGACGTTATTCCGGCGCTCTCGACGGCAGCGAGGCCCTCCTCGGAGCGTCGCACGCCGTGGACGTCGTGTCCGCGATCCAGAAGCTGGCGGCCGAGTTCGCTCCCGACGTAGCCGCAGCCGACGATCGCGACCCGCGTCATCGCTTTCTGTCCTCGATGACCGCCTGGATCTCCGAGAGCTGGGCGAGCGTCATCGGCGCTCGCCCCTCGAGCGCCTGCTGGACCTCCTGGCCGGAGAGGTCCGCGTCGATCGCGCCCGCGATCGTGTCGACGTCCAGAACCGCCGTCGTCATTCCCATGAGGAGGTGATCGCGAAGCTCGTAGACGATCGTCTCCGGCTCGCGGTCGCCCGCGAGGGCCAATATCGCGGCCGTCTCCTCGATCGACAGCCCCGAGAGCCCCTCGTCGGTCGTTCCCTCGAGACGGTCCCCGTCGATCGAGGTCTCCGCGGCGACGCGCTCGTCGCCGACCGTCTCGATCGCCTCGGCGACGAGCCCCAGATAGGCGTCGAGTATCGCCTCGGCCTCCGCTTCGGCCTCCGTCGCGGCCTCGTGCAACATACGGGTTCTCCGCGGTCGCGGCGGAAAACGGCTGCGGTCGCCGGGATCCCTCGGGGTTTCGATGCGTCGTTCAGGACTCGACCTCACACCGGCGGCCGTCCGGTCCCGGACACGGCCAGCCGCTCGACTCCTCGGACCACGTGCCGTCGACGTCGCCGACGCCCGGCGGTCCCGGCGGGACCGCGATCACCACGGTCGTTCCCGTTCGGAACCGAACCGGCTCCGCGTGTCCGAGCGTGACCTCCCGCCCCTCGAGTTCGATCGTCGATCGCCTCCCGGATCGAACGTAGCGGAACTCCTCGTCCGGCGGACCGACGTCCGCCCGCAGCTCGAACCGCGGATACTCGCCCGCGACCTCGACGTGCCAGACGTTCACCGTCGCGTACCAGTATCCCGGGACGGGCGTGATCGGGAGTCCGGAACCGACCTGCTTCGTCACGTCCGTACCCCAGCGCATCTCGGCCTCCTCGACTCCGTTTCGAAGTCCGTCCTCGACGGCCGACTCGATCCGCGACCGGGCGATCGGTCGAACCACTTCGGCCACCTCGGTGGCTCGCGCCCGCGAGACGCCCGTTCGCTTCGACGCCATCGAGTCCGTCAACGCGGTCCGAATGACGGCCTCCAGACGGGCCCGTTCGCCCCGAGCGAGTTCGCCGTCGCGCGCCCGCTCGATCTCGCTCGCGAGGGCCCCGGCGTACCCGCCGTTCGCCATCGCTGCGGCCAACTCGCCGGTCGTCGCGTACTCATCGCGGGTGCGTCGGATCGCCGATCGACGTTCCACCGCGGACAGGTACGTCACGGCTCGCAGGTCGCGTTCGACGTCACGCTCGATCCGGATCGTCGATTCCGCGACGTCCGCCTCCAGATCGTCTCGTCGTGTTCGGAGCGTCTCGCGTCTGTCTCCGGACGTACCGGCCTCGGACTCGCCGGACGTGCGTGCCAGCGTCCGGTCAGCGGCGACGAGCGTTCCCGCCGCCCGCGGGAGCGGGACCCGATCGCCGAACGCCAACGCTCGATCGACGATGCCGCTCGAGACGTCGCCGTACGGCATCGTGAAGACGTTCACGTTGCGCGTCGCGAGTGGTCGCGTCCCCGATTCGAACGCGGCTCCTTCGGGCGTTTCTCCGATCCTCGTCCGCGGGAGGTATCCCGGGGTCCCGTTCGGCTCGAACGCCACGCCGCCGGCCGGTCCCGACTCGCCAACGACGAACGGTTCGGACTCGGCTGCCCGTCCGCTGGCGGCGACGTATTCACTGAGCGACGCGCCGCTTCCCGGGTCGGAACCTCCGGCCGTCGATCCGCCGGGTGACCGGTCGGCGACCGCCTTCTCCAGTTCGTCCCGCGCGTTCCGATCCTCCCTCGAGCGCCGCTCGAGGTCCGCGATCACGGCGTCGACGTACGCGCGACGAACCGCGACCCGAGCGCGATCGGACGCGCCGTCGTACGTTGCCGGGGCATCGACCAGTTCTCCGCGTCGGTCGCGGAGTTCGGCGGCGAGTCGACCGTACGGGTTCGCGGTTCCCGCCGCGACCGCGCGCATATCGACCGTCGTCTCCGTCTCTCGAACCTCCTCGTGGAGTTCGGCGACGTCCTCGCGGATCCATCCCTCGAGGTCCGACGGACGTTCTCCGTAGACGGTCGTGGTTCGCGTCGACGGGCCGTCCGTCGCCGCGCGCCGCGCCGCCGCGTCGACGTCCGCCGCATCGAGCGCGCGGCGTGCCGCCTCCGGCGTCGACTCCAGGTTCGGTCCGTCGATCGCCCCGCCGCGTCGGAACGTCGGCGCAGTCGGTCGTTCGGGTGCGCCGGCACGCGGCGCGTAACGCCCGTCGACCGACACGGTGACGCGATACCGTTCGTCCCACCGCTTGCGGGTGGTTCGTCGGCTCGTCCCGTCGGTCCAGTATCGGACGATCCGCCGCTCGACCGTGACGGAACGCGACGTCGTGTCGAACCCGCCCGCGCCACCCGCGTCGGATCCCCTCGCGCCGCCGGAATCGAATCCGGACGAGCCCTCGGCGCCGTCGATCGTCGCGTCGCTCGTCGTTCGCTCGCCGAGGAACGTCCAGTTCGATCCGGGCGCGGATCGCGGCGGCGGCCGGGTGCGCCCGCCCGTCCGGCTCACCTCCGTCCGCCGGATCGCACGAATGCGATAGGCCTCCCGGGCGATCGGGTCGGATCGCTCGAGCGTCTCGAGGAGCGCCGCGTCGGCGGCGGGCCCGACCGACACGCTCTCGGTCGTGTTCTCGCGGACGTGATCGGATCGATCGCCGTCACCGTCGCCGTCGTCGCCGACGTCGCCGACGTCACCATCGATTTCCCCGCCGTTCGGAACCGGCGCGTCGAGAACCGTCCTGCTCCACTCGGTCCCGTCGAGGCTCGTGGGTGCCAACAGATCGGCGAGACCGGTTCGGGCGGTCGCCCGCCGCGTTCCGGCCGCCGCGTCGGGATCGGCCGCGCCGAAGATCCCGCGTTGAACCGCGATCGTCCCGGTGTTCGTCGAGAGCTCGACGTGTCGGTTCGCGAGGACGTTCTGGACCGGCGCCCCGAACCGCTGGGCATACCCGCGCGCCCAGACCAGCGCGTACAACCTGGCCGTGAGCTGTCGACCGAGGCCGGGGCCCTCGAGGGCGCCTCGACTCATCGCCGACTCGAACTCCTCCGTTCGTTCGTGTGCGGCCAGCACGGGAACGGAAACGACGACCGTGATCGGCCTCGTCCGCTCGGCCACCACCCGCCCGTCCCGCCTGGCGGTCGTCCGCACGCCGTGGATCGTCGCCTCGAGGGCGGTCCCGTCGGCGACCGGCTCGATCGTCACCCTGTCGCGAACCCGATCCAGGTCCTCCGGGGTGAGTCGGCCCGCGTTCCCCTCGAGTTCTTCCCCGAACGGGAGCGTCGTCTCGGCGCGGACGCCGCCCTCCCGGACGGCGGTCGCGGAGAGCGCTTCGCGTGCTGCGACCCCGATCCGTATCCGAAGCGCGTCCTCGAAGGCGGAGTTCGGTCTGACGGCCGCTCCGGCCGCCGTCTCCGCCGGCCGGGTCACCGGCCGTTCCGCCGCCGAGCGTGCCGCGTTCGCCGTTGCGATCCGGAGCGCGGGCGTGGCGTCGGCGCTCGACCGCTCCATCGCCCGTTCCACCGAGCGATCGACGGTCACGTCCGTGGCGGCGAGCCCGCTCGCGTACGCCGTGCTCGTCACGATCAGGAGCACGCCGACGAGCGCGAACGGGACGCGACCCCGCCGGTCCGACGCGAGGGAGATCCGGTCGCGACCCCTCGACTCGCGCTCGCCCGGGCGCATCCGGTTAGGACGGACCATCGTCCCACCTGCGGACGACGATCCGCGCTGTCTCCGTGTTCCCCCCGCTCGACTCCGCGCCGGCCGACCTCCACTCGTCTCCGACCGGAACCTGTACGACCGAGGTTCGAACCCGCGCGGCCTTCGGCGGTGACCCGCCGATCGAAAGCACCGTACCGCGTCTCTCGGTTTTTCCCTCCGTGTCCGTTGATCGTGTTTCGCCCGGATCGTCGCCCCCGGCGTCAACCGGGAGACGTACCACGACCGCGGTTCCGGGATCGAGACGCGGTTCGACCGTCCCGTGGACGGCGTCCACGTATTCGTTTGAACCGGTATTCGCCCTCCCTACTCCACCTGCCCTACCCACCCCACCTATCCCCTCCCCTCCGTCCGTTTCGATCGTCGCCGCGGTCACCAGATGCTCGGCGAGGGTGGCGTGGCGACGGCGGCCGCCGTCGTCCGTCTCGTACTCGACGGTCACGGTTTCGGTCGCGATTCGGTCCGCGAGGTCGTCGGCGTGATACCCGCCCCCGTCGCCCGCCGGATCGACCCCGGCAACGGTCACGATGCTCGCGGAGACACAGAGCAGGAACAGCCCCACGTCGAGAACGGTGCTCGTCATCGCTCGGCCACCACCGCACGAAGCTCACCGCGCACCTGCTCGCCCGGCGCGATCCGGACGCTCACCGTTCGTTCGACGACCGTCACGTCCGGCGGATACGGGCGGCTCGCGTTTCGCTTCCCCGCGAGCCATCGTCCCTCTCTCGTGAACAGTCCGACGCCGACGCGTCGGTCGCTGATCGGGATGTCGGCGGGAACCGCCAGCCGGTCCGGATGGCTCACGCCCGCCACCGTGATCTCGTCGTGCACGCGGTCGAGCACGACGTCGGCGGTCTCCCGGCTCTCCGTGGTCGCGTCGACGGAGGCGATCGTACCCGCGTACAGCGAGAGCCCGACGCCGACGGCGAGCAGGGCGACGAGCGCCGCGATCGGTTCGACCTGCCCGCGAGCGGCCGATCCGACCTGCCTGCGAGCGGCCGATCCGACCTGCCTGCGAGCGGCCGAGTCGATCCGCCCGTGAGCGATCGGTTCGGCCGAGGGTGCGGCTCCGTTCACGATTCCCTCCGTGCCCTCATCCGACGAGCGTGACACGTTCCTCCTCCCAGTGAACCGCCCGGATCCGCAACCGCGTCGGCGCCGAGCGCCACCGCGGTTCCCGTTGTCGACTCTCCCTCGCGGCCTCGGAGAAGGCCTCCGGCGACTCGAAGACCCTGTCGGGCGGCTCCCCTCGAAGGATCCGGGACAGCCGTTCGTCCCCGCTCGCGGGCGTCACCGGCGCGAACTCGATGATCGCGGTCGTCGATCCCCCCGGCCCCCGTAACGAGATACGGTTCGGCGCGAGCCGGATCCGATCCGCGGCGAGTCCGTGTTCCGCGGTCGTCGGGTATTCTTCGGCCGCCACGCGATCGATCGTGTCGGCCACGCCGACCGCGTCCGGCGTCGGACCTGCCGGCATCCCGGCCGCGATCCCCAGGGTCACGAGGCTCATCCCCGCGATCCCGACCCACGCGTACCACCCGTCGATCGGCACGTCGAACATGGCCCGGAGTGGTTCCGGTTTCGGTAATAAAGGTTCGCGACGTCAAAACAGCATGCTTGCGCCGAGGAACGACGCGAGGTACGTCGCGGCCGCGGTCGGCAACGCGATGGCGATCCGGTAGGGCACGAGCGTCGGATCGAGTCCCCGCTCGAGCAGCGTCGACAGCCCCGTCAGGATCGCCGCCAGCAGCAGCACGTACACGCCGACGATCCGACCGAGAACCGGAACGGGGACGGGTTCCACCGCCGCTCTAGAAACGGTTTCACCGCCGAGTCCTCCGGCTCCACCGGGGCCGCCGACCGCCGCCGTGGCCGTCGGATCCAGGGACGCGCCCGCCGCGATCGTCCCGCCGTCCATTCCCGCGGCGAGCGCCACCGTCGCGCCGCCCACGAGCGGGCCGAACACGGTGGCCGTGTTCGCGAGCGTTCGAGTGACGGTCGCGAGTCGTCTCGTCGCGTCGCGCTCGAGCGTTCGAAGCGCCTCGAGCTGCTCTCCGAACTCGACGAGCACGTCGCCCGCTGGGGCTCCCTCGCGTGCGGCGATCGCGAGGAGCTCGATCGCGCCGCGAACGCGGGGGCTCGGTACGTCCGCGAGGGGTCCCGCCGTCCCGCGGAGCGCCGTCTCAACGTCGACTCGGAGCGTTCGGCTCCGCCGGGACGCGGCTTCGAGGGCGTCGCCCGCCGGTCCGTCCATCGCCCGGCCCGCGTCACGGACCGCCCGTTCGACCGCGATTCCGTCCGCCACGTGCCCGCCGACGATCGCGAGCGCGTCGGGCAGTTCCGCCTCGATCTTCCGAACCCGAGCGAGCACGACCCGGCGTGGCCGGACGTGGAGGAACGTCCCGGCACCGACCCCGAGGCCGAACGCGAGGAGCGGTGCGCTCCAGGGTGCGAGCGCGTGTCCAACCGCCCATCCGATCGCCGCTCCGAGAACGCCCGCGGCAACCGGAAGTCCCCGCCGGTCCGGCACGTCGGGGTGGGTCCCGTCGATCCTCGGCGGCGGGAAGGCGACCGGGCGTCGCAACAGGATCCAGCCGCTCGCAGCGGTCAACGTCGCGGGGAGGATCACGACGTACGCCGCCACCATCGCGGTAGCTCCGAGCGGCACCCCGGCCGCGCGAGCCGCCGGAAGCAGCGCCACGAGCGCGAGCGGCAACAGCACTCCGAAGGCGTAGATCCCCGAGACCGGCCCCCGGATCTCGCCGATGAACGCCGCCATGCGGTCCGTGGTGCCGTCGACGACCGCCTCGAGCGCCCGATCGAGCCCCCGGTCGCGCCGCTCGGCGGGCGCGGCCGCCGCCGCGCGGATCCGGGAACCGGCCCGTTCGAGCGCGGGGAACCACGGCTGCCACTCCCGGGTGAAGGTCCGAAGCCCGGATCCCGGTCGGGAATCGGACCGGCGAACGGCGTCCGCGAGGCTCCGCGAGAGCGGCCCCGTTCCGGTCTCGGCCGCGAACTCGACGGCCCGCTCCGTCGCCGGCTCCAGTCGCATTCGAAGCACGATCCGCCCGACCAGCCCGGGCGCGGTCCCGAGTGCCCGCGTTCGCCGAAGCTCGGCGAGCCAGCACGGCGTTCGCCGGCGAACGTGCTGGGCCGTGAGACCGAGCACTGCCGCGGTCGACGTGCCGGGGAGGCTCCCGCCGACGGGGATCGCGAGGACCATCACCACGGCGGCGACGAGCAGACCGACGTGGCGCGCCCGGCGTTCGATCGCTTCGGGACTTCGATCGCGTTCGAGAAACGCGAGCGCCCGCCGAAGCTCCTCGTGTCTGTCGACCCCGGGATTCTCGATTCGACTTCGGTGCCCGCCGTCGCCGCCCGTGACGTTAGCCTTCGTTCCGACGCCACCGCCTCTCACGGAGTCACCGGACGCTCCCTGGCTTCGCGAGTTCGCTCCCTGGTTTCGCGAGTACCGCGATCGAAGCTCCCGGCACCACGACCGCGATCCCGATATCGCCTCGCGGATCATCTATCCGGTCTCCCCCGTTCGGCCACGGTCTTCGAGACCGCTTCGGCGGACGTCTCGCCCGATCCAGCCTGTTCGACGATCGTCTTCGCCCGCTCTCCGATCAGCGTCCGAACCGCCGCGTACGATTCCTCGTCCCGCGTGAGATCGTTCACGAGCACGCTCGTTCCCTGCTCGATCCGGTTCGTCGAGACGAGACCGTCCTCGGTCCGCTCGAAGAGTCGAGAGAAGACGGCCCCGTCGCGTCCGGTCGAAACCTCGGATATCGACCGCACGCGATGGTCGGCGAGCTGTACGAGAAGATCCGTGCTCGCGAAGGCCGCCTCCGGAACGCCGAGGTCCGTGACCACGCGCTCGTGGACTGCTTGCGGGTCCCTCCCGTGGATGGTTCCGAGGACCGTCTCGCCGCTCGCCCCGACGCGCATCGCCTCGTAGAGCGCGGCGGCCTCCTCGCCGCGAACCTCGCCGACGACGATCGCGCCGTCCCCGAGTCGGAGTGCGGTGTGAACCGCCTCCGCCGGGGCGATCTCGCCGGCGTCGCCTCGGTCCTCGACCGAGAGTCGCTGGACGTCCCGGCCCGTTTCTTGGAGCCGCCGCACCGGAAGCTCCGGGGTGTCCTCGATCACGACGCCGCGGGTTCCGGCCGGAAGCTCCCAGAGCAACGCCCCGAGCGTGGCGGTCTTCCCCGCGCCCCGTCCCCCCGCGACGAGCCCGGCGACGCCGCGTTCGATCGCCACCGACAACAGCCCCGCCGCCTCGCCGGTGAGCGTCCCGCATTCGACGAGCCGTGGCAGGGTCCAGGCCTCCTCGCCGCCACGGCGGAACGTGAACCCGTAGCCGTCGCTCACTGGCCGCGTCGTCGCCGCGACCCGGATCGGCCCCGATCCCGTCTTGAGAGTCGCATCGAGGGTCGGCGACGCCCGCGAAAACGCCCGTCCGGAGACCCGCCGGAGCCGGGAGGCGAGCGTCGCGGCCCCCTGCGGCGACAGCCGCACGTTCGTCCGGAGTCGCTCACCGTCGACGACCACCCGGAGCGGCGTCTCGGCGACCGGCGGCGTCAGGAACGCATCGGAGACGTGCGGGTCGCCGAAGACGTCCTCGAGCACCCCGTACCCGCGTGTGTGTCGACGGAGGATCGAGGCCAGATCCGCAGCCGGCGTTCCGCCCCGGCCCCCGTCCCCGCCCCGGACCGCCCGGATCGCCCGTTCGAGGGATCGATCGACGAGTTCGGTGCCGCTCCCGCTTCCGCTCCCGCTTCCGCTTCCACTTCCGTCTCCGCTTGCGCTCCCGCGTCTTCCTCCAGTCCCGTTTCCGCTCCCAGCGCCGGCGATCAGGCGGCTCCGCGCGGCGCTCACCGTCCCGATCTCCTTCCCGTCGAGTTCCGCCTCCGGCGGAGTCATGTGGTAGCTGCGAAGCGTGCCGGGGTGTTCGTAGATACGGACCGTCGCACCCGTCGACGTCTCCCACCGGTCGACGATCGTCGCCTCCTCCGGCAGGCGTGTCGCGACCGCACAGGTCGCGAACGACGGTGACACGTACGGACGGAGCGCGTCCGCGTATCCCTCGACCCGCTCTGCCACCTCGATCAATCCCGTCTCCGCGGCCGCGCGTTCGACGTCTCCTGCCCTCCCGGTCGCCTCCCGCGCGGCTCGAAGCGGATCACGTGCGGCGATCCGGGCGGTTCGTGGTTCCCGGTGCCGCGTCCGCTCGACGAACCGGCCCGCGGCGATCAAAAGCGCCAGCGCCCGATCGAGATAGGCGAACTCCCGTCCCCCCGTCGTGACGCGAACGACGTCGGCGTCCCGGTCTGCAAGCGCGTGAACCGCCGTCGCCCGACAGTCGGAAGACGCGGCGAGTGCTCCGTCGCCCGGACAGCCGTTCGCGTCGATCCGAAGTGCGGTTCGGGCGTTCGGGTCGGAGCCGGCGGCGTCCTCGAACGCCCACCGACACCCGCACGATCCGTGCGGTTCGGTCGAGTTCCCCTGCGACCCGGCCCCGCCGAATCGGCGGCGGACCGTCTCGAGTACCTCCGAGAGTCCCCGGCGCGTCGTCATGGGCCGTCTGTGCCGGCATCCGATTTAAACCTCGATCCGACCCTCCCCCTGTTCCGGTGGCCGAATCGCGCGTAGCTCGACGGCGTCGCCATCGCCGCGTCCGCGGTGTTCCAGCCGGAGCCACGTCCCGTCCGCGGACAACTCGATCGGCGATCGTTCCGGCGCGAGCGTGACTCCACGGATCCGGTGTGTCTCCACGCCGCTTTCGTCCGTTCGCCAGGCGAGGACCAACTCACAACCCTCACCTCCCTCGGCCGCATCCCGTTTTGGCCCCCGTTTCGGTCCCACGTCCGCTCGACAGCCGATCGTCGCCCCCTCGATCGTCCGCCTCGCGAACCCCGTCGGTAGTCGGACTCGAAGGACCGACCGCGGCGCGAGATCGGCCTCCGCGACCGCCGGCGACGACGACGCCAGATCCGCGCCCGTTCGCTCGACGTGGGTCGCGATCCGGTCCATCTCGGTTCGAGTTGCGTCCTCCCGTGCGTCCGAGAGCGCGGGCGTCGTCGTCGCGAGGAGCGCGACCGCGATCGCCACCGCGAGCACCGCGCGGATCACAACGTGTTCCGGAGCTTTGCCAGGATCCCCGAATCGACGTCGGGATCCGATTTCGCGACGTCGGGCGCCCTTGCGATCTTCTCGGGGATCGTCCCGTTCGTCCCGTTCGGGATCGCGGCGGCGACCGCTGGCGGCCGATCCGCGGTCCGCTCACGGCGCCGCCGGTCACTGCACTCCCGGTCCGGCTCCGACGTCGTCCGGTCGCTTCGTGATCCGTCGGACGGTTCGCCCCCGCGATCCTGGGGCTGCCGTCGAACTCGCTCGTCCCGTTCGGCGCACCCGGACGCGATCCTGCCGCCGTCCGTCCGCCCGCCGGTTCGGGCCGGCGGGTTCCGGGACTCGACGGACGAATCGTGACCGGCAGCCGGCCGGCACCGTCGTTCGACGCGCTCCGCGGTCGCAAGCGCGAGGTCCGCTCGACTTTCCACCTCGCGGTTGACCGCGCGGATGCTACCCACGTAGCCCCGGACCGCCTGCGTCGCGGCGTCGATCTCGTCGATCCGATCCTCGACCGTCTCGACCGCCGACTCCAGATCCGACAACCGCCCCTCGAGTGCCGCGCGTTCGGAGAGCTCCGCCACCGAACCGTCCCCGTCGCCGGCGATCGCCCGTTCGATCGCGTCGACGCGGTCGGCGAGCCGGTCACGCTCGACGATCCCGTGTCCGTCCAGCTCCGCCGTTGGCGCGTTCCCGGTTTCGTCCCCTCCCTTCCGGCTCTCGGCCGGTTTGCTGTCATGCGTGGCGGGATCGGTGCTTGCCGACGTCGGCGTCGCGTTCGGATCGCGTTCGGTCATGGGGCCGGTGTGTCGTCACCGTATGTAAACTGCGGGGCGGGATCGGTCGGCGACTCGGTTTGACGTCGGTCCGGTTTGACGTCGGTCCGGTTTGACGCCCGTTCGGTTGGATCCTCGACGTTCGTTCGGCTGTGCGGGGAAACCTTGATGGATCGGTCACACGGTGGTTCCCGTATGAAGGTCGTTCTCGTGGGCGTCGGTCAGGCCGGCGGCAAGGTGGCGACCGCGCTCGCCGAGTTCGACGCCGAGATGGGCTTCGACGCGGTTCGCGGGGCGCTCGCGGTCAACACGGCCGAGGCCGACCTCCGGTCGCTTCCGATCGACACCCTCCTGATCGGCCAGTCGCGCGTCAACGGCCACGGCGTCGGCGGCGACAACGAGCTCGCGGCGTCGCTCATGGACGAGGACGCGACCGAGGTCCTCGACGCGCTGTCGGGACGGATCACGGCGGAGGCGGAAGCGATATTCGTGGTCGCCGGCCTGGGCGGCGGTACGGGATCCGGTGGCGCACCCGTGCTCGTACGCGAACTCCGCCGCGTCCACGACGTCCCCGTGTACGCGCTCGGCGTTCTCCCCAGCCGCGAGGAGGGCGCGCTCTATCAGGTGAACGCGGGTCGGTCGCTGAAGACCGTCGTTCGGGAGGCCGACGCCACCCTGCTCGTCGACAACGACGCCTGGCGGGCGGCCGACGACAGCGTGGGGAGCGGCTACGATCGGATCAACCGCAAGCTCGCCAGGCGGGTCGGGCTGGTCCTGGCGGCCGGCGAGGCGACCGGCGAGGACGGCCGGGACGTCCCGGAGTCGGTCGTCGACACGAGCGAGGTGATACAGACGCTTCGTGCGGGCGGCATCGCGGCGGTCGGCTACGCGAGCGCGACCGCCGCCCCCGAGGCGGAAGAGAACATCTCGGCAGTGATGAGCACGACCAGGAAGGCGGTGATGACCGGGCTCAGCCTTCCGGAGGCGACGGAGGCGGACGCCGCCCTGCTCGTCGCGGCGGGCGAACCCGACCGAATCCCGCGAAAGGGCGTCGAGCGGGCGCGACGGTGGCTCGAGGAGGAGACCGGGAGCGCGGCGGTCCGTGGCGGCGACTTTCCGCTCTCCTCGGATCGGATCGCGGCGATCGTCCTGTTGGGCGGGGTCGAACGCTCGGCGCGCGTCGAGACGTTCCTCGAGCGCGCACGCGAGGCGGCACGGGAGACGGACGAACTGGAACAGGAGCGGTCCGACCCCGCCGCGGCCTTCGACAACGAGGACCTCGACGGGCTGTTTTGAGCGGCCTTCGGGAGAAGAGGGACTTTCGGATTCGGCGTCCGGGTGCGATGCGTGTGGTGTTCAGACCGCGAGGTCGCCTTTGGCCTTGATGACCTCGAGGTCCTCGGCGTCGATCGACTCGACCTCGAGCCAGTGGGGGACGTACTCGCGTTTCTCGAAGCTCTCTCGCTCGTCCTCGGTGCCGATCGTACACCACAGCTGGGGCTCGTCGGGGCCGTGCCAGTCGCCCTGGCGGTTCACGGCGAAACAGACCATCTCCTCGCCCTCGTAGTCGATCACCGCGTCGCGACGGATGCCGGGGTCGCCACGGACGATGAGGTGTTGCATGGCCGGCGGTTGGCGTCACCACCGCTTAATCGCTTCGGTAGCCGGTTCCGCCGGAACCGAGAGCCAAACCGCTTTACCGGCCCCGCCACAACGGGAGGGTAATGGCGACGTGCGACGAGTGTGGTGCCTACGAGAACCTCCCCTACCAGTGTCGCCGCTGTGGACGGACGTTCTGTGCGGAACACCGGCTCCCCGAGAACCACGACTGTCCGGGCCTCGGGGAGTGGGACGACCCATCGGGCGTCTTCGACAGCGGCTTCGACGACTCGGCCGCCGCGGACGCGCGGGACGGGTCCGGTTCACGGACCGGAACGAACCGATCTCGCTCCGTGACCGACCGCGTTCGCGGACGGATCGCCGCCGAGACCTCGACGGGCGGCCTGCTCGGCTACTTCCGCGGGAACCTCACGTTCGTGTTCCTCGCCGCGATGTGGACGACCTTTCTCGCCCAGCTCGTGGCGGCGGCATTCGTCGGCCAGGAGTTCTCCCGGTCGCTCTTCGTCCTTCGGCCGGACCACCTCGAGTACGTCTGGACGTGGGTCACCTCGGTGTTCGCCCACGGCAACTTCGCGCACATCGCGCTCAACTCCATCGTGCTCTACTTCTTCGGCCCCCCCGTCGAGCGACGGATCGGGTCGAACCGCTTTCTCGCGTTGTTCCTCGGCGCCGGCGTGATCGCCGGGCTCGCCCAGATCGGGATGGGGTTCGCCCTCGGCTCCGTCGGTCCCGGCGTCGTCGGCGCCTCCGGGGCGATCATGGCGATCATGGGCGTGCTCACCGTGTTGAACCCGCACCTTCGAGTCTACCTCTACTTCTTCATCCCGATGCCGCTTTGGCTGTTGACCGTCGGGTTCGCGGTCGTCAGCGTCCTCTTCGGGTTCGGCGGCGCGGCCGGCGGGATCGCCCACTGGGCACACCTCGCGGGTCTTCTCGTCGGGCTCGCCTACGGGAAACACGTCAAAGGCGAGATGCGCGCGCCGAGCCAGCTCCGGTTCGGCGGTCCGGGCGGTCCGGGCGGCCCCGGCGGTCCCCGCGGACCGGGCGGTCCGGGTCGGTGAGGATGTCCGACCGCGAGCGCGACGCGATCGAGCGATCCTCCGTTCCGTCCCCCGATCGGTCCCCCCTCGATCTCGCCCGACCCGAGTTCCTCCCCGATCCCGATCTCTCGCGGGGCGAGATGGAGGCGCTCCAGCGCGACATCGCCGACGTCGCGGTCTTCGAGGACGCCCTCGAGGTGGCTCCTGCCGACGTCGCCATCGACGACTCCTTCGACCTCTCGTCTGGCGTTCCGGGTCCGAGTTCGGATTCGGACTCGGACTCGGGCTCGGACTCGCATTCGGACTCGGACCCGCATTCGGACTCGGACTCGCATTCGGACTCGGACTCGCATTCGGACTCGGACCCGGTTCCCCCGGGCAGGCAGTCGACGCTCGGCGAGCAGTCGAACGTCGATCGGTCCGCGCCGATCGTCGTCGGAGTCGACCAGGCGTTCCTCGAGGATGCTGTCGTCTCGGCGGTCGTCGCCCTCCGGAACGGTCGGATCGTCGAGCGGACCCACGCCGTCTCCCCGCTTTCGATCCCGTACATCCCCGGCCTGCTCGCCTTCCGGGAGGGCGGCCCGATCCTGGACGCGCTCTCGACGCTGTCCATCGACCCCGACCTCCTCGTTCTCGACGGGTCGGGTCGCATCCACTTCCGGCAGGCGGGCATCGCCACGCACGTCGGCGTGCTCCTCGACATCCCCGCCGTCGGGGTCGCAAAGAGCCTCCTGTGTGGCGTTCCGGACGCCTCCGTCGACGAGCGCTCCGCGGGGTGGTCGACGCCGATCCGCGCCGCCGACGGCGTCGAGGCGCCCGCGGGCACCGTGATCGGCCACGCCTACCAGTCCCGGCAGTACCCGAACGAGCGGCGCATCAACCCCCTGTACGTGAGCCCCGGCCACCGGATCTCGGCGGAGACTACCCTGGAGATCGTCGAGGCGCTGTGTGCCGGCTACAAGCTTCCCGCGCCGACGCGGCTCGCGGACGCGTACGCCGACGAGGTGAAGCGGTCGATCCTCGCGGACGACTGACACGTTCGATCCGCCGGACGGTCCGTTCGATCGGAACGGTGGGAGTTATGGCCCTGCCGAACGAGGGGCGAGTGTGCAAGAGACGGTACTCATCACGGGCTGTTCCTCCGGGATCGGTCGGGCGAGCGCGCTCGCGTTCCTCGAGGAGGACTGGACCGTGTACGCGACCGCACGCAACCCCGCCGACGTCCAGACGCTCGGCGAGGCCGGCTGTGAGATCGCGACCCTCGACGTCACGGACGACGGGGACGTCGAGCGCGTCGTCGACCGGATCCTCGACGAGGAGGGCGCGATCGACTGTCTCGTCAACAACGCCGGATACGGACGGTTCGGACCGATCGAGGACGTCCCAGTCGCGGACGTCCACGACCAGTTCGACGTGAACGTCTACGGCCCCCACCGGCTCGCGCGGGCCGTCCTGCCGAGCATGCGTCGCGAACGGGACGGGACGATCATCAACGTCTCCTCGGTCCTCGGCCGGCTCTCGATGCCCGGAACCGGCGTCTATTCCGGCTCGAAACACGCGCTCGAGGCGATGTCCGATGCGCTCCGAAACGAGCTGGCGGAGTACGACGTCGACGTCGTGGTCGTCGAACCCGGCCCGGTCCGAACCGCGTTCTCCGAGCGTGCCGACCGTGAGGTCCGTTCGGACGATTCGTCCTCCAGTGGCTCCGACGACGGCCGGTCGGGCGCCTACGAGGAGTTCTACCGCGTCTTCGAGGACACCCAGCTCGTCGCCGGCGACGGGCCCGGATCGGTCGAGCCGGAGACGGTCGCGGACGCCGTCGTGAACGCCGCGAGCATGACGCAGCCGCCCGCTCGCGTCCAGCCCGGAACCCTCCCGCGTGCGGCCGTGCTCGCGCGACACCTCCCGGACGGCGTGCGGGACGCGGCATACGACCTGTTGCGGAAGCTCTCACGATAGCTCGATCCCTCGAACGCCGGGCGTGATCTCCGGTCCGTCACTCGAGTTCCATTGTTCGGCCGACCACCCCAGTTTCATCACCGGCCGGTCACTCCAGGCAGGTCGCGACGACCCGCAGCGCGTCCTCGCCGCGCACCTCGTCGGCGAGCAGCGGGACGCGTTTCACCTCGCGACCCCGGAACAGGTCGGTCGCCCGCGCGAGCGCGTCGCGCTGTACCTGCCAGCGGCGCTCGCAGAACGCACAGTCCTCGTGGTTCGGCGTCACGACCCACTCCGGATCGACGTCGGCGACGTCCGCGAGGTCCTCCATCACCCGGTTGACGACGATCGTCCCGACCGGAATTCCGAACTCGTCGAGCCGGTCGACGAGCCGCTCGGACTCCATCACCCCCATCTCCTCGGGGATCATCACGACGCGGAAGTCGGTCCGGTCGGGATCGCGAAGGACGGCCCGGAGGCGCTCGATCCGCTCTCTGAGGTCGTCGAGGTCGGCGCTCGGGTCGGCGTCCCCGTCGCTGGCGCCGAACATCCCCTTTATGCCCTCCATCATGCCGGAGAACTGCTGGCGCATCTTCATCACCCGGCCGATCATCGAGTCCATGATCTCCGGCAGCTGGAGCAGCCGGAGCGTGTGTCCGGTCGGCGCGGTGTCGACGACCACGCGGTCGAACCGCGGGTCGTCGAGGTACTCGAGCAGCTGGCGCATCGCGGCCGCCTCGTCCGCGCCGGGCATGGTTCCGCCGAGCAACCCGCCGAGGGGGCCCTCCCCGTCCGGGCCGGGTTCCGTCGCGTCCGGATCGGCGCCCGGGTTTCCTGTCCCGGCCATCCCGCCGAGATCGCCGAGTCCGCCGAGCGGATCGCCCTCGGCGCCGAAGAGTCCCTCCTCCATCGCGGCGTCCGGGTCGATCTCAGCCGCATAAAGCGGCACGTCCTCGCGGATCCGCGCCGGCCGCGGCGGGATCTCGACGCCGTAGGTGTCCGAAAGCGAGTGGGCCGGGTCGGTCGAGACCACGAGCGTCGCGGTCCCCCCGGCGGCCGAGGAGAGGCCGGTCGCGGCCGCCATCGTCGTCTTTCCGACGCCGCCTTTGCCGCCGTAGAGCACGTACTCGGGGGCGTCGACCCCGGTCGGGAGGTCGGCGTCCGTGGACGCCATCGTTCCCGACGGCCGATCGTCGTCCACGGCGTCCTCGTCTCCGGCCCGTCCCTCCTCGACGCTCTCGACCGGCTCGACGTCGATCTCGTCCATGTCCCGACCTCGTCGTCCGGACTTGTGAGCGCGTCGGTGTCGACGTCCTCCGCGACCGCCGCGATCGACACGCCGTCGATCGGCGGCGGACGCCCGTCTCCGGTTCCCACATCGGGAGCGACTCGTAGCCTTTTTACTCGTGCTGGCGGTAGGAGTCGGTACTATGGCCGAGAAGAAGGCACGATCGACCGGCAGCGCGGGTCGTTTCGGCGCGCGGTACGGGCGGGTCGCCCGGAAACGCGTCCAGGACATCGAGCGGGAGATGCGCGAGGCCACCGTCGACGGCGACTCCGTAAAGCGGATCGGCACCGGCATCTGGGTGAACGAGGAGACCGGCGAGACCTTCGCCGGCGGCGCCTACCGCCCCGAGACCCCCGGCGGACGAACCGTGCGACGATCGATCCGCGCGGCGCTCGCCGACGAGGAATAATGAGTTACCGATGCTCCCGCTGTAAGCGCGACGTCACGCTCGACGAGTACGGTGGCGTGCGCTGTCCCTACTGCGGCCACCGAGTCCTGCTCAAGGAACGCGGCGGCGGCATCAAGGAAGTCGACGTCGAGTAGACCCCGAACCGCGCCCTTCCCGCTTCGGATCCGACTCGACGATTCTCGCGCCGGTTCTCGATTCGATCCACCATCCATGACCGACTACGACGCTCCCGGTGGGCCCGATATCGCCGATATCGCCGAGACCGACGCCGACTCGACGTTCGTTCACGACCTCGTGGTCCGATTTCCCTACGCCGACGCCGAGCGCGCCCGGACCGTGGCGGACGCCCTAAGCCCCGAGGTCGACGCGATCGACGACGACCGATCGCGGGCCGACCTCGAGCGGGACGGCTCGACCGTGATCGTTCGCGTTCGCGCGCGCGACCTCGTCGCGCTCCGTGCGGGATTCAACAGCTGGACGCGGCTCGTCGACGTCGCGGAGACCGTCGCGATCGCCGGCCGGCGTGGGGCGGGCGGCGACGGGTCGGCGTGAGGGACAAAGTCGGGGGTTTTTCAGTCCGGACCGTCTCCTCCCGTGCATGCAGGGCAACATGCCGCCGGAAGCACAGGAGAAGATCGAGGAGCTGCAGGACCTTCAGGAGACGGCCCAGCAGGTCGCCCAACAGAAGGAGCAGTCCCAGACGGTCCTCAACGACTCGAAGACCGCCCTCGACGCGCTCGACGACGTCGACGAGGACGCCACGATGTACCGCGAGATCGGCGAGATCCTCGTCGAGACCGACTACGAGTCCGCTCGCGAGGACCTCGAGGAGACGGTCGACTCGCTCGAGGTCCGCGTCGAGCAGCTGAAAAAACAGGAGGAGCGCGTCCAAGAGCAGTTCGAGAGCCTCCAGGAGGAGCTCCAGCAGCTCCTGCAGGGCGGCGCCGGCGGCGGCGGTCCGATGGGTCCCGGCGGTCCGGGCGCCGGCGGCGCGTAGATGTCCGGCGAGGGTCCTGACGGGACTGACGAGCCGTCCGACGAGGAGGTCGTCCAGGCCGCCGCCGAGGCGGCGGAGGGCGTCGTCTTCTCCCGGTATCGACAGTCCGACGTCGACGATCTCGACGTCACCGTGACCTTCGAGGACGGCGTCCTCGAGGTCGACGTCTATCTGAACGCCCCCGACGGGGAGACCGATCCCGATCCGGACGCGGTCGCGGAGGAGGCGGTCGCGGCCGCCGGCGACGCGGTCGACGACCTCCTCGAGGTCTGATCGGACTTTACGCCTGATCGGCGTTTTTGAAGCCTGACGCGCCGAACCCCGTCCTTTTCGATCCGACCGTGTCGTGCGACCGATAGGTATTTCCCCGTTCCTTGTGTATTGTTACCATATGTCTGGAAAAACGATCGGAACCACGCCCCTCGACCGGCTCCGGGAGCGGTTAGATGCCACTCGTCGAGTCTGTGAGTCGTGCGGCTCCGACCAGTCCGACTCGCGGTGGGAGGCGGCAACCACCGGATCCAGAATCCTGTATCGTCTCGAGTGCGACAGCTGCGGCGCGCGGATCGAACGATCCTTCAGGCTGTAGGTCGCTCTCGGTTCGGATTCAACTCGTCCTCTCGAACGGCTCCCCCTCGAGCTCGCGGACCACCTCGCCGTCGACGAGGATCCGTCCGCTTCCGCGAACCGTCACCGTATGTCGTGGTACCCGAAACGTGAGCTCCCACTCGCGGTGGGGAGAGGTGACGAGCTTCTCGAGCGCCTCGGCGTCGATGTGCTCGTACAGCGTGTACTCGAGCTCGTGCGGCGAGACTCCCTCGACCTCCGCTATGGCCTCGACGACGTCGGGGATCACCTCGTATCGACGGGTCATCGATCCCCCCCGATCTTCTCGAAGAGGTGACAGCCGGTTCGAAGCCGCTGGGGTAGATCCTCGTAGCTCGCGATCGCCTCGAGAACCGCGGCGATCTCCTCGAATCGGTCCCCTCTGGACGCCTCGAACGGTTCCCGTCTCCACTCGATGAAGCCGGCGCGTTCCATCATGGGTAGGTGGTGGTGTACGAGGTCATGCGTGAGTCGTTCGGGGTCGAGCCGATAGTCCGGCATGTTCGCGGCCTCGGGAAGCGACAGCGATCGTTCCGGCGGTGACTCCATCAACGCTCCGATCAGCTGTCGACGCGGCCCCGCCGCCAGGGTTCGAAATATTCGGTGCCAACGCTCCCCGAGCTCCTCGATCGACTTCACGCGTTCCCCCCGCGTTCGACCCTGCCTCTCGGTCGTTCCTCACGATGTTCGAGTGGAACTGTTCCGGATCCAGCATAAACGTGTCGCCGCGTCTCAGCCCCGGAACTCACGGCGACTCACAGATCGCGAGGAAGTTCTCGAACACCGCCTCGCCCTCCTCGGTGTGTGCGACCTCCGGGTGCCACTGAACGCCGTAGCGGTCGTCCTCGACGTTCGAGATCGCCTCCGTCGCGCAGACGTCCGAGCTCGCGGTCCGGACGAACCCCTCCGGCAGGGTCTCGACCTCGTCGGCGTGGGACGCCCACACCCGCGTGGTCGGCGCCAGCGACCCGACGAGCGGATCGGTCTCGTCGTCGATCTCCACGTCGACGTCGGCGTACCCGCCGTACTCGCCGCCCGTGACCGATCCGCCCAGTTCCGCGGCCATGATCTGCATCCCGAGACAGATCCCGAGGATCGGCACGTCCAACTCGAGGTACTCGCGACAGCGGCCGATGCGGTCCATGTCGGGCCCGCCCGAGAGAACGATGCCGTCGGCGTCGATCTCGGCTGGCGGGGTGTCGTTGTCGATCAGCTCGGCGTCCACGCCGACGTCGCGCAGCGCACGACGCTCGAGGTGGGTGAACTGTCCGTGGTTGTCCACCACGACGATCCGGGTCATGGGGCCGTTAGGGCCGACCCATTCAAAAACGAATCGGAAGGACGTGCAGGGTCGTGTGTGATCGATGGAGCTTGAACCAAATGTGATCCAAGAATACGGATCGGTAACCGTCGGGCAGGCAACCGCTGGATGGATCTCGGCCGGATCGACTTTGGCTCCGAATCCCGGTCCTCAGAATCCCGCTCTCAGAGATCCGCGCCCGCGGCCAGTCCCGGGATCACCCGCGAGGCGTTCTTCGTGAACGCGCGCCGCATGAGGTCCTCGGAGACGTCGAGGGTCAACACCTCCATCACGGCGACGTTCGGGTGGACGTCCGGGACGCCGCTGCCGAAGAGGACCCGGTCCGGGTGCTCGAGCAGTCCCGTCTCGAGCACGTCGCGAAAGCGGACCGCGCTCGTGTCGAGATACAGATCGTCGTACTCCTCGAGGAGGCCGAGCGTCTCGTGCATCAGTCCCGTCTCGAGGGGATAGCCGCCAAAGCTGCCCAGAACCACCGGGAACTCGTAGGCCAGCAGGGTCTCCTCGAGCCTGTCGGGCGGAAAGGCGGCCCCGCCGTCGACCAACACCGGCTGGCCGGCGCGTTCGAGCTGGTCGAGGACGTCCGCCTCCGGGATCCCGTCGTAGGCCGGCTCCATCCTGAAGCCGTGAAACCGGTCGTCGTAGGCGTACTGCTCGACGTCGTCCGGCCGGGTGTGATGGTCCGCCCGCTCGGTTCGGAGGTTCCGAACCCGGTCGATCGGGGTTCCCCCCGCCTCGCGGGGACCGTTGAGCCGGGCGAACGCGAGGAACGGCCGGTCGACGCTCAATCGCGCGACCGCGTTGTTCACCCGGAGGTAGCTCTCTCCCGGCGGTCGCCGTCCCGGCGAGACGATCGCGCGAACCACGCCCGCCTGGTGCATCTCCCGTTCGAGCCGCTCGGGCGTGATGTCGCGACCGTGGGTGATCACGGACTCCTCGTCGGGGTCCAACTGCGCGTGGACGTCGACGATCCGGAACCCGTGTTCCAACCCCAGCATCGTCCGTACATCCGGCTCCGAGTACCTGTGTCTGTCGGTCGTCCTACGGAACTGCAAAAAACGCGGTGGATCGGGCGGCGCGACCTCGCGCGTGTCGTTTCGAACGGAACGGACCGGCGGACGGCGTCGATCCGGTTATCGGATGACGTCGAGCCCGTTGTGCTGTTCCGTGGGCTCGGTGCCGCCGTCCGACTCCCAGCTGGCGGCGTCGGCGCTGCCGCCCGTGGGATCGGCCGGCTCGCTGCCGTTGATGCTCGCGCGCGACCGGTCAGCCTGCTTTTGGGTCGACGGACCGAGCACCTGGGCGCTCTGGACCCCCGTCATGATCGCCATGACGCGGACCTTGCCCTTGTACTCCTCCTGGATGCGGGCGCCCCAGATCACGTTGGCGCTCGCCTCCAGCCGCTCGGTGATGTTGTCCGCGATCCCCTCTGCCTCCTTCAAGGTCAGGTCGGGACCGCCCGTGATGTGCACCAGCCCGCCCGAGGCGCCGCGGTAGTCGACGTCCAAAAGCGGGTGGTTCATCGCGTCGCTCACGACCTCCTGGGTCTTGTTTTTGTCCTGGGTCTCGCCGACGAGCATCACCGCGACGCCGCCCTGGTTCATGATCGTGGACATGTCCGCGTAGTCCAGGTTGATCAGGGACGGCTGGGTGATCGTCTCGGAGATCCCCTTGACCGTCTCGGCGATGATCTGGTCCATCACCGAGAAGGCCTTCCCGATCGGCAGGTTCGGCACGTAATCGAGGAGGCGGTTGTTGTCGAGCACGATGATCGAGTCGGCCTCGTTGCGCAGCTCCTCGAGGCCCTCCTCGGCTTTCACCGTGCGGGCGCGCTCGACGTTGAACGGCGTCGAGACCATCCCGACGACGATCGCGCCCTGCTCTTTGGCGATCTTCGAGACCACCGGTGCGGCTCCGGTACCGGTCCCGCCGCCCATGCCCGCGGTGACGAAGACGAGGTCCGCGTCGCCGAGGACCTCCTTTATCGTCCCCTGGGCCATCTCGGTCGCGCGCTCGCCCATCTTGGGGTCGCCGCCCGCGCCGAGCCCGGAGGTCAGCGACTTGCCGACGAGGATCTTCGTGTCGGCCTCGATCATCTTCAGGTGCTGTTTGTCGGTGTTGATGGCGACGGTGTCGGCGCCGTCGACGCCGATGTTGTACAGCCGGTTTATCGTGTTGTTGCCGGCTCCTCCCGCGCCGACGATGACGATCCGTGGATCGCCGAAGTCGTCGTCGTCCATCCCCTCGTCCATCTCGCGCTTTTCGGCTTCCGCGTTCTCGAGTGCGTCCTGAACGATGTCCTGCATCGTTACACCTTCGCCCAGGTGCGCTCGGCGCGCCGACGGGTCTCGTGTTCGCCGTCCTGTTCGTTCAACATCTCACGGACGGCCGACCGGATCGCCTCGCTCCGGTTCGGGAACTCGCCCGTTTCGACCATCTGTTCGACCTCCTCGATCTGCTGTTTCGGGATTCGTAGTGTCACACGCTCCATGGTCATTCCCCCGGTAAGACGGTGATATCGCGTCCGGTGCGTGTCCTACGGACGAAAACCGCCCGCCGGCGACCGAATCGCCGACGTGGCGATCGTCTGTAAGACGACCGTCTTACGCGGATGAACCCTCATGGGCAGAATACTTAAAACTACCGGCGGGTGTAAGACAAAACTGCTGAACCGACGTATACGATGTGCGAACCCCCGTTTACGTGGGTTTAGGGTGTATCGAGGACGTCCGCAGCCGGGGTTCTCCGGCCGCATCCGGGACAGAACGACCAGTCAGATCGGATCTCGTCGCCGCACTCACAGAACACGCGGTGGGATCTCTTTTCCCCACAATTCGGGCAGTAAACGTGGTCTTCCGGCATGTTCTCGCCACAGCTTCCGCACGTTTTACGGTCCGTTTGCGCGCGTTCGGTGGCGTTTTCGGCACGCGTCTTACGCTCAGGGTCCTGGTCGGTCGGAGCGGGCTCCTCCTCGTCGACCGCGTCGGACCGGTCGACGGAAACCCCGTCGAGTGTAACGTTTACGTTGATATCCCGCCCCGATTCGGGCGTATACGCGCCGTGGGGTTCGAGACGGCCGGATCGATCGGGACCCAACCGCTCGTCCAGGGCCGCGTCCAGCCGCTCCGCGATCAGATCGTCGACACGTTCCGCGATCGCGTCGTCGACGTCGGACGCGGATCCGGACTCCTGCGGATCGGCGTCCTCCGCCTCCTCGAGGAAGGTGCGGAGCGCCTTCCGCATGACCTCGCTTTTGGAGGCGTCGTACTCCTCCAGGCGATCGACGAGGTCGTCGTCGGCGCGGAACGTGATCTTGCTCATGGTCCGTCTCCCGATATTGACGGTACGTATAAGTATCTTCCTCCGTGTCGGACGGTCGTCGGTCACTCGTGATCACGCTCGTCCGACGCGCCCCTCCCGTGTTCGTCTCGCGACTCGGAGAGGGTTTCCGTGTCGTCTCACGACCCGGAAGCGATTTCCGTCTCTGTCGTCTCATCGCCGTATGGACTACCAGGCCAGTCTCGACCGCGCGATCGACGCGCTCCCGGATCTGGGCGGCGACGACGAGCGCCTCCGCGTTCCGGACCCGACCGCCCAGAAGGACGGCGCGTTCACCCGACTCACGAACCTCTCCGCCATCGCCGACGCGCTCTCGCGTGACCCGGAACACGTCCACTCGAACATCCAGCGCGAGCTCGGTACCGCCGGGCAGTACGAAAACGGGGTCGCACGGTACAACGGCAACTTCCGCACCGACGACTTCCAGGAGGCGATCGACGCCTACGTCGCCTCCTACGTGACCTGTTCCGAGTGTGGTCTCCCCGACACGCGACTCGTGACCGAGGACCGCACGCCGATGCTTCGGTGTGAGGCGTGCGGCGCGTTCCGTCCGGTCGCGAAGCAAACGACCACGAGCCGGACGCGCGCCGAGGCGGTCGAGGAGGGAACCACCTACGAGGTCGAGATCGTCGGCACCGGTCGCAAGGGCGACGGCGTCGCGGAGCGCGGCGAGTACACGATCTTCGTGCCCGGCGCCTCCGAGGGCGAGACCGTTCGCGCGTACATCGAGAACGTCTCCGGCACCCTCGCGTTCGCCCGGCAGGTCTGATCGGTCGCCGGTTCGACGGTCCTCCCGTCCCCCCGATCGACAGGTTCAATCCCGGCACGCTCCTACGGCTTTTCAACGTGGCAGTCACCTTCGATCTGTTCGGCACGCTCGTCGACATCGAGTATCCGACCGACCCCGCCGAGGCCGTCGCCCGCGAACTCGAGGCCCGAGACGTCACGGTTCCGGACGACTGGCACGTCGCCTACGGCGAGGTCCACGTCGACGCCCCCGAGGGTGCCGCCGTTCCCCTGCCCGCTCACGTCGGCCGCGCGCTCGCCTCGCGCGGCGTCGACGTCTCCGACAACGCCGCCCGCCACGCGGTCGTCTCCGCATTCGACCCCGACGTGACGGTTCGGGAGGGCGCCCGTGATGCGATCGCCGCTGCCAACGACCGCGGCCCGGTCGGGATCCTCTCCAACTGCTCGGTCCCCGAACTCGTCCCCCGAACGCTCGTTCGGGCCGGCCTCCGCGGCGAGTTCGACGCGGTGACCACGAGCATCGGCTGCGGCTGGCGGAAGCCCCACCCGAAGGCGTTCGAGGCCGCCGCGGCCGCCCTCGGCGTCGACGTCGAGGACCTCATCCACGTCGGCGACGACCCCAGCGAGGACGGCGGGATCGCCGATCTCGGCGGTCGCTTCCTCGACGTCACGGAGACGCCCCTCTCCGAGCTCTCGACGCGACTGGAGGCCAGGCGGTGACCGCCCGGTGACTGGGTCGGCCGCCCTCGCGGTGGTGATGGCGGCCGTCCTCGATCGCGCGTTCGCCGAGCTCCCCGGTCGTCTCCACCCGGTCGCCCGTCTCGGCGCCGTCGTCGAGCGCCTCGATCGGATCCTCTCGGACTCACGGGCGGCGGGCATCGTCCTCGCCGTCTCGATCCCGATCGGGTTCGGCGGCCTCGCCGCCGCGACCGTCCTCCTCGGCGGGGCCGTCCTTGACGTCTGGACCGTTTTCGAAGTCGGGATCGTTTCGGGGTCGCTCGCTCGAGCCGGTTCGGGACTGCTCGGCCGTTTGGACGGCGTACTCGTGGCCGCGCTCGCCGCAGTCGTGCTGTTCTCGTGCTCCAGCCATCGTCTCTTGATCGCGATCGCCGGCCGTGTCGTCGAACGAACGGAGACCGATCTCTCCCGCGCCCGCGAGGACCTCCGTGCGCTCGCGGGTCGCGACGCGACCGATCTCTCCGCGGGCGAGGTCCGCTCCGCGGCCGTCGAGAGCGCGGCGGAGAACCTCGCGGACGGGCTGATCGCCCCTCTCCTCGGGTTCGTCACCGGGGCGGCGATCGCCTCGGCGGCCGGTCGGCCCGACCTCGCGTTGTCGGTCGCCGCCGGCGCGGCGGCGTGGGTGAAGGGCGTCAACACCCTCGACTCGATGGTCGGCTACCCCACGCGCCGGATCGGGTGGGCTCCGGCGCGGCTCGACGACCTCGTGATGTGGATCCCCGCGCGCGTCTCCGCCGCGCTCGTCGCGCTCGCGGCCGGTCGGCCGGCGACGCTTTTCGCCGCCCGCCGATTCGCCGCCGTCCCCGAATCGCCGAACTCCGGCTGGCCGATGGCGACGGCCGCGCTCGCGTTGGACCGCCGGCTCGAGAAGCCGGGTGCCTACGCGTTGAACCCCGAGAGGGACCTCCCGGACGCCGCCACCGCGGCGGTCGGAGTCCGGATCGTCGACCGGGCGGGGTGGCTCGGGATCGCGCTCGCCACGATCGCGGCGGGCGTCGTCGATCTCTCGGTCGTCGGGTCGATGTCGATGCAGGGGGTCCTCGTCGTATGACGGAGTCCGACGACTTCGACAGCTCCGACGGCGGCGGAGCGAGCGCCGTTCACGCTGTTCGCGGTGCCGTCGCGTTTCTCACCCGGATCCCGGTCCCCGGCCGTTCCGAGGCGGATTTCGGGGCCTTCCGGCGGTCCCCGTGGACGATGCCGGTCGTCGGCGCGCTCGTCGGCGCCGTCGCGGGGGCCGGATTTCTCCTCCCGTTCCCTTGGCCGACCGTCGCGGCGATCTACCTGCTCGCCATCTACCTGTCGACCGGCGTCACACACGCCGACGGGCTGGCCGACCTGGGCGACGCGATCGCGGCCCACGATCCGGAGCGTCGACGCGAGGCGCTTCGGGACGCCGGCGTCGGAGTCGGCGGAGCGCTCGCGCTCGTCGTCACCCTGTTCGTCCTCGCGCTCGGGGCCGTCGGGCTGGCCTCGCCGCCGTCGATGCGTCCCCTCGACGCCGCCCGGATCGTCCTCGCCGCCGAGGTCGGCGCCAAGCTCGGAATGGCGCTGCTCGTCGCCCTCGGAACCGCGGCCCACGAGGGACTCGGATCGCAACTGGTCGACGTCTCCGACGCTCGAGCCCTGATTCCCGCGGCCCTCCTCGCGTCTCCCGTAGTCCTCGGTCCCTCGTTTCAGGTCGCGACCGGCCTCCCGCTCGGCGTTCACATCCCCGCGCTCGCCGCGCTGCTCGCGGGGCCCGCGGTCGCGGTCGTGCTCCTCGTTCGCACCCGGTCGTGGCTCGGCGGCGTCAGCGGCGACGTGATCGGGGCCGCGAACGAACTCGGCCGGGCGCTCGCGCTACACGCGGGGGTGATCGCGTGGGCGATCGCGTGACCCCCGATCCGTCGTCCTCGACCGTGCCGCCTCCGGCGTCCTCACGGATTCCCGCCGTCCTGCTCTGTGGCGGTCGGGGGACGCGCCTCCTCGACGCGTGCGAGGACGAAGCCGAGGGGACGATCGACGTCGAGTACGACGAGAAGCCGCTCGTGACGGTCGGGGAGCGACCGATGGTCGACCGCGTCCTCTCTGCCCTGATCGAGGCGGACTCGATCGGTTCGGTTCACGCGGTCGCCTCCCCGCACGCGCCGGAGACGATCGAACACCTCGAGGCGGTCGGACGTGACGATGTGACCGACCGACCCGAGGCGGTCGGACGTGCCGAGGGGATCGATCTCGTCGTCCACGAGGGTACCGGCGAGGGGTACGTCGCGGATCTTCGAGCCGCGATCGAGACGGTCGGAACGCCCGCACTCACAGTCGTCGCCGACCTCCCGCTGCTTCGCGCGTCCCACGTGGACGCGACCGTCGAGCGGTTCTGGACCGGACCGGACGTAGCGACGTCCGGATCCGATCGTTCGGTGCCGCGCTCGCTCTCGGTTTGCGTTCCGGCCGGGACGAAACGACGTCTCGGCGTCAGCGTCGACGCCACGCTCGGCTCCGACGACCGAGGTCGGCCCCTCGCACCGACGGGGCTGAACGTCGTCGGCGACGACGGAGGTGACGACGACGGGAATGACGACGGTGACGATGGAGACCGCGACGAGCCCGGTCGTCGGTGGATTCGCGACGATCCGGCCCTCGCCGTGAACGTGAACCGTCCCGGCGACCTCGCCGTCGCACGCGATCGGATCTAAGCGGCGATCGATGACGCGGGTCCCCGACGCCGATCGACGTTGTGGGGAGCGGAACCTTTGTAGCCGATCGCGGCCCTCCGTACCGTATGGACCGCGACGCCCTCGCCGCCCTCGACCGCGTCCCCCACGGCGGGACGAGCGACCCCGCCGTGGTCGACTTCAGCGCGAACACGAACCCCGAGTCGCCCCCCGGCGTCACGCCGGTCTACGAGGCCGCCCTCTCCGTCTCGCGGCGGTACCCGTCGGACGGCTACACCGAGTTCCGAACCGCCGCCGCCGACGCCGTGGGGTGTGACGGCCCGGAGGTGATCCCGACCGCCGGCGCGCTCGCGGGGATCCGGCTCGTCTGTTCGATCGCGGTCTCCGAGGGCGACCGCGTGCTCCTCCCCGAGCCCTCCTTCGGCGAGTACGCACGCGAGGTCCGCCTGCAGGGTGGCAGTCCGGAGTTCGTCTCCCACGAGTCGATCCTCGAGGCCGATCCGGCGGAGTACGCGCTCGCGGTCGTCTGTCACCCGAACAACCCGACCGGCCAGGCGTATCCGGAGCCGGACCTGGAAGCGTTCGCGGCGCGGTGTCGGGGGGGAGACACGCCGCTCCTCGTCGACGAGGCGTTCCTCGATTTCACCGATCGGGAGAGCCTCGGTCCGGCACCGGGCGTCGTCGTCGCGCGATCGCTCACGAAGGTCTTCGGTCTCCCGGGGCTGCGTGCGGGGTTCCTCGTCGCGACCGGCGAGTGGCGCGAGGCGCTCGAGACGGCGCGGCCGTCCTGGGGGCTCTCCACGCCGGCCGCCGCCGTCGGCGCGCACTGTCTCGGTCGCGGGGCGTTCCTCGAACGCACCCGCCAGCGCGTCGCGAGCGAGCGCGAACGGATGGCCGACCGCCTCGCGACCCGCTTTCGAGTGTTCCCCTCCGACGCCCCGTTCCTGCTCCTCGAGGTCGACCCGGACGACGCGTCCGTCGACGCGTTGATCGACGACGCGCGCGAGGCCGGCTACGCGATCCGGGACGCTCGAACCTTCCGCACGCTCGATCGCCACGTTCGCGTCGCCGTGCGTCGGCCGACGGAGAACGACGGGCTCCTCGAGGCGCTCGATGTCTGATCGTTTCGGCTCCGACTCCGGCCCCGATTCCGGCTCCGGATCCGGTTCGTCACCACGTTCCGATCCGGTCCTCGAGGCGACCGTCTCCGACGGCGTCTGTCGGCTGGCGCGCCCGGACACGCGGTTCCTCTCGACCGGTTTCGACGGCGGGCAGGAAGTCGCCGACGCCGCCTACAACCTCACCGTTCCCGACGGGTTCGACGACCGGGACCTCGGATCCTACGTCGCCGAGCGACTCGACCGGGCCGGCTTCGGATCGGGTGCGGGCTCCGGCGCCGCCCCCGCGCTCCTCACCGGGGTCGACCAGGCGCACGCGCGACGTGCCCGTCTCGGCCCGGTCGCGGCCGTCGCCACCGCCGGCATTTCGAATCCCGCCGCGTTGCCGATCGCGGATCGCGATCCGAACGCGGATGTCGGCGGGGTGTCCCTCGACGAGCACCGCCACGACGGCACCGTCAACGTGATCGCCGTCACCACGCGGTCGCTCGCCTCCGGCGCGCTCGCGAACCTGCTCGCCGTCGTCGCCGAGGCCAAGGCCGCCACGCTGCTCGCGACGACCGGAGTTCCGGGGACGACTTCCGATGCGATCGTGGTCGGCGACGACCCCGACGGCGAGCACGCGCGGTTCTCCGGAAGCGCTACGCCGGTCGGACGGGCGGCGCGCGTCTGCGTGCGCGACGCGGTCGCGGCCTCGCTCCGATCTCGATACGCCGGGACCGCCGACTCGATCCCCTCGGACGTCGCGGACGCCGATCACGGCGTCGTGTCGAACGAGCGTGCGCGGGTGACGCCGGTCGACCGGGACGGGGATTTATGACGTCGAGGGGGTCAGATTCGTACCACAACCCATGATCCGCCGGTTCCTCGCCGCAAAGCCCCTCCAGGCCTGCAAGCTCGTCGCCGTCGTCTGTATCCTCGCCATCGCCACGCTCGGGTTCTTTCGGATCCTCCCCGGCCAACAGCTCCGCGTTCTCCTCCTCGTCGCCTTCCTCGGGCCCGTTCTCGCGCTCGTCGTCCTCGCCGAGGCGCTTGTCGCGGGGTATCGGACGCTCCGTTCCGAGGACGACTCGCCGACCGACCGGCTCGCCGCTCGTCCGGCGTACACGGTCGTTCGTGCAGTCGAGGTCGTCGTGCCCCTTCTGGCGGGCGGCGCGTTCGCGGTCCTGATCGCCACCCTCTCGGACGAGCCGATGTCCGGGCCGGGCGCCATCGGACTCCTGTTCGTCGGAGTCGGCCTCGGCCTCCTCGCGCTCGTTTCGATCCTCGTCCGCACGCTGGCCGAGTACGTCCTCCACCGGCGGAACCTCCCACGGCAGCGAACCGACGACGTCGCGAGTTGAGCACCGCGTCGCCGAGGCGAGTTCGATTCTCCTGGCCGGTCCGATCAGAGCCGATCGCGCCACGCCCCCTCGATCCGCCCATCCTTGAGGAGCTTCTCGAGGTGTGCGCGAACGGTCGCGCGGGCGAGGTCCTCGACGCCGATCAGGTCCCGATCGTAGGCCCCCTCGAGAACCGCATCGACGTCGCTCGCGCCCGCCTCGACGGCCTCGAGCACCGACCGCTCCCGGTCGAGTCGGCGGTCGATCAGCCGATCGAGGGTCGAGCGCGGATCCTGGATCGCCGGGCCGTGGCCCGGGTACAGGACCGTCGGGCCTCGATCCCTGATCCGACGGAGGCTCTCGAGATACGCTCGGAGGCCGCCGCCCTCCCGGCTGACGACGACGCTGCCCTCCGCGAGCGCCAGATCGCCGCAGAGGATCGCCTCCCCGCCGCGGGGAGCCCCCTCGTGTTCCGTCCCTTCGCCGACCGCAAACGCGAAGTGGTCGACGGCATGGCCCGGCGTCGCGATGGCGATCGCGTCGGCGCTCCCGATCGCATCGCCCTCCGTGAAGGTCGCGTCGGGCTCCGCCCCGGTCGCCTCCTCGAAGCGGTCCGCGAACGCCGACGGGGCCCACGTCGTCGCTTCCGCGGCGGCCGCGTACTCGGCGACCGCGCCGACGTGGTCGGGGTGGGCGTGGGTGACTGCGACGTGTTCGACGGACTCGGCGACTCGATCGAGGTCCGGGTGCCTGCCGGCCGGATCGACGAGAAGGTCGCCGAGGACGTACGCGTTCGTCGTCCCGCCGGGCGCTCGCGTCGAGGGCGTCCGGATCGGGACTCGGCGGATCGACGGACGTCCCGTTCGAGATCTCGTCGTAGGCGTCGACGTCGACGGTGACGTCCCCGTGGGATCCGCGTCCCGGTCCTCGTCCGACATCGATCAGTCGCTTCTTCCGGACGCCGGTTTGTGGATCCCCGCTCCTGCCGCTCCCGGAATCCGACCGCCGTCGCCTTCGTCGCCGTCGCCAGCCACGAAGTACCGCGAGAGGTCGATCGTCTCCACGGGGACCTCCGCGAGCGACTCGTAGGGGCGGCCGACGATCACGTCGCCGGCGGTACTTTGCGCGATGCCGGGGATCGCGGTCAGCTCGTCCATCGACGCCTCGTTGACGTCGAGGGGGTAGGGAACCCCGGTGACCGACCGGTACCCGTGGTCGACGATCGCGACGTCGATCGCACGTCCCAGTTCGCGCTCGCCAGGGATGCCGACGAGCAGCGCGTAGGTGCCGAGCTGGCGGCCGAAGGTGGTCCCGTCCTGGTGGTACTCGAGGTGGACGTCCGGGAGGACCGTTCCCGGCGGGACCACGCGGTCGAGCATCGGATTGTCGATCGTCTCGCGAACCTCCTCCTTGTAGCGTTTGAACTGGCGTTTGTGGTCCTCGGCGACGTCGGCTCCCGTCTCCGCCATCTCCGTGCCCGCGAACGCCATCACCTGCCGGATGTTGATCCGACGGAGCATCAGCCCCTCGTCGTAGACGCGCTGGAGGAACCGCCGGTTGTGCTCGAAGGTCTCCTCGCGTTCGCCCTGGAGCCCGTGAACGAGGTTGATCCCGGGAAGCAGCTTCGGGAGGCGCGGCGAGGCCTCGGGACCGGTCGAGGGGCCGAGGACGCGATCGTCGCCGCCGGGCGTCGCCTCGGGCGTGTCGCCGGGACGCCAGCCGCCCTCCTCGTTGACGACGCGGACGGCCTCCAGACACTCGTCGGCGGACACGAGGAGGTTGTTCTGCTCGCGCACGACCGGGTCCGCCGACTCGAGGCCGAAGGCCGCGGTGTCGCCCGGCGTGTTGTGTTCGGCGATGATCCGGATCGCCTCGCGGGACCGTTCGGGGTAGTCGACGATCGTCACCGGATTCATGTTGTCGAGGTGGAGGGTTTCCAGATCGGGCGCGACCTCGCGGATGCCGCCGTAGAGCCGGCGGAGCGCGTCCGGATTCGGCGCCTCGCCGTCGCCGCCGAACGCCAGGATGTCGGCCTGGCGGCCGAGCCTGAAGTGCCCCACGCCGCGCGAGGCGAGCGCCCCCACCTCGCCGACGACGCCCTCGACGTCGCGGAACGCCGGGTTGCCGTACAGCGGCTCGGTACAGAACGAACACCGGTAGGCGCACCCGCGGGAGGTCTCCAGCTCGCAGATGAGGTGGTCGGGGTGGTTCGGGTGCTGTTCGACCACGAACGCACCGAGGCGGGCCCAGCGGTCGACCTCGGGGTTCTCGCGCATCCGATTGCCGAAGCCCTCCAGCCCGTTCGCGACGAGGTCGTACGCGGCCGCCTCGACGTCGCCCTTCGCGACGAAGTCGTAGTCGAGGTCGTCCCGCTCGGTCTCCTGGGCGCCGGCGTTCTCCTCGCCGACCCCGAACCGGACCGGGCCGCCGAGCAGCGTGGTCCCCTCCGCGGTCCAGGCAAGTTCGCGGACCTCGTCGGGCTCCGCCGGGGTGCCGCCGACGTACTTTCCCGGGACGGTCATCCCGCCCACGTAGACGAACAGGTCGGCGTCGGCGACGTCCGCCCGCCTGTTCCGCTCCTCGCGGAGCTCGTCGATCGTGTGGTAGGTGATCGAAGACTGCGGCACGCCGGCGTCGACCAGCGCGCCGGCCGTGTACCGCGGGTAGGTGGAGATGTACGGCGGCACGCCGAAGTGCGCCGGCTCGTCGACGTACCCGTCGACGATGGTGACGGACAGGTCCGCGGGATCGGCGGGGGTCCCGCCGTCGACTGCGGCCGGATCGGTCATATTGGCGCGTCCTACTCGCCCGAGACGGTAAAACGGCGCGGATGCGGGTGCGGGTGCAGGTCCGCGACGATCGATCTCGGCCGGCGTCGGCGTCCTCCGACGATCGACTTCAGCCGGCGTCGGCTCCTTTGATGATGGTTTTCACCCGGCGTCGGCGTTCTCCCCACGCGATCGGTTCGTCCACTTCTTCTCGACGTCGCGATTCGCCAGCACGACGAGCTCCCCGTCGTCGGCCCTGATCCGGGTCTTTCGGAGGTCGATCTGCGTCACGGTCCCCGTAACCGAGGCCGTCTCCACGCGGTCGCCGGGCGTGAAGTCCGGGTCCTTGAGGAGGTAGACGCCGGCGACCGTGTCCGCGATCATCTCCTTCAACGCGAAGGCGACGCCCAGCCCGATGAACCCGCCGGCGGTTCCGAGGCTCGCGGCGACGTCGCCGAGGCCGACGATCTTCAACAGCGCGAGCGCCGCGCCGAACCATAAGAATAGCCCGACGACCGCCACGGAGAGGTCGACGATGAGTCGCTGCTCCTCGGGATAGATCCGGTCGAACGCGGTTCGCGTGGCGGCGAGCGCGAGCTTGATCACCACGAACGCCAGGATCAAGAAGACCACGCCGGCGATGACTTGCGGGATCGCCGCGATCACGTCCTCGAGGAACTCCGTGAGGATCCGATCGCCGATCGATCCGTCGATCTGCACCGGCATGTCGTGGCGTTCCATGGCGGACCGATTCCGGAGGCTTTCGGAAAGCCGTTGCGGTGGATTCGGGCCGCTCCGTCGATTAGCTTTCGACGCAACCGTCGGAAGAAACGGGTGTCCGTTGGTGCGATCGGACACTCCGCTCTCGGACAGTACCGTTTAGTGGCGACCGACTGAAGGGGACGTATGTTCGATCACGGACCGCCCCCGACCCGCCAGTCGAGCCGTCGAGGCCGCACCGCTCGATGGCCACGCCAGTCCGATGCACGCCGACGCAATAGTCACCGACCGGAGGACCGATGGTAGACGTCGCGCTCTCGGTCGGCCGGATCCTCGCGGCGCTCGTGCTCGTCGCGTTGAACGGCTTCTTCGTCGCCTCCGAGTTCGCGTACGTTCGGGTCCGCGCGACCGCCGTGGAGGAGGCCGTCGCGAAGGACAAAGCCGGCGCGGGACTGCTCCAGGAGGCGATGGACAGCCTCGACGATTACCTGGCCGTGACCCAACTCGGGATCACGATCGCCTCGCTCGGACTCGGGTGGATCGGCGAGCCCGCGGTCGCGGCGATCATCGAGCCCGTGCTCGGCGAATTTCTGCCCGCCAGCCTGGTCCACCTCGTCGCCTTCGCGATCGGATTCGGCGTGATCACGTTCCTCCACGTCGTCTTCGGCGAGCTCGCACCCAAGACGATCGCCATCGCCCAGGCCGAGCGGATCGCGCTGCTCGTCGCGGCGCCGATGCACCTCTTCTACTACCTGTTTTATCCCGGGATCGTGGTGTTCAACGGGACCGCCAACGCCTTCACGCGCCTGATCGGCGTTCCCCCCGCCTCCGAGACGGACGAGACGCTCACCGAGACGGAGCTTCGAATGGCGCTCTCGAACGCCGGAGACGAGGGTCACGTCGCCGCCGAGGAGGTCGAGATGATAGAGCGCGTCTTCCAGCTCGACGACGTCGTCGCCCGCGAGGTGATGGTTCCGCGTCCCGACGTGCGAACCGTTCCCGCCGACGCCTCGCTCGTCGACCTCCGATCGATCATCGTCGAGTCGGGCCACACCCGCTATCCCGTCGTGGACGCTGACGATCCCGACCAGGTCGTCGGCCTCGTCGACGCAAAGGACGTCGTGCGGGCGATCCAGCTCGTCGACGGCTCGCCGAACGGGACCGGAACCGAGTCCGCGGCCACCGCCGGCGACATCGCCCGCGACATCCACGTCGTCCCGGAGACGACCAACGTCGCGACGCTGCTTTCGGACCTCCAGGACCGACACGCGCAGATGGCGGCGGTCATCGACGAGTGGGGCGTCCTCGAGGGGATAGTCACGATCGAGGACATCGTGGAGGTCGTCGTCGGGGACATCCGCGACGAGTTCGACGTTCGCGGTCGCGAACCGGGGATCGACCGCCCCGAGGACGGCCCAGCGGTGGTCGACGGCGGGCTCGCGCTCTCGGCGCTCGACGACGAACTCGGAACCGACTTCGCGACCGACACGGTCGAGACCGTCGGCGGACTGGTCCTCTCGAGGCTCGGTCGACCCCCGGAGGTCGGCGACCGGGTGATCGTCGGCGAGCACGAACTGGAGGTCTCCGAGGTCGAGGGGATGCGCGTCTCGGCCGTGATCCTCAGGCCGGAGGCGAATTCGGATCCGGACGCGGGGGCCGGAACGAACTCGGAGGACGATTCGGATGTGGAGGGTGGATCGGCTACGAGGGGCGGGTCGAACGACGGCCCCGACGCGCGCGATTCGGAGTCAGCGGAGAAGTAGCTCCGACTATCCGCTCGCCGCGGCGTCGGTCTTTCGGATCTCCACCTCGAGGGTTCCGGCCCGGGTGACCGTCGCGTTCGCGCCGCGCGGCGTCACGCGGGCCTCCGGGGGGAGCGTGACGCTGCCGGCGAGCGTGCGTCCCCGTCCCGGAAAGACGAGGTCGAACCCGCTCCGGCGTTCCTGATCGACGGGGCGCCGGAGCGTGACCTCGATCGTTCGGTCGACGAACCGAACGTCGACGTCGTCCCCGTGGATCCCCGGCGCGTCGAAGACGACGAGGTAGGCGTCGTCGCTCTCCAGCAGGTCGTGATCGAGGGGGCGCCGTTCCTGGTACTTTCCCCAGCCGCGTCCGACGCGCTCGAGGACGCCCTTCACCGTCCGTCTGCCGGCGGAGAGGAACGCCGGCATCTCACACCTCGATGACGGAGAGGGCCCGGCCGCCGCAGTAGGGACACCGCAGGTCGTCGACCGAGTGGTCCTCCGGGACGTCGTAGGTGTAGTGGTTCTCGAACATGTCGAGCTCGCAGTCGGCGCTCTCGCATTTGACCTCCTTCGTCGCGGGCATGCTCCCGGATTGGGCCGCTGCGGGCTTAAGTTCCGTGGGGCTCGCCTTCGGGCTCGAGCGCGGCGACCGCTCCCTCAGTCGTCGCTCGGGACCTCGACCGACTCCGGCTCGGCGGACTCCGACGGCTCCTCCTCCTCGTCCGTCGTGAGCCCCTCGATCGGGGCGTCCGCGGTGCCGGTCGTCGACCTGGTGATCTCCTCGATCCGCTCCTCGGCGGCCTCCGGATCGGTCACCCAGTCCTCGTAGAACGAGAACGGGTTCGCGGACTCGCCGTCGCCGAGGCCGGCCGCCTCACTCGAGGTGTACCCGCGATGCAACAGCTTGTAGAGGTGGTTCTGGCTCTGCCAGTTCGCCCGGGCGTCGCGGATCGCCGGGACGGAAAGCTCCGCGTACTGCCAGACGTTCCCGTCGCTGCCGCACTCGCCGAGGACCCGGCCGTCGAAGCCGACGATGTTCGACTTCCCGAAGAAGGAGTAGACCTCGTCGTTGCCCGCGAGGTTCGCCACGGCGACGTAGGCGTTGTTCGACCACGCCGCGTGTCGCGCGACGATCTCCTGCTGCTCGGCCGCCGGATACATGTACCCCTGACAGCGGACGATCAGCTCCGCGCCCTTGTAGGCGCAGTCGCGCCAGATCTCCGGGTAGTTCCCGTCGTCACAGATGATGAGGCTGATCTTCAGCCCCTTCGGCCCCTCCGTGACGTAGGTCTCCTCGCCCGCGGTCCAGCCCTCGATCGGACACCACGGCAGGATCTTTCGGTACTTCTGTCTGATCTCCCCCTCGTCGTCGATCAGGATCAGGGTGTTGTACGGGTTCCGGTCGGGATGGTCCTCGTGTTTCTCGCCGGTGATCGAAAAGACCCCCCAGACGCCGTGTTCCTCGCAGGCCCGCGAGAAGATCTCCGTCTCGGGGCCCGGAACCTCGGTCGCCAGCTCCATCATCTGGTCCTCGTCGTAGGTGATCCCCTGCGTCGAGTACTCCGGGAAGATCACCAGATCGACGCCGGGCGCGCCGGTCGTGATCCCCTCGATCCGGTCGGCGATGGTCTCGCACTGTTCGAGCACTTCCTCCGTGGAGTCGGGACTCGGCGCCGCGGTCTGGTGAACTGCCACGCCGACGGTGTCGCTCGAGGAGGAAACGTCTCCGTGTCTCATCGTATCACGATCGCATCGTTCGTCCACTCCGGTATAATTGTTCCGTGGGTATTGGATAGAATACTTGGAATTCTTGTGTGTTCTTCAATCTGTATAAGGAAACAGTTTATTTATATATGCTATATCCCGATACACTTTGGAACTATTCAACTAATGGTTCCACATATGAGGATCAATCCGTTTCCCCTCGCTTTCACGTTCTCCGCGGTCGCTCCCACGACGCCTGCTGTTTAGTTCGCGACCGACCGTCCTCCCATCGTCGGACTCTCGGACTCGCTCGTCCCAGCAACCGTTAACACGATCGCGCCCGTCGGTCCCGTATGAACAAGCTCGTGAACGGCGAGTGGCGCGTGGACGCCCACGAGTCGACCGACGATTCCGGCGCGTTCACCCGACAGACGACCACCTTTCGGAACTGGGTCGCCGGATCTGAGGTCCCCTCTCACGTCGACGCGGAGCCGGACGACCGCTTCCAGCCGGAACCCGGACGGTACCACCTGTACGTCTCCTACGCGTGTCCGTGGGCCCACCGCGCGTTGCTGGCCCGCTCGATGCTCGACCTCGAGGACGTCATCGACGTCTCCGTCGTCGACCCCTGGCGCGGGGACGACGGCTGGCAGTTCACCCCCGAGAAGGCGGGCTGTACCCGCGACCGCGTCCACGATAGCGACTACCTCCGCGAGCTGTACGTGCGCGCGGACCCCGAGGCCACCTGCCGCGTGACGGTGCCCGTCCTCTACGACACCGTCGAGGACACCATCGTCAACAACGAGTCCCGCGAGATCCTCCGGATGCTCGACACCGCCTTCGGCGACCTCGGAAACGGCCGCCGGCTCCTACCGGAGGACGAGGCGGCGGTCGACCGCGTCGACGAGATCATCACGGAGATCTACGAGCCGATCAACAACGGCGTCTACCGCGCCGGCTTCGCGACCTCCCAGGAGGCCTACGACGAGGCCATCGACGACCTCTTCGGAGCTCTCGACCGGTGGGACGAGGTGCTCGCGGACCGGCGGTTCCTGGCCGGCGACCGGTTCACGGAGGCGGACGTCTGCATGTTCACGACGCTCATCCGCTTCGATCACGTCTACCACACCCACTTCATGTGCAACGTCCGGGCCATCCACGAGTACGAGCACCTCTGGGGGTACCTACGGGACCTCTACCAGCTTCCGGGCGTCGCGGAGACGGTGGAGCTGGACCACATCACCGAACACTACTACACGACCCACCCGGACGTCAACCCCTCCGGCGTCGTCGCCCGCGGTCCCGACCTCGACTTCGAGGCGTCCCACGACCGCGACCGCCTCGGCGAGGACCCGTTCGCGTCGGCCTCCTCGATCGAGGCGGAGTGAGTCACTCGTCGTTCGCTTCCGCGTCGTCGTTCCGGCCGTCCGCTTCCGCGTCCCCGTCGTCGTCGAATGATCCCCGTCGGATGGCCGTCTCGGCCGCCTCGAGCGCCTCCTCGCGGTCGAAGGAGTCGATCACGTACTGTAGCTCCTCGATCGGCGCGTCCGAGAGCTCGCGGGCGTGGCGCGTCACGTTCGGGATCGCCCGCACGATGTTGTCGACGATCGGGACGGCCGCGGAGCGGGACGACCGCGAGCCGGGATTGAGGTCGATCACGATCTCCGTCTTCCCGGTCGACGCGAGCGCCTCGGCGCGGTCGCCGTCCTCTAAGGGAACGAGCACGACGTCGGCCGCCCCGATCCCGTCGGCGTCGACCGTCGCCCGCTCGTGGGAGAGCCCCGGGATCCGGCCGTCGCCCGCGAGGCCCTTCACCTCGGTCGCCCCGTGCTCGCGGAGGTGTTCTGCGATCCGTTCCATCCGCTCTTCCGTGCGGTTGAACAGGTTCACCTCGAGGTCGGCCTCCGTCGCCGCCGCGAGTTCGACGATCTCCTCGGGGACGAGCGCCGCCACGTTTCCGTTCACCGAGAGCACGGGATGATCGGCCGAAAGCAGGAGCGCGGCCGCCGCGCGTTCTGCCGCCCTCGCCGACGGGATGGTTCGCTCGCCGAGCAGGTAGTCGAACGCCTCCCCGCGCCCCTGTGCGATCAGCCCCTGCCTCGAGGTGATCCCCTTCTCGATGCCCGCCTCGATCCGGTGTCGCGTCACGAGCGACTCGTAGCGCGGGTGGTCCGCGGGGATCTCGACGTCGGTCATACCCCCGGTACGCCGCTGGGGGGTTAAAACCGTTCCATCCCGCCCGATCCCTGTTCCCGGTCCCCGTATCCGATCCGCGTACCCGGTCTCCGTTCTCGACCCACGTACCAAGTCAGCGAAGTCCCTCCACGTCGCGGAACACTTCGCGAACGTCTCCCGGCGTGGCGTAGGGACCGCCCTCGACGCGGTGGTCGGGCACGAAGAGCGGGGTCGGGTTGTCCCGCAGCGCGTCCTTCACGAACTCGAGATCCTCGGCGTCGTTGTCGTCGCGGCCCGCCATCCGCGTCACCCGGCTGACCGAGACGGACTCCCCGTAGGGGATCCCCTCGACCGCCTCGAGCACCCCGCGGCGGTCGGTGGGGAGGGTTAACCCGAGCTCGACGTCCGCGAACGCCTCCTCGCTCCCCGAGAGGTACTCGCCGATCCGGTCGAGCAGCTCGTGGTCGGACTCGGCGTCCGCCGGGATCGACCGCGGGAAGGACGCGGAGATCACGTGGCCGCTCGCGAAGCCGATCTCGACCGCTCGATCGAGTCGTTCGTACGAGCGCGCGTAGACGCCCGTCGTCCCGGCGAGGCTCACCACCGCCGGAGCCTCCGTGTACGCTTCGCGGTCGACCCCTCGATACGTCCGCCCACGCTCTGTTCCCGCCGCCGTTTCCGGCCTCCCGTGGCGTCTCGATCCATGTGACGACCGTCGGAGCCGGACCCATAAGCAAGTTGCCTCCGTCGGACCCTTCGCCGTCCCCCGCGGCCGCCCGATCTCGGCGGCCGGGACGCAAGCCTTATGAACAGATACGTACATTAGTGATCAGTAATGGACGACGACACGGAGGAACTCGCGCCCGCGGTCCGGTCGATACTGGAGTCCGCGAGGACGCGATCGGGCGACGGCGGCAATGGCCATAACGGCAATGGCGACGGCGGCGAGCGCGTCGACGCCGATCCTCGCGATCTGGAGGCGGCTTTCGATGCCGCGGAGGCGGACGGTCGAACGCCGGTGATCGCGGAGGTCAAGCCGACCAGCCCGACGACCGAGGGCACCCGAGAGGACGACCCGGTCGCGCTCGCGACGGAGATGGTCGATGGCGGGGCCGCCGCGCTCTCGGTGTTGACGGAGCCCGACCACTTCGGCGGGTCGACGGACACCCTCGAGCGCGTTCGCGATGCCGTGGACGTTCCCGTCCTCCGCAAGGACTTCCTCGTGACCGAGGACCAGCTCGACGCGGTCGAAAGCGACGTCGTCCTGCTCATCGCGCGGTTCCTCGGCGACGACCTCGGGCCGCTTCTGGCGGCGGCCCGCGATCGGGGGTTTCAGGTCCTCGTCGAGGTCCACGACCGCGAGGAGCTCGAGCGGGCGATCGCCGCCGGCGCGCGGTTCGTCGGGGTGAACAACCGCGATCTGGCCCGTCTCGAGGTCGACCTCTCGACCTTCGAGTCGGTTGCGCCGCACGCGCCCGACGACGTGACGTTGATCGCCGAAAGCGGCGTCACCGCCGCCGCGGACGCCCGCCGAATGCGTGCGGCCGGCGCCGACGCGCTGTTGATCGGCAGCGCCATCATGGACGGCGACGTCCGATCGAACACGCGAACGTTTACCACCGCGGAGAGGGACCGATCGACCGACGACTCGGCGCCCGACGGCGCGTCGACCGACGACTCGACGCCCGACGGCGCGCCGACCGACGACTCGACGCGACCCGCCACGGACGCCACGGACGCCGCGGAACACGACACACCGACATCATGAGCGAAACCACGACCGACGCGGACGAGGGGACGAGGACCGACGTCGACGGGCGACGGACGGGAACCGACGTCGACGAGCGACCGCCGGAGGATCCGACCCCCGTTTCGGGCGGTACGGACGGGAATTTCGGACGGTACGGCGGCCAGTACGTTCCGGAGGCGCTGATGCCCGCGATCGAGGAGCTGACCGACGCCTACGAACGGTACGTCCTCGAGAACGAGGACGGCTTCATGGACGAACTCCGACGGCGACTTCGCGACTTCGGCGGGCGGCCGACGCCGCTCCAGCACGCCGAGCGGCTCTCCGAGCGGTACGACCGTGACGTCTATCTGAAACGCGAGGACCTGCTCCACGGCGGCGCCCACAAGCTCAACAACGCGCTCGGGCAGGTCCTGCTCGCGAAGTACATGGGCAAAGAGCGGATCATCGCGGAGACCGGCGCCGGACAGCACGGCACCGCGACGGCGATGGCGGCCGCCCACCTCAATATGCCCTGTGAGATCTACATGGGCGAACGCGACATCAACCGCCAGCGTCCCAACGTCTTCCGGATGAAGCTCAACGGGGCCGAGGTCACCCCGGTGACCGCCGGCCGCGGGACGCTCAAGGAGGCGATCTCCGAGACCATGCGCGACTGGGCCGGATCCGTCGAGGACACCCACTACGTCATCGGCAGCGTCGTCGGACCTCACCCCTTCCCGGCGATGGTCCGCGACTTCCAGTCGGTCGTCTCCGAGGAGGCGCGCTGGCAGGCGATCGAGGCGACCGGCGGCCTGCCCACCGACGTGGTCGCCTGCGCCGGCGGCGGCTCGAACACGATGGGGTCGTTCGCGGCGTTCCTCGAGGACTCCGAGGTGGCGTTACACGCCGTCGAGGCCGGCGGCGCGAGCCTCGAGGTCGACGAGGACGAGGGCGTCGCGCCCCACTCGGCGTCGCTTTACGCCGGCGAGGAGGGCGTGCTCCACGGCGCGCGCACGCGACTGCTGCAGGACTCCCACGGCCAGATCGTCGAGAGCCACTCCGTCTCCTCCGGGCTCGATTACGCCGGCGTCGGCCCGCAGCTCGCCCACCTCGTCGACGAGGAGCGGGTTACCCCCGCGGCCGTCGACGACGAGGCGGCCCTGGAGGCGTTCCACCGCCTCTCGCGAACCGAGGGGATCATCCCCGCGCTCGAGTCCGCCCACGCGATCGCGTACCTCGAGGCGGTCGCGGGCGGGGACGGTGGCGACGGTGAGGACGACGAAGGCGACGAGTACGACGCAGACGCCGAGGACGACGCCCTCGGGGACACGGTCGTCGTCACCGTCTCGGGACGGGGGGACAAGGACCTCGAGTCCGTGATCGAGGAGACGGATCGCCGCGATCTGGATGCGGGACCGGACATGTCGATGTTCACGGGGGGGCTGTAGATGTCCGACTCGACCGGAAACAGCGAGGCGATCGCCCGGGCGTTCGCTGACGGCCCCGCCTACATCCCGTACCTCGCCGTCGGGGACCCCGACTACGACTCCTCGCTCGCCTACGTCGAGGCGCTCGAGCGCGGCGGCGCGGACGTCATCGAGTTGGGACTGCCCTTCTCGGAACCCATCGCCGAGGGGCCGACCATCCAGGAGGCGGTCGTCCGCGCCCTCGAGGCGGGGATGACGCCGGCCCGCTTCTTCGAGTTCGTCGAGGACCTCGACGTCGACGTCCCGCTCGTCTGTATGACCTACTACAACCTCATCTACCAGTGGGGCGAGACGGAGGGCCCCCGGCCGTTCGTCGAGCGCGCGGCCGAGGCAGGACTGGAGGGGTTCGTCGTCCCGGACCTTCCCGCCGAGGAGGCCGACCCCCTGCGGGACGCCTGCGACGAGTTCGGTCTCGATCTCGTCTTCATCGTCGCGCCGACCACGGCCGGCGACCGCCTCGACCGGATCATGAGCCAGGTCTCGGGATACGTCTACGTCCAGGCGCGTCTGGGAACGACCGGCGCGAGGACGGACGTCTCGGATCACACGGCCGAGAGCCTCGAGCGGCTTCGGGAGTACGACGTGCCGAAGGCGGTCGGGTTCGGCATCTCCAGCGGCGACCACGCGGAGCGGATCGTCGCCGCCGGCGCGGACGGGATCATCGTCGGCTCCGCGCTCGTCGACGTCGTCGCCGAGGGCGCGGCGGAGGGGCTTCCCGCCGAGACGGTCGCGGATCGGCTCGAGGACCTCTCGCGCGAACTCGTCGCCGGCGCCGAACGCGGGTATTCCGCCCGATCGGCCGTCGCCGACCCGGAGTGAGCCGGGACGCGATCGGGAGGCGCTCGACCGTCCCGGCCGACTCCGAACGAAAGCCACTTATCCGCTATTGCCACAGTTTGGCATACGAACCGGGTCGCGTCGTTCGACGCGATCCATCCCGAGCCCGGAACCGCAACCGCGGACCGACGCACGACCGAGCCAAAGACCATGACAGCAGGACTCAACGCACGACTCGACCGCATCTCCACGGATGACCGCTACCTCATCGTCCCGATGGACCACGGCCTCACCATGGGTGCCGTCCAGGGGCTCAAGGACATCGAGGCGACCGTCGACGGCGTCACGGCCGGCGGCGCCGACGCCGTGTTGACCCAGAAGGGCGTCGCACCCCGCGTCCACCCGAACAAGAACGGCGCCGGCTACATCGTCCACCTCAACGGGTCGACGACGATCGGGCCCGACGAGAACGACAAGCGGCTGACCGCGACCGCGGAGGAGGCGATCCGGGCGGGCGCCGACGCCGTCTCCTTGCACATCAACGTCGGGTCGACCTACGAGCCGAAACAGATCGAGGACCTCGCGGAGCTCACCGGCGAGGCCGATCGGTTCGGCCTGCCCGTGCTCGCGATGGCGTACGCGCGCGGCCCCGACGTCGACGGCACCGACCCCGAGGCGCTCGGCCACGCCGTTCGATTCGCCGAGGAGCTCGGGGCCGACGTCGTCAAGACGGGCTACTCCGGCGACGCGGACTCCTTCGAGCACGTCTGTGAGTCGACCCGGCTGCCGGTCGTCATCGCCGGCGGGTCGAAGGGCTCGGACCGCGAGACGATCGAGATGGTCCGCGGCGCCATGGACGGCGGCGCCGCCGGCGTCTCGATGGGACGGTCGATCTTCCAACACGACGATCCGGAGGCGATCACCCGCGCGGTGAGCGCCGTCGTCCACGAGGACCGCGACGCCGAGGACGCGCTTCGGGCCGCCGGACTCGTACAGGCCTGATCGCGGCCGACAATTCTTCCCGCTCGACGTCGGGTCCGTTTCCGCAGTTTTCAAGCACCGAGGGGTCGACCTATCGACAATGACACGTAGCGTCTGGGTGAAGGCCGACGACGAGGTCGGCGAGTGGGAGCAGCGAAAACGCCGGATCACGGCCGGGATCGAGGCCGGCGTCGACTGGGTGCTCGTCGACGAGTACGACGTTCCGCGAGTGCGCGAGCTGGGCGACGTCGACGTGGCGGCGTTCCGGTCGGACGCCGACGTCGTCGACGAGGCCGAGGCCGACGCGGCGGACGCCGAGGCCGACGCCTACGTCGTCGGCAAGGACGGCGAGGGCGACGGGACCGTCTCGATGCCCGACGACCTGGCCGGCTCCGCGGACCTCACGACCCTTCGGCGTCGAGACGACCGCGTGCAGGGCGTCTACACCCGCATCCTCGACGAGCGCTACGAGGCCTTCGCGGAGGACGCGGCGAACGACGCCGAGTACACGATCGTCGTCGGCGAGGACTGGACGATCATTCCCCTCGAGAACCTCATCGCTCGCGTCGGCGACGACACCCACCTCGTGGCGGGCGTCACCTCCGCCGAGGAGGCCCGGACCGCCTTCGAGACGCTCGAGACCGGAGCCGACGGCGTGCTCGTCGACAGCGACTCGCCCGACGAGATCCGCGGCGCCGTCGAGGCCCGAGACACCGCCGCCCGCGAGCAGCTCGACCTCCGGTACGCCGAGGTGATCGACGTCGAACGCACCGGCATGGCCGACCGCGTCTGCATCGACACGGGCAGCCTGATGGACCACGACGAGGGGATGCTCGTGGGATCGATGTCCCGCGGGCTCTTTTTCGTCCACGCCGAGACCGCGGAGAGCCCCTACGTCGCCTCCAGGCCGTTCCGGGTCAACGCCGGCGCGGTTCACGCGTACGTCCGCACCCCCGACGGCGGCACGAAATACCTGGCCGGGCTGCGCTCGGGCGACGAGGTGCAGGTGCTCGACACCGACGGCCACACCCGCGAGGCGATCGTCGGTCGCGTGAAGATCGAAAAACGGCCCATGTTCCGCGTCGAGGCGGAAGTCGAGACCGAAGACGGCGTCGACCGCGTCGAGACCCTCCTGCAGAACGCGGAGACCATCAAGGTCGCGACCCGGGAGGGACGCACCGCCGTGACCGACCTCGAGGTCGGCGACGAGGTGCTCCTCCACTACGAGGACGTCGCTCGCCACTTCGGCGAGACGGTGGAGGAGAGCATCATCGAAAAATAACGCACCGCCGAGAAACGGCGCACCGTCGTGGGCTGGTCCCCCCGCGAACCGACCCATCGGGAACTGCCCATCGAGGTCGGGACTCACATCGGTCGCGTCCCGGTCTCGTTCCCCGACTCGCTCTTCGATTCACTCCTCGTCCGGTCCCGGAAGCGGCTCCGTACACCAGTGACAGAAGTCGAGCTCCGCGTCGGTCTCCTTGCCGCAGTGGGGACACTTGAGGGTCGCCCCCTCGACGTCCTGGTGATCCCGTCCGCGGATCCCGGCCTTCCGGTCGCCCTCCGTCCGTTCGGACTCGGGCGACCCGTCACTCGAGGCGGTGCCGGCCCCGCCCACGTCGACGATCGACTCTCGCCGTCCGGCCTGGCGACGCTCGCGGCGTCCGATCACGAACGCGTCGAGTACTGATAATAACGTTAAAAATAGGATCGGAACTACTACCTCTGGAGGAAGTGATTCCGAGTATTCTATCAGGCCCACATTTGGATCTTCTGGGATCGTTCCGTAGAATACCTGTAATATGACTCCAATTGAGCTGATCGTTAAGATCCATACGAATGCACGGCCCCAGTGGCGGAGAAATGCATGACCAAGCCCCGGAAACAGAAACGCGAATATCGCGGCCAGCCACGGTCGAAATCGATCTCGCATTAACCCTACTTGTTGGGGAATCCTCCTGAAACTTCTGCATTCCACAACTTCGCCAGAACGTATGTTCTCCCTCGCTCTGACCTTTTGATGGGCCGTCAACCCACAAACCGTGCTGTAATCATCTGATCGCTCTTCTGATTGTCCCGCCCCTCGCGTACTCGGTTCAGTCGGTCGATCTCGCCGCGAAGCGTCGCGATTCGACGGGAGTCTCGAGATCGTAACGGGGGGATTCGCGCCGGCCGGGAGACGCGAATCAACGTCCTTTAAGCCGCCTCTCACGGAACGGTGGAGTATGCAGGGACTCGACGACCGCACGTACACGGCCGACGCCGAGCCGGGCGATCGCGTCACGATCGCCGGCTGGGTCCACGAGATTCGCGATCTGGGCGGCATCGCCTTCCTCATCCTCCGCGATACGACGGGACGCATCCAGGTCAAATTCGAGAAGGACGAGATGGACGACGACCTCGTCGAGACCGGACTCGGCGTCTCCCGCGAGTCCGTGATCGCCGTCACGGGCGACGTCGACGAGGAGCCGCGCGCGCCGACCGGCGTCGAGGTGACGCCCGACTCGCTCGAGGTCGTCGCCGAGGCCGACACCGAGCTCCCGCTCGATCCCTCGGGCAAGGTCGACGCCGAATTGCCGACGCGTCTGGACAACCGGACGCTCGACCTCCGCAAGCCGGAGGTCAAGGCCATCTTCGAGATCCGCGCGGAGATCCTCCGGGCGGCCCGAGAGGCGTTCCGCGAGGCGAACGCCACGGAGATCACCACGCCGAAGATCGTCGCCACGGGGACCGAGGGCGGCACCGAGCTGTTCCCGATCACCTACTTCGGCGAGGAGGCGTTCATGAACCAGTCGCCCCAGCTGTTCAAACAGCTGACCGCCGGCTCCGGGCTCGAGCGCGTCTTCGAGATCGGCCCGATCTTCCGGGCGGAAGAACACAACACGCCGCGACACCTCAACGAGGCGACCTCCATCGACTTCGAAGGCGCCTTCTGTGACCACGCGGACGCCATGGACGTCTGTGAGTCCGTCGTCCGCTCGGCCTACGAGGCCGTCGAGGAGAACTGCGCGGAGCAGCTCGAGACCCTCGGGCTCGCGGCCGACTTCGAGGCGCCGAGCGAGGCCTTCCCCCGGCTCACCTACGAGGAGGCGATCGAACGCATCAACGCCACCGGCGAGCTCGACGAACAGCTCGTCTGGGGCGACGACCTCCCCACGGAGGGCGAACACGCCCTCGGCGAGGACGTCGGCCAGCACTACTTCATCACCGACTGGCCCTCGGAGATCAAGCCGTTCTACATCAAGGACCACGACGACGACGAGACCCTCTCGACCGGCTTCGACCTCATGCACCCGCGCATGGAGCTCGTCTCGGGCGGCCAGCGCGAACACCGCTACGAGGAGCTCATCGCCGGATTCGAACAGCAGGGGCTCGACCCCGACGAGTTCGAGTACTACACGAAGATGTTCAAATACGGCATGCCCCCCCACGCCGGCTGGGCCATCGGCGCCGAGCGGCTCGTGATGACGCTTCTCGACCTCGACAACATCCGCGAGGCCGTGCTCTTCCCGCGCGACCGCCAGCGGCTGAGCCCCTGATCGCGGCATGACCGACGACCCGAGCGGTACCGATCCCTCGACCACGGACGCCGACCCCCGTGTCGGCGCCGTCGACCGTGCTTCAGCTGTCGACTCCGGGACCGACGCCAGCTCACGCGCGTTCGTTCCGGGCCACGTGACCGGGTTCTTCAGCGCACATCCCGACGAGAACCCCCGATCCGCCGGCTCCCGCGGGGCCGGGATCGCGCTCGCCGAGGGCGTCGAGGTCTCCGTCGTGCCGGCCGATGGAGATGAACTACCCTCCCGATCCGGATCGACGGACCCGTCCCCCATCGACGTCAGGTTGAACGGCGAGGGGGCCGACATCGAACCGGTCGAGGCGGTCCTTTCCGCGCTCGATGCGACCCCACGGACCGCAGGCGTCGAGGTCGAGACCGACCTCCCGGTCGGGGCGGGATTCGGCGTCTCGGGGGCGGCCGCGCTCGGGACCGCCCTCGCCGTCAACGACGCCTTCGCGTGCGGGCGTTCGGAGAACGAACTCGTGGCCGTCGCCCACGTCGCGGAGGTGGAGGCGGGCACCGGCCTGGGCGACGTCGTCGCCCAGGCGCGCGGCGGGATTCCGATCCGGATCGAGCCCGGCGCGCCCGGCTACGGGTCGCTCGACGGCGTGCCCGCGACCGGCCGGATCGAGTACGTCTCCTTCGGCGAGCTCTCGACCGCCGCGGTCCTCTCGGAGGACACCGCCGGGCTCTCCGCCGCCGGCGAGCGCGCCCTCTCGACCCTCCGGGACGACCCGACGCTTTCGACCCTTCTCGCGTCCTCGCGGCGGTTCGCCCGGGAGGCGGGACTGCTCGTTCCCGAGGTCGCGGAGGCCATCGATCTCGTCGACGACGCCGGCGGCGAGGCGGCGATGGGGATGCTCGGTCGGACCGTAATCGCCCTCGGGGACGGCCTCTCGGCCGCCGGCTACGACCCCGACGTCACCCGGATCCATCAGGCCGGCGCCCGCCTTCTGTGATCGACGGATCTGTGATCGGGTCCGAGCGACCCTAGTCGGGCCGCAGCGGATCCCCGGGTGCCGTCCCGAACCACCCGTGTGTCAGGAACTCCGCCGCGTTCACCACGTAGTGGGCGACGACGACGGCGAGGAGGCTTCCGGTCGCGATGAACATCGCCGCGAGGGCGACGCCGAGGACGCCGGTCACGGCGATCCCAACCCGTCCCTGCGCTCCGTGGCCGAGACCGAAGGCGATCGACGACCCGACCGCGAGCGGCCACGGATCGATTCCGAATCCGATCGCGAACGCGCCGACGAGCGCGCCGCGAAAAAGCGTCTCCTCGAAGACCGCGATCGTGGGCAACACGACGACGAGCAGGGCCGCCCACTCGCGGCGCGTGGCGGGCGAGAGCGTCTCTCGAAGTCGATCCGGGGCGCCGTATCCCGCCCGTTCGGCGAGGGCCGCGGCCAGGTCGTCCAACACGTAGAGCGCGAGTCCGGCCGCGAACCCGTATCCCGTCGCGCGTCCGATCGCGGCGAGGTCCCTCACCGATCCGGCTCCCGCCCACGGTCCCACGCCGAACGCGCTCGCCGGGACGTCGCTGCCCCACGCGATCGCGACGACGACGGCGAAAAACAGCGCCTGCGTGATCGTGACGTTCGCGAAAAGCGCCAGCGTCGAGACGGAGTCGTCGATACCTCGCTCGACGCCATCGGTCGGATGGTCTCGCTCGACGCCGTCTGTCGGATGGCCTCGTTCGGCGTCGTCAGCCTCGCGATCGGCCGTCCCGTCGCTCGGTTCGCCGTCGAGACTTTTTTCCACCGGATCGGTCGGGTAATTCGCCCGTGACCGACTCCGCTCTCCGTCCTCGGCGATCCGATCGAGCACCCGCCGTGACCGGCGCGTCAAGACGAGAAGAACGAGCGTCAAGGCGAGGATCGCCGCGCCGAAGCCGGTCCAGTTCGACATCGGTTGAGTGGGTCGCGACCGCGGATCGGATTCCGACGCGGGCGGGGGTCACCGCCCACCCCGGCTCGACCCTCGGCCGTGGATTACTGCGGGCTCGGGTTCGAGGGGTTCGCCACGCCCTTCTCTTTGAGCGCGGAGCCCGTGATCGACTTCAGCCGGTCGACGAGCGAGTCCGTCTCGGGTTCGCCCTCCATGGCGATCTCGAGGACCTCGCTGATGTGGCTGACGGGGATGACCTCGATCATCTCCTCGTACTCGTCCTCGATCATCACGTCCTGTTCGTTGGCGGCCGGGATGATGACCCGGTCGCAGCCCGCCTTGGCGGCGGCCTCGATCTTGTGGGTGACGCCGCCGACTGGCAACACGTCGCCGCGGACCGAAAGCGAGCCGGTCATCGCCAGGCTCTGGTCGACGCCGACGCCCTCAAGCGCGCTGATCACGGCCGTCGCGACCGTGATGGACGCGGAGTCGCCGTCGACGCCCTGCTGGCCGGCCTGGACGAACTGGATGTGGATGTCCTTCTCGGAGATGTTCTCGTCGGAGAACTTCTTGATGATCGCGGAGACGTTCGAGACCGACTCCTGGGCCATCTCCTTGAGCTGGCCGGTCGCGATGACCTCGCCCGGCCCCTGGGAGGGCGCGACCTCGGCCATCACCGGGAGCATGATCCCGGAGTCCTCGCCCATCACGGCGAGGCCGTTGACCCGTCCGACGACGTAGCCGTCGGAGACCTGCAGCTCGTAGTCCTTCCGGCGCTCGATGAAGTCGTCGGCGAGCTGCTGTTCGATCGACCGCGAGCGTCCCTTCGCCTGGAGCACGTGGTCGCGGGTGGTGTAGTCGGCCCCCTCGCCGCGGGCGATGTCGCCCGCCACTCGAACGAGGCCGCCGAGGTTCCGGAAGAGGAGCGTGAGGTGGCCCTTTCGGCCGGCGCGGCGTTTCGCCTCGAGGATGACCTCCTCTATCGCCTCCGCCGTGAACTCGGGGAGCCGCCCGTCGTTTGTGACCTCCTGGGCCACGAAGCGGGCGTACTTGCGGCGCATCTCGGGGGTGTCCTCGATCGTGTCCTCCATGTACACCTCGTAGCCGTAGCCCTTGATGCGCGAGCGCAGCGCCGGGTGCATGTTCTCCATCGCGTCGAGGTTCCCGGCGGCGATCATCACGAAGTCGGTCGGGACGGGTTCGGTCTGGACCATCGCGCCCGAGGAGCGCTCGGACTGGCCCGTAATGGAGAACTCGCCCTCCTGGATCGCCGTCATCAGGTGCTGTTGGCTCCGGATGTCGAGGGTATTGATCTCGTCGATGAACAACACGCCCTTGTTCGCCTGGTGGATGGCGCCGGCCTCGACGCGGTCGTGGCTCGGCGTCTCCATCCCGCCGGACTGGAAGGGGTCGTGGCGGACGTCGCCGAGCAGCGCGCCGGCGTGGGCGCCCGTCGCGTCCTCGAAGGGCGCGGTCTTCGTGTCCGCGTTGTTCACGAGGAGGTTCGGGATCATGGCGTCGGACCCGCGGTTCATGTACCGGAACGCGAGCCAGATGACGCCGGCCGCGATGATGCCGAGGAGGATCTGTCCGGCGATGATGAGCGCGTAGCCCAACACGACCGCGATGATGATCCACATGAGGAAGCTGCGCATCTGGTTGCGCTTTCTGGCCTCCTCCCTGTGTGCCTCCAGTATCTGTTCGCCCTTGCCGGCCGGGACGGTCCGCACCTTCGGATTGTTCCCGTCGTCCGGGTTGTGGTAGACGAGAACGTCCTGTAGCTCCTCTTTGGGCAGCATCTCGGCCATCGCCTTCGCGAGCATCGACTTGCCGGTGCCGGGCGAGCCGATCATCATCACGTGTCGGCGCTGTTTGGCCGCCTTGATGATGACGTCGCGGGCGTGTTCCTGGCCGATCACCTGGTCGACGAGCCGATCGGGGATCTCGATGTCCTCCGTGGAGTCGACCTTGAGTCCGCCGAGCAGGTCGTCCTCGTCGGGATCCTCTTCGACCTCGGCGCCGTGGACCTCGACGGAGCTTCCGAGCTCCTCGATGTCCGGCGTTTCCGTCCCGTCCTCCTCGTTCGTCGTTTCGCTCGCGTCTCGGGGGACCGCCTCCTCGGCGTCCCGTTCGTCCGCGAGCGCTACCGTGAGCGCGCCGTCGTCGTCCGGATCGCCCCGTTTCCGATCGGGTGCGTCCGGGTCCCGCTCGGGATCAACCCGGTCTCCCTCGGAGCCGTTCCGTTCCTCGGATCCCGCCTCCGTGGCGTCGTCGGCCGGCGTTTCCGCCGGCTCATCCGTCGACCCCTCGGGTTCGGAGTCGGTCGGGGACGTCCCGGATCCGGCCTCACCGCTCTCGCGGTCGTCGTCGGGGGCCGGCTCCGTTCCATCCGTGGGATTGGCTCCCTCGTCGCTCGGGCGCTCCGTGTCGTCCTTCTCGTTGCTCATAGGGTGGTTCGTCGCTATTCGAAAACAGGCGACGGCGATTGATATACTTTCTCCCCCGACGATCGACGCCGACGTCCGGATGACCGGCCGATATAGCGTCTGAGGCGACCGTTCGTCCCATCACCGACGACTCGTCGGCTTTATAAATCCTCCCCTCGGTAGGTCCGGACATGCGGGGGTTCTATATCGGCCGTTTCCAGCCGTTCCACGACGGCCACCTGCACATGGTCGAGGAGATCGCCGAGGAGATCGACGAGCTCGTGCTCGGGATCGGCTCGGCCGGCGACTCCCACACCACGCGAAACCCCTTCACGGCCGGCGAGCGGGTGATGATGGTGACGAAGGCGGTCGAGGACCTCGACCTCACGACCTACGTCGTCCCGATCGAGGACCTCGACCGAAACTCCGTGTGGGTGAGCCACGTCCAGAGCATGTCGCCGGGGTTCCAGGTGGCTTACTCCAACAACCCCCTCGTCATCCGTCTCTTCGAGGAGGCCGGCGTCGAGGTTCGACAGTCCCCCATGTTCCGACGCGACGTCCTCGAGGGCGCCGAGCTGCGCGAGCGCATGATCCACGACCGCGACTGGGAGGCCCTCGTCCCGCCGGCGGTCGTCGAGGTCATCTCGGAGATCGACGGCGCCTCGCGCATCCGACGGATCGCGGAGACCGACTCGAACGGCGAGACGCTGTGACGCCGCTCCTCACGCTACGACTGCCGCTCCTCACGCTGTGACGCCCATCCTTACGCCTCGTCGAGCCGTTTCTCCCACTTCTCGGCGGCCAGCGACTCGCGGGTGATCCCGTCCGGTCCCTGTGCGAGCAGTCGCGTCGCCGCCTCGTCCATCACGTCGGGTTCCAACACCCCGTCTCGCTCGCTCTCGGGCAGGTGGTCCCAAAACCGCGTCTCGACGCGGCCGCCCGGATCGAGACAGTTGACGTTCACTCCGTCGTCGGCCACCTCGTCCGCGAGCGTGCGGGTGAATCCCTCGAGTCCCCACTTCGAGGCGACGTAGGGTCCCCACCCGGCCGACGCCCGCCGTCCCAGTCCCGAGGAGACGTTGATCACGTTGCCGCCGCCGGCGTCGATCATCGACGGCACCGCGTGTTTGACACAGAGGAACACCCCCGTGAGGTTGACAGAGAGGATCGCCTCCCAGTCCTCGAGGTCGACCTCGAGGATCTCTCGTTTCTCGTCGTACAGGCTCAACATCCCGATCCCGGCGTTGTTGACGAGTCCGGTCACCTCGCCGAACGTCTCGAGGCTCCGCGCGACGAGCGCCTCGACCGCCGCCTCGTCGGTGACGTCGGCCGGGACGACGAGCGTCTCGCCCGGAGCGTCCGCCACCTCGTCGGCGACCGCACGGAGGTCCGCCTCGCCGCGCGCGGTGAGGACCACGTTCGCGCCCTCTCGAACGAACCGCTTCGCCATCGAGGCGCCGAGCCCGCGGCTCGCCCCCGTGACGACGACCGTCTCGCCCGCGAGTCGTCCCGTTTCCGTCGATGCCCGTCCGTCGGACTCCGATCGCGTCATACTCCCCGGTGGAGGCGTCCACCTAAAAGGATGCGGGCGTCGAGTCGGCGCCTGCAGACTGCCTCGACTCAGACCGCCTCGATCGATTCGATCAGGCGGCACTTCCGGCAGACCTCGCGGCTGGTGGTCGAGCCGCACTCGACGCACTCGCCGAGCGCGGTCCCCTCGTCGTCGCCGTCCTCGCGGTAGCGCTCGGCGACGATCCCCGCGAGCTCCTCGTAGCCCGCCATGATCGAGTGGCGCGTTCCCGGGTGGGACTCCTCGAGATCGTGGAGGAGGGACTGGATCTCGCCGCGGTAGGCCTCCTCGGCGTGGGGACACTCCGCCATGTGTGCGGGTAGATCCCGCAGGTGACAGTAGAGGGCGACCTCCCGCTCCGGGACGTCCCGGAGGGGCTTTGCGCGCGGGACGAAGTGGTCCGACTCCGCCCGGTGTCCGCCGTTTGTCGTTCCTCCATCGGAGCTCGCTTCCGCCCCCCGCTCGTCGAAGGGGCCGAGCGACGCGTCGAAGTGTTTCGCGACCTGTCGGACGTCGCCCTCGAGGAAGTTCATGAGCGCGGTCTGGGCCTCGTCGTCGAGGTTGTGGCCGGTGAGAAGCTTGTCGGCGCCGAACTCCTCGGCGTACGTCTCGAGCAGGTCGCGACGGAACACCCCGCAGTAGGCGCAGGCGGCCATGTTCTCGGGGTCCGTCTCGACGACGTCGTCCATCTCGACGCCGAACTCCTCGGCGTAGGAGACGACCTCGTGGCGCATCCCCAGGTCCTCGGCCAGTCGCTCGCAGGCGTCGAGGCTCTCGTCGCGGTACCCCTCGATCCCCTCGTGGATCGTGAGCGCGAGCATCTCCACGCGCGGGTCCCGCCCGAAGGTGTCGTCGAGGATCGACGCGAGGACGACGCTGTCCTTGCCGCCCGAGAGGCCGATCACCCACCGGTCCGGGTCCTCCGGCGTCGCGTCCGGATCGAGGAGGGAGTCCTCGCGGACCCGGCGGCGGACGCGCTTTTCGACCGACCGGCAAAAGTGGTCCTCACAGAGGTGGGCGCCGGAGTAGGCGGCGTGCATGACGGCGTCGGCACCGCACTTGTCGCAGTCCATCGCGAGTTGGTTGTCGACCCGGCGGGATACGGGTTTCGGGGTCGGATCGGCGCGTGCTCCCACCGCGATCCCCGTCGGATACACGCCCTCCGAACCAGGACGATTTATGCGCGTGCCGGTCCCACCCGGGCACATGCAGATCAAATCCCGTCACCACCTCCGCAGCGACGACATCGACGCGATCCGCGAGGCGCTCGCCGAGGGACTCGGCGTCGAGATCGACGGCGACGCCTTCGAGCTGGTCGAGCTGGTCGACTCGCCGTTCGATCTCGTCCTCGTCGACGGCGAACCGCTCGTCTTCTACGCCGACGACGAGCCGTTCCTCACGGTCCGCGGCGCCAACGCGACCGATCCCGACTCGGGGGTCGTCACGGTCGACGCCGGCGCGATCTCCTTCGTCTCGAACGGTGCCGACGTGATGCGGCCCGGAATCGTCGAGGCCGACTCCGACATCGAGGCCGGCGACCTCGTGGCGGTCGCCGAGGAGACCCACGGGAAGGTGCTCGCGATCGGACGCGCCCTCGTCGACGGCGGGGAGATGGTCGGCGAGGAGGGGAAGGTCGTCGAGTCGGTCCACCACGTCGGCGACGACCTCTACGAGTTCGACGTCTGAGGCGGTCGTTACGCGTTCGACGTCCGGGGCCGCTACGCGTTTGGCGTTGGACGCTCGCCTACCACTCGCGGACCGCCCCGTGTTACTAGGACAACATCTCGAGGAGCGTCGCGGGCGCGGAGAAGGAGACAGGCACGTCGCGCTCCCGTACCGGTCGCCGGCCCATCCGAGCGACACGATGCCGTCCGCCCCGCGAAACGAGCGGGACGCCCGTGCCCTCGGCGCGTTCCGTCACACCTTTGCGCCGCCGCCCCGTTATCGTGATCGATGGAGTACCTGCCACGTCGGGTCGCGCTCGTCGACGAGCGGCTCGAGGAGGTCATCGCGGGGATCGAGCCCCCGGAGCTTCGCGAGGAGCTCGAACACGTCGTCCTCGCCGGCGGCAAACGCGTCCGACCGGCGGTGACGATCCTCGCGTGCGAGGCGGTCGGGGGGGACCCCGACGACGCCGTCGACTTCGCGGCCGGGATCGAGCTGGTTCACAACGCCTCGCTCGTGGTCGACGACATCATCGACCGGTCGGCGGTCCGTCGCGGAACGCCCTCGGCGTGGGCCGAGTACGGTCACGGTCCGGCCATCGTCGCCTCCGACGGCCTCCTCGGCGAGGCGTTCGCGCTGTTCTCCTCGAACGAGCGTGCCATGGGGATCGTCGCGGAGGCGATGGTCGAACTCGGCGAGGGCGAGGCCGTCGAGCTCGTCGATCGGCCGACCGACGAGGCCGCCTACAAGTCGCTGGCGCGCAAGAAGACGGGGGCGCTCTTTCGAGCCGCGGCGGAACTCGGCGCGGTCGCCGCGGCGGCCGACCCGTTCGTGGTGGAGTCGTTCGGGGAATACGCCGAGCGCGTCGGCGTCGCCTTCCAGATGCGCGACGACGTACTCGATGCGACCGCCGACCCGGACGCGCTCGGCAAGCCGACCGGCCAGGACGCGGAGATGGACCGGCCCTCCGTCGTCCAGGTCACCCGACTCACGCCGGCGGAGGCCAACGAGGAGGCACGGGCGCAGTCGGACGCGGCCCTCTCGGCGCTCGATGCGACCGACCTCCCCGACACGGAGGCGATGCAGTACCTCCGCGACCTCGCCGAGTTCGTCGTCGTTCGCGAGCGGTGACCGGTCGTCGGCGTCTCGCCGGTGTTGTCCCGGCTCCGACGATCGTCGATCGGGCGCGTGTCGGGCTGTCCCCGAGCGCGCTCCGGTCCGCCGCGTCGATCCCGTGATGACCACGACTGTGGATCTATTCACCCGATACACACATCGATATATTCATACATACGCAATCTCGAACGTCGATATGAACCGCGCAGAGAAGGCCGCCCTCCAGCTGCAGGCGGTCGCCGTCCTCCGCATGTTGAAACGGACGCGGACCTACGACGAGCTATCGGATCTCACCACCCTGCCCGCGGGCGATCTCAACCGCTACGTCAACGGCCACGTGCTCCCCGGCGCCGACCGTGCACGCGAGATCGTCGAGGGGATCGGTCGGGAGGCGCTCGCCGACGAGCTGCGCGCACGGACCGAGATCGACGAGGAGGGCTACGTCGACAACTCCCGGGTCGTCTTCGACCAGTCGTTCCTCGACCTCGTCGCGCCGGTGGCCGCGGAGTCGTTCGCCTTCGACGCCCCGGACGTCGTGTTGACCGCGGCGACGGACGGGATCACCCTGGGAGCCGCGATGGCGTCCTTCTTCGACGCCGACCTCGCGTACGCGAAGAAGTCGAAGGAGACCGCGGTCGAGGAGTTCATCGAGTCCAGACAGCGGCTCGCTTCGGGGATCGAGTTGACCTACTACCTGCCCGCGAGCTCCATCGGCGCCGGCGACACCGTCCTGATCGTCGACGACCTCATTCGGTCCGGGGAGACCCAGGAGCTCCTCTTGGACATCGCCTTGCAGGCCGACGCCGACGTCACCGGCGTGTTCACCCTCATCGCCGTCGGCGGCGAGGGGCTCGAGCGCGCCCGCGAACTCACCGACGCGCCGGTCGGCGCGCTGGAACGCTTCGAGTAGGTCGCCGGTCGCGTCGAGTCGGTTCCCGTCGGACGCTTCGGATCGATTCCGGTCGGGCGGTTCGAATGGTTCCGGTCGGGCGGTACATTCCTCCCAGTATTGTGCGGCCGTGATCAACGCCTTCAGTAACGCTTATAGGTCGATCGTGAGAGATGCACAACCATTCAATGGGTTTCACAGACACGCTCGCCGATCGATTCGACGTCGCGGCACGCGGGTCCGACGTCCGGACGGAAGTGATCGCGGGGATAACCACCTTCCTCGCGATGTCGTACATCATCGTCGTCAACCCGTTCATCCTGGCGGAGGCGATCGAGATACCCGGATACGAGTTCTTCGAGGTCGTCCAGATGATCGCGATCGCGACCGTCCTCTCCTCGGCGGCCGCGACGCTGGTGATGGCCTTCTACGCCAACCGTCCGTTCGGACTCGCTCCCGGAATGGGGCTCAACGCCTTCTTCGCCTTCTCGGTGGTTCTCGGGCTGGGGATCCCGTGGCAGACGGCCCTCGCCGCCGTCTTCGCCGAGGGCGTTCTGTTCATGCTTCTCACGGCCGTCGGCGCGCGTAAGTACGTGATCCAGCTCTTTCCGGAGCCGGTGAAACGCGCGGTCGGCGCCGGTATCGGCCTGTTCCTGCTCTTCATCGGACTCCAGGAGCTGCAGGTCGTCGTTCCCGACGAGGCGACGCTCGTCACCCTCGGCGGCGTCTTCGGGAATCCGTGGGCGATCCTCGGCGTGTTCGGGCTCGTCCTCACCTTCTCCCTGTGGGCCCGCGGCGTCACCGGATCGGTCGTCCTCGGCATCCTGGCGACGTCGATCGTCGGCTGGGGGCTGACGCTCGGCGGCGTCTTCGAACGGGGCGTCGTCACGCCGGAGTCCCTTCCGTCCGCCCAATACGACATCACGCCGCTCGCCGGCGCGTTCCTCGACGGGCTCGCCGACATCGAGCCGTTCACGTTCGTATTGGTCGTGTTCACCTTCTTCTTCGTCGACTTCTTCGACACCGCCGGAACGCTGATCGGGGTCTCACAGTACGGCGACTTCCTCGACGAGGACGGCGACCTGCCCGAGATGGAGAAGCCGCTGATGGCCGACGCGGTCGGGACGACGGTGGGCGCCATGCTCGGCACCTCGACGGTGACGACCTACATCGAGTCCTCGACGGGCGTCGAGGAGGGCGGCCGGACCGGCCTCACCGCGCTCGTCGTCGCGCTCGGCTTCCTCGCGTCCCTCGTGTTGATCCCGGTCGTGGCGGCGATCCCCGGATACGCCTCCTTCATCGCGCTCGTCGTCGTCGGCGTGATGATGCTGCAAGGGCTCACGGAGGTCGACTGGGACGACCCCGCGTGGGCCGTCTCGGCGGGCCTCACCGTCACCGTGATGCCGTTCGCCTACTCGATCGCGGACGGTCTGGCGGCCGGCATCGTCGCGTACCCGATCATCAAACTCGCGGTCGGCGAACCCACGGACGTCTCGCTCGGACAGTACCTACTCGCCGCGTTGGTGGCCGCCTACTACGTCCTTCAGACGAGCGGCGTGATTCTGTAGGCTCTCGTCTCGACCCCGCGTCGGCGTTCCCCGACGTACCACGACCGTTAACCGATCGGCGCACGTACACCTCGTCGATGTCGAACATCGTTCTGTACGAACTCGAGGGCTGTCCGTACTGTGCGAAGGTCAAACAGAAGCTCGCGGACCTCGATCTCGAGTACGAATCGCGGATGGTCCCGCGCTCGCACGCCGAACGCGAGGAGGTCGAGGCGGTCAGCGGCCAGACCGGCGTGCCCGTCCTCGTCGACGAGGACCACGGCGTCGAGGGCATGTCGGAAAGCGACGACATCGTCGCCTACCTCGAGGAGACCTACGGCGAGGCGGCCTGATCGTCGTCGGATCATCCGTTCGACGTCCTCGAGGATCACCCGCTCGACGTCCTCGAGGCTCGATCGATCGACGTCCTCGGACGAACCCGGCCGGCCTCGACCACTCGAGTCGTCGATCGAGCGTGTGTTCCTCGCTCTCCGAGCCGAATACAAACCACGAACGATCACTCTATACGGATAGTTCTCACTTGATGGGAACCGTTCTCCGTATATAAGTCCGATTCCGCCGTATTTTCATCCGTAAGGAGGCAAAAAAACATGTCCACACAGGATGCACGCGGCTACCGCGTGCCGAAACTCGACGACGTGGGACCGAAACCCGAGTGGTTCGCCGTGGGGCTCCGGCTCGCGATGGGTTGGATCTTCATCACGGCCGGCCTCGGGAAGCTCCTCGAGGGCTTCACCGCCCAGGGGTACCTCGCGAACGTCGACCCGGCGAGCCCCCTGAGCGGGGTCTACGGCGCGATGGCCGCGAGCCCGGCCGTCATCGCCACGGTCGACGTCGCCGTCCCCGTCGGCCAGGTCCTGATCGGGACCGGACTGATCGTCGGCGGGCTCGTCCGCCTGGCGGCGTTCTTCGGCGCGATCCAGTCGCTGGCGTTCTACTTCGGCAACTGGGACATGGCCGGCGCCTACGACGTCCTCACGGGCTTCGTCACCTCGGAGCTCGTCTACGCGCTCGCCTTCCTCACGGTCGCGGCGTACGGGGCGGGCCGGTACTACGGCGCCGACCGGTTCATCGAGCGCTACGAGGTCGACGGCGAGCCGCTCGTCGAGCGCTACCCGCGGCTCCGGTACGTGCTCGGGTGAAGGGCGCGCTCGGGTGAGACACGTGCTCGAGTAGGAAACGCACTCGGATGCGGTTCGAGGCTCACGCCTCGGCCGGCTTCTCCGCGCGCTCCTCGATCAGCTCGCGGATCGCATCGGGGTCGTCCATCTCCGCGAGCTCCTCACAGGAGACGAGCCCCGTGCCGTCGACCTGCTCGCGCTTGCGCCTGTTCTCCGTGAAGTAGACGGAGCGCGTTTGGGCGACCGTGCCGATCGAGGACATGATCCGTGCACGCTTTTCGGCCGCCTCCGTGAACGTCGAGTGCCCGGTGAGCACCCGCATCTCGGGGCCGTCGTCCTCCGAGACCGCCTTGAAGGGCGCCCGGGCGGTCGGGTGAACCGTGAACCCGGCGGCGGTGAGCACGTGGAGGACGTGTTCGTCGTCGGGGTCGGCGTCCGGCGCCGACGGCGTCGGATCCGCCTCGCGAACGTCGTCAGCTCCCTCGAGTACCCGGACGGGATCGGAGAACGGTTGCTCGAAGATCTCCTCGAGCTGGATCGCGACCTCGACGGAGGCGTTCATCCCGTCCTCGTACTTCGAGACCGTGCGTCGCGAGACGCCCAGTTCCGTGGCCAGCCGGCCGAGCGACCAGCCGCGCTCCTCGCGCTCGTCGGCCAGCAGGTCGCCGTCGAGGCTGACGTAGAGCCCGCCGGGGGCCGCATAGATGAGCGGCGGGACCTCCTCGACGAAGAGGTCGTAGGCGGTATCCGGGTTCACCACCGGCACGCCGTGCCGGAAGTAGACGACGCCGGGCTTGAGGTCCTCGTCGCGAGTCCGCAGCCCGATGAGCATCGGCGTCGCCTCCAGGTACTCGCCGAGCCGGCGCAGCTCCGCGCCGGTTTCGGCGTCGAGCGCGTCGATGTTGGCCAGGATCTTCAAAAGCAGCAGGTCCTCGCCGCGGCGGGCCGCCAGGTCGAAGCTCTTGGGTCGAACCGCACAGCGATCGCTGACGAGGAACTCCGCGTCCTCCAACATCGCCGTGAGGTTCTCGACCAGCGCTGCCCGTGACATGGACGAAAATACCCATTCGGTACGTAAATACGTTGTGCCGGAATGCCCGGTTCGACGCGTCGCTATCCCGCGGTTTCGATCCGCGGCGGGGACGTCGCCTTTCCACGGCGTTGATTTCGGCCGCCCGCGGCGTGGACGTCGACCGCCCGTAGTGTGGACTCGACCGCCCGCGGTGTTGGACATCGATCACCCGCAGTGTGGACTCGACCGCCGTTCGTCGGAGTCGCGGACGACTCGGGGACGACGAGTCCGCATCACAATTAACCATGTGGCGCAAATACGGCGAGTCGAATGACACCGACCGAGATCGGCATCCGGCTGTTCGCCGGGATCCTCCTCATCCTCGCGAACGGGTTCTTCGTCGCGATCGAGTTCGCGTTGACGCGCGTTCGGCAATATCCGGAATCGGAGTTCGACACCCCCGCTCTCCGCCGAGCGTGGGAGATGACCCAGGATCTCGAGATCTATCTCACGAGCTGTCAGGTCGGGATCACCGCCTCGAGCATCGCGGTCGGTATCGTCGCGGAGCCCGCCCTCGCCGCGCTCTTCGAGCCGTTCTTCGCCGGCGGCGTGTTCGCGTCGATCGGCGCCGGCGGCCTCATCGCGTTCGGGATCATCAACCTCCTGCACCTCACCCACGGCGAACAGACGCCGACCTACCTCGGCGTCGAGCGCTCGAAGTTCGTGTGTCGGTACGGGGCGCGTCCGCTCTACTGGTTCGCGTGGCTCATCTCGCCCGTGATGCGGATCGGCGATTCGGTGGCCAAGGCGACCCTGCGGTTGTTCGGCGTCGAGATGACCGGCGCGTGGCTCGAGACGGAGACCGACGTCATCGAGTCGCGCGCGGACCTCCGCAACCGCCTCGGGTCGCTTCTCGACGAGGGCGATCTCCCCTCGGAACGGCGCGAGGAGGTGCTCAACGCGCTCGACGTGGACGAGCGGCTCGTCGAGGAGGTGATGGTCGACGTCGAGGACGTCGTCGCGATCTCGACGGCCGCCTCGATCGAGGAGAACTTCGAGCGCATCCGACGGACGCCCCACTCCAGATTCCCGCTGATCGGCGAGGACCCCTCCGACCTGCGCGGCGTCGTGTACGCCCCCGCGATCTTGAACCACGTGGACGACCTCCAGGACGGCTCCGTGTCGTTCGCGGACATCGCGGCCCCGCCGATGACGATCCCGGCCGGGACGAGCCTCAGCGAGGCCTTCGACCGGTTTCAGGAGAACCGACAGGAGCTCGCGCTCGTCTTCCGCGACGACGAGGCGATCGGACTGATCACCGCGACGGACGCGCTGGAGGCCGTGATGGGACAACTCGAGGACCCGCTCGATCGGGCGTGGGGTGACGACTCGAACGGCTCCGACGATCCGGCAGATCTGGGCGATCCGGTCGATTCGAGCGATCCTGACGATGCGGACTCGACGTGACGCTCCGGTCGCCGCCGCGAAACCGGCTTATTCTCCGAAGACGAACCGGGCCACGTGACCATCGTCGGCGTCGACGACACCGACTCCCGTTCGCTCGGGATGTGTACGACCTACCTCGCGACCCGGCTCGCGGAACGGATCCGCGAGCACGGTGGAACCGTCGAGCGACGGCTCCTGATCCGTCTCAATCCCGCAATCGAACACAAGACCCGGGGCAACGCGGCCCTCGCGCTTCACACCGACATGCCCGCCGCCGACGCCTTCGCGCTGGCCCGCGAGGAGATCGACGCACGGTCGATCGGCGATGACCCGCGGACCTCGCCCGGGGTCGTCGTCGCCGACGTCGCGGTCGCGGACGCCGGCACGATCGGCCCCTCGGAGGAGGGCCGATCCGCGGACGAGCGACGCGGGATCCCCCCCGCGGTTGCCGAGTTCGCCGAGGACGCACTCCGACGGCGTCACGACCTCGACGACGCCCTCTCTTTGATCGACTCGCATGGAATGTTCCACGCCGGGTTCGCCGCCGAGGGGTGTGATACCGAGGGGCGCGGGCGGATCGGCGCGCTCGCGGCGGTCGGCGCGTTCGCCGCTTTCGAGGAGTGGACCCACGAGCACATCGCCTATCGCGAGTTCGACCGGTGTGGCACGCCGAGGTCGGTCGACGTCGACTCCGTTCTCGAGGCGGCCGACTCCGCGTATCCGACCGTCTGGGACACCGCCGATCGCGACGCCGGGACGGCCGTCTGCGTCCCGAACGCGCCCGGCCCGATCCTCTACGGGATCCGGGGCGACGACCCCGAGGCGTGCCGCGCGGTGGCGGACCGGATCGACTCCGAGCCGGTGGACCGCTCGGCGACCTTCCTGACGAACCAGGGGACCGACGCCCACCTCGCGTCGGGGTCGATCGGGTCGCTTCGCGACGGCGCGGGCTACCGTGTCGACTGCGTGGTGTGTTCCCCGCCGGAGACCCGGCGCGGCGGCCACGTCTTCCTCGAGGTGACCTCTCCCCGGCTCGCCGACCGGCTCCGTCCGGACTCCCCCGAGTTCGACCCATCGCTCCTCGAATCCGTCACCTCGCCCCCCGCGGACGAGCGGCTTCTCGCCGCCGCCTTCGAGCCCACGAAGCGCTTTCGCGACCGGGTTCGGAACCTCCGGGTCGGCGATCGCCTCACGGTCTGCGGGGAGGTCTCCCGGCGCGAGCGCGGACGGGAAGCGCCGAGCGATTCCGACCGCCCGTCGGACGAATCCGGCCGATCGACGAACGGTCTTGCCCGATCGACGGACGGTCCCGACCGGACGATCAAACTCGAGAAGTTCGCCCTCCGCGACCCGGTCCGGACCGAGCGGGTCAACCCGACGTGTCCGTCCTGCGGCCGGTCGATGGCCTCCGCGGGACGCGACCAGGGGTATCGGTGTCGCGACTGCGGTACCCACGCTGACGAACGCGATCGGCGGCGGATCGATCGCGATCTGAAGCCCGGCTGGTACGAGGTTCCCCCGTGCGCGCGCCGCCACGTCGCGAAGCCCCTCGTTCGCGGCGGGTTCGACGCGTCGATCCATCCGGAGCGGTGATCCGCGTCTACGCGGCGATGATCCGCGTCGACACGGCGTGGCCCGTCCCTCGCTACGCCCGTCCGGTCAGCGGCACGACCACGTCCTCGTCCGGATCGAGGATCCCCCGCTCGCGATACGCTTCGAGGGCCGCGGGCGCGACCGCCGAGGTCGCCTCCACGTCGAACCCCTCCCGCCGGAGCCGTCCGAGCGCCGCTCGGGTGTCGGACTCCGTGACCGCGATCGCGTCGCCGCCCGTCTCCCGGATCGCCTCGATCATTCCGTCGATCCGCGGCGGGTTTTCGATCCGAATCCCCTTCGCGGCGTCGTTGTCCCCGCCCCGGTTCGCGGCGTCCGCGTCGTGTAACTCGCGGACCACCGGTGCGTTTCCGGCCGCCTGTGCGGCCAGCAGCCGCGGCGTCCGGTCGATCCAGCCGGCCTCGCGGAGCCGATCGAACCCGCGATGGGCGCCGAGCAACAGCGTGCCGTGTCCCGCCGGCACCACCACCGCGTCGGGGACCTCCCAACCCGACTGCAACGCGACTTCGTAGGCGAAGCTCGCCGTTCCGGCGTGAAACGCGGGATTCCACGCGTGGCTCGCGTACCAGGCCGACCCCGATTCGACCGCCTCGAGACACGCGTCGGTCGCCGCCCGCCGTTTTCCCTCGATGGGCACGGCGTCAGCGCCGACCCGCTCGATCGCCCGGATCGTCGACGCCGCGGACGACGCCGGGAGGTAGATCTCGGCGTCGATCCCGGCGCGGGCGGCGTAGGTCGCCACGGCCGTTCCCGCGTTCCCCGAGGAGTCCTCACACAGGCGCTCGACGCCGAGCTCCCGCGCACGGGTGAGTATCGTGGTCGCCCCTCGGTCCTTGAACGAGCCCGTGGGGAGGACGTATTCGAGCTTGAACCGGCAGTTCCAGGGCTCGTCGGCCTCCTCGGTCTCCTCGCTTTCGTCTCCAGCCCGGTCGGCGTCGACGATCGGCGTCGGGCCGGCGCCGAAGGTCACGCGATCGTCCGGATCCCCGCCGATCGGGAGGAACTCCTCGAAGGCCCACATACCTGCTCGCACGTCGAACCCGCCCGGATCCGGGGGTGACGGCGACGTTGGGTGGGGATTCGCGTCGAACTCCAGGGGGGACCCGCAACTGCAGCGCCAGCGGTCGAGAAACGTTGCGCCGCAGTCCGGACAGACGAGGGATTCGATGGATTCCGGGGTCGACCCGTCGGCGTCGTCGGGCGGGGACATCAGTACTGGTCCACGTTCGTTCCGATCGAACAGACGTACTCGCCGGCGGCGACCTGCGGCAGTCGCCGCGACCGCCAGAATATCCCGTCGCTGTCGGCCGTCACGCGCGCTTTGCGTTTCCCGAAGACGTCCGTCACCTCGAAGAGCGGGTCGCCGGCGTCGACGCGTCCGCCGAGCTCCTGTTTGAACCGGACGAGCCCGCCGGCCGGCGAGCCGTACTGTTCGAAGCCGCGCGCACGCGTCTGTTCGTTGATCTCGGGCTCCCGATCGAGGAAGCCGTAGTGGCCGAGGACGTTGAAGACGCCCTCGACGCCCTTGCGGATCGACTCCTCGTCCCACCCGATACAGCCGCCGAGCTCCGGGTCGATCGTCGGGATCCCGTCGTTGGGCGCGACCCGAGCGAGCTGGCCGTCCGGCCCCTTCTGGTCGAGGACGTAGCCGCACCCGAAGACCTTCGCGAGACGCAGACAGTCCCCGTGGATCCGGTGGCGCGGCCCACAGCGCACCCGGACCTCGTCGATCATCCGGCTCGTCGAGCCCTGATGGAGGTCGAGGATCAGGTCCGCCCGGGTGGCGGCCTCGTAGGTCGCGTGGGCGATGCGTTCGGTTGCGGTCCCCTCGGCGTCGCCGGGGTACGCCCGATTCATCTTCGTGTCGTCGATCGGGTTTCGGTGTTCGGCGATCTGGAAGGCGTAGTGGTTGACGATCCCCACGACGAGGACCGCCCCCGAGAGTTCGCTCGGATCGATCCGCGGAACCACCCGGTTCACGACGCCGAGGCCGTTGAGCTCGTCGCCGTCGCTCACCGCCTGCACGTAGAGCGTCTTCCCGTCCGCCGCGCCGTTGATGACGGCGACGGGCAACCGGACGGGCGATCCGTCCCGCGCCTCGCCGACCTCGAGTCGCCCCGTGTCCATCCGTCCCGGGGGCGCGCTCGCCGTTCCGAGCGTGAGCATTACCGTAGCCTCGTCGGGAGCCCTCTAAATCGGTTCGATTCGCGTCCGGAACCGCGGGCCATCGCGAGCGAGACGACCACGGATCGTTGCGGGCGAGACGACCGCGGGCCATCGCGAGCGAGACGACCGCGGGCTGCTCGTGCGTCTCGGACCGCTAGTCGGCCTCGATCGCACAGCCCCCCGAGTAGTCGATGCCCTCGATCGTCTCGATCGGGTCCTCCCCGCAGACCGGACACTCGGGGTTTCGCGCGTACTCGACCGTCTCGAAGGTCATGTCCATCGCGTCGTAGAACAACATCCGGCCGACGAGTGGTTCACCCGTCTCGAGCAGGAGCTTCGCCGCCTCCGTCGCCTGGATGCACCCGAGCGTGCCCGGAAGCACCCCGAGCACTCCGGTCGTTGCGCAGTCGGGGACGGTTCCCGGCTCGGGCGCCTCGGGGAAGAGACACCGGTAGCAAGGTCCCTCGGGCACGAGCGTCGTCGCCTGTCCCTCGAACTTGTAGATCGCGCCGTGGGCAACCGGGATCGACTCGAGTCTGGCGGCGTCGTTGACGATGTACCGCGTCCGGAAGTTGTCCGTGCAGTCGACGATCACGTCGTGGCCCGAAAACAGATCGCGGGCGTTGTCGACGTCGAGACGCGTTCGGCGGGTCGTCACCTCGACGTCGGGGTTGAGCGCCTCCACGTACCGCCTCGCGGATTCGGCCTTCGGCTCGCCGACGTCCGCGTCCGTGTGGACGATCTGCCGCTGGAGGTTCGACCGCTCCACCACGTCGTCGTCGACGATCGTCAATTTCCCGACGCCCGCCGCCGCGAGGTACTGGATGACAGGCGCGCCGAGCCCGCCGGCCCCGAGCACGAGGGCCTCGCCCTCGAGCAGCCGTTTTTGCCCCTCGGGGCCGACCTCCTCGAGGATGATGTGTCTGGAGTAGCGATCCAGCTGCGTGGAATCCAACGAGAGGCTCATGGGTCGTCTTCGCCGGTGACGGCCATAAGGCTGCGGGGGCTACGTGATGGAGAACCGCGTTCGCAAAGAGAACCGATCGATCGAAGCTGACCGCGTTCGAAGTCTACTTGCCGCGGCGCCGGTCGCCGCCGATCGACGGCCGGGTGTGTTCGGTACCCTTGCCGCGGGTTCTCTGACCACGGCCCTTGCTGCCGGCGGAGGTGAGACCGCGGAAGGCGCGCCCGCGGTGCTCGTCGGCGCAGATCCAGTTCAGGTCGTCGTCGTTCTCGATGGCGGGATGGGCCGGATCCACGAGGATCACCTCGTGCCACTTCTGGGACCCGTCCTCGCCGACCCAGTAGGAGTTGAGCACGCGCAGGTTGCGGTACTTGCGGGAGGCGCGCTCCTCCGCGATCCGCTGGATCGACTTGCGCCGCGAGAGGCGGTTGACGCCCTGTCGCTTCGAGCGGCGGCCGGCCGTGAACCGCTGCTTCCGAGAGCCGCCCTTGCGGACGCTCACGCGGGCGACGACGATCCCCTGTTTGGCCTTGTAGCCGAGTTCGCGGGCCTTGTCCAGGCGGGTCGGTCGCTCGACGCGCTCGATGGCGCCCTGTTCGCGCCACTCCTGTTTGCGCTGCCACTGTAGCTCGGCGAGTTTCCCCTCCTCCGGGGACCGCCAGGCCTCCTTGATGTGCGAGTAGAAGCTTCGTGCCATGGTGTGTCCACGGACGTTTTCGATTCAGTCCCGGCGGCGAACCGCCGCGGAACCACATTTCGTCCCGTCCCCGGCGAGGCCGGGCGGCGGGTGCCCGCTGGACGTCCGACCAGCGAGTTGTCGCCACTACCGTACGCCCCCGGTTAAAAACGTCGTTTGCCGGTCGCCGTGCGGCCACATCCCATGGACGCCACGAAGGCGAGCCGACCTCCCGACCAGTCCAGATCGACGATCGTCGATCCCCGATCACGTCGTAAACCAACACTCTAAAGTAGGTTTACGAGAACGCCACGGACATGTCCACACGGACCGAATCGGTCGACCTCGTCGGCGACGAGACGACGCGGAATCTCGCCCGCTGCGCGCTGATCGCGGCTCTGGTCGGCGCGTTCGCCTACGTATCGTTCCCCTTCCCGCTCTCGCCCGCCCCGGTCACCCTGCAGGTGCTCGGCGTCTTCCTCGCCGGCATCCTGCTCGGTCCGGTCTGGGGGCCCGCGGCGCTCGTGATCTACCTGGCCGCCGGCGCGGTCGGCGCGCCGATCTTCCAGGGCGGCGGCGCCGGGTTCGGACACCTCGTCGGCGCGACCGGCGGGTACCTCCTGTCCTACCCCGTCGCCGCCGGCCTCGTCGGACTTCTCGTTCACCGGGGTTCCGAGCTCCGAGATCTCGATACCGTCGGCCTTTCCACCCTGGTCGGCGCCATGGTCGCCGGCACGGTCGTGATCTACGCGTTCGGCGTGGTCGGCCTGATGTTGGTCCTCGGGCTCGGGCCGGTCGAGGCGTTCCTCCAGGGGGCGCTGTTCTTCATTCCGGCCGAGGCCGCGAAGATCGCCGCCGCCGTCGGCGTCGTCCGATCGGAGGCGATCGCGGCGCGATGAGGACGCAGCTGGCCTTTTCGGCCCAGGAGGACCCGACGCCGTGATCGAGGTCGATTCCGTCCGGGTCGACTACGACGGCGTCCCCGCCGTCGACGACGTCTCCCTCGACATCGCCGACGGCGAGTCCGTCGTGATCGCCGGCGCGAACGGCTCGGGAAAGACCAGCCTCGTCCGAACGTTCAACGGGCTCGTCTCGCCCGATTCCGGGGAGGTTCGCGTCGACGGAACGGCGGTTCAAGCCGATCTCGCCGCGGCCCGCCGCGCCGTCGGGATGGTGTTTCAACACCCGCGCGACCAGATCGTCGCCGCCACGATCGGCGCCGACGTCGCGTTCGGCCCCGAGAACCTCGGACGTGATCGCGCGGAGATCGACCGGCGCGTCGATCGTGCGCTCTCGGCCGTCGGACTCGACGGTCGACGCGAGGACCGCGTCGACGCGCTCTCGGGCGGCGAGCGCGCGCGGGTCGCGATCGCCGGCGCGCTCGCGATGGAGCCGTCCCACCTCGTCCTCGACGAGCCGTTCTCGGGGCTCGACGAGCCCTCCCGCCGATCCGTGCGCTCCCGCCTCGCGGAACTCCGGCGGAACGGGACGAGCCTCGTGATCGTCACCCACGACCTTCGCGACCTCGAACCGCTCGTCGATCGCGTCCTCGTCCTCTCCGACGGTCGACTCGTCGCGGACGATCCGCCCGAGGGGGCGGCGGAGGCGCTCTCGCGGTTCGACGTGCGGGTGCCCTCGGGTTGGCCGAGGTCGGCCGGGGTCGGGAACGGGGACCGGGACGAAGACGCGAGTGGTGGCTCGATCGCAGATACGTCGACACCGGAGCCATCGGCGCCGGACCCGGGCCCGGACTTGGACGGGGCGTCGTGACCGTCGCGTACGTTCCGGGGGAGTCGCCGGCCCACCGGCTCGACGCCCGCGTCAAACTCCTCGTGCAGGTCGGCTTCGCCGCGGCGGCGTACGCCCACACGACGCCGCGTGGGCTCGCGGTCCTCACGATCCTCGCGGTCGGCTGCGTGTGGGCCGCCGGCGGTACCGTTCACGAGATGGCGTGGGGATTCCGATGGGCGGCGCCCGTGTTGCTCGTCGCTCCGATCGTCGCGGGGGCGACCCTCGGCACGCCGTGGTTTCGACTCGAACGCGCCCTCTCGACCGGGCTCGCGAGCTACCGGGTGGCGATCGTCCTGCTCGTCGCCGGCGCCTACGTCCGGTCGACGCCAGTTCGCGAGTCGCGGGCCGCGATCCAGCGTCTTGTCCCGGGACGTGCGGGGCGATCCCTCGGGATCGGGATCTCGCTCGTCTTCCGGTTCCTCCCGCTTCTTCGCCGTGAGCTCGCGAGCGCCCGGAACGCCCTCCACTCGCGGTGTGGCGACGCCCGCTCCCTCCCCGAGCGGATGCGGATCGTGGCCGTCGCCGGACTGAACCGGGCCTTCGATCGCGCCGACCGGCTCGCGCTCGCGTTGAACGCCCGGTGTCTCGCCTGGAACCCGACGCTCCCGCCCGCCAAGTTCGGTCGTCTCGACGCGCTGGCGACGCTTCTGGCGGCGGGACTCGTTCTATCGGCCCTTCTCCCGTGGGTTTGAGCGTGCTCCCTCGTGGACGACGTCGACGGGACGATCGATCTCTCTGCGGTGGCAAGATTTAACCGACGAACCGCGGACCTTCATCCATGCTGCCACTGCAGGCCACCCGGGAGACGTTCTGGACGATCTCCCCGACCGGCAAGGCGGTCTTCTACGTCCTCGCCGCCGCCGCGATCGCTGTCCTCCTCTACGGCGTCTACGCGCGGTTCGCGCGGTACGCCGCGGGCCGATCCGATCCGATCGACCGGCTCTCCTCGCTCCCCGAGCGAACCCTGGCCGCGACCCGGATCGTGGCGAGCAACGAGGGGCAGTTCGACTGCGACCTCTACGCCGGACTCATGCACACCTTCGTCATGTGGGGCTTTCTCGTCCTCCTCATGGCGACGACGATCCTCTTCGTCGACATGGACGTCTACGGGCCCATCACGGGCGACTCCTTTTGGGTCGGCGGCTTCTACCTCGTCTACCAGTTCGCCGTCGACGCCTTCGGCCTGCTGTTCGTCGTCGGGATCTCGATGGCCCTCTGGCGGCGCTACGCGACGCGATCCGACCGGCTGTGGGGGAAACACACCTCGCTCGAGGACGACGCGTTCGTCTGGAGCCTCCTTCTGCTCGGCGTCGGGGGGTTCATCGCGGAGGCCGTCGCCATCGTCGGCCAGCCCGCCCGCGCCGGCGAGTCGGTCAGTTTCGTGGGGATGGCGATGGCGACCGGCCTTCTGGAACTCGGGCTCACGCCCGCCGGGGCGGCCGCGATCTATCCCCTCGTCTGGTGGCACCACGCCCTGCTCGCGCTCGCGTTCGTCGCGTGGATCCCCTACGCCAAGCCGTTCCACATGCTCTCGTCGTTCGCGAACGTCGTGGTCAGGGACGAGGACGCCGGCGCGCGCCTGCCGAACGTCCCGGCGGACCTCGATCACACGAACGCCGAGTCCCTCGAGGACTTCACCTGGAAGGAGCTGCTCGACCAGGACGCCTGCACCAAGTGCGGGCGGTGCTCCTCGGCGTGTCCCGCGAAGGCCTCCGGGCGAAACCTCGACCCCCGCGACGTCATCCTCGATCTGAAGGCGTACCGCGAGTCCCGCGAGGACGATCCCGTGATCGGCCGCCCCGCGAACGCCGTCCCGGGAGCGAACGGCGACGCCCCGGCGTCCGCGGACGGCGACGGCGACGACGGGACGGTCCCGATCGTCGCCGAGGAGGGCGGCGTGATCGACGCCGAGTCGATGGAGTCGTGTATGGCCTGTCTGGCCTGCATGGACGCCTGTCCCGTCGAGATCGACCACCTCTCGACGTTCACCCGGCTCAACCGTCAGCTGGTCGACGAGGGGGCGGTCGACCCGAACCTGCAGGGTGTCCTCGAGGACGCGATGCGGACTGGCAACACCTTCGGCGAGCCGGCGGACGCCCGCGGCGAGTGGACCGAGGACCTCCCGTTCGACGTCGCCGACGCGCGCGAGCGCGAGGTGGAGTTCCTCTGGTACGTCGGCGACTATCCGAGCTACGACGACCGCAACCGGAAGGTCGCTCGCGCGCTCGCCAGGCTGTTCGAGGCCGCCGACGTCGAGTTCGGCATCCTCTTCGACGACGAGCGGTACGACGGCAACGACGTCCGGCGGCTCGGCGAGGAGTTCCTCTACCTGGAGCTGGCGGGCCACCACGTCGAGACGTTCGCTGACTGCGAGTTCGAGACGATCGTCTGTACGGACCCCCACTCGTACAACACGATGAAAAACGAGTACCCCGAGCTCGACTTCGCCGAGTTCGCCGACGATCCGATGATGCCCTTCGACCGGGAGGAGCCGTGGAACGCCGACGGCGAGATCGACGTGAAACACTGGACGCAGGTGGTCGAGGAACTCGTTGCGGACGATCGCCTCGGACTCTCCGGCGACGAACTCGACTACACCGTGACCTACCACGATCCCTGTCACCTCGGGCGGTACAACGACGAGTACGAGGCGCCTCGAGAGCTGATCCGGGCGACCGGCGCCGACCTCCACGAGATGCCGCGCTCGCGTGCGGACTCGTTCTGCTGTGGCGGCGGCGGTGGCGGCCTCTGGACGGAACACGACGAGGAGACGAAGCCGAGCGAGGAGCGCCTCCGGGAGGCGACCGAGGACACGGACGCGGGCGCCGCCGTCGAGAAGTTCGTCGTCGCCTGTCCGATGTGTACGACGATGTTCGAGGACGGGCGAAAGACCGGGGGCTTCGAGGACGACCTGGAGATCGTCGACGTCGCGGAGCTGCTCCTCGAGGCGCTCGAGGTCTCGGACACGCTCGATCCCGTCGCCGCCGATGACGCGGACGGGACGGCGGGCGCGACCGCCGCGGACTAGCTGCCCTTATCCAACGATCCCCTCGATCCGTTCGAGCGCCGTCTCGACGTCCCCGCGGTCCACGTCGAGGTGGGTGGTGAACCGGACCGTCCGCCGGCCGAACTCGACGCATCCCACGCCGGCGTCCGCACAGGCGCTCGCGAACTCCGCGGCCGTGCGTCCGGCCCCCTCGACGTCGACCACGACGATGTTCGTGTCGGGATCCGACGTCGAGAGGCCCGGTAGCTCCTCGAGCCCCTCGGCAAGCCGGGCGGCGTTGGCGTGGTCGTCGGCGAGCCGGTCGACGTTCTCGAGCGCGCAGAGGCCGGGGGCCGCGATCATCCCGGCCTGGCGCATCCCGCCGCCGAACAGCTTGCGGACCCGCCGCGCCTCCTCGATGAACGCCGCCGGCCCCGCGAGCATCGACCCGACGGGCGCGCCGAGTCCCTTCGAGAGACAGAACATCACGCTGTCGACGCGCTCGAGCAGGTCGGACGCGTCGACGTCCAGCGCAACCGCCGCGTTGAATATCCGAGCTCCGTCGACGTGTACCGGAACGGCGTGGTCGTGGGCGGCCGTCGCGGCCGCGTCGATCGCCGATTTCCCGATCGCGGCCCCGCCGCGGTAGTTGTGCGTGTTCTCGAGGGCGCACAATCCCGTGCCGGGACGGTGCAGGTCGCGTTCGACGATCCCCTCGCGAACCTGGTCGGGCGTCGGCACGCCCCGATCGCCGGCGTCGATCGGGCGCGTCTGGACGCCCGAGAGGCTCGCGGCGCCGCCGAGCTCCCACCGGTAAATGTGCGACTCGCGCTCCACCAGCAGCTCGTCGCCGGGTTCCGCGTGCGTGTGGACCGCGATCTGGTTGCCCATCGTGCCCGAGGGAACGTAGAGGGCGGCCTCCATGCCGACCATCTCCGCCGCGCGGGACTCGAGTTCGTTCACCGTCGGGTCGTCGCGGTAGACGTCGTCGCCGACGTCGGCGACCGCGGCCGCCTCGCGCATCGCCGTCGAGGGCGTCGTCACCGTGTCGGACCGGAGGTCGACGTCGAGATCCGAGCTCATGTCCGTCGGTTCGTCCACACGGGCTTATCGATACCGGACAGGGGAGCGTCGCGTTGATCGGCCGTCGCTACACCGTCTCACACGACCGGATCCGTCCCCAGATCGACCGCCGATCGGCGACGAACCGGTAGCCCCGCTCCCGAAGCGTCGACCACCCCGGAACCCGGCGTGCGACGTTGACGGCCGCTCGCCATCCGGGGCCGAAACGGGCTACGACGCGCTCGAGAGCCTCGCCGCAGGAGTAGACCGCCTCGTCGGTCAACAGGTGCATGCACGACTCGTAGTTCCCGGGCAGCCGCGCCCGCTGGTCGGGCGAGAGTTCGCCGAACCCGACGGGTTCGAACTCGCCGTGGCGGACCGCGATCCGGACACACCACTTGCAGAACCCGCAGTCGTCGTCGTAGACGAGACGAGGCGTCGCCATGTCCCCGCTTGGCCGGGCATCGGCTTGGGCGTTTGGCTTCCCGGCGGCCACCGATCCGTCCCCTCACGTGGTCCGGCCCTATCGCCGCACGGCGGCGACCACGAGGTAGACGAACGGCGTGTCCGCCACCGCGATCAGCAGCTTGAGGAGGTACTGGCCGAGGATCAACGAGACGACGATGGCCGTCGGCAGCGCGTCCCCGATGCCGAAGTAGGTCGGCGCCACCACGAAGGCGACGCCGACGAAGATGACCGTGTCGATCGCCTGGCTCGTCGCGGTCGACGCGAGGTTTCGCAGCCACAGGTGGGCCCCGTCGGTCCGATCGCGGAGCGCGTGGAAGACGAGCACGTCCCAGTTCTGGCTCACGAGGTACGCGAGCAGACTCCCGGCCACGATGTTGGTCGCCGGCGCGAGCGCCGACTCGAAGGTCGCCGCGAACTCCGGGTTCTGTGCGGGCGCCGCGATCGTCGACCAGACGAGCGCCAACACGACGAAGTTCATCGCGAACGCGACGTTGACCATCACCTGCGCCGCGCGCCGCCCGTACAGCTCGGCGTAGCAGTCCGAGGCGAAGAACGTGAGCGCGTACGCGAGCGCCGCCCCCGGCAGCAGGATCTCCGGACCGACCCGCGGGACCGCGACCGGAAGCGGGATCGCGAGGAGCTTCGCCGCCGTCAGCTGGGCGGTCACCAGCGCGGTCACGAACAGCGCGAGCAGGCTCACCCGTCCGATCGCCCGGCGGCCGGTCGGGTCCTCGGACGCCACAGCGCCCGGGCTAGACATCCTCGCCCCCGTCGTCCGTTCCGTTCGCGTCGGGCGTTCCGTCTCCCCGTTCGTCCTCGTCCAGCCGCCCGTGTCGTTCGTCGATCTCGTCGAGCCGGTCGAGCGTCTTGCGGATCGACGCGCGGACCGCGTCGCTTCGGTTCACGAACTTGCCGTCGTCGCCGACGTGTCGATCGAGATCGTTCAACAGCTCCTCGGGAATGTCCACGCTCACCTTGGGCATCGTTGGTCTCGAGAGTCGTTCGGGGACTCCCGGTTATATATGCTTCCAAGGCTCCTCGAGTAATATCAATTCACGCGCTCGCCGCGATCGACGTTCCGGAGGGGATCCGGGGCGTTCGAACGCCGTCTCCGCCGGACGGGGACACGCTTTTACTCGCGCGAGCCGTTGGATCGCCACCATGGACGAGAAGACGGCCGAGCTTCGGGACATCTTCGTCGACGCCACGGGCGCCGAAACCGTCACGGAGAGCCAGGAGTCCGGCCGGGGGTCGTTGACCGATCGCGACGACGCGACGGTCACACGGCGGGTCCAGGAGCTGATCGCGACGATGCGCGAGCGGTACGCCTTCTCGAGCGACCTCCCCGACTCGGCCTACGAACGCGTCGTCCGCGCCCACTTCGAGGGAGACGGCGACGGGAACGACGGGAGCGGTGAGAGCGACGACGCCGGGAGCGACGACGCCGCGATCGCCGCCGACCTCGCGTCGGCGGCCGAGGACCCGAACGCGGAACTCGACGCCGCTCCCGAGATCTCTTCGGAGGACGTCTTTCGCGCCCGGATGGATCTCCACCTCGTTCGCGACGACGACCGCGAGTTCCCGGTCGAGTTCGAGGCCGTAACGCGGCTCGTCCTCGCCGGCGCCACCACGGCGGAGCTGGCCGAGGAGCTGGGGATCGACGCCGAGACCGCCGCCCGATGCCGCCGTGTCGCCGAGGCGGACGTCGAGTCGACGCGCGCGAACCACCGGTTCCGCGACGAGTTTCGCGAACTCCTCACCGACGTCGAACTCGAGGAGACACACGCCACCGACGCGCGCGAGGACGGCCTCCGGGAGGCCGCCGAGGACATCGAGACCGACGTCTCGTTTTGATCGCCGGCTCCGGTCGTTCACCCCTCTCCACCTCCTCGAGCGTCCACCCCGGTCGTTTATACCGGATCGCGGCACAGACACCCCGTGTCAGACGCCGATACGCTCGAGTTGGACGCCACAGGAACGGACGCTACAAAAGCGGACGCTACAGCAACGGACGCAACACCAGCGGACGCCACCGAGGTCGGAACCGCCTCGCCCGGACGGGACTCGCCTCTCCCGTCCGGTTCGGTCTCGTTCGGCGACTTGACTCGCGCGGCCTACTGCCCGCGCCAGCTCTACTACGCCCGACGGGTCGACGATCGAACGATCCCCGACTCCCAGCGGGCCCGGATCGACCTCGCCTTTCGATACCCCGAACTGCTCGACCTCTCCGATCGCGACCTCTCGGATCGACCGATCGATCCGCCGCCGGCCCGTTATCGGCGGCGACTTCGGTCCCTTCGCGACGGCGGACTCGTGGATCGATTCGACGTCCCCTGGCGTTCCCTCGTGAACCCGGCCGACGAGCGCGTCCTGCTCGTCGGTCGGACGTGCCACGGCATAGCACACAAGGTCATCGACGGTCCCGATTCGGACGGTTCGTCCCCGGATCCACCGCCGATCCCGACGATCGTCTCGCCCGGGACGCCGCCGGAGACCGGCGTCTGGGAACCGCAGGCGGTTCGAGCCGTGGCCGTCGCGAAGGCGCTCGCATGGGAACGCGAACGGGAGATCCCGCGTGCGCTCGTCGAGTATCCCGCCGTCGGCGTCGTTCGGGAGGTGCGTCTCACGGTGCGGCGGCTGGCGACGTATCGACGGGCGCTTCGCGCCGCCCGCGGGATCGACGGTCCGCCGCCGAGGGTAAACGACGCCCGCTGTCCGCCCTGTGAGTACCACGAGAAATGCGGAACGAAGACCCGATCGCTTCGATCGCGGCTCGGGCTGTGAACACGCCGTCCTCCGGGCCTACCGCTCGGACTCGAGCCACGCCTCGACCGCGTCGGCGTTCGCGCCGCGGCGGTGGACGGTGCCCGTCGCCGGTTCGACGACGGTGCTTTCGACCCCGTCGGTCTCGCCGCCGTCGATGGCGACCGCGACCCGATCGCGGATCCCCTCGTCGAGGTCCTCGAGTCGGCGAACGCTTCCGGTTCCCGACCGGTTCGCGCTCGTCGCGGTGAGTGGCCCGGTCTCCGAAAGCAGCGCGAGCGCGATCGGATGGTCCGGGATCCGGATCCCGACCCGGTCTCGACCCGCAGTGAGCGCGTCCGGCACCGACTCGTCCCGCGCTACGATCACGGTGACCGGCCCCGGGAGGAACCGGCGGAGGCACGCCTCCTCGATGTCGGTCGGCTGGGTGTGTGCGAGCGCCGCGTCGACGCTCGCGACGCCGAGCGAGAGCGGCTTCGATCGGTTCCGGCCCTTCGTCTCGAAGACCCGCTCTACGGCCGCCGGATCGAGCGCGTCCGCTCCCAGTCCGTAGACGGTCTCGGTCGGGTAGACGACGAGTTCCCCTCGTGCCGTCGCCGCGGCCGCCCGGTCGATCGCCGCCTCGATCTCCGGCGTGACCGCCGGATCCGCGCTCGGGTTCGGCTGTCCGCTCATTCGCTCACCCGAGGAGGTCGCCGATCGCCGTCTCGACCTCGTCGTACGGCGGGAACGAGGGCTGCTCGTCGCCGACCCAGGCGTATCGAACCGTCCGGTCCTCGTCGATCACGAACACGGCGGGCCGGGCGTCGACGACCCCGGTCATCCCGTCGAGATCGTTCTCGATGCCGTAGTCCGCGAGCACCTCGCCGGCCGGATCCGAGAAGATCCGGGCGTCGACGCCGCGCTCATCGAGGAACGTCCCGTGTTCGTACGGCGTCGAGATGCTCAGTCCGACGACCTCGATCCGGTCCGTCCACTCTCGCTCGTCGATCTCGTTGTACACGTAGGTCGACTGGAACGCGCCGTCCATCGGATGTGCGACGAGCAGGACTGGCCCGTCCTCGATCAGGCTCGAGAGCGATCGATCCTCCCAGTACTCGTCGTTCACGAGAGGACGGGTGAAATCGGGCGCGGCCTCGCCGGCCTCGACGTGGTCCGTCTCCGGCAGGGAGACGACGTCGAACTCGACCATCTCAGGCTCCCTCCTCGCCGTAGGTGTTCTGCAGGTACTCGACGATGTTCGCGCTCTCGGACATCGTCACGCCGGTTCGTTCGTCGACGATCGCTGGAACGGTCCGGGCGCCGGAGACCCGCTTTACCACGTTCCGTTCGGAGTGCATCGGCTCGACGAACCGCGACCGGTACGCGAGTCCGAGATCGTTCAGCGTCCGGACGACCCGTTCGCAGTACGGGCACGCCTGCAGCCGATACAGGGTGATGTCTGTGTCCTCGGCCATGAGGACGGGTTGTGCCTCCTCGCGTGTAACCGTGTCGCCACGTCGTGGCGTCCGACCGGGCTCGATCCACCCGACCGATACGTTTCGGCGTCCGATCGCGTTTGATCGTCTCCGATCTCCTCTGATCGCCTCTGATCGTGTTTGATCGCATTCGATCGCCTCCGATCGCGGTAGTTCGCCGGTTCGGGGGCCGCTTCGGCCGAAACGATCCGAAACACCCTCCGAAATGATTTAACGGCTCCCCCTCTCACGTGTAATGAGAATGGGCTTATCGTCGAGTATCTCGGCCATCACCCTGCTCCAGGCGGCACCGATCGACACGACGACCTGGACGCTCCTCGGGATGGTCGCCATCGTCGTCCTGCTCGGACTGTCCGCGTTCTTCTCCTCCTCGGAGATCGCGATGTTCTCGCTCGCGAAACACCGCGTGGACGCGATGGTGGAGGAGGGCGTAGCGGCCGCCGAGACCGTCCAGGGCCTGCGGGAGAACTCCCACCGTCTCCTCGTGACGATCCTCGTCGGAAACAACATCGTCAACATCGCGATGTCGTCGATCTCGACCGCCCTGGTCGGCTTCTACTTCGACGCCGGGCCCGCGGTGCTCATCTCGACGTTCGGCATCACGGCGATCGTGTTGCTGTTCGGCGAGAGCGCCCCGAAGTCCTACGCGGTGGAACACACCGAGTCGTGGGCGCTTCGGATCGCCCGCCCGCTCAAGTACTCCGAGTGGGTGCTGTTCCCGCTCGTCGTGCTCTTCGACCACCTCACCCGGCTCGTCAACCGCCTCACCGGCGGTCGCGCGGCGATCGAGTCGACCTACGTCACCCGCGAGGAGATCCAGAACATCATCCAGACCGGCGAGCGCGAGGGCGTCATCGAGGAGGAGGAACGCGAGATGCTCGACCGGATCTTCCGGTTCAACAACACCATCGCCAAGGAGGTGATGACGCCGCGACTCGACGTCACCGCCGTCCCGAAATCCGCGAGCGTGGAGGAGGCGATCGAGACCTGCGTCCAGTCGGACCACGAGCGCGTGCCGATCTACGAGGGGAACCTCGACAACATCGTCGGGGTCGTGACCGTTCGCGACCTCGTTCGCGAGCTGCGATACGCGGAGGGTGAACCCTCCCTCGACCGCGTCGTCAAGCCGACGCTGCACGTTCCGGAGTCGAAGAACGCCGACGAGCTGCTCGAGGAGATGCAGGACAACCGCCTCCAGATGGTCGTCGTCATCGACGAGTTCGGGACCACGGAGGGCATCATCACCCTCGAGGACATGGTCGAGGAGATCGTCGGCGACATCCTCGAGGGCGACGAGCCGGAGCCCGTCGAGTTCATCGACGACGACGTCGCGATGGTCCAAGGCGAGGTCAACATCGACGAGGTCAACGAGATTCTCGGCATCGATCTCCCGGAGGGACAGGAGTTCGAGACCCTCGCCGGCTTCGTCTTCAACCGCGCCGGTCGCCTCGTCGAGGAGGGCGAGTCGATCGACTACGACGGCATCGACATCCGAATCGAGCGCGTCGACAACACCCGGATCATGAAGGCCCGAGTCACCATCACCGACGAGTATCGCGCCGACGATTCCCCCGAGGAGCCCGACGAGTCCGGTACCGAAGAGGCCGCGGAACCCGACGCCTCCTGAGCCCTCACGGAACGACCGCGACCAGCCGGTAGGCGCCGTACCCGAGCGCCAACGCGACCGCGAGCGATCCGATCCACGCCAGGACGGTATACCCCATCTTTCGACCGCTCACGCCCGAGTCCCCGGCGGCGTATCCCGCGCCGATGATCGCGGACACGATGATCTCGTTGAACGAGACCGGGATACCGAACGCGACGGCCGTCTGGGCGATCGCGAACGAGGGGATGAGCGCCGCGATGGAGCGGCGCGGCCCCATCGACGCGTAGTCCTGGGCGAGCGCCTTGATCATCCGCGGCGCGCCCGTCCAGGACCCGGCGAGCAGCCCGGCGCCGCCGCCGACGAGGACCGCCCAAAGCGGCACCGACGTCCCCCCGAGCAGCGGCACCAGGGGGCCGATCGCCAATCCGACCTGCGAGCCGCCCGCGGAGAACGCGACCAGCCCGCCGAGCGCCAGCAGGAACCGTCGCTGTCCCCCCTCGCGATCGCGTCCGAGGTCGGCGTGGACGACGGCGGCGACGCCTGCGGCGAACGCGAACGTCACGATGATCGCTCCGAGTCCGATTCCGAGGCCCGGATCGAACTCGGCGACCGCCGGGAGACGTCCGCCGAGGTCCCCCGCGATCGATCCCTGCTCGTCGGCCGGCCCCAGGAACGCGAATCCGACGTTCGCGAGGATCGCTCCGACCACTCCGGCGAGGCTCGCGGTCAACGCCCGCTCCGGGAGCCTCGGACTCTGGAGCGCGCGCGCGACGCCGTAGGCGACGCCGCCCCCGACGAACGGCGTGAGCACCCACAGCGTGGTTATCTCGGCGTACTTGCCCCACGCGGGGTCGCCCCCGAGGCCGAGGCCGACGCCGACGACCGCGCCCGTGACCGTGAACGCCGTCGCGATCGGATATCCCGTGAACACCCCGATCGCCACCAGCGCCGCCGCGGTCACGAGCGCGACGATCGCGGCCCCGGCGGTGAGCGTGACGCCGCCTATCAGCTCCGTGCCGACCGCCTCCGTGACGTTCGCGCCCTGAAGCACCGCCCCGAGAAAGCCGAGGACGCCGACGACGAGGCCCGCCCGCATCACGGAGATCGCGTTCGCGCCGACCGCGGGTGCGAAGGGAGTCGACCCCGACGATCCGGCTCCGATCGCCCAGGCCATGAACAGGCTCGCCAGCCCGGCGACGAGGAACGTGAGTGCCGTTTCGGCGGCCATCTTACCGCTGGCCGTCCTCGTAGCCCTCACGCAGGCTCAAGAGCGTGCGCCTGACGAGCAGGAAGCCGAACAGAAAGAGCCCGATCAACGCCAGGAGCAGGCCGATGAACACGGGATCCAGCGGGATCATACACCGCGGCTATTCCCGGCGTGGTGTTAGGCGTTTCGGCGCGACGGCGGAGCGTCCGACCCGGCCGTTTGTGTCGATCGCTAAAACGCCTCTTTGTGCCAAGCACGGATATATGCTCCCGGCGCTCCCACGTTCGGATGCGACACCCGCTTCGGCCCTCCCCCGCGATCCACGGACCGTCGACGATACCTGACCCCCACGCGACGTCGATTCAGATTACGGCGTCCACTCACCCAACGACGTTCCCCCCTTCGGCGCCGACGTTCCCCCCCTTTCGGCGTCGACGTCCCACCCGCCGTTCGGCTGGCGACCCACTTTCCCCTCACCCGATGTAGGCGCCGAACGCGTTGCCGTCGTCGACCGCGTCCCCGTTGCCGAGCGTGGTGTCGTCGATCCCCCCGGTTTTCACTCGCACTCGTCGCCCGCGGAGGGATCGATCCGGAACCGCTCGAACGTCTCGCCGCCGGGTGTCACGAGCCGTCCTCGAAGTCCGGTTTCGTCGCCCTCCTCGTCCACCGTCTCCAGCTCGGCGTGTGCGGTCCGGTTCCCGCGGGGCTGTGTGTGGCTGCCGGGGTTCACGAGCGTCACTCCGCCGGCCTCCTCGACCGTGGGACGATGGGTGTGGCCGAACACGACGGCGTCGGCGTCGCGTTCGCGGCCGAACAGCCGGAGTGCGGTCCTCCCGCCGCGGAGCGTGTGGACGACCGCGAACCGGACGCCCGCGTACTCCACCGTTCGCGTCTCCGGAAGCCGATCGCGAAGCGCCGCGTCGGCGTTGTTTCCGTGGACCGCTCGAAGCGTTCCGGCCTCCTCCGCGAACGCCTCAACCGCCGACTCGCGATGGAAGTCGCCCGCGTGGATCACCGCCTCGGCCTCCCGGACGGCGGTCAGGGTCGCTCCCGAGAGCCGGTGTCCCCCGGTGCTGTGTGTGTCCGAGACGATCGCGAGCATCGGCGTCACTCCGTCCCGTCGGGTTTGTCGGCCTCGCTCCCGTCCTCCCCGGGCAGCGAGAGCGCCGCGAGCAGCGACTCCAGTTGCACCTGCTCGTTCGCCCCCTCCGTGATCCGGTAGTCGGCCTCGCCGATCCGTTCCATCAGCCGGACGGCCTCGCGCTCCGTGAGGTCGAACTCCCAGACGGACCGGTGGAGCTGGTCGATCACGTCGCCGCCGGCCATCCCGGTCTCCGTGAGGAGTGTGTCGAGGGTCGCCCGAGCCCGAGAGAAGTCGCCCGAGAGCGCGTCCGTGACCATCGACTCGATCTCCTCGGGGCGGGCGGTCGCGGTGATCGCGTAGACGGCCTCCTCGTCGACGACGTCGCCGGTCGTCGCGGCCGCCTGCAGCGAGTTGATCGCCCGGCGCATGTCGCCGTTCGCCGCGTAGACGAGCGCGTCGACGCCCGCGTCCGTCACCTCGATGTCCTCGGCGGCGGCGATCTCGCGGACCTGGCCCGCGATCGCCTCGTCCGAGAGCGGCGAGAACCGGAAGACGGCACACCGCGACTGGATCGGGTCGATGATCTTCGAGGAGTAGTTACACGAGAGGATGAACCGCGTGTTGTCGGAGAACTGCTCCATCGTTCGCCGGAGCGCCGACTGGGCGTCGTCGGTGTTGTGCGTCAACACGCCGTTCGCGAGCATGAAGTTCGGCGTTCCTTCCATGCTGATGTTGTACGCCTTCCCGCGGTGGCTGTACTCGATGCTGTCGATCTGCACGGTTCGAACCGACTCGAGACCGCCGTCAGTGAGTACCGCAGCCTCGAACTCGTCCTTCTCGTAGTGTTCGTGATGCGGTAGTTCTCCGTCACCGACGACGATGAACGTGTACTTATCTCCGTACGTTTCGAGGAACTCCTCTACTTTCTCCGTCTGTCCCCACAGTTTGGCCACCCCTTTCACTTCGATCACCGTCTCGCCGACCACGAAGTCGGGGTGATATACTGAATCCGATAGTTCGAAGGCGGGTTCGTACTCGTATTCGATGCCGGCTTCCTGTAGTTTCTTGCCGACCTCGTATTCCCAATCGGATCGGACGAGATGACCGAGCTCCTCGCTGTGTCTGACGTTCCCACCCGTCGGTTCGTGTCCCTTCAGTGCCTCGGAGACCTTCGCTGCGATCTCGGGATCGCGCATTGGATTGTTATCCCCGGTGATATCACAGACCGGATAATCGCAGTTTTCGGCGCTTTTTTCGATGACTTCGGCCCGCTCGTCGGCATCGAGATTCCGCCACCACTCCGCAGCTGCCGCTCCGATCTTCCGCTTGGTTTCCTCGGCATCGGCATCGACGACCCACTCCTCCCAGGGCGTCCCCGACCGCATTTCGCTGATCGACTCACGGACTCGTTCGACCGTCTCCTCGTCCATGTCCCAGACGTGGGTCCCGTGGAAATCACCCCCGTAGTTCGGATTGCGTTCGCCAGCCAGCCGTCCATCGGAGAGTGCCTCGACGATCTTCTCCCGCCGCTCTTGGGACCACTCCGTCCCATGCATCGGATTGTTTTCACCGCTCATTTCCCGGCTGTGTCCCTCGTTCTTGCAGTCGATCGAGCAGAACCGTCCGGCAGTCCACGAGCCACAGACCTCACACCGAGACACCCCGATGTCGTCCTTGAAATCCGCGATCTCGTCTCCCGGGGATAGCTCCCGCAGCTCCTTCTCGACGAGTCTCCCGTCCTCGCCGACCACGAAGAACGGATGGGTCGGGCTCGCGAGGAACGTCCGCCCGTCATCCAGTTCAATCTCGAAGAAGTCCGCGATCCCGGAGTCAACGAGACGGCCGGCGTCCGACTGGATCTCGTTCGTCTCGAAGTCAACCGATGGGATCGGCTCGCCGTCCGTGCTCACCTCCTCTATCGGCTTCACCTTCGGTTTCGATGGGTATCCCGTTACCACCTCGGTCCCCGGCGGAACGCACAGCGAGTCGGCCTCGTCGAGAAAGATGAGCCGGTAGTCGTAGCCCCCGAAGGACGACCGTGCGAAGTTCTTGATCCGATCGCGAACCACGTCGATCCCGCGCTGATCGGAGGCGTTGAGCTCGAGGAAGTTCCCGCGCCAGTCGTCGCCGTAGATCTCGCGGGCGATCGCCGTGGCCGAGGTGGTGTTGTGCATCACCGTTGGGACGTTTCCGGCGACGTAGTTTCGCGTCCCGGGCACCGTCAAGTCGTAGACCCGCTCGTCGGTTTCGATCCGTTCCACGGATTCGACGCGGTCGTAATACAGATCGGCGTCGGCGATCGCGGTCGCCTCATTGAGCAGCTCGATCGTCTCGACCGACAGTCGATCCAGCGCCACCTCACGAAGCCGTTCAGCCACGGTTTCGAACCGCGCCACCGTTCCCGCGTGATCGTCGGCTTCCAGCAGATTCGCGAGATCCGCCGGCTCGAACGCGAGTCCCTCCGCGATCTCCACGTTTGAGGCGCCGATCAGGTCACGGCAGGTCCGCAACTCGGTCTGGACCGCCTCGAGCGCCGCGTTCTCGATCGGTCGGTCGAGTTCCTCGAGAACCTGCAGGGCGCGCGTCGCGTACGGGGTCCGCCGCCCGTCGCTGTATTCGAGGAGTCGATCGGATCGCACGCCGGTCGATTCGGCGATCGCCGACCGCGTCTCGATCGGCTCGAGGTCGCTTCGTTTCTCGATCCACGCCGCCGGGAGGCTCGTCGTCCCCGTCACCATCGGCTCCAATCGGTCGAGCCGCTCCAGTGCCCGTTGTACCTCCTCGATCCGATCGGCCGCGGCCGAGACGACGTCGTCCAGGACTGCACAGTACCGTTCCCTTCCGGGCGTCTCCGGATTCAGCGATTTCGGGAGGTGGTCGGTGACCGGAATGTCGAGTCGGCCACAGAGTTCCCGGAGCACCGTCTGTGCCGGGATCGTGTCGTGGTTCGGGTTGGCGTCCTTCGCGGCGTGTTCGTGAAGCCGATCGGCCTTGTACCCGATCGAGAAGCCGACCCGGTCGGCGAACGTCTCGAGCGCACTCGCGCCGGAGAGATATATCGCGTGGTAGGTTCGCTCGATCCCGGTCCCGTTCGTTGCCGCCTTCTCTAACGTCTTTCGCCGGCACGGGATCTCGAACGTCGAAAGCAGGTAGGAGACGAGCGTGATGTGGTCCGGATTTCGTTGGATGAGTTCGATGGTCCCTTCTGCTCCGACGTGAGCCTCGGCGTCGAAGACCGCACGGAGGAACGCGGCTCGTGGGGCGTCGTCCGCCGAGACGATCGCGGAGCCGATCGCCGTCTCCTCGTCGCCCGATGCGCTCGCAAAGACGTCGAAAACCGACTCGAGATAGTGGGTGAGCGTCCGTGACCCGATGCGAACGTATGGAACCCCGTGTTGGCACCCACGCTCCGTGTCGACCTCGAAGACCGTTCGTGCCGCCGATTCGAACGCCTCGAGGAGTCCCTCGTCGGTGTTGTAGAACTTGATCCGTCCGTCGTCGATCCTCGCCTCGCTGATCGCGAGTCCCAGGAACCGCGCGAGTTCAGGCGTCACGGTCGTCGGTGGCGTGATCGACCGCGACCGGTGGCCGACGGCGTTGACGTATTCGATCGTTTGCGCCGCGGGAACCCACTCGTTCGGCCGCAGATCACACGCGCGAAGCTCGGAGAGCGGTATCGAATTCACCCCCGATCCGGTCGCCCACTCGGCATCGAGCATCGAGACGCGGTCCGGAAGCGACTCCCACGCGAGCGTGACTTCGGTGCGGTCCGGGTCCATCTCCTCGAACCAACGGAGCGACGATCCCGACTCCGCCCCCGGGGGTGCGGGCGATTCCGGCGTCGGGACCGATAGCGGTCGAGCGACCCGATCGCCGGCCTCGGTGTCGGCTGCCGGAACCCACTCGAACCCGTCTTTGGTGATGACGCGGAGCTTGTGTTCCGGGGTCACCCGGAACTCGCCCCCGTCTCGCGTGCGGATCGTGACGAGTTCGTTCGCCTCCTTCGCGAAGACGTCCGAGGGGGAGACGTACTCGAAGTCGTTTTGCTCCGTCAGCGTGGCCACCTCGAGGTCGCGTTGCGGCGTCGAGAATCCGTCGATGTCGCCGACCACGTCCTCGATGCGCCTGATGCCGTCGCCCGTCAACACCGGCGTGTCGCCCGTGACGCACTTCCCGACGCCGGCAGGCCCGGAGAAGAGCAGGTGCGGCAGGTCGTCCTGTGCGATGTAGCTCTCGAGCCGCTCGACGATCTCCTCTTGTCCGTGGATCTCCCGGAGGGTCTGGGGCCGGTACTTCTCGATCCAGATCTCCCGGCCGGTCGCGGTCGCGGCCGTCGTCTCGGGGTCGTCGACGTCGGCTTCGGATCCCTCGGCGTCGACGTCCGCCTCCGGCTCTCGATCCGACGCTTCCCCGTCGGGGTCGGCCGGCTGTTCGGGGTCGCTCATACGTCGACCACCGTTCGGCGGGGTCATAAACGAACCGAGACGCCGACTCGCTTCGATGCGCCCGTGCCGTTCACGGCGGTCGGCCTCAGACCGGCCACACGCCGCCGAACAGGAGGCTGAACGTCAGGAACGACCCGACGGTCGCGAGGATCGGAACGAGGTTCTGCACCAGGATCACCCGGATCGAGGTGCGCGGATCGAACAGCTCCACGGCCGCCGGGACGTCCGCGGGGTCGGCGTCGCCGATCGCTTCGGGCGCGGATCGCTCCGTCTCCCTCGTCGGGTCGCCGACGGTCGGCGGGTCGTCGTCCGCACGCAGCGCGCCGACGGAGACGCTCGGGGACGTCTCGCCGGCGACCGCCTCGGCGACGGTGAACGTCCGGCTCGCGCGTCCCCAGCCGAGCCCGACGATGGACGTCGTCGCGATCACGACGAAGCTGGCCGGGACTCCCATCGCCGAGAGCCCGACGACGATCGTCGAGCTGATGACGGCCACCACGAGCGCGGCGGTCAACGGGAGGTCAGTGATGTCGTTTCCGAGCGTGTCCATCGTCCGTCTGGCGATCGTGAACGCGCCGACCGCGACGGCCGCGGAGCCGATCAGGATCCCCGGCGTCATGTCGATGGCCCCGCTGCCGACGAGCGGCGCGATGGCGTTCGCGATGTTGCTCGTTCCCGAGCTGAACGCCATCAGACACCCGATCGCGACGACCGCGGCGCTGCCCGCGATCTCGCGGCGCGTCGTGTCGGGTCCGGGAACTGGACGCGGCAGGCGCCCGCTCCGGTCGATCCGGACGAGCGGTCCCGCGGACCCGTCGATCGCGATCGCGTGCTCGATGCGAGCGTAGAAGTACCGACCCACGACCACCGAGAGCCAGAACCCGGCCACCGGCGAGACGATCCACCACAGCAGGATCTCGCCGACGACCGCCCAGTCGAGCTGCTCGGCGGCCAGCCCGAGCCCGGCGATCGCCCCGACCGCGGTCATCGAGGTCGAGGCGGGGGTGCCCGAGAGGTTCCCGAGGAACAGCGCGCCGCCGATGAAGGCCAACACGAGGATGCTCGCCTCGGGGGTGAACACGCCCGGCTCTCGAAGCAGGTCCGTCCCGAGCGTCTCGACGACTCGCCGGCCGATGGTGAACGCCCCGGCGAAGAAACAGACGCTCATCAACGCGCCCGCGGCCACCTTCCCGATCACGCCGGCGCCGACGGCCGGACCGAACGCGGGACCGGTGGTCGATCCCCCCACGTTGTACGCGACGAAACTGGCGATGACGACGCCCGCGACGAGCAACGGATCGGTCGCGATCACGGCTCGATCGGAGGGAGGCGACGATCGAATATAAACGCCGCCGTCTCCCGGTACGGCGAAAGCGTTTGGTCGATCCGCGCCCTACCGCCGCCCGATGCGACTGCGCGGCCGACAGACCCAGTTCTACATCGACATCGTCTACGGCGTCGCCTTCCTCGCGGGGTTCGGCTACCTGATGATCGCCGGGATGGACGCCCGCGTGGCGGCCTTCTCCGGCGGGCTCGTCCTCGGGTACGTGCTTCGCGTCTGGGAGAACATGACCGTCTACGAGCGCGTCCTCGAGGAGCAGGTGGCCGAGAAGGCCGAGGATCGCGTCGCAGTCGAGGCGGAAGAGCAGGTGGCGGCGGAAGCCGAAGAGCAGGTGGCGGCGGAAGCCGAAGAGCAAGTCGCCGCAGAGGCGGAGGAACGGGTCGCGGCCGAGGCGGAAGAGCAGGTCGCAGAGCGGGCCGAGGATCGCGTCGCCGAGGAGGTGGACGACAGGGTGGCCCGGGAACTCGAGGACCAGGTCGCGGACGAGGTGGAGACACGGGTGGCCGAGGAGGTCGAAAGCCGCGTGCAACGCGACGTCGAGTCGGAACTCATCGACCGGGTGAGCGAGATCGACGAGGATCTCGCGGCCGAGCTGGCCGACCGGCTTCGCTCGGAGTCGTGAGGTCGCCCGCGCGTGTCGAACCGATCGCTTCAACCCGATCAGGCCCCAAACCCGAGCATGAACGTCACCGTCGAGGTCGTCGGCGAGGGGAGTCGCGATCTCTCGTGTGGCCCCGAGGACACCTACGGCGACCTGATCCGCGCCGTCGGATACAGCCCCCAGGAGGCCTCCGCCCTCGTCGACGGGTCCCCGGTCCCCGAGGATCGGACCGTGGATTCCGACTCCGTTACGGTGCTTCGGCTGATCAAGGGCGGGTCGGACGGTCGGTCCGATCTCGGCGTTCCAGGGGACGTCGACTTCGCGGGCGCGAACGTCGGGGCGGGTCCCGACCCCTTCGTGTTGTCCGAGGCCGACGCCGACCTCGCCGCCCTGTTCTTCCACCGGGACCACCTCTGTGGCAACTGCCGAACGCAGGTCAAGACCGTCGTCGCTCGCCACGACGACTTCGAGAACGCCGGCGTCGAACCCGTGTCGATCCTTCCGGAGCCCCGCGATCGCGCCGCCGAGTGGGTCGCGGAATACGACGTTCCCTACCCCTTCGTCGCCGACCCCGACGCCGAGATCGCCAGCCAGTACGGTCAGCGGCGGCGGTTCGGACCCATCGGCCGCCGGGTCGATCTGATCGGTCGGATGCCAGAGGTCGTCCTCGTCGACCTGCGCCGGGACCCCGAGGTCCTGTGGCGATACGCCGGCGACCACCCCGGCGACAGGCCCGGGATCGAGGCGATCCTCGAGGAGGCCGCGAAGTTCACGTGATGACGGGGGAGGACGACCCGCGATCGCCGGACGCTCCGGCATCGGAGGCACCATCGCCGGACGCTTCGACACCGGAGGCACTATCCTCGATCGACTCCGACGATCCTCCCTCCGGCATCACGACCCGGCCCGCCGATGCGGACGAGTACGTGGACGTGATGCGGATCCTCGAGGGGGCGCTGCTCGACGTCGACGCCGACGAGGTTCGCGAGCGGATCGAGGCCGAGGACGTCCTGGCCGCCGTCGAGACGGCCGACTCGGCCGTGGGTGGTTCGGACGCCGCTCCCGTGATCGCCGCGATGGTGCTCGTCCCGCGGCACGCCGGGGTTCATATCGAAGCCATCGCCGTGAATCGCTCCCGTCGCGGACGCGGGATCGGATCGGCGCTCGTCCGGGCGGGGATCCGCCACGCCGCGGGCCGCGGTTTCGATCGGGTCGTCGCGGAATTCGATCCAGATCTGCGGGAATTCTACGCGGGCATGGGGTTCTCGATCGGGGCGAACGATCGCTCCCCCGACGACGACCGCTCCGACGATCGGCTGTTGGGGGAGCTTGCCCTCGAGTCGGCATCGAACGATCGGTCCTCGTCCAGGTAGCCGGCGGATCCGGACGTTCCGGAGCCGAACCGTTTTCTCCGGGGGACTCCGAATCCGAGCATGAAGCTCTCCGCCGTCGATCTCTCCCCGGTCCCCGACGACGGGACCGCCGCCGACGCGTACGCGAACACTGTCGAGGCCGCACGCCAGGCCGAGCGGCTCGGCTACGAGCGCTTCTGGGTGGCCGAACACCACGGCATGGCCGACACGCTCGCGGGAACCACGCCGGAGGTGTTGCTCGGCCACCTCGCCGCCCGGACCGACTCGATACGGCTCGGCTCGGGCGCCGTCCTGCTCAACCACTACAGCCCGTTCAAGGTCGCAGAGCAGTTCGGCGCGCTGGACGCGCTCGCGCCGGGGCGGATCGACGCGGGATTGGGACGCGCGAACGGATCGCCCGCCGCCGATCGGGCGCTCGGGACGGACAGGCACGTCCGAAATCCCGACGAGGACCACGCGGAGCGGATCGAGGCGGTCCTCTCCCATCTCTACGACGAGTATCCGGACGACCACGCCTACGCGGATCTGGAGATCCCCCGCTCGGAGGACGGTCCGGCCGTCCCGTGGGTGCTCGGGTCGAGCCCGTCGAGCGCGGCCATCGCCGGGGAGCTCGGGCTGCGTTTCTGTTTCGCCGCGTTCATCCGCCCGCAGTTCGCCGTCCCCGCCTTCGAGGAGTACCGGGAGCGCTTCGAGCCTTCCCGGTTGGGGGGCGGCGTCGACGAGCCGGAGGGGATGGTCGCTTTGAACGCCGTCTGTGCGGAGACCGACGCGGCGGCCGCCCGGCTCCGATCCGTCGCGGAGGCGTCCTACAGGCGGATGCAACGTGGCGAGGTCGGCACCCGACCCGCCATCGAGGAGGCGATCGACGAGATCGGCGGCGTCCCCGACCCGACGCCCGCCACCCTCGATCCCGACGAGTGGCCACGGGCGATCTCCGGCAGTCCGGAGACGATCGAGGGGCTGCTCGACCAGCTCGCCGACCGCGTCGGCGTCGACGAGGTCATGATCCAGCACGTCCTCGGCGACCACGAGGACGCGCTCCGCTCGCACGAGCTGTTGGCGGACGCCGTCGGTCTCTCCGCCCGATGACGTGTGGCGGCCGTTCCGACCGGATGACTCCCGGTCCCGTCCGGCGCCATCCGACGTGCCTTTCCGGGTCCGCGACGTTTCGATCGACATGAACACGGATTCGTCCGCGATCTCCGGGGGAGACGTCGATCGAGGGCCGGTGAAGTACGCATGACGCGCAAGGACATGTACTACAACCGCTCCAAACAGGAGGGGTACCGGAGCCGGGCCGCCTACAAGCTCCGGCAGCTCGACGAGACGGCATCGCTTTTCGACCGCGACGACACGGTCGTCGACCTGGGCGCCGCGCCGGGCGGCTGGCTGCAGATCGCCGCCGAGCGCGTCGGGGCCGGGGGAACGGTTGTCGGAGTCGACCTCCAGCGCATCCGCGATCTCGACGCCGAGGACGACTGGGGCGACGGCGACGTCGCGACCGTCGAGACGATCCGCGGAGACATGACCGAGGAGAAGACGACGGACCGGCTGCGGGAGACGATCGGCGAGCGCGGCGCGGACGTGGTGATCTCCGATATGGCCCCCAACATGACCGGCGAGTACGGCCTCGACCACGCCCGCTCGGTCCACCTCGCCCGCCAGGCGTTCGAGGTCGCGCTCGACCTCCTCGCGCCCGGCGGCGACCTGGTCGTCAAGGTGTTCCAGGGTAAGGACCTCGCCGATCTCGAGTCGGACATCGAGGCCGAGTTCGAGTACGTTCGGACGGTCTCGCCGCGGGCCTCCCGCGACTCCTCCTCGGAGGTGTACCTCGTCGCGAAGGGTCGGCTCACCGCGCCCGTCTCCGAGGGGGATCGGCTCACGGTGGAGATCGTCGGTTCCGGCGAGGAGGGCGACGGGATCGCCAAACGCGACGGCTACACGATCTTCGTTCCCGGGGCCTCCGAGGGCGAGACCGTCGAGGTCGTCGTCGACGATCTCAAGCCGAAGTTCGGGTTCGCCGAACGCGTCGACTGAGCCGTCCCGACGGCGTCGACCGAAACCCCGAAAAACGCGCAACTGCGTCGGATCGACGGCGAGCGGCCGACCCCGGAACCCTTTTGGCCAAACGTCGGCCACACAACGGTAATGAGTGCGCTCGAGGACGAATATCGTCTCGATTACTTCGAGGAGGAGGGCTTTCACCGCCGCGAGTGTTCCTCCTGTGGCGTCCACTTCTGGACGCGCGACGACGACCGGGAACTGTGCGGCGAACCGCCCTGTGAGGACTACAGCTTCATCGGCGATCCGGGCTTCGACGAGCCGTACACGCTCGAGGAGATGCGCGAGGCGTTCCTCTCGTTCTTCGAGGGTCACGACCACGAGCGCATCGACCCCTATCCCGTCGCGGCGAACCGCTGGCGCGACGACGTCCTGTTGACCCAGGCGTCCATCTACGACTTCCAGCCGCTCGTCACCTCCGGGGAGACGCCGCCGCCGGCGAACCCCCTCGCCATCTCCCAGCCGTGCATCCGGATGCAGGACATCGACAACGTCGGCAAGACCGGCCGGCACACGATGGCCTTCGAGATGATGGCTCACCACGCCTTCAACGTCCGCGAGGACGCCGACGACGAGTACGCCTACGAGGGCGAGGTCTACTGGAAGGACGAGACGGTCGCCTACTGCGACGAGTTCTTCGAGTCGCTGGGCGCGAACCTCGAGGAGATCACCTACATCGAGGACCCGTGGGTCGGCGGCGGCAACGCCGGCCCCGCCATCGAGGTCATCTACCGCGGCGCCGAGCTCGCCACGCTCGTCTTCATGTGCATGGAACAGGACCCCGAGGGCGACTACGAGCTGAAGGACGGGAACACCTACTCCTTCATGGACACCTACATCGTCGACACGGGCTACGGGCTCGAGCGGTGGACCTGGATGAGCCAGGGCACGCCCACCGTCTACGAGGCGATCTACCCCGACGCGATCGAGTTCCTGAAGGACAACGCCGGCATCGAGCACACGGAGGAGGAACGCGAGATCATCAACCGTGCGGCGACGCTCGCGGGCCGGCTCGACATCGACGACGTGGAGGACGTCGAGGACGCCCGCGGCGACATCGCCGAGAAGCTCGACGTCGACGTCGAGGAGCTTCGTGCCCTCCTCGAGCCGCTCGAGTCGATCTACGCGATCGCCGACCACTCGCGGACGCTCGCGTACATGCTCGGCGACGGCATCGTCCCCTCGAACGTCTCGACAGGGTACCTCGCGCGGATGGTCCTCCGGCGGACGAAGCGGCTCGTCGACGACGTCGGCGTGGACGCGCCGCTCGACGAGCTCGTCGACATGCAGGCCGAGCGCCTCGGCTACGAGAACCGCGATACGATCCGCGACATCGTCCGAACCGAGGAGCGCAAGTACCGACGGACGCTGGAGCGCGGCACCCGGAAGGTCGAACAGATCGCCGACGAGTACGCGGGAGCTGACGAGCCCATCCCGACGGAGACGCTCATCGAGCTGTACGACTCACACGGCATCCAGCCCGACACCGTCGCCCAGATCGCCGCCGATCGGGGAGCCACCGTCGACGTTCCCGACGACTTCTACGGGCTCGTGGCCGACCGACACGAGGAGGCCGGCGAGAAGACGGCCGCCGAGCGCGACGACCGGCTCGCGGACCTCCCGGAGACCGAGGAGCTGTTCTACGACGACCAGGAGCGCATGGAGTTCGAGGCGGTCGTCCTCGACGTCCTCGAGGTCGACGCGACGGATGATGGAGACGACGGGGAGCCGGCATACGACGTGGTCCTCGACCAGACGATGTTCTACCCGGAGGGCGGCGGCCAGCCGGCCGATCGCGGGACCCTCACCGCCGGCGAGACGACCGTCGAGGTCACCGACGTCCAGAAGGTGGACGGGGTGGTCCTCCACCGCACCGACGGGGACCCGGGGAAAGGCGAGTTCGTCCGCGGCCAGGTCGACGGCGAACGTCGCCGGCAACTGATGCGCCACCACACCGCGACCCACCTGATCGGCCACGCCGCCCGCGAGGTGCTCGGCGACCACGTCCGGCAGGCCGGCGCCCAGAAGGGGCTCGACTCCTCGCGGCTCGACGTCCGCCACTACGAACGGATCACCCGCGAGGAGGTGAAGGCGATAGAGCGCGTCGCCAACGACCTCGTGATGGACAACGTCGCCGTCCGCCAGGAGTGGCCCCACCGCCACGAGGCCGAGGCCGAACACGGCTTCGACCTCTACCAGGGCGGGGTTCCGCCGGGAACGAACGTCCGGCTGATCCACGTCGGAGACGCCGACGTCCAGGCGTGTGCCGGGACGCACGTGAGCCGGACCGGCGACGTCGGGGCGGTGAAGGTGCTCAAGACCGAGCCCGTCCAGGACGGCGTCGAGCGGATCGTCTTCGCCGCCGGCACCGCCGCGATCGAGGGGACCCAGCGGACCGAGGACGCGCTGTACGACGCCGCCGACGTCCTCGACGTGGATCCCCTCGACGTCCCGGGGACGGCGGAGCGGTTCTTCGAGGAGTGGAAGGACCGCGGCAAGGAGATCGAGCGGCTCAAAACGGAGCTCGCGGAGGCGAGAGCCAGCTCCGGCGACGCCCTCGAGGAGGTCGACCTCGACGGCGACGCCGTTGTCATCCAGCGGCTCGACGCGGACTCCGACGAGCTGCGGGCGGCGGCGAACGCCCTCGTCGAGGAGGGCAAGGTCGCGGTCATCGGCTCCGGCGCCGGCGGCTCCGCACAGTTCGTCGTCGGCGTTCCGGACGACGTCGGCGTGAACGCCGGGGAGGTCGTCAGCCGGCTCGCGAGCCGCGTCGGCGGCGGCGGCGGCGGTCCGCCCGACTTCGCCCAGGGCGGCGGCCCGGACGTCGACGCGCTCGACGACGCGCTCGCCGAGGCCGCCGAAACGGTGCGGTCGATCAAGCGGGCGTAGACCGTGGCCCGCGCGGAGAACGGTCCGGTCTCGATCCGATACGAGCGCGACGGGTCGGGCCCCGCGGTGCTGTTCGTCGGCGACGTCGGCCTCGGCGCCTGGCAGTTCGGCTGGCAGCACGCCGCGGTCGCCGGTCCCTATGCCGCCATCACCCCGGAGATTCGCGGGATCGGCCGGTCGGACGCGCCGTCCGGACCCTACCGCGTCGACGACCTCGTCGCCGACCTCGAGGCGGTCCTCGCCGCGGAGGGGCGTCGCCGCGTCCACCTCGTCGGATACGGATTTGGCGGCATGCTCGCGCTCGCCTACGCGCTCTCGTCCTCGCGTCCGAGGAGCCTGACGCTTTTCGGAACGCCCCCCGCGGGCGACGCCTACAACCCCGACTCCCTGTGGGCCGACCCGAACGATCCGGCCGCCGTCGAGGCGTCGGTGAACGCGCTCCTCTCGTCGGACTTTCGGGAGTCCCACCCCGACGTCGCGTCCCGGATCGTCGACTGGCGGGTTCGCGAGGACGCCGCGAGGGGGCCGTTCGAGGCACAGAAAGCGGCGCTCTCCGCGTTCGACGTCGGGGATCGGCTTCACGAACTCACGACGCCGACGCTCGTGATCCACGGCGGCGAGGACGCGATCTGTCCGGCTCACTACGGACGGTCGCTCGCCGAGGGGTTGCCCCGCGGCGAGTTCCGCGCCGTTGAGGATGCAGGTCACCTCGTCGGCGTCGAAGCGTCCGCGACAGTAAACGACGAGCTGGTCGGCTGGCTCGCGGAACACGCGGATCGGGACCGCTGATCTTGGCGGCGTTCCTCCCGTGTCGGACGCCGGCAGCGTTCGGGACGGACACAACCGTTTTGAGGCTGTGACGACTGGATCCGACAATGACGCGACTTCGATTTGCGCTGCTCAACGCGGCTCACGACGCCGCACACAACCGGCGCAACTTCCGCCGGGAGCTCGATGCCGACCTCGTCGAGTTCCGGGCCACGGAGGGCGAGCTGCCCGACCACCACGAGTACGACGCGATCGTCATCACCGGCTCGCGATCGTCGGTCTACTGGGACGAGGAGTGGATCCCGCCGCTCGTCGAGTACGTCTCGGAGGCGGTCGATCGCGGCGTTCCCGCGCTCGGCATCTGTTACGGCCATCAGGTGCTCGCGGAGGCGCTCGACGGCCGCGTCGCCGGCATGGACGACTTCGAGCTGGGCTACGCGGAGATCGACCACCACGGCGACGAGATCTTCGAGGGGGTCGACGGGACGTTCACCGCCTTCGCCTCCCACGGCGACGCCGTCGTGGAGCTGCCGCCGGAGGCCGAGCTGCTGGCCGAGAACGAATACGGCGTCCACGCCTTCCGGTGCGGCCACAGTTGGGGCCTCCAGTTCCACCCCGAATACGACGTCGAGACGGCGAGACACGTCGCCGACGGAAAGCGTGACCGGCTCGGCGACGCGCGGGTCGACGACGTTCTCGCCGGCATCTCCCCGGAGGCCCACGAGGCGGCCTGCGAGGCCAAACAGGTCTTCGAGAACTTCACGTCGTACGTTCGCGACCGGGTCGCGGACGCCGACCCCGCGACGGCGCCGGCGGACGACTGATCGGCGTCCAGTCGTCCGTTCTCTCTTCCCCGCCTTCGTTTCCCGTTCGATCTTCGGTCCCGTCGTTCGTGTGACCGGTTTGCAAACACCTTTTGACGTCCTCCGTCGACGTTCCGTCATGCTCGATTACGTGGGGCTCGAGGCGGACCTCGACCGGGAGGAGCGGATGATACGCGACACGGCCCGTCGGTTCGTCGACGAACAGGTACGTCCGGACGTCGGCGAGCACTTCGAGAACGGGACGTTCCCGACGGAGTTGATCCCCGAGATGGGCGATCTCGGGTTCTACGCGCCCAACTTGGACGGGTACGGCCTTCCGAACGTCTCCGAGACGGCCTACGGGCTGTTGATGCAGGAGCTCGAGGCGGGCGACTCCGGGCTGCGCTCGATGGCGAGCGTGCAGGGCGCGCTCGTGATGTATCCGATCCACGCGTTCGGCAGCGAGGCGCAAAAGGACGAGTGGCTCCCCGAGCTCGCCACCGGCGAGGCCGTCGGCTGCTTCGGATTGACCGAGCCCGAACACGGGTCGGACCCCGCCGCGATGGAGACCCGCGCGGTTCGGGACGGCGACGAGTACGTCCTCAACGGCTCGAAGACGTGGATCACGAACTCGCCCATCGCCGACGTCGCCGTCGTCTGGGCGCGCGATCGCTCGGCGGCGGACGACGGCGAGACGGGCCCCGTTCGCGGGTTCCTCGTCGAGACCGACCGCGACGGCGTGACCACGAACGAGATCGAGGAGAAGCTGTCGCTTCGGGCGTCGATCACCGGCGAGATCGGCCTCCAGGACGTTCGGGTGCCCGACTCGAACGTGCTCCCCGGCGTCGAGGGAATGAAGGGACCGCTGTCGTGTCTCACGCAGGCGCGCTACGGGATCGCGTGGGGGGCCGTCGGCGCGGCCCGCGACTGCTTCGAGACGGCCCGCGAGTACGCCGGCGACCGCGAGCAGTTCGGCGGGCCGATCGCCCGCTTCCAGCTCCAACAGGGGAAGCTCGCGGAGATGGCCACCCAGATCACCACGAGCCAGCTTCTGGCCCACCGGCTCGCCGAGTTGAAGGAGCGCGGCGAGTTGCGCCCCCAGCAGGTCTCGATGGCCAAACGCAACAACGTCCGGATGGCCCGCGACCAGTCGCGGGTCGCCCGCGAGATCCTCGGCGGCAACGGGATCACGACCGACTACCCCCCGATGCGCCACATGGCCAACATGGAGACCGTCTACACCTACGAGGGGACCCACGACATCCACACCCTGATCCTCGGGGAGGACCTCACGGGGGTGGCCGCCTACGAGTGAGCCGCGGTTGGGCTCTCTCGTCGCTTCCGGGGTGAGCCTCCCCCGGGCTCTCTCGTCGCGTCCGGAGGAGCCGCGGTCGCGCTCGCTCGTCGCTTCCGGGTGAGCCGCCGTCCGGTTCGCTCGTCGATCACGAGCGATCGTCCGTCGAACTCGATCGGCGCACGACCCGGGGCGGCGATCCGTCCGATCGGGCCCATATGGAAGGGGTTTTAAGCGCTCCGTGGGAACAACGGGCCACTATGGGCGAGAAATCGAAGGCCAAGAAGAAGCGTCTGGCCAAAGCCGAGCGCCAGAACCAGCGCGTGCCGTCCTGGGTCATGATGAAGACGGACATGAACGTCACCCGCAATCCCAAGCGGCGTAATTGGCGGCGAAGCGACCTCGACGAGTAGGACCGATGAGCACAAGCGACTTCGAGGAACGGGTCGTCACCGTTCCGCTCGGCGGTCTCTCGGACAAGCCGGTCCAAAAGCGTGCGGACTACGCGATGCGGACGGTTCGATCACACCTCGCACAGCACTTCTCGGTCGAGGAGGACGCCGTCCGGCTCGACCCGGACATCAACGAGGCGGTCTGGGCGCAGGGGCGCCAGAACCCGCCCAGTTCCCTCCGCGTCCGCGCGGCCCGGTTCGTCGAGGACGAGGAACCGATCGTCGAAGCCGAACACGCGGAGTAACCGCGCGTGCTACGGGCGTCCTTCGTCGGTTCGTCGTACGTCGGCGTGTTCGCGCGGGTCGCGAACGACGTCCTGTTGGTGCGGCCGGACATCGACGACGACCTCCAGTCGGCGCTCGGCGCGGAGCTCGACGCGGAGGTCGTTCCCACGACGGTCGGCGGCTCGAACACCGTCGGCGCGCTGGCGACCGGCAACGAGTGCGGCATCGTCGTCTCGCCGCGGGCCACCGAACGCGAGAAGCGGCGCATCGAGGAGGCCGCGGACCGCGAGGTCCGCGAGCTTCCCGGAACGATCAACGCCGCCGGCAACGTCATCCTGACGAACGATTACGGCGCGTACGTTCACCCCGACCTCGACCGAGAGGCCGTCCGGGCGATCCGCGAGACCCTGGAGGTCCCGGTCGAACGCGGCGATCTGGGCGACGTCAGGACGGTCGGAACGGCGGCGGTGGCGAACGACGTTGGCGCGCTCTGTCACCCGAAGTCCCGCGAGGAGGAACTCGAGGCGATCGAGGAGCACCTCGACGTCCACGCCGACCTCGGGACGATCAACTACGGCGGTCCCCTCGTCGGTTCCGGACTGATCGCCAACGACGAGGGCTACGTCGTCGGCGAGGACACCACCGGGCCCGAGCTCGGGCGCATCGAGGACGCGCTCGGGTTCATCGAGTAGCCCGTTCGTTTCCGCCGCGACCCGACTCTCCCGGCTCCGATTCCGTCCGTTTTTGTCCGTTTTCGTCCCCTCCCGTTCCGGTTCCCGTTTAGGAAGATACTTCCCTGTCGCTTCCCGATTCCCCTCCATGAGTCACTTTACGGCGAGCGGACGGTTCAAGACGCGCCACGGGTTCCAGGAGTTCACCAAGACCATCGAGGCCCCCAACGAGGACGTCGCCCGCGAGCACGTCTTCTCGCAGGTCGGCAGCCAGCACGGCGTCAAGCGGGCCGAGATGGAGCTCGACGAGCTGACCGAGGCCGACGGGGTGGAAGCATGATGGGCGGCGGTCAACAGCAGCTCCAGCAGCTCTCCCAGGAGCTGCAGGCGATAGAGGAGGAGATCACCGCTCTCGAGGCCGAGATCGAGGGGTTCGAGCAGGAGCAGCGCGAGATCGACGAGGCGATCGAGGCGATCGAGACCCTCGAGACCGGCTCGACGGTTCAGGTCCCCCTCGGCGGCGGCGCCTACCTCCGCGCGGAGGTTCAAGACATCGACGAGGTCGTCGTCTCCCTCGGCGGCGACTACGCCGCAGAGCAGCCGCAGGACGACGCGGTCTCCGCGCTCGAGACGAAGCGGGACGCGCTCGACGACCGCATCGAGGAGACCGAGGCGGAACTCGACGAGCTGCAAGAAGAAAGCAGCGAGCTCGAACAGCAGGCCCAACAGATGCAACAGCAGATGCAGCAACAGCAGATGCAGCAGATGCAACAGCAGGACGACGAGTAGGTCGGAATTCGAACCTCGATGACGGGACGAAACGACCGACCGACGACCACCGCTTTCGGGAGCCACGATCGTGTTTGACGGACTGAAGGACAAGCTGAACGACTTCCGTACCGACGTCGAAGAGCAGGCCGAGTCCGAACCGGACGAGAGGTCCGACGACGGGGAAGCCCCCGATCAACCCGCCGCGAGCGACGCGGCCGTCGGACCGGAGGCCGACGCCGCCTCGAGCGGAGACGCCTCGGGGGGCGGTTCCGCCGGGTCGGAGGACGGGGACTCCGATCCGGACTCCGAAGGCGCCGAGCCGAGCACCTTCCAACGTGCGAAGGCGTTCGCGACCGGCCGGATCATCATCGAGGAGGAGGACCTCGAGGAGCCGCTTTGGAACCTCGAGATGGCGCTTCTCGAGAGCGACGTCGAGATGAGCGTCGCCGAGGAGATCCTCGAGACGGTCCGCGAGACGATGCTCGGCGAGACCCGAAAGCAGGTCGAGACGACCGGCGAGCTCGTCGAGGAGGCGCTCCACGACGCGCTGCTCGAGGTGATCGCGGTCGGCCAGTTCGACTTCGAAGCGCGGATCGCCGAGGCCGACAAGCCGGTCACCATCGTCTTCACCGGGGTCAACGGCGTCGGCAAGACGACGTCGATCGCGAAGCTCTCGGAGTGGCTCGCCGACCGGGGCTACTCCTCGGTGCTCGCGAACGGCGACACCTACCGGGCCGGCGCGAACGAGCAGATCCGCGAGCACGCCGACCGGCTCGACCGGAAGCTCATCGCCCACGAGCAGGGCGGCGATCCGGCCGCGGTCGTCTACGACGCCGTCGAGTACGCCGAGGCCAACGACGTCGACGTCGTCCTCGGCGACACGGCCGGCCGGCTGCACACCTCGAACGACCTGATGGCCCAACTCGAGAAGATCGACCGCGTGGTCGATCCCGACCTCACCCTGTTCGTCGACGAGGCGGTCGCCGGCCAGGACGCGGTCACCCGCGCCAAGGAGTTCGACGACGCGGCGGCGATCGACGGCGCCATCCTCACGAAGGCCGACGCCGACTCCTCGGGCGGGGCCGCGATCTCCATCGCTTACGTCACCGGCAAGCCGATCCTCTTTCTCGGAACCGGCCAGGGCTACGACGACATCGAGCGCTTCGATCCCGAACGGCTCGTCGATCGGCTCCTCGGCGAGGACGCGTAGCGCCGGACTCGGGCGCTCGCCTCCGCTCGCAACGATCGGTGGACGCTCGACGGATCGACCCCCTCGTCGAGAATTCGACGGTGTGATCCGCCCACATGCGTGCCGGCGACGAACAAAGGCTTTAGCCCTCGGGTCGCGTACTTCCCGTAAATGGTACTCGACGATCTGGGAAGTTCCCTCCGCGGCACGCTCGATACGCTGCAGGGGAAGTCCCGACTGAGCGAGGAGGACGTCGAGGAGATCATCAAGGAGATCCAGCGGTCGCTGCTTTCGGCCGACGTCGACGTCTCCCTCGTGATGGAACTCTCGGACTCGATAGAGACGCGGGCGCTCGAGGAGGAGCCGCCCGCGGGGACGACAGCACGCGATCACGTCCTGAAGATCGTCTACGAGGAGCTCGTCGAACTCGTCGGCGACTCGACCGAGCTCCCCCTCGAGCCGCAGACGATACTCCTCGCCGGCCTGCAGGGGTCGGGTAAGACGACCTCCGCCGCCAAGATGGCCTGGTGGTTCTCGAAGAAGGGGCTTCGACCCGCGGTCATCCAGACCGACACCTTCCGGCCCGGCGCCTACGACCAGGCCAAACAGATGTGCGAGCGCGCCGAGGTCGACTTCTACGGCGACCCGGACGCGGAGGACCCGGTGCAGATCGCGCGCGACGGCATGGAGGCGACCGCCGACGCCGACGTTCACATCGTCGACACGGCGGGTCGACACGCGCTCGAGGACGACCTGATCGCGGAGATCGAGGAGATCGAGTCGGCCGTCGATCCCGACCGCTCGTTGCTCGTGCTCGACGCCGCGATCGGCCAGGGCGCCACGGAACAGGCGAGCCGGTTCGAGTCGGCGATCGGCATCGACGGCGTCGTGATCACCAAACTCGACGGGACCGCGAAGGGCGGCGGCGCCCTCGCGGCGGTCAACGAGACCGGCTCCTCCATCGCCTTCCTCGGGACCGGCGAGACGGTCCAGGACGTAGAGCGGTTCGAGCCCTCGGGGTTCATCTCCCGGCTGCTCGGCATGGGCGACCTCAAGCAGCTCTCCGAGCGCGTCGAGCGCGCGATGGCGGAGACGGGCGAGGAGGAGGACGACTGGGACCCCGAGGACCTCCTCGACGGGAACTTCACCCTCAAGGACATGCAAAAGCAGATGGCGGCGATGAACCGCATGGGTCCCCTCGATCAGGTGATGGACATGATCCCGGGGATGGGCGGCGGCGTGATGGACCAGCTGCCCGACGACGCGATGGACGTCACCCAAAACCGGATGCGCGAGTTCGAGGTGGTCATGGACTCGATGACCGACGAGGAGCTCGAGAACCCGCGGATCGTCGGGCAGTCGCGCGTCGAGCGGATCGTTCGCGGGTCCGGAATCGAGGCGGAGACGGTCCGCGAGCTGCTCGAGCAACACCGGATGATGGAGCGAACCCTCGACCAGTTCCAGGGGATGGGCGACGGCGACATGCAGCGGATGATGAAGAAGCTCCAGCAGGGCGACGGCGGCGGCGGTCTCGGCGGGATGATGGGCGGCGGAAACGGACCTTTCTGAACGCGCCTCGTACGCTCGTCGAACGCGCAACGCTGGAAATCGGATCTGGGTAGATCAATACTCCGGCGGAGCGTACACGTTCACGGTGACGAGCGGGTCGTCCCCGGTGTTGACGATCTCGTGGGTCTCCCCGGGTTCGATGAGGACGAGCGTTCCCGCCCGGAGATCGTGTCGATCCCCCTCGATCGTCGCCCGTCCGGTCCCGGAGACGACGAACAGCCACTGGTCGCTCCCGGCGTGTGCGTTCTCGGGGCTGCCCGTCGACTGGCCGGGCTGGAGGACCATCGAGGCCGCCTGCGAGCGCCCCGTGCCGGCGACGACGTCGAAGAACCCGTGTGTCGAGGTCGTATCCACGAGTTGCATAGCGATCGCCCTACTCGACGTCGTCAATTAAAGCTGGGGGTGAACACCTCGATGCCACGTCGCTTGAGATCGCGCCGCCTTCCGCGGCCGGTAGACTGTTCGTGGTCGCCCCGGAACACCCGTCGGGGCTCACACGATCAATGACCACAACGTCCACGGACCGATTCGATCCGGTCGAGGCGACGGTCGACGACGTCCGGACGGCGATCTCCGACGAACGGATCACCGCCGAAGCGCTCGTGAAGCGATATCTGGAGCGCATCGACGCCTACGACGACGACCTGAACGCGATCTTGACGGTGAACGACGACGCTCTCCGGCGGGCCCGCCGGCTCGACGCGCGATTCGCGGACGAGGGACCGGTCGGCCCGCTCCACGGCGTCCCGGTGATCCTGAAGGACAACCAGGACACCCACGACATGCCGACGACGGCGGGCTCGGTCGCGCTCGCGGAGGCACGGCCCGCCCGCGATGCCTTCATCGTCGAACGGCTTCGGGAGGCGGGGGCGATCGTTCTCGCGAAGGCGAACCTCCAGGAGCTCTCCTTCGGCGTCGATACGATCAGCTCTCTGGGCGGTGAAACGCGAAACGCATACGACCTCGACCGTCGACCGTCCGGATCGAGCGGCGGGACGGCGGCGGCGGTCGCCGCGAACATGGCCACGATCGGCACGGGGACGGACACCTGCTCGTCCGTTCGCTCCCCGCCCGCGTTCAACGCGCTCGTCGGGGTGCGCCCCACGCGAGGGTTGGTGAGCCGAACCGGCATCGTCCCGCTCAGCGACACACAGGACACGGCGGGTCCGATCGCGCGGACCGTCGCCGACGCCGCCCGGATGCTCGACGTCATGGCCGGATACGACCCCGAGGATCCGGTCACCGCGCGGGGCGCGGACGCGGTTCCCGACGACGGATACGTCTCACACCTCGATCCGGACGGTCTCGAGGACGCACGGATCGGTATCCTCAGGGAGTGGTTCGGGCTCCAGGACGAGACGGCCGCCCCGAAGGCGGACGCGGCGGCCGTCACGACCGTGCTCGAGGACGCCATCGCGGACCTTCGCGCGGCGGGCGCGACCGTCGTGGATCCCGTCGAGGTCGTCGACGGCGACACCCTTCGGAGTGCCCGTGTCGTCGGCTTCGAGTTCGTCCGCGAGTTCGACCGGTATCTCGCCGAACACGGCGGCGAAATCCCGTACGAGTCGCTACGGGAACTGTACGAAACCGGGTCGATCGCGCCGGCGGTCGCCTCGCGGATCGATGACGCGGGAATTTTGGACGGCGACGGCGAGTCGCTGGACCGGAACGTCGATTATCTGCGTCGCCTGCAGCGACGGCAGCGACTCGAAAACGCGGTTCTCGCCCGGTTCGTCGAGGAGGACCTCGACGCCGTGATGTACCCCCCGTCGACGGTTCCGCCGGTCGAACGCCCCGACCACCAGCCGTTCTCCGAGCTTCCCTGCGAGCTCGCCGCACACACCGGGCTCCCCGCGATCGTCGTGCCGGCCGGAAGCACCGACGACGGGCTCCCGGTCGGGATGGAACTCCTCGGACGGCGGTTCGCCGAACCGCGGCTGTTCGAGGTGGCCTACAGCTACGAGCAGGCGACCGATCATCGGCGCCCGCCGGAGCGCTTCGGGGATCTGGAGGCCTCGTGACCGGCGGCGCGACTGGGGCGCGGTCCGGCCATCGCGGAGTCCGTCGTGGTTCTCGGTAGCCGGGGCGACTCACATTTAATATTCGGGAGGGTCGTTTCGGACCATGTCCACCTGGACCACCGACGAGACGGGACCGACGCTTCACCAGTCGGTCGCGGCCCTCGAAACCCCGGCCCTGCTCGTCGACGTCGACGCGATGGAGCGCAACATCGAGTCCTACGCGGCGTTCGCCGACGAGAACGACGTTTCGCTCCGGTCGCACGCCAAGACGCACAAGAACGCCGAGCTCGCGGCGCTCCAAGACGAGATGACCGACGGTGGCGGGATCTGCTGTCAAACCCTGGGCGAGGTGGAGACGATGGTGCGAAACGGCATCGACGACGTGTACCTGTCGTATCAGGTGGTCGGCGATCGAAAGCTCGACCGGCTCTGTTGGCTCTCGAGGAAGGCGGAGAAGCTGGCGACGACGGTCGATTCGGTCGCGACGATCGAGATGCTTCGGGACGCCGCCCGCGACCACGACACGACGGTCGACGTCGTCCTCGAGATCGACGTGGGATTGCACCGAACCGGCGTCGCTCCCGGCCCCGAGGCCGTGGCTCTCGCGGAGCGGATCGACGCGGCGGACGCCCTCGAGTTCGACGGCCTCCTCGCGTACGAGTCACACGTCAAGGCCGAGGCCGCGACCGAATCGGACTTCGAAAAGCGGTGTCGGGAGGCGATGGACTTGGTCCAGGACGTGGTCGCGGACATCGAGGCCGCCGGCGTCGCCGTGGCGGAGGTGAAGGTCGGCGGGACGGCCACCTCGCGCTACAGCGGTACGCACCCGGTGGTCACCGAGATCAACCCGGGCATGTACCCCTTCAACGATGTCGGCGAACTCGAACACCGGCCGTGGGAGGTGTCGAAGGACGACTGTGCGGCGACGGTCCTCACGACGGTCATCTCCGTGCCGGACGACGATCGACTCGTCGTCGACGGCGGCAGCAAGACGTTCTCGTTGGACACCCCCAGGATGCCGGTTCCCAGGAACCGCGACGACGTCGAGTACGTCAACGCCAGCGAGGAACACGGCTGGATCGACACCGGCAACTCGGACGAATCGTTCTCGGTCGGCGACCGGTTGGAGTTCATCGTTCCCCACGTCTGTACGACGATCAACCTCCACGATCGAATCGCCGGCGTTCGAGACGGCCGGATCGAGGAACTCTGGGAGGTCCAAGCGAGGGGAAAGGTCCGGTGACGGCGGGCGACGCGACGTCTACGGGAACTCGAGGAAGTCGTCGTCCTCGAAGTCGATCGGCTCCGGCTCGGAGACGACTCGCAGGTCCTCGCGCTCGCGCGCCTCCTCGACCAGCGCCTCGCTCGCGACGAGCGTGCCGAGCCGCATCGTGTCGAGCGCGCGAACGAGCCTGACGTCCTCGGGCTCGTTCACGCCGATCGTCGACAGACAGACGGTCAGTCCGGCCCGGTCGTTCTCGACGGCGGTCGGCGTTCGGATCCCCCGAAGCGTGCTCGCGGTCACGGCGTTCGTGAATCCCTTTTCGGGTTCCATCGCCTCGAGCAGGTCCTCGTGGACCAGGTCCGCGAGACCGATCCCGACGGTGTTTCCGTGGGAGGGCTCCGTGAGCGATCGAGTGTACACGCGCGTGTACCGCGGGCGCTCGAGGATCGGCTCGGGCTCGTAGGGCCGTCTGTGGAGGACGTTCGGGTCCATCCCGGGGCCGCTTATGTCCTTGCCCATCCGGTCGAGCACGAGCACGTCGAGCTCGTCGAACGGGAGCGTGGGGAGCTGCTCGTAGGCGATCTCGAGCAGCTCGGCCTCACGCGAGAGGAAGCCCTCCGGGGGGACCCCCTCGATGATCGTGGTGTCGTCGTGGAGGTCCTCGACGATCGCGACCCCGCCGACGACCGGCAGCCGGTCGATGATCAACGACGCGATCTCCGGCAGCATGTTGCGGAAGCTCCAGTCGAGCGCCCAGCGGTGGGCCATCTGGGCGCCCTTCTGTTTGCCCATGCCGATGACGAGCATCTTCGAGAGGCCGCTTTCGACGTCACCGTCGAAGTCGGTGTGCGGCTTCACGCGGTTGACCGGCACTATCGCGTCCGCCGCCGCGGCGTTCGCGTCGGCGTGGACGGCGATCCCGTGTTCGTCGGTCTCGCCGATTATCTCCGTCTCCATCGTCGCGCGTACCTCACAGCCGACGGCCTCCTCGGTGACGCCGAGCGCGGCGAGCTTGTCGCGTTGCCCCTCGGCGGTCGCCCCGCCGTGGCTGCCCATCGCGGGGAACACGAACGGCTCGTAGCCGCGATCGGAGAGCCCCTCCACGACGCCGCGAACGATCTCCGGAACGTTCGCGATGCCGCGCGATCCCGCGCCCACCGCGACCTCGCCGCCGGCCGGCACGTCCGCCAGGTCCAGTTCCGACACCGCGGCGCTCGCCTCGCTCGCGAGCTGGTCTTCGGGGATCGGGTCCGTCTCCCACCGCTGTTCGATCACGCCGACGCGGGGGAACTCGGTCGTCCCGCAGGTGTCGTAGACGCGTTCGTCGGGGATCACCAGATCCGTCGGTTTCGTCTCGTCGTCGCTCATACTCGATAGAGGGAACGACCCGCCCATAAACGTTGGCACACGGCGGTCTCGGTCGTTTCCCGGTGTCGATCCACCGTCGCGGTCTCGTCGGACCGCCGTCGAATCGATCGCTCCGAGCTCGCGTCCGCCGCGCGTCGGACGCCAACGGCGACGTTTTTTACGTTCGGACCGCACAGGGAACGACAAATGGGACTCAGGTGTCTGCTCGGGCACGACTTCGGGGAGCCGACGGTCGAACGCGAGCGCGAGGAGGAGGGCGACCAGGTCGTCATCACCGTCCGTGAGATCGAGGAGTGCGCTCGCTGTGGCGAGCGTCGCGTCGTCAGCGAGAACAAGGAGGTCACCACCCTCGAACAGCTGGCGGCCGCGGCGGCCGGAACCGACGCTCCGGACGAGGCCGGATCCGCCCCCGACGCCGGGCCGGAGGGAGCCGGCGTCGACGATCGGGGAGCCGCGGCGGGCGGAAACCGGCCGACCACAACCGTCGGAGACCCCTCCGAAACCGCCGAAACCGTCGGAGATCCCACGGACGCCGAAACGTCCGCAAGCGCCGAAGCGTCCGCAAGCGCGGGAGAACCCTCACGCGCTGGTGACCCCTCGAGCGCCGGAGGATCATCGGAGACGGAGCCGCCGACCGCGGCTGCGAGCGAGGCGGACGCGAACATCGATGCGCAGACCGCATCCGGGGAGGACGCCGAGATACTCGAGGAAACGGACGACGAACCCGGCGGGGGAGCCGGAACGGTCGATCACGAAGACGAAGCCTCCGAACGCCCCGAGACGTCCGACGCACCCACGCCGGATTCGGGATCCGGATCGACACCGGCCGGAGCCGACTCGCAACCCGACGCCGATCCCGGCTCGGAATCCGCATCGGAGGACGACGGGATCATCCTCACGGAGTCCGACGGAACGGAAAGCACGGACGATCCACCGGCACCGGATGCCCCGGTCGACGCCCCGGAGTCGCCCGACGGAACCGGATCGTCCGACGAGCGCAAGCGCGGCGAGTGGTCCGATCCCGACCGTGAGGACCGCTCGCAGGAGTCGCCCGATCCGACCGTCGACGGGGATCACACCCCCTGGCCGGAGCGTCGCGGCGAGGACGAGGGGTTCGATGCGACCTACGAGGGCGGCGACGACGGCGACGACCCCGCGGTCTCCTTCGGCGGCGGGTTGACGCCCGAGGCGGACGGGCCGATGGAGTTCGACGACGAGGAGACGGAGTTCATCGAGGGATCCGACGGAGGTCCGGGTTCGGCCGCCGCGGAAACGGCCGGTCGATCCGGCGGATCGGACGGTACGGACGTCGACGATCCGGGATTCACGGCGGCTCGGACGGTCGAGCTCGCGACCGAGTCCGACGAGGAGACCACCGAGTACTTCTGTCCGGAGTGCGGGCTGGTACAGCCGTCCGGCGAGAGCTCGATGCGGGCCGGCGACATCTGTCCCGAGTGCAAGCGCGGCTACATCGCGGAGCGGCCGATCGCGGAGTCGTGATCGCGGAGGGGTGCTGATCGCGGAGTCGTGATCGCGAGGCGTCCGTGTCCGTTACACCCGCGCATGGTCCGTGACGAAAGGGGTTTACCGTCGGCTTTCGAACGTCGCGCCAATGAAACAGTACAAGATGCGTCGCGGCGAGTACCTCGAGGAGCGGATGCCCGATCTGAAGGCGTCGATCGAGGACTACTTCGGCGAGGTCACCGGCACGGAGGACTACGACGGACACGAACTGTACGTCGTCGAGGATCCGGACAATCCGGTCTTCGAGCGGATCGTCGCCGGCGCCGCGAGCTACGACGGCAAGAAGGACAAACTCGCCGTCCACTTCGAGGAGCGTCCGGCGGAGGACGTCATCGCCGAGGGCAACGCCGACGCGGCCGCCGGGGCCGTGGACGCGAAGAACGACTTCCTGCTCGAGGCCACCGGCCGCGACGCCAAGTCGCGACGCGACTCGATGAAGCGCGCCGTCGAGGACGAGGCGCCCGACTACTGAGAGGGAAACCGGCCGCTTTTTCGCCGCATCGCTCCCGCTCTCCAGGTCGCGTCTCATGCGTCCACGAGACGACCGCTGTGTCCTCGTTACTCGCTCATCGGAGCTGTGCGGCCGCCGTTTCGATCCGTGAGACTCGTTCAAAACCGACGAGAGGCACCGATCGACCGATCTGAGGCGGTTTCGCCGATCGAGAAAGCGGGCGTTTAAGTATCTCCGTCGGGAATGGCGGGTACGATGGCGAACGGCAAGTACGCGGCCCGCAAGCTCAAACAGGACCGGCAGAAACGACGCTGGTCCGACACCGAGTACGCTCGACGCGAGCGCGGGCTCAAGACGAAGTCCGACCCCCTCGAGGGCGCCCCGCAGGGCCGCGGGATCGTTCTCGAGAAGGTCGGTATCGAGGCGAAACAGCCCAACTCGGCGATCCGAAAGTGCGTCCGGGTTCAGCTCATCAAGAACGGCAAGCAGGTCACCGCCTTCTGTCCCGGCGACGGCGCGATCTCGTTCATCGACGAGCACGACGAGGTCACCATCGCCGGCATCGGCGGCGCGAAGGGCCGCGCGATGGGCGACCTCTCGGGCGTGAACTACAAGGTCGAGAAGGTCAACGGCGTATCGATGATCGAACTCGTTCGCGGGAACGCGGAGAAACCCGTCCGATGAGCGGAAACGAGGAGACCGACGTCGAGGAGGCACAGACGCCGGAGCCGGACGCGCCGGCCGACAGCGAGACGGCCACCGAGAACGCCCTGCTGTTCGGCGTCTGGGACGTCTCGGAGATCGCCTACGAGGACCCCTCGACGAAGCGGTACATGAACGTGACGCCCATCGCCCACACGATGGGTCGCCACGCCGCAAAGCAGTTCAAGAAGTCCGAGATATCCCTCGTCGAGCGGCTCATCAACCGTCTGATGCAAAACGAGGAGAACACCGGGAAGAAACAGCAGGCCACGCGGATCGTCCGCGACGCTCTCGACATCGTCCACGAGCGCACCGAGGAGAATCCGGTGCAGATCCTCGTCACCGCCGTCGAGAACGCGGCCCCGCGCGAGGAGACCGTCCGCCTCAAGTACGGCGGCATCTCCGTGCCGAAGGCGGTCGACGTCGCGCCCCAGCGCCGCGTCGACCAGGCCCTCAAGTTCATCGCCGACGGCGTCGAATCGGCGACCTACAAGTCCACGACGCCCGCCGCCGAGGCGCTGGCCCACCAGCTCATCGGCGCGGCCGACTACGACGTCGACGCCTACCCGATCTCCCAAAAGGAGGAGCGCGAGCGCGTCGCCGCGGCGGCCCGCTAGATACCTCCGCGCTTTCAGTTTCCCCCGCTTTTGCTTCCTTCTCTCCTTCGACTCGTTCCCCGCCTCCGAGTCCTCACTCCCTTCTGATACCTCACCTCCTCTGATATCTCACTCCCTCCCGGCTCTCCTTTTTGACCTGCTGTGGGACGGTGCTTCGAACGGTACGTTTTACCCGTCGCTCGGACAACCCGCTCGCATGCGATCGACCCGCCGCCGATTCCTCGCGGCCGCCGCCGCGAGCGCCGCCGGGCTCTCCGGCGTCGCCGGCTGTCTCTCCGCACCGAGCGATACGACGAACGGGACTGACTCGCCGTCCTCCGACCTCGCCGTCACCCACGACATCGAGTCGTGGGACCGATACGACCCGGACTGGTCTCATCCGGTCGATCCGCCGACGCTCGACGTCGAGATCGAGACGGTGATCGAGGGCCTCGAGATCCCCTGGGATCTGGCGTTCGCGCCGAACGGCGACCTCTTCGTCTCCGAGCGCGTGGGACGGATCTCGCGGTACGACTCCGACGAACTGGAGACCGTCGCGGCCCCCGACGTGATCGACCACGCCGACTCGATCGCGCCCGGCGAGGAGGGCGGCTGGTGGGAGGCCGGCAGCGAGGGCGGCCTGATGGGGCTTGCGGTCCATCCGAGCTACCCGGACGTGCCGTTCGTGTACGCGGTCTACACCCGCGAGGACGAACCCGCCGTCGAGGGCGGCGACCCGTACGTCAACCGTGTCTCCTACTTCGACGTCTCCGCCGAGGACCCGGCGGAAACCGAGACGGTCGTGATCGACGACGTCCCCGGCAACGAGATCATCCACAACGGCGCGCGGCTCGCCTTCGGTCCCGAGGACTACCTGTGGGTGACCACGGGCGACGCCGCCTCGGTCAATCCCGATCTCGGAACGGACCGGCCGCTGCCCCAGGACCCCTCCTCGCTCGCGGGGAAGGTGCTCCGTCTCGAGCCCGACGGGAGCGCCCCCGAGGACAATCCCGACATCGACGGCGGCGACCCGCGGGTGTACACCTACGGCCATCGGAACCCCCAGGGTATCAGCTTCCTCCCGGACGGGACGCCCATCGTTACCGAACACGGCCCGTCGAACCGCGACGAGGTGATGGTGCTTCGCCCCGGCGCGAACTACGGGTGGGGTCCCGAGGACGAGCGCGCGCGCGACGCCGAGACGTACCCGGGAACCGACTACGCCCGGCCGGTCGTCAACACCGGCCCGGACGAGGGGTGGGCCCCGTCGGGCTGTGTCTTCTACACCGGCGACCGGGTTCCCTCCTGGTCGAACCGGCTGCTCGTCGGCGGGCTCGTCTCCCAGCGGGTCAACCTCGTCACGGTCTATCCCGCCGACGGCGAGCCCGCCTCGACGGAGAACGGCGGAACGCGGTACGACGCCGACTGGATGAACGAGGCGTACGACGCCGTCGCCCACCACACGCTGGAGAACGAACTCGGCCGGGTCCGCCACGTCGAGCAGGGACCGAACGGCGAGGTCTACGCGATCACCTCGAACCGGGACGGACGCGCACGGGAGGGGTTCCCCCGGGAGGGTGACGACCGACTCGTTCGGCTCACGCCCGCGTGAGCGGCACGAGATCGGAGTCGGCGTGTGTCGTAGTCGGCGCCCGCGAGGTCCAGTAGTCAGACCGCGTATGCACGCGTTGCGTCGACGAGCGCCTTCCGGTAGTCGCTCTCCGAGGGATCGGGGCCGAGCGCCAGGAATCGCCGCTTGAAGTTCGCGACGTCGATCGCGGGCGCGTCGCTGCCCGCCGCCCGGGCGAGGTCGTACAGCCTGTGATCGCGGTCGGCGAGATCGTGGCGTTCAACGAGCGCCAGCGCGAAGGCGGCGTTCACCGCGGTTATCTCCGGGTCCGCCCCGCTCGTGGCCGGCTCGCTGTCCGGTCGCGGCGGTGTCGGTCGATCGGCGACGGCGGCCGCGAGGGTCGACTCCAGGAACCCGAGCAGCTTGTCGGACGGCGCCACGGAGAGGGTGATGTCGTCGGCGTAGATGTCCTTCATGTGGTTCGCGATCTGATAGCAGTGCGCGAGCTTTCGACGCTCGATCGACTCGCCGGCGAGGCCGAGATACAGCGCCTCCTCGGTCGATTGGGTGTGGGAGGGGTGTGACTCCTCGTGGCGAACCATGTGTGCGAACTCGTGGACGGCGAGTTCGCGAGCCATCGCGCTCGTCGCCGCTCGCCGGGAGATGTTGAGGACGTGACGGTCCCGATAGTGTGCCGCCCAGGTCCGCTCGTCGGGATCCTCGCGGACGCGAACGCGGACGGGATCCTCGATCGTGAACTCGGTCTCGAAGAGGTCGGCCGCGCTGAGAAACGGGTCGGGGGCGAGATCGCCACACACTCGAATGTCCATGCTCATCCCTACCACGGCCTACCCGCCTAAAGCGTTTTCGCGGATGCCGTCTCCTTCCGAATCGACGATCGCCGTCTCCCGTCCACGCCGCCCCACCGTGTGTCGGATCAACACGAAACGTCCACGTGACGGCCGAAAACCCCCGGCTGTGCCCGGAGCGAAACACTACCCTTTTGACCCCGCTGGCGGTACAACGCACCATAATGGGCCGACGAAAGAAGATCGTCCAGGAATGTGAACGGCTGATGGACAACCCGGACCACATCCGGAATATCGCCATCGCCGCTCACGTCGATCACGGCAAGACGACGCTCTCGGACAACCTGCTCGCAGGAGCGGGGATGATCTCCGAGGACACCGCGGGCGAACAGCTCGCGATGGACACGAAGGAGGACGAACAGGAACGGGGAATCACCATCGACGCGGCGAACGTCTCGATGACCCACGAGTACGACGACACCAACCACCTCATCAACCTCATCGACACGCCGGGCCACGTCGACTTCGGCGGCGACGTGACCCGCGCGATGCGCGCGGTCGACGGCGCGCTCGTGGTCGTCGACGCCGTCGAGGGCGCGATGCCCCAGACGGAGACGGTGCTCCGGCAGGCCCTTCGCGAGGGCGTGAAGCCGACGCTCTTCATCAACAAGGTCGACCGCCTCATCTCGGAGCTCCAGGAGGGCCCCCAGGAGATGCAGGAACGGCTCATGTCCGTCATCGCCGACGTCAACGAGCTCATCCGGGGGATGGCCGAGAACATGGACGACATCCCCACCGACTGGACCGTCTCGGTCGAGGACGGCACCGTCGGGTTCGGCTCCGCGCTCTACAAGTGGGGCGTCTCGATGCCCTCGATGCAGCGCACCGGCATGGACTTCGGCGACATCATCGAGCTGGAGCGCAACGACGAGCGTCAGGAGCTCCACGAGCGCACGCCGCTTTCGGACGTCGTGCTCGACATGGTCTGTGAGCACTTCCCCAACCCGATCGACGCCCAGCCCCGTCGTGTCCCGCGCATCTGGCGCGGCGACCCGGACTCCGAGCTGGCCGAGGGCATGCAGCTGGTCGACGAGGACGGGGAGGTCGTCTTCATGGTGACGGACATCTCGATGGACCCGCACGCGGGCGAGATCGCGACCGGCCGCGTCTTCTCGGGCACGCTGGAGAAGGGCCAGGAGCTGTACGTCTCCGGGACCGCCGGCAAGAACCGCATCCAGAGCGTCGGTCTCTTCATGGGGAGCGAACGCGAGGAGGTGGAACGCGTCCCGGCCGGCAACATCGCATCCGTCACCGGGCTGCGTGACGCCATCGCCGGATCGACGGTCTCGTCCGTGGAGATGACGCCGTTCGAGTCGATCGAGCACATCTCCGAGCCGGTCATCACGAAGTCCGTCGAGGCACAGAACATGGACGACCTGCCGAAGCTCATCGAGACGCTCCAGCAGGTCGCAAAGGAGGACCCGACGATCCAGATCGAGATCAACGAGGACACGGGCGAGCACCTCATCAGCGGGCAGGGCGAGCTGCACCTCGAGGTCATCACCCAGCGCATCCGCGACAACCAGGGCATTCCGGTCATCACCGGCGAGCCGATCGTCGTCTACCGCGAACAGCCCCAGGAGGCCTCCCGCGAGGTGGAGGGCCAGTCGCCGAACCGCCACAACAAGTTCTACCTCACCGTCGAGCCGCTCTCGGAGGAGATCGTCGAGGCCATCCAGCTCGGCGAGGTCTCGATGGACATGCCCGAGCTGGAACGCCGCGAAGCGCTCCAGGAGGCAGGCATGGACAAGGACACCTCCCAGAACGTCGAGGACATCCACCGGACCAACATCCTCATCGACGACACGAAGGGTATCCAGCACCTCAACGAGACGATGGAGCTCGTCCTCGAGGGGCTTCAGGAGGCCCTCGATGACGGCCCGCTCGCGGCCGAGCCCGTCCAGGGTGCGCTGTTCCGGCTCCACGACGCCAAGCTCCACGAGGACACCATCCACCGCGGTCCCGCCCAGGTCATCCCGGCGGTCCGCGACGCGGTCCACCGCGCGCTGATCGACGGCGAGGTCCGTCTGCTCGAGCCCATCCAGGACGTCCGCATCGACGTCCCCTCCGAGCACATGGGCGCCGCCTCCGGCGAGATCCAGGGTCGACGCGGTCGCGTCGACGACATGTACCAGGAGGGCGACCTCATGGTCGTCGAGGGCATCGCGCCGGTCGAGGAGATGATCGGATTCTCCTCCGACATCCGATCCGCCACCGAGGGCCGCGCCTCCTGGAACACGGAGAACGCCGGCTTCCGCGTGCTCGTCGACAACCTCCAGCGCGAGAAGATCATGGAGATCCGCGAGCGAAAGGGCATGAAGCTCGAGCTGCCCCAGTCGATCGACTACATCTGATCGGGCGATCGCGGGCGACCGGACCGTCGCCTCGATCCGTCGTTCGATCGAACATCCCCCTCAGTCGGCCCATCGTTTCCTCGATCAGGTCTCACCGCTTCGAGTAGCCGTGTCGGCTCGACGTTATCGGTTCGCCGCCTCGACGCCGCTCTTTATCCGTGATGGCGACGTACCACACCACATGCCCGAAGAAGTGCTGTTCAGTTCCGAGAGCGACCACACCCGAACGGAGATCGCGTCGTATCTTCGCCGTGTCGCCGATGCGCTCGACCGAGACGATGCGATCACGCTGACCGCCGGGTCCGAATCGGTGCGCATGGACCCGCCGGAACGACCCACGTTCGAAGTGAAAGCCGAACGCGAGGGGCCGACCGACGGTCCCGGCGAATTGAGCATCGAGTTCGAGCTCGAATGGCCCGAAAACGGCGAGACGAAGGGAGATGCAGGCGATCCGTTAGAGATCGAGTGACCCGGTCACGCGTTCCGTCGGCCGGCCGTATCGTCCGAGGAGCGAACCGTCGTTCGTCCTCTCGGCATCTCAGGTCACCAGCGAGACGCCGCCGCCTCCGACGATCGCGAGCCCGCCGAGCCCGAAACAGACCGCCCAGAAGGGGACGCGTTCGACGACCCGCATCAGCGCGTCGATCGTGAAATACCCGACGACCGCGCTCACCGAGAGCGCCAGCGCGGCCGCGCCCGGGGCGATTCCCGGGAGGCCGCCCGCGCCGAAGACGGTCAACGCCGCGGCGGCGAGGCTCGCGGGGATCGAAAGCAGGAACGACAGCCGAAACGCCGCCGGCGGGTCGTAGCTCCGCACGAGCAGCGCGCTCGTGGTGATCCCCGACCGGGAGACGCCGGGCAGGATCGCGATCCCCTGCAGGGCCCCGACGAGCAGGGAGTCGCGAAACGTCGGCCGCTCGCGGCCGCCCATCCCGATCGATTCGGAGGCGATCTGGAGGACGCCCGTCAGCACGAGGAGGACGCCGATGAGCGCGATGAAGACGCCCCCGGCCAGCTGCCCGGCCAGATCGACGGCGTAGACGTAAAGCGGAATCCCGACGATCCCCGTCATCACGCAGGCGACCACGACGTAGGACGCGATCGCGTTCTCGCCGCTGTAGGCGGCGTCGGGCCGCCAGCCGGGCACGGCGCCCGCCGCCCGCGTGATGTCCTCGCGGTAGTAGCTCGCGGCCGAAACGGTCGTCCCGACCTGCAGGAACAGCGCCAGCTGGATGGCGACCTGCGGGTCCGTCCCCGCGATCGTGAGGAACAACGCGAGGTTGCCCTGGCTGGAGACCGGTAGCCACTCGACGACCCCCTGGACGATCCCCGCGAGCACCGCCACGATCAGCTCCGTGCGCGTCACGATCGGTACTGGCGCGTCACCGTACTTAAGGGGGATCGATCGACGGCTCCCGAACGCGGTGAACCACGGGGATCGAGGTCATCACCGTCGCGGTCCGCGCCGGCGGTCGTCCTCACGCCGTCGTGAGATCGCTGCGAGCGCTGTGAGCAGGACCACGACGAAGAGCAGCCACATCCAGGATATCGTCGCGCTCGTGCTCCCGGGTTCGGCCGTTCCGGACGGCTCGGCGGTCGGTTCCGGCGTCGCGGTCTCCTCCACCACGCGCAGTTCCCCGGCGTGGATCGACCCCACGCGGACGTCGTAGGTGCCGGCTGGCTCCGCGGTCCAGTTCGACTCGAGGGTCCGCTCCTCGCCCGGATCGAGGATGACCGTCCGGTTCGCGACTCGACGGTCTCCGCCCTCTCCGTTTTCCCCTTCCGATTCGCTTCGACTTGCGGTCACCGACAGCGTGCGTGTCGCGGCCGTGTATCCCTCGTTTCGAACCGTCGTCCGGGTGGTAGTCGACGCGTCGACCGGCACCCGCTGATCGAGGTGGTCGGCCTCGAGCACCGCGATCCGTCCGGGCTCGGTGGCGACCGCGTACCGTGCCGGCTCGTCGGCGGCGATCGCGAATCGATAGGTCTCCGGACCGGAACCGCCCTCGGATCCGTCCTCGAGCCGTTCGGCGTCGACGCTCGACCAGTCGTCGGTTCGTTAGACGTCGATCGCCGTCGGCGGCGCGTCGCCGAACGCGCTCGCGTTCACGCCCACCACGAGCGTCCCCTCGCGCACGCTGTCGGGCATCCCCGAGACACGTTCGACGTCGATCACCACGGGCCGGGCGACCGATCGGGGAGCGTCGATCCCTGCGTCGCTCCCGTTTCGAACCGTGACCGAGAGGTCGAAGTCCACTCGGGTGTCCGCGACGATCTCGTACTCGAGGACTGACACCCCAATCGCCTCCTCGTGGTCGGTGACGACGTACTCCGCGGTCACCGTCGAACCCGGGCGTGCACACACCGCGGTCTCGTGTTCGACGGGGTTCGTTCCGTCCAGATCGCTTTCGGCGCTCGGCGAACAGACGGGCGGATCGCTTTCCGAGCCGCCGGAGTCATCGTCTCCGTCGTCGACTGCGCGTTCGATCGTTGCCGTGTCGGACTCTCCGTCGCTCACGTCGTTGTCGTACACGTCACTCGCGGACTCGAGGGTCGCTTCGTAATCCCCGCCGGCGTCGTCGCCGTCGCCGACGACCAGCGTTCCCGAGTACCGATAGTCGCCGTCGCCGATCTCCGTCTCGACCAGGTCGCCGCGATCGAGCGTTCCCTCGATCGGTCCGGTCACGGCGACGCTCGCGGCCGAAAGTTCCGTGAGCGACTCGAACTCCACCGAGAGCTCGTCGTCCGTACCGTCGTCGTCCCCATCGTCGGCGGAGAGGCTGAACGCGTCGATCCCCGTATCGATGGCGCCGACGGCGACCCGGACGAGAGGGTCGCTCGTGTCGCTCGTCCCGTCGGTGTCGTCGATGGAGGCGTCGATCCCGTATTCGCCGTCCTCGAGCGCCGAGTGGTAGGTCGCCTCCACGGTGAGTTCGACGGTGGCGTCCGTGGTTCCGCCGCCGCTTCCGGCGTCCAGCGTGACCGTGGTCGTCGATCCGCTCGTCGAGTTCCCCTCGACCGTCGCGTCGGCCGCCGTCGCATCCGTCACGGTGTAGTTTCCGTCGAGGGGGTCGGGGAAGACGACCTCGAGTTCTGCGTCCTCGCCGTCCCGAGTGAGGTTGCCGATCTCGACCGTCAGGTTCTGCGTCACGGTCTCGCCGGGGTCGACGCCGTTCGGGTCGATCGATCCGTCCGTGATCGCCACCGGATCGAGTTCGCCGACGGAGACGTTCGCAACCCGCGATTCCGAATCCGAGTTCCCATCGGAGTCCTCCGCGGTCGCATCGAAGTGGAGCCGGTTGCCGTCCGTTCCGGTCGGGTAGGTGACGTCGGCGGTGACGGTCAGGTTCGCGTCCGCGGTTCCGCCCCCGCCTCCCACGTTCAGATCGACGTCGACGCGCTCGCCGTTCACCGTCCGGTTCCCCTCGACGGTTCCCGTGTCGGTCGCCACGTCCGTGACGGTTACCTCGTTCGCGAGCGCGTCCGGGAACGCGAGCGAGACGTTCGCGGGCGCCCCGTCCCGGTTCAACTCGTCGACGTCGATCTCGATCGTCTGGTCGGTGACGGTCCCGCCAGCGTCCACCTCGTCGGGTGACATGGATCCGCCCGCGACGTCCACGATCGGGAGAACGGAGACGGTGGACAGCCGCTTCGTGTCGGTGCTTCCGTCCGCGTCGTCGACGGTCGCGTCGACGTCGAGGTCATCGCCTTCGGCCCCGGTCGGATAGGTCACGTCCGCATCCAGGGTGACGTTCAGGTCGTTGAGGTCGCTCCAGTCGTCCAGATCGAAGGTTCCGGTGACCTCGTTTCCGTCGACGGTCGTGGTCGGTTGGCTCGCCGCGCCGGCGTCGGTCGTGACTGTGGCGTCCGTTATCTCGCCGTCGAGGTCGTTCGGGAACGCGAACGTCACGGCGTGTCCGTTCCCGTTCGAGAGGTTCTCGATCTCGGCGGTGACCGTCTGGTCCGTCACGGTCTCGCCCGCCGCCACCTCGGTCACCGAGCTTTCGCCGTCGACGATCGACAGCGCTCCGATCGTGACGTTCGCCGTCTGTCCGTCCGCGGCGTCGCGCGTGAATCCGTCCGTGGTGTTGCTCGCCGTCCGGAGGGTCGCGTCGTAGTCGCCCGGATCTCCCTCGGAGACGTTCTCGGCGGTGTAGTTGCCGTTGCCGTGGTGGATGAAGTCGCCCTCGTCGAGCGTGGTCGAACGATCGCCGTCGACGGCCACCTCGATGTCGTCGAGCTTCTCGCTCGCGTTGAGCACGAGGTCGGCCTCGCGGTCGTCCGTCTCGAAGGCGAACCGTTCGATCTCGAGCGGCTCGAGGAGTTCGTACCGCGGAACCGCGGACGTCGCACTGCTGCTGGGGTTGACCACGATCTCCACATCGTGCGGCCCCGTTGTGTCGGGGTTCGTGAGGTTCGAGTATTCGAGTATGATACGGTCGTCCGCACTGATGCTCACGCTTCCGCCGAAGTCGAAGCTGATCGTCTCTCCACCGTTCGAGAGCGTCACGTCGTCCAGATCGGAGATCGCATCCTCTTCTATCGTTCCGTCTTGATCCGTGTCGATCCCCGCTCGAACCACGTCGTCAACCGTCACGTTTCCGAGATCGGGTGCCGTGCTCGCCGAGTAGTCCAGTCGGAGTCCGGTGAGTGAGCTGCCACTCACGCCGTCGTCGCTCTCGATCGTTATTTCGGCGGTGTGGTTCGCCGCGACGTCGACGATCGGGTCCTCCGCGGTGATGTTCCCCTTCGAGCTTTGGCCGTCGGCTCCCCCGACCAACGTCAGTCCCACCGCGAACACCCCGACGGCGATCACGGCGAGGATTCGTCGTGGAGTCATCGACGACCTCTCGATCCCGTCCGTCGCGAGGACGTTCGATGCACGGCGGCGACGATACGGCTCGTGGGTTCGGTCGAGTCGGCGCCACCGTATCCACACTGGAGGATGTTCCTGCTCATTTTCGCGTCTCCTGCCTCCGACCCACCGGTCGGTTCTTCACAATCTATCGTCGCTTGAGTGATAATTCTTGAGGACGCCCACCGAATCTCCGCTTGGTCACGATTCGAACCGTGTCGGTCGCTCGATGTGGCCGTCCCAGTCGCTCGAAACGGCAACAATCATGTATCCGCGCCCGTCCCGTACCAACATGACTCTCACACGCGACTCTCCGGCCGGTGATCGCCAATGGCGCTCATAGACGACGAGGGCAACCTCCTCGGCGTAGTGAACGTCGTGGACGCCCTCGTGGTCCTGCTCGTCGCCGCCGTGGTCGTCGCCGGCGCGGCCCTCGTCCTCGCCGACGATCCGGCTCCAGAACCCGACACCGGAACGACCCACGCCACCCTCGATCTGGGCACCCAGCCCGACTACGTCGTCGCGGCGATCAACGAGGGTGACGTCTACGAGCCGAGCGACGGAACCCGACTCACGATCACGGACCTCCACCTCACGCCGCGCGAGGGCGGGGTCGCGGTGCTCGCCCGCGTCGAGGTTCAGGGGACACTCGACGACGACGGAGCGATCACCTACGAGAACGCCCCGCTACGGCTCGGGCGCTCTCTCGAGATCGCGACCGACCGCTACCAGGTGAACGGTCAGATCCGCGACGTCGGCGAGGCCGATGCGATCGACGCCGAGGAGACGACGGCGGTCCTGCGGGGAACCATGCCCGCCGCGGCGGCGGAAAGCATCGCTTCGGGCGACGAGCTTCGCCTGGCCGGACGCACCGTCGCCACCGTCGAGGACTCGGCCGTCTACGCGACCGCCGACCCCGGGACCCGCCGGGTGCTCCTCGCCGTCTCGCTCGACGCCCACCGCCACGGCGATTCCCTGTGGTTCGCCGGCACGCCCCTTCGCCAAGGACAAAACCTCACGTTCCCGACGACCGCCTACTCCTTCGAGGGGACGGTAGAGCGCGTCGGCGGCGAGCCCGAACTCGACTCGGCCACCACCCGCGAGGTCACCCTCCGCATGGAGGACGTCCACGAGGACATGGCGGACGCGATCGCGCCCGGAATGGTCGAGTACTCCGGCGAGGAGACGGTCGCCGAGGTCACCGACGTCGAGACGGAACCGTCCATCATCATCGCGACCGGAGACGACGGGACCGTGAACGTCGTCGACCACCCGGTGAACCGCGAGGTCACCATCACGGCCGACCTGCGCGTGCGCGAGACGACTACCGGAGTCCGGTTCAAGGGCGAACCCCTCCGGCAGGGCTCGACGGTCGTCCTCGATCTCGGCACGGTCACGGTCGAGGCGACCGTGGTCGCCGTCGGGGCGTAGTCTCGGTCGACGCCGAGGCGACGGTCGTCGCCGGGGCGCAACCGCAGTCGACGTCTCTCGGCGTCGTTGTGATCGATGTTTCTCGGCGCCTTACCGTCCCTTCGAGTTGACTCGTCGCTCCGCGCCGTTCCAACGCTCCGCAGCCAGCCGTCCAACTCCCGGTAGTCGGGTCGCGATCGCGACTCTACGCAGTCGGGTCGTGATCGGTCGAAAAAGCGAAATCGCCCTTCCTCGCTGGAAGTGACGGACGAGGTCGTCTTAGTTACGGACGAGGTTCGTCGCGCGGGGTCCCTTGGGGGATGATTCGATGTCGAACTCCACTTCCTGACCTTCCTCGAGATCGGGGCCGCCGACGTCCTCCATGTGGAAGAACACGTCTTCGTCCTCGTCTACGTCGTCCGCGTCAGTCGAAATGAAACCGTAGCCGCCAGTGTCGTTGAAGAAGTCAACCTTACCGTTTGCCATTGCAACCAAACGTACACCCCGTTCGGGGATAACGCTTGCGAGGGTCATGGTACCACGACCACCCCTCCTCGACTGGAGCGTCCACCCGACCGTTCCGCCGTCCGAATCGCCCACCTCTTTATACTCGCAGGCGTCACCATACGACGAGACGCGATACACCGATGTCCTCCGATTCCGACGCCGCCGGTCCGTCGATCGACCCGAGCGAGTCAGCGATCGGACGCGCGATCGAGCGCGCCGCGAACCGACTCTCTCGGGCGTCGGCGGACTCGGCGATCATTCGGACCGCCCGTCGAACCGCCGACCGCGCGAGCGAGATCGCCGTCGACTCCACGCTCGCCGACTGCGGGCGGTTCCTCGTCGAGGCGACCCGGAACTCCTGGCTGTTTCGCTGGCTCACCGCGGAGCCCGACCCGGAGGTGATCGTCATCGACCTTCGGGAGACGTGGACGGTCGGCCCGGTGCTTGTCCTCTTGGACCGAGTTCTCGGACGTCTCGGCGATGCGACGGCGGATTCGTGGTTCGCCTCGGCCGCGGAGTCGACTCACGCGGAGCTCCGTGCGGCACCCTTGCGCGTGCTCGGACTCCTCGCGCTCGCGGTCGGACTCGCGTCCGCGGTCGGCGTCTTCGTCTCGGCAGTCGTCGCGGATGGATCGATCGTCGGGATCCGCTCCGTTCTCGCGCTCGCCGTCGCCGCCGCCGGAACGATCGCGCTCCGGGACGACCGCACCTGGTCCGAGCTTCGGGAGACGCGTCCCGTCGAGCTGCTCGTCGCCGCGCTCGAACCGCCCGAGCCGCCCGAGCCGCCCGGCCCATCAGAGTCACCCGAGCCGCCCGAGGAGGATGCCACGCGATCGGCATCCGAGACGGACGAGGACGTCGGCCCCGATTCGACCCGGTAGTCCGTTCGGCCCACATCGCCGGAGGCTTATACCTCCCGACCCGACACCGTGGTGTATGCAGACGGGCACGCCCCCAGATCGACGCGTCGACACGGAGCCACGGCCGAGTCGCTCCGGGCCGACAACGCCGTGCCCCCTCGCGGACCGGATCGGGCGCTCGGAGGTGGTCGCGTGAGCGCCCCGAGCGGTCGCCGGGACGCCGACGTCGATGGCGACGCCGAGAGCGCCACCGACGGCGGCCACGCCGCCGCCTCCTCGACCCACACCGTTCGCTTAGAGCTCGTCGACGAGCCGGGCGAACTGCTCGCGGCGCTCCACCCCATCGCGGACAACGGCGGCAACCTCCTGTCCATCTACCACGAGCGCGGCAACAAGACCCCGCGTGGTCACATCCCGGTCGAGGTGGACTTCGAGGCGACCGAGGACCGGTTCGAGGCGATCGTCGAGGCGCTCCGCGAGGAGGGCATCAACGTGATGCAGGCGGGCACGGAGCGGTACGCGGAGCAGATCACGCTGTTGCTCGTCGGCCACCTCATCGACACCGACCTCTCCGACACGCTCTCGCGGATCGAGGAGTGTGCGTCCGCCTCCGTCGTCGACGTGTCCCTTTCGGCACCCAAGGGGTCCGGAAACGGCGTCTCCAGCGCCAGGCTCCGGCTCGCCGCGCGCGCGAACGAGACGGTCACCGCCCTCGAGGCGGTCCGGTCGATCGCCTCCGAGAAGGGGATCGACGTCATCGAGCCGCTCGCCGGAGGTGACCGGTGATGGCGGCGACCTCGCCAGGGACCGGCAGCCGACTCGCGATCCTCGGCGTCGGGGCCGTCGGTCGGTCGGTCGCCGAACTCGCGAGCGAGTACGGTCACGAGGTCGTGGCGCTCTCGGACTCGCGGGGCGCGGCGATCGACGAGGACGGACTCGACGTCGCCGACGCGCTCGCCGAGAAGGACGCCTCGGGCGTCGTCGGTCCCGCCGACCCGGCCGACGCGCTCGCCGCGGATTACGACGTGCTCGTCGAGGCGACGCCGACCACGCTCGGGGACGCCGAGCCGGGCTTTTCACACGTTCGGACCGCCCTCGAACGCGATCGGAACGTCGTGCTCGCGAATAAGGGGCCCGTCGCCGAGCGGTTCGGCGACGTTCAAGCGCTCGCCGACGACTCCGCCGGGTCAGTCCGATTCGAGGCCACCGTCGCGGGCGCCATCCCGGCGATTTCGACCATCGAGGACGTCGACCCCGCCCACGTCACCGCGGTTCGCGGCGTGTTGAACGGCACGGCGAACTTCATCCTCACGCGGATGGCGGCCGAGGGTCTCGGTTACGACCACGTCCTCGCGGAGGCCCAGGACATGGGCGTCGCGGAGGCCGACCCCTCCTTCGACGTCGAGGGGACCGACGCCGCGCTCAAGTGCGTCATCCTGGCGAACGTGCTCTCGTTCGGCTCCGCCGAGGATCCCTCCGATGCCCGTGAGTTCTCCCTCGCGGACGCGACCGTCGATGGCATTCGGGACATCCCCGGAAACGCCCTCGAACTCGCGGCCGACGACGGCCGCACCATCCGCCTCATCGGCGAGGCCAACCGCGATCGCGTCCGGGTCGGTCCGCGGCTCGTCTCCGAGGGCGCGACCCTCGCGGTCCCCGGCACGCAGAACATCGTCCAGCTCGAGACGACCCACGCGGACCGCTTGAACCTCTCGGGACGCGGCGCCGGCGGCCCCGAGACCGCGAGCGCCGTCCTCGGCGACGTCGGTCGTCTGAGCTGATCGTCGCTTTCTCCCCGTTCGCCCCTTTCTCCGTCATCGCGTTCTCCCCGCTCCATCAGCATCGCCCCCGCCTCTTTCGGTATCCGATTCGTTCTCGCCCACCCTCGGGCTCGACGATGCGTATCGGCGTCGACAATGAGTATCGGCCTCGACGACCGGTATCGATATTCACGACCGACATCGACGTTGACGACCGGTGTCGACCTCACCTCCCGGACCGGGTGCGGCGGTCGTGTCAGCACTCCCCACGTGAGGATCCCGCACAAACCGCCGGACGGCATCCGGATGGGTTGTACTCCGTATCGAAACCGTTTTAGTGGAATCAACCGAAAACATCCTCACAGAGCGCCTTAGCGCGTGATTACCCATGAGTGACAAACCGCACCAGAATCTGGCCATTATCGGCCACGTCGACCACGGCAAGAGTACGCTCGTGGGCCGACTCCTCTATGAAACGGGGAGCGTCCCCGAGCACGTCATCGAGCAGCACCGCGAGGAAGCCGAAGAGAAGGGCAAGGGCGGCTTCGAGTTCGCCTACGTGATGGACAACCTCGCCGAGGAGCGCGAGCGTGGCGTCACGATCGACATCGCCCACCAGGAGTTCGACACCGACGAGTACTACTTCACCATCGTCGACTGTCCGGGCCACCGTGACTTCGTGAAGAACATGATCACGGGCGCCTCACAGGCCGACAACGCGGTCCTCGTCGTCGCGGCCGACGACGGCGTCGCGCCCCAGACACGCGAGCACGTCTTCCTGGCCCGTACGCTGGGTATCGGCGAGCTCATCATCGGCGTCAACAAGATGGACCTCGTCGACTACGAGGAGTCCTCCTACGACGACGTCGTCGAGGAGGTCAAGGAGCTCCTCAACCAGGTCCGCTTCGATACGGACAACACCACGTTCGTTCCCATCTCGGCCTTCGAGGGCGACAACATCGCCGAGGAGTCCGAGAACACCCCCTGGTACGACGGGCAGATCCTCCTCGAGGCTCTCAACGACCTGCCGGCCTCCGAGCCGCCGACGGACGCGCCGCTTCGGCTGCCGATCCAGGACGTCTACACGATCTCCGGCATCGGGACCGTCCCGGTCGGACGTATCGAGACCGGCGTGATGAACACCGGCGACAACGTCTCCTTCCAGCCGTCGGACGTCGGCGGCGAGGTGAAGACGATCGAGATGCACCACGAGGAGGTGCCGAAGGCCGAGCCCGGCGACAACGTCGGATTCAACGTCCGCGGCATCGGCAAGGACGACATCCGTCGCGGCGACGTCTGTGGTCCCGCCGACGACCCGCCGTCGGTCGCGGAGACCTTCCAGGCGCAGGTCGTCGTCATGCAGCACCCGAGCGTCATCACCGCCGGATACACGCCGGTCTTCCACGCCCACACGGCGCAGGTCGCGTGTACGATCGAGTCGATCGACCAGAAGATCGACCCGTCCTCCGGCGAGGTCGCCGAGGAGAACCCGGACTTCATCAAGTCCGGCGACGCCGCAGTCGTCACCGTGCGCCCGCAAAAGCCCCTCAGCATCGAGCCGTCCGGGGAGATCCCGGAACTCGGCAGCTTCGCGATCCGCGACATGGGTCAGACCATCGCTGCCGGCAAGGTGCTCAGCGTCAACGAGCGATAATCGATGCAGCAGGCACGCGTCCGCCTCGCCGGTACCCGCCCCGAGGACCTCGACGACATCTGCGACGACGTCCGCGAGATCGCGGACTCGACGGGGGTCTCCCTGTCGGGCCCGATCCCGCTGCCGACGAAGACGCTGGAGATCCCGTCCCGCAAGTCCCCCGACGGAGAGGGGACCGCGACGTGGGAACACTGGGAGATGCGCGTTCACAAGCGTCTGATCGACATCGACGCGGACGAGCGGGCGCTTCGCCAGCTCATGCGCATTCAGGTTCCGAACGACGTCAGCATCGAGATCGTACTCGAGGACTAAGCGCTAGGGCGCACTCGCGCCGCAGTTCTTCCGTTTTTTGACCCGTCGATAGCGGCGCCGATGTCGGCGTCGATCGTTTCCTTCGCAAGGAAGAGGCCCGGGGTTCAAATCCCCGCGAGTCCATCGGAGCGACCGAGTTTTACGAGGGAGCAGAATGGTCGAGCGATGATTTGAACCCTACCAGTCGCGCGCAGCGACCGACGGGAGCGAGCACGTCTGGTTTCGGTTCACATCCCCGCGAGGGAACTCACTTCGTTCGTTCCCTCGCGTGCCCCCACTCGCTGCGCTCGTGGGGACCCCGCGAGTCCACTTCCGAACGCAGTACGAATCCGTGAGCGGAGCGTTCGCGTATCGAATTTGTAGTCGGTGTTGACTCACACCGATCGGTGTCAACTGACGGTTACCGTGCGCCCTGGCACCCGCCACGGAGCCGACTACACTCGGAACTCCGCGTCCGGACACAGACGTCCACGTCGGCGTACTCCTCCTCGACGATCTCCTCGAGGAGATCGAGCTCGCGTTGTCCGTGTCGATCGCTGGCGAGGAAGTAGGGGCCGAGCCGCTGTTCCACGACGCGACGGCCACAGAGCCCCTCTGCCTGCAGCGACCGAACGACCTCGCGGATCGCCGACTCCGACGGGCTCGGCTCGAAATCGAAGTCCGCTCCCCGCTCGCTCGAGAGCCGTTCAAGGAGCCGTTTCGTGTCGATCATACTCGAGGGAACGGACCTCGTATACTTCAATAGTAACCCGAACCAGTTCCGGTGTGGGTCGAATCGGTTCCGGTGTAACTCGAACCGGTGTCGGTGTCGTAAAATATATAAAAATCTGACTGACTCATCCGCATGATGTCTGGCACCTACCACCGCACTGGCGGTCACTACATCGACGGGCAGTGGCGTGAGCCGTCCGGCGGCTCCGAGGTCGACGTTCGCGATCCCGCCTCCGAGGCGGTCATCGCGGAACTGCCGACCGCGACGAGCGAGGAGGTCGCGGCGGCCGTCGAGGCCGCAAACGAGGCCCAGACCGAGTGGGGGCGACGCCCGGCCAAGGAACGCGGCGAGCTGGTCCGCGAGGTCGCGGACGTGCTTTTGGACCACAAGGACGAACTCGCGGAGCTGATCGTCGAAGAGCAGGGCAAACCCCGATCGGTCGCGGAGGGCGAGATCGAGGCCTCCGCCGACCTCGCGGAGTACATGGCCGAGTGGGACCGTCGCATCGAGGGCGACATCCTGCCGGGGGACGTTCGCGACGAGAGCATCCACCTCCAGCGACAGCCGGTCGGCGTCGTCGCGGGCATCATCCCCTGGAACTATCCGATCGCGGTGTTCGTTCGGAAGTTCGCGCCCGCCCTCGTCGCCGGCAACGCGCTCGTGGCCAAACCGAGCGAGCTGACGCCCGTGGCGACGTTACGGCTGACCGAGCTCATCGACGAGCACGTCGACCTCCCGGACGGGGTCTTCAACCTCGTCTTCGGCGCGGGCGAGGCCGGCGCACAGCTGGTCCAGTCGTCGGACGTCGACATGATCTCGATGACCGGAAACGTCGAGACCGGCAAGGAGATAATGCGTCAAGCGGCCGACAACCTCACGGAGGTCTCGCTCGAACTCGGCGGCAAGGCTCCCGCCATCGTCTGGAAGGACGCCGACGTCGACGAGGCGGTCGAGGACGTCCTCACGGCCCGGATCACGAATACCGGACAGGTGTGTACCTGCGCCGAGCGCGTCTACGTCCACTCGGACGTCCGCGAGGAGTTCGAACGGAAGTACGTCGAGGCCGCACGTGAGGTCACCATCGGCGATCCGAAAGACGACCCCGACATGGGGCCGCAGGTGAGCGAGCGGGAGCTCGAAAAGACCGCGGCCGCCGTCGATCGCGCCCGCGAACAGGGTGCGGAGGTCCTCCTCGGGGGATCCGCGCCCGACGACGGGGCGTTCGAGAGCGGGTACTGGTACGAGCCCACCGTCGTCGGCGGCGTCGACCAGGAGATGGACATCATGCAACGGGAGGTCTTCGGGCCGGTCACCCCGATCATGGAGGTCGACTCGCTGGACGAGGCCATCGAGTACGCCAACGACTCGCGATACGGGCTCTCGGCGTACCTCTTCACCGACGACTACCAGGTCGCCATGCGGGCCGCGGAGGAACTCGAGTTCGGGGAGACCTACATCAACCGCACCCTCGGCGAGTCCTGGCACGGCCACCACATCGGGTGGAACCAGTCCGGCCTCGGCGGCGAGGACGGCAAGTACGGCTTCCTGAAGTACACACAGCTCAAGACCGTCTACCACAACTACGCCTAGCGGACGTCACGGTCCGTCCGCGTCGTCGCCGACGAACGCTCGGCCGATCACCCGTCTCGTTATGCCGAACGCTCCGTCTCTCCGAGCTCCGATCGAACCATCGACTCGAACCGATCGAACCCGGTCGCGAGCCGATCGCGGTCGTTCGCGAAGCTCACCCGTAGGTAGCCCTCGCCGCCCTCGCCGAAGGCCGACCCGGGCGCAGTCACCACGCCGTGGTCGCCGAGGAGTCGCTTCGCGATCTCCAGGCTCGACCCCTCGAGAGCGCTCACGTCGACGAAGACGTAGAAACCCCCCTCCGGTCGTCCGGCTGAGACGTGCGGGATCGCCTCGATCCGATCGAGGACGTACTCTCGACGCGAGCGGAACGTCTCCCGCATGCGCTCGACCGGTTCGCGTGGGCCGGTGAGGGCGGCGACGCCGGCATGTTGTGCGGGCGTGTTGACACACGACGTCGTGTACTCGTGGATCGTCGAGAGCACGTTGACGACGTCGGCGGGTCCCGTGAGCCAGCCGACGCGCCAGCCCGTCATCGCGTAGGTCTTCGACAGGGAGTTCACGGACAGCACCCACTCGTCGTGGTCGGTCACGGCCGCGGCCCGCCGGGGTCGATCGCCGTAGGTCAACTCGCGGTAGACCTCGTCGGCGATGACGTACGCGCCGTTGTCGGCGGCCGTCTTCGCGATCCGCTCGATGCCGGCCTCGGAGATGGTTCGGCCCGTCGGGTTGGAGGGCGAGGTGATCGAGACCGCCGCGGTGTCGGGGCCGATCGCCTCGCGGATGGCCTCCGGGTCGGGCTCGAACTCCTCGGAGGCGGGCATCGGGACCTCGACCGGCTCGGCGCCGGCCAGACGCGTCTGTTCGATCACGTTCGGCCAGGCCGGAGTGGGAACCACGACCTCCTCGCCGGGATCCGCGACCGCCTGGATCGCGAGGTGGAGCGCCTCCACGCCGCCGGTGGTGACGACGACCTCCGAGTCGGGGTCGATGTCCGGACCCGGCTCCGACGACAGGCGCGCCGCGATCGCCGCGCGAAGCTCCGGTATTCCGGCGTTCGAGGTGTATTTCGTCCGGCCGTCCTTCGCGGCCTCGGTCGCGGCCTCCACGACGTGTTCGGGCGTGTCGAAGTCGGGTTCGCCGAACTCGAGGTGGACGAGATCGCCGCCTTGCCGCTCCGCGAGCTCGAACATCACGCGGATCTGCTGGGGTTCGACGTCGCCGACGCGCCGGGACAGCCGGTTCGTCTCGGTGGTGGTCCTCGGATCCATGTCCTCACCTTCAGGATCGACGCGAGAGGTCTTTGCGTCTGTGGTTGCCGGTTCTTTCGTCGACGCGGTCGTGGACCACTCGCCGTCGACGCCATCGCCGATCATTCGCCATCGATGCGGTCGTCAGTCACTCGCCGTCGAGATCGACCGGGAGCGCGTCGAGGTCCGGGTTCCGTTCCCGGAACTCGATCACGAGCCGGAACGCGAGCACGTAGGCCACGACGGCGAAGACGATCGCCAAAAGCAGATTCCCGGCCCACAGTCGAAGCAGGTGTTCCGTGCCGGCGACGGGCGTGAACGCCTCCATCGCCTCCTCGGGGACGGGCGCGAGCAGGCGGGTTCCGAGCCAGTAGCTCGTGCCGTAGACGCCCCACTTCACCGCCGGATTGAGAACGATCACGGACGCGAAGAGCGCGATCTTGCTCAGCTGTTTGAACAGGTACGCGAGAACGAGGAACACCGCGACTCCGAATCCGAGCGTCGGCAGGGCCGTGATGAAGACGCCGAGGCTGAAGCTCACGGCGATCTCGCGGGGCGTGTGGTCCTCGAGGAACGCCGACTCCAATTCCTCGCGAACCCGATCGTGGGTTCGTCTCGCCCGTTCCCGGATCATCACCGCGTCGATACTCCGGTAGCCGACATCAATGCTTCGACGTCCACATCAATTATACCGCCGTGGTCCCATCTACGTTCATGCTCCCCACCCATGCCGCGGGTCGGTTTCGACGGACGCAGCTTCGCTCGGTGCGACCGGCCGGTCGTTTCCGTCCCCGACCGGCCGGAGGCGACGATCGCGTTCGTCCGGCCGGAGTCGACGTCGACCGCCGACCGATGAACGGCACACGATGACCGACCGTGCCGTCTACTTCGTCGACGAACGAACGGTCGATGTCCGGTCGGTCGACGTTTCCGAACCGGGACCCCAGGAGCTCCTCGTTGAGGGCGAACTGTCCGCGATAAGCAGCGGCACGGAACTGCTCGTCTATCGCGACGAGACGCCGGAGATGTCCGTCGACGAGACCCTCGACGCGTTCGACGGGAGCTTCGAGTACCCGATGCGGTACGGCTACGCGACGGTCGGAACGGTCGCCGCGGTCGGGAGCGGGATGGACGAGGAGTGGCTCGGCGAGTCCGTCTTCGCGTTCCATCCCCACCAGACCCGTTTTTCGATCCCGGCGACGGACGTCGTCGCGCTCCCCGACGGGATGTCCTCGGAGGCCGGCGCGCTCCTGCCCTCGATGGAGACCGCCACGAACCTCGCGTTGGACGCCCGCCCGCGCGTCGGCGAGCGCGTCGTCGTCCTCGGAGCCGGCGTCATCGGGCTCTGTGTGGCCCACGTCCTCGCGGGGTTTCCGCTGGAACGGCTCGTCGTGGTCGATCCGATCGAGGCCCGTCGACGGACCGCCGAGGAACTCGGAGCCGACGATGCCCTCGCCCCGGAGGACCTCGCGGCCGGGTCGATGGACGCGGATCTGGCGATCGAGGTCTCGGGGCGGCCGGGCACCCTCGACGACGCGATCGACGCCGTCGGCTACGACTCGCGGATCGTCGTCGGGTCCTGGTACGGGACCAAGCGCGCACCGATCGATCTCGGCGGACGGTTCCACCGCGACCGGATCGAGGTCGTCTCGAGCCAGGTGAGCACCATCCATCCGGAGCTGCGGGGACGGTGGGACCGGTCCCGCCGTCGTGAGGTCGCCGTGGACCGCCTCGAACGGTTCGACCCCGAGACGGTCGTCACGCATCGGATGCCGATCGGACGGGCGCCGGCGGCCTACGATCTCCTCGACACCAGCCCGGACCGGGCGTTGCAGGTGCTTTTGGACCACACGTGAGTTCGCTCCGTCCGTTCGACCGCCCCGGACAGCGTCGCGGCCGTTCGACCGGCCCGGACAGGATCGCGGACGAAAGACCGTGACAAACGATTTATCGGTCTCGTCCGTAGGACCCGTATGGCTCGGATGGCCGACCGCTTCGATCTCGACTCGCTCTCGCCGCTGGCCCGCTTCGGGATCGTCCTCGCGCTCTCGAGCGCGCTCGTTCACCTCGTGTTGGGCGTCGGCTTCCTGCCGCACCCGATGGGGGTCGCGTTCCTGCTGGCCACCGGCGGGTTCCTCGGCGCGGTCTACCTGCTCGCGATGGGCTACCGTCGCCGCCTGCTGTATCTCGTCGGGATCCCCTTCGTCGGGATTCAGATCGTCCTCTGGTACGTGTTCAACCGTCCGGCCGGGCTCTCCGACGTCCCCGCCGTCCACCTGCTCGACAAGCTCGTTCAGGTCGCGTTGATCGGCGTTCTCGTCGTCCTCCATCGTCGGGAGCGGTAGCGTGACCTCGAGCGCATCCGCATCCCGCCGGCGTCGTCGGCGTCTCCGGGCCGTCGCCGCCGTCCACCTCGTTCTCGCGGTGGCAGTCTCGATCGTCGCCCTCTCGCTCCTCGATGTCCCCTTCGAGCCGGCTCGTTCCGGGGCGTCACTCGACCCGATCCGTTCGGGGGTTCCCGTGGGGTCGGGTCGTTCCGGCCTCGCGTTTCTCCTCGGAACGAGCCTGGCGCTCGTCGCGGCCGCGGCGATCGGCCGCCGCTCGCTCGTCGTCGCCCGATCGGAGGCCGGACCGCAGCCCGCCACCGCCGCCACCCTGGTGACCGCGATCCGTGCGGGCACGCTGGTTCCGCTCGCCGGCGTGCTGGCGGTATCGCTCGTCGCTGACCCGACGGTCGGCTCCAACGGATGGCTCCCGGCGACGCTCTACGGGACCGTCGCCGCTCTCGACGTTATCGATGGCGCGCTCGCGCGTGCGACCGACTCGGTCACCGCGCTCGGCGCCCGACTCGACACGGAGGCGGACGCGCTCGGGATCCTCCTCGCTTCTGCCCTCGCGGTTCGCTACGGCGCCGCACCGGCCGCCTTCATCGCCGTCGGCGCCGCTCGCTACCTGTTCGTCGCCGGAATGCACTTCCGCTCCCGGCGCGGACTCGCGCTCCACGAGCTCGACGACCGGCCGATCCGCCGCGTGCTGGCGGGGGCGGCCATGCTCGCCGTCTGGATCGCGCTCCTTCCGGCCGTCGCTCCCGAGCACGCTCGCGTCGTCACCGCGTTCGTGGCGATTCCGTTCCTCGGCCACTTCCTGCGCGACTGGCTCGTCGTCTCCGGTCGACTGGGCTGATCGGCGTCGACGTTCTAGGGACCGATCGATGTTTGCTCGCGGTTCCTCGTTCGGATCCCGCTCGGGACCCGGTTTTATGTGCGACGCCGCCGTGGTGATCCTGTGTATTCGGTGTCACTCTCCCGCGAGTTCATCGCCCAACACTACCTGATCGTCCCCGACCCGGGTCCGGAGGGGACGCTCCACTCGCATCGCTACACGGTCGAGGCGACCTTTCGTGGCCCCGAACTCGGCGAGTACGGCTACCTCGTGGACATCGACGCCCTGGCGTCCGCCCTCGAGGCCATCGCGGAGGAATTCGCCGACCGGACGCTCAACGACCTCGAAGCCTTCGCGGGGCGCAACCCGAGCGTCGAACACCTCGCGCGGATCGTCGGGGACCGGCTCCTCGATCGGATCGTCCCGGAGACCGCCACGGAGCTGTCGGTTCGCGTTCGCGAGGACGATGTCGCCGCCGTCACACACCGACGCTCGCTCGGCTCCGACGCGGAACCGTAAGCCGCGGGACCCTCACCGACCACCATCATGGACGCAGGTAGCGATCCCGGAACCGACGGCACGTCGCCCTCACGGATACGGACCGACAGCTCCCGATCGACCGGCCGGACGTCGGGCCCCTCAATCGCGGGCTCCCTCTCGTTCGCTCTCGTGGTCTACGAGGGACTCGAGGGGTCATCCGGCGGATTCCGCTACGATCGCGAGATCGTCTCGCGCCTGCGTGAGCGCGGCGACACGGTCGAGGTGATCGCGCTCCCGTGGCGCCGGTATCCGGCCGCCGTCGCGACGGCCTACTCGCCTCGCCTCCGCTCGCGACTCGACCGGGACGTCGACGTACTTCTGGAGGACGGACTGTGTCACCCCGCCCTGTGGCGACATAACCGTCGGATCGAGGGACCGGACGCCGTGGTCGGGCTGCTCCACCACCTCCGTTCGGACGATCCGACGGAGCGATTCCGCTCGCTGATCCGTCCCGTCGAACGGCGGTTTCTCGACTCGCTCGACGGCGTCGTCGCAACCAGCGCGTTCACCGAACGGCGCGCCCGCACTTGCTGTCCTGCGCTCGGGCCCCGTCCGTCGCTCGGGTCTTGTTCGTCGCCTGATCCCCGTCCGTCGCTCGTCGCCCACCCCGCCGGCCGCGCGGAGGCCGCGGCAGTCCCTCCGGACACGTTGGCCGACCGCACGGCCGGCGATCCCTTCCGCGTCGTCTACGTCGGCTCCGTCGTGCCACGCAAGGACCTGCGAACGCTCCTCGAGGCGCTCGCACGGATCGGGCCCTCGCGGGGCGAGCAGCACGAGACGGGTGCTAGGGACAACGAACTGGAGGAGACGCGCGACGCCCCGGTCGACTGGCGGTTGACCGTGATCGGTGATCGAACGGCGGATCCGGGGTACGCTGACGACGCTCTCTCCCGGACCCACGCGCTCGGGATCGGCGATCGCGTCGAGTTCCTCGGAACCGTTCCGACCGACGTCCTGGTGCGGAAACTCGAGTCGGCGCACGTCTGCTGTGTCCCGTCACAGTATGAGGCCTTCGGCATGGCGCACCTCGAGGCGATGGAGCGCGGGGCCGTTCCCGTCGCCGGCTCCGTCGGCGGCGCGAGCGAGTTCCTCGCGGACGGCGTGAACGGACTGGTGATCGACCCCGGCGATCCGGCCGCGCTCGCCGACCGTCTCTCGCGGCTCGCGACCGACCGGAACCTGCTCGCGAAGATCGCCCGCGGCGCCCTCGCGACCGCCGACCGCCAACCCGGGTGGGACGCCGTGACGGAGTCGCTCCGCTCGTTTTGCGGCGCGTTGGCGACCGAGAACGTCGACGGTCGGGGGTCCGCTGCTGTACCAGATCCCCACGCGGTCCCCGACGTCCGGATCGAGCCCCACGGGGCTCCGTCCCGAGGTGTGGAGGGAGCGATCGACCCGTGACCTCGAAGTCCGAATTCCTCGAGGCGAAGACCACCGTCGACGACCGGGCGGTGAATCGCCGCATTCGGGATCGGTTCCTCGCCGCCCTGCGCGAGCGTGCGGACCGGTCCGACGGCCCGGTTCGCGTCCTCGAACTCGGCGCAGGCGTCGGATCGATGATCTCCAGGTTCGCCGCCTGGGACGGCACCCCCGACTCCGTTCGCTACCGGGCCGTCGACGTCGATCCCGACGTGATCGCCGTCGCTCGGGATCGGGTCCCCCGCCATCTCATGGATCGAGGCTACGAGATCACGCGGGATGACACGGCCTTCCGGGAGGACGCGGCTGCCCAGCGTGACGCGACCACCCGGCGCGGCGACCGGTTCGTGGCGACGACCGCCGAACGAACCGGGGATCCCGACCGGCTCGAGATCTCGCTCGAGGTGGCCGACCTCCGTGAGGTCTCGGCCGAGGCGGACGCGGTCATCGCGTCGGCGCTTCTCGACCTCGTGGATCTGGAGTGTGTCCTCCCACGGATCCGGTCGCTGCTCGCCGACGGCGGGCTCCTGTATGCGCCCTGCACCTACGCCGGCGCCACGGGCTTCGCCCCGGCTCACCCGCTCGACGACCGAATCGAGCGGCTCTACCACCGACACATGGACGAGGTGCGCGAGCAACCCGGAAGCAGCCGAGCCGGTCTGGATCTCCTCGCGGCCGCGCCGGCGTTCGACTACGAGGTGCTCGACGCGGGCGGGGCGGACTGGGTCGTTCGACCCATGACCGTGGGGGAGAACGGACGCGGCGACCCGAGTGGTGGGACGAATGGCGAGTACCCGGCGATGGAGGCGACCTTTCTTCGCGGACTCCTCGAAACGATCGACGGTGCGCTCGCCGACTTCCCCGCGGACGTCCTCGATCCCGCAGACCGAAAGCGGTGGGTCGAGGCCAGACGGACGCAGGTCGAGCGCGGCGAGTGTTCGATGATCGCCCATCACCTCGACGTCCTCATGCGCGCGTGAGACGGAGGAAAACGGGATCGATCGGGATCCCCGACGGTGGGCCGCCTCAGTCGTCGTCGAGCGCCGCCGGCTCCTCGTCCTCGTCGATCATCCGCTCGGGGATCGTGCCGGATCCGGTCGTCGGTCGCGAGACCGGACGGAGGGTGAAGCGCTTTTTCACCATGTCGTAGAGGAACACGAACGTGCCGAGGATGATGAGCGTGTCGCCGGGCAGGCGCGCCCAGAACAGCGCCTGGACCAGATCGCGGTTGTAGAACGCGAGGCTTCGCGCGGCGGCGTAGCCCTCGGTGAACGCCACCTCGAGCTGGAGGAACCCGACCGGGAGCACGGAGACGAACACCATCACGGCGAGTCCCACGTTCCACAGCCAGAAGGCCCACCGGAGGTGACGTTCGGTCCAGTCGGCAGGCCGCGTCGCGATCCGCAGCATGTAGGTCGCCATCCCCAGCGCGAGGAAGCCGAACGCGCCGAACATGGCGGCGTGGGCGTGGCCGACTGTCAGGTACGTGCCGTGTTCGTAGTAGTTGATGAGCGGGAGGTTGATGAAGAAGCCGAGCACGCCGGCGCCCAGGAAGTTCCAGAAGCCGCTCGCGATGATGAACATGAACGGCAGCGTGTACGGGAACGACTCGCCGCTCGTCGCGAGCGCGCGGTACTGGCCCATCGCCTCGAAGAGGATGAGGATGAGCGGGATGAGCTCGAGGGTCGAAAAGACGGTTCCGAGCGGGAGCCACACGTCGGGCTGGCCGACCCACCAGTAGTGGTGGGAGGCGCCGATGACGCCGGAGCCCATCACGAAAAGCGCCTGGAAGGCGACCGCCTTCTCGGCGGAACGCTTGCGCAACAGGCCCATGCTCACGAGCGTGAGCCCGACGATGGCGACGATGAAGAACTCGAAGGCGCCCTCGACCCACATGTGGACGACCCACCACCGCCAGAACTCCGTCATCACGATGTTGGTCTCCGGCGTGTAGAAGAACCCGGCGGTGAACAGCAGGCCGATCGATCCGCCCGCGTAGATGATCATGTGTGCGAGCCCGTAGGGCGACTCGCGATCGAGAAGCGGCTTGAACCCGCGCCAGACGAGCCCGGTCCACAACACGAACCCGACGAGGAGGCCGACCTGCCAGAGGCGGCCGACCTCGAGGTACTCGAGCCCCTCGTTGCCGATGATCCACCAGAGGTCGCCGTCGATGTACCCCTGCGCGCCGAGCCAGACCCCGGAGAGCCCGCCGACGGCGGCCACGATCAGCGCGCCCAACAGGACGTGGACGTAGGTCCGCTGGCGGTCCGGCTCGTGGCCGGTCAAAAGCGGCGGGAGGAACAGCCCCGCGCCGAGCCACAGCGAGGCGATCCACAGGATGCCGAGATCGAGGTGGAACGTCTTGGCCAGCGCGAACGGGAACGCCTCGACGATCCCGACGCCGAACACCTCCTCGACGCCGAAGAAGGCGTGCCGTTCGACGTAGTAGTGGGCGAGCAGCCCGCCGAGGAGGACCTGTACCGCAAAGAGCGCGCCCGCGAGCGGGATGAATCGCGTCGCCGCGCGCTGGCTCGGCGAGAGGTTGATCTCGTCCGGCGGCGGGATCTCGATGCCGGTCACCTCCGGCTCCGGGAGCGTGACCGACTTGTACAGCCAGACGCCGATCCCGACGGCGCCGACGAGCAGGACCATGCTGATCACGCTCCAGATCATCGTGGCCCCGGTGGGAACGTTCCCGGCGTCGGGGTTGTACGGCCAGTCGTTCGTGAAGCTGTGGTCGCTTCCGGGTCGGTCGGTGTGGGAGATCCACGCCGTCCAAAGCGCGAAGTCGGCGAACTCGCGTGCCTCCTCCTCGGAGCCGATGAACTCGGCGGGAACGCCGCGATCGAGATCGCCGCCGTGGTACCGATCGACGTAGGTCTCCGTGACCTGTTCGTGGGCGTACGCCTCCGCCGTGGAGTACTCGATCGTCTCCTGGCCCTCCGTGATGGTCCCGCCGAGGTCGTCGCGCACCATCCGGTCGACGGCCGACTGGTCGGGTCCGTCGAGGGACCCGTAGGACTCCCCGTAACGCTCCTCGGCGTAGTACTCCCGCATGTACTCGACCTTCAGATCCAGGGTATCCGCCGTGTAGTCCGGTCCGAAGTAGGCCCCGTTTCCGAGGATCGAGCCGTGGTTCATCAGCCCGTTCTTCTGGAAGGCGATCTTGCCGTCGCGAACCTGGGTGTCGGTGACGATCACGTCCCCGTCCGGACCGACGACCTCCTGGGGGATCGGCGGCACCTGCTGGGCCGAGTAGAACGCCCCGGCACCCATCACGACGAGGTTGAACACGAACACGACCGCGAGCACCTTCGCGATCGTTCGTCGAGTGAGCTCCATGTCGGAGCGTCCACTCGCGAGCCCATAATACCTGCCCACGAGTATATTCGTGCGTCACCCGGTCACGACGGACGTGGACGGGTGTCCGGGACACCTCCGTGATCGACGTCCCCGGTACCCCCGGGATCGAGTGCCCGCGATCGACGTCCGGTCTCCCGACCGCCTCAGACGTCGTAGTCGGCGTCCTCCGCGTCCTCGACGACCTCGAGTCCGCGGTTGTTCACCGCGTAGGCGTCGATCCCGAGCTCCTGGATGAACTGCTTGTAGAGGCGCTCGGCCGTCTCGCCATCCTTCTGTTTGTCCGAGGCGCGATCACAGAGCTCGATCAGGTTCTCCGGAACGTCGTTCGTGTGTACGATCCAGTGGTTGATCAGGTCCGAGAGCCGGCGGATGGGCGAGGTGAAGTGGCCGTAGATGTCGAAGTTGAGCGCGTGGTGGCCCCCGAAGGGGTCGTTCATGTACTTCGCGCGCGGCATCACCTTGAGGACGGCCCGCTGGATCTTGTTGAGCTGTCGATCCGGCGACTGTTCGAGCGCGGCGTTGACCGCCTTCCGGGGGTCGTCCCACGAGGAGCCGGGGATCGAGACGGACTCGAGCTCCTGGATCTCCCGGAGCGCGTCGTTCCACTGGTCCGGCGTCGGCTGCGGGTGGACGCGGTACATCGCCTCGACGCCGCGGTCCCACATGAGCGTGTGCGTGACGGCCTTGTTGGCCTTCAGCATCGACTCCTCGATGATCGTGTGCGCGCGGTCGCGGCGGGGGTTCAACACGAGCGAGCCGTCCGCCTTGCGCTGTTCGTGCATCCGGTCGGCCAGCTCGAACGCGAGCGCGTTCTCGTCGTGCAACGGCGCGTCCTCGTCCTCGAGGCGGTTCTCACACTGCGTGTAGGTGAGCCGCTCGTTCGAGTTGATGACCGACTTGTAGATATCGATGTCCTCGAAGGAGAGCGTCTCGTCGTCGATCTCCATCTCGACGGTGTGTGCGAGCCGGTCCTCGTTCGGGACGAGCGAACAGACCGTCTCGGCGAGGGTCGGCGGCAGCATGTGGACCGTATAGGCGGGCAGATAGACCGTGTTGCACCGTTTCACCGCCTCCTCCCACATCGACGTCTCCGGGTTCACGTAGTGGGTGACGTCGGCGATGTGGACCCACAGCCGGTAGGCGTCCTCCTCGCGTTCGATCGAGATGGCGTCGTCGAAGTCCTGGGCGTCGATCGGGTCGGTGGTCCAGGTCGTCAGATCCCGGAGGTCCCGACGCTCCTCGACCGCCTCCTCGATCTCGGCCTCGACGCCCTCCGTTCGGGCCTCGGCCTCCGCGAGCACCTCCCGGGGGAACTCGTCGCGGATCTCGAACTCCTCGAAGAGCTCCTCGCGTTTCTCGGCCAGCTGGTCGGCCACCGCCTCCGTGACCCGAACCGGCCCCTGGTCGTCGCCGGTGTCCGACTCGGATCGCGCGTCGCTTGACATGTCGGGGACAATGCGTGTCGGGTAGAAAGGCGTGTCGGGGTCGCGGGACGACCGGCGTACGGACGCGATCGCGGACGTATCGGTGCGGTTCGCGGACGCCGAGGCCGGTCACCGCCCGCGATCGCGATCGTCTCGACGATCGAGGTCCGGCCGATCGCCGTCCAGTCGATCGGGGTCCGATCGATCGCCGTCCAACCGATCGCCATCCAGTCGCTCCCCGTCCAGCCGATCGCCGTCCGGCCGATCGAACCCTCCCGCGTCGTTCGATCCGGTCCCTCCCGACTCGGCGGCCGCGGCGTACCGCTCGAGGAACGTCGAGCGGTCGAGCTCGCCGGCGCCGATCGCACACAGAAGCGACTCGAGATCGCCGCGCGGCTGGTGGCACAGATCGTCGTGGCACTCCCGGCAGAGATGCTCGAACTCCTTTCCGCGGCGGTCGAAGCGATCGCCCTCCTTGTCGTACTCGCGGGCCTCGGATCGGAGGATCGCGTCGCCGCAGGCGATACACACCACCGTCGTTCGTTCCCGGTGATTCCGGGGCGACCACATGATCGACGCCACGGGCCGGTGGTACTTAGGGATTCGTGCGCGGCTGCCGCGCGTCGGACGTTCGGCGTCGAACGTTCGCGGTTGGACACCGGCGTCGAACGTCCGGTGTCGGACGCCCGGCGTCGGTGGGTGTTAAAAACCCGGGCGGGACGGATCGGCGGGCTTTAGGCCGCGATTCCCGGATACGCTCACGAGCGACGACGAGGACCACCATGAGCCACGAAGACTTCCCGACGGACGACCCCGCGGTGGTGACCTGCGGGTTGCCCTACGCCAACGGCGACCTGCACGTCGGCCACCTCCGCACCTACGTGGGCGGCGACGTCTACGCCCGCGCACTCGAACGACTCGGCCAGCAGACGGCGTTCGTGAGCGGCTCGGACATGCACGGCACGCCCGTCGCCGTCAACGCCGAACGCGAGGGCGTCTCCCCCGAGGACTTCGCCCTCGAGTGGCACGAACGGTACGCCGAGACGTTCCCGAAGTTCAACGTCGAGTTCGACAACTACGGCCACACCCACGACGGGACGAACACCGAGCTCACCCGCGAACTCGTCCGGACCCTCGACGAGCGCGGCCACGTCTACGAAAAGGAGATCATGGTCGCCTACGACCCGATCGACGACCAGTACCTCCCCGACCGATACGTCGAGGGGATCTGTCCCTACTGCGGGGCTCACGCCCGGGGCGACGAGTGCGACGAGGGGTGTCAACGCCACCTCGAGCCCGGCGAGATCGAGGACCCGGTCTCCACCATCTCGGGCAACCCCGCCGAGTACCGCGAGCGCACCCACAAGTTCTTCGAGGTCTCGGAGTTCGCCGACTACCTCTCCGCGTTCCTCGACCGGCTCGAGGGAACCTCGAACGCGCGCAACCAGCCCCGCGAGTGGATCGAACAGGGGCTGCAGGACTGGTGTATCACCCGGGACATGGACTGGGGGATCGACTACCCCGACGCCGACGAGGGCGGGGACGCCGGCGAGGGTGACGACCTCGTCCTCTACGTCTGGGTCGACGCCCCGATCGAGTACATCGCCTCGACGAAACAGTACACGGAGCGCGCGGGCGCCGACGTCTTCGACTGGGAGGCCGCCTGGCGGGACGACGCCGACCACGACGGCGGCCAGATCGTCCACGTGATCGGCCGCGACATCATCCAACACCACACGATCTTCTGGCCGGCGATGCTGCACGCGAGCGACCACGTCGAGCCGCGCGCGGTGATGGCCTCCGGGTTCGTCACCCTCGGCGGGAAGGGCTTCTCGACCAGCCGCGACCGGGCGGTCTGGGCCGACGAGTACCTCGAGGAGGGGTTCCACCCGGACCTGCTGCGCTACTATCTCGCCACGAACGGCGGCTTCCAGCAGGACGTCGACTTCTCGTGGGAGCGGTTCCGCGAGCGCGTGAACAACGAGCTGGTGGGCACGATCGGCAACTTCCTCTACCGCTCGCTGCTCTTCGCCCACCGAAACTACGACGGCGCGCCGGCCGACGTCGACGAGCCGAGCGAGGAGGTCGAGACGGCGATCGACGAGGCGGTTGCCGACGTCACGGCGGCGGTCAACGACTACTCGATCCGCGATCTGGGCGACGCCGTCACCCGCCTCGCGGGCTTCGGAAACGAGTACATCCAGCGCAACGAGCCGTGGGCGCTCGTCGACGACGAGCCGGAGGCGGCCGCACAGGTCATCTACGACTGCGTGCAGATCGCCAAGGCGATCGCCGTCCTCTTCGAGCCCATCGCCCCCGAAAAGTGCGAGCGACTCTGGAGCCAGCTCGGCGAGGACGGTTCGATCCACGACGTCACCGTCGAGGCGGCGACGGAACCGCCCGCCGGATCGTTCGACGAGCCCGCGGAACTCTTCGAGAAGATCCCCGAAGAGCGCGTCGAGGAGCTGAACGCGAAGCTCGAGGAACGGGTCGCGGCCGCAACGGACGAAGGCACGGAGACGGACGATGATGAGAACGTGTCGGCGGACGAAGGGTCCGAAGAGGACGACGTGAGCGTCGATCTCGAGCCGCTCGCCGAGGACCGGATCAGCTTCGAGGAGTTCGAGGCTCTCGACCTCCGCGTCGGGCGGATCCTCTCGGCGGAGGGGATCGAGGGCGCAGACAAGCTCGCCCGCCTGGAGGTCGACATCGGCGTCGAGACCCGCCAGATCGTCGCCGGGATCAAACAGCTCCACGACCTCGAGGAGATCGAGGGACGGACCGTGATCGTCCTGGCCAACCTCGAGCGCGCGGAGCTGTTCGGCGTCGAGTCGAACGGGATGGTCCTCGCCGCCGGCGAGGAGGCGGACCTCCTCGCGACCCACGGGGACGCGAAGCCGGGCGAGACGGTGCGGTAGATTCCGGCCCGCCCGCGGTAGAACCTCGATCCACCCGCAGTAGGACCCCGGTCCACACGACGCGATCGTCGTTCGACGGCCGCGGACCGCCGATCGTTGAGAGGCTTTTTCACCCGTCCCGACAACGCCGTGGTATGCGAAACGCGAAGATCGTCTGCACGCTGGGCCCGGCGTCGGACGACACGGAGACGATCCGGGCGCTCTCCGCGGCCGGCATGTCGGTCGCGCGGCTCAACGCGAGCCACGGGACCACCGACCACCGGCGGACGGTGCTCGAGCGCGTTCGATCGGTCGACGACGAGACGGACTCGCCGCTCGCCGTCATGGTCGACCTCCAGGGGCCGGAGGTCCGGACCGCGGAGACGGACGAGCCGATCCACCTCGAGACCGGTTCCGTGGTCCGGTTTCTGGAGGGTGACACCGCGACGCCGGAGGCGGTCGGGCTCACCCACTCCATCGCCGCCGCCGGACCCGGCGACACGGTGCTTCTCGACGACGGCCGGATCGAGGCCACGGTCGAGGACGTCCAGGACGGAACCGTCACCGCGCGCATCGACTCCGGCGGCGAGCTGGCCTCCCGGAAGGGCGTCAACCTCCCCGGCGTCGCCATCGACGTCGACCTCGTCACGCCGAGCGACGAGCGCGAGCTGCGGCTGGCCGCCGAGGAGAACGCGGACTTCGTCGCGGCGTCGTTCGTTCGGGATGCGGCGGACGTCTACACCATCACGGACCGCCTCGACGAGTACGGCGGCGGCGACATCCCGGTCGTCGCGAAGATCGAACGCGCTGGCGCCGTCGACAACCTCGCCGGGATCGTCGACGCCGCCGACGGCGTGATGGTCGCCCGCGGCGACCTCGGCGTGGAGTGTCCGCTCGAGGACGTTCCCGTCATCCAAAAGCGGATCATCCGGACCTGCGTCGATGCCGGCGTCCCCGTCATCACCGCGACGGAGATGCTCGATTCGATGATCCGATCGCGTCGTCCGACCAGGGCGGAGGCGTCGGACGTCGCGAACGCCGTCCTCGACGGGACCGACGCCGTGATGCTCTCCGGCGAGACGGCGATCGGCGACCACCCGGTTCGCGTCGTCGAGACGATGGACCGGATCGTCCGGGAGATCGAATCGAGCGACGAGTACGCGGAGACCAGAGAACAGCGGGTCCCGACCGCCGACGACGAGTCCCGGACGGAGGCGCTCGCTCGCTCGGCGCGCTATCTCGCCCGCGACGTGGGGGCCTCCGCGGTCGTCGCGGTCTCGGAATCCGGATACACCGCCCGGAAGACGGCCATGTTCCGCCCCGGAGTGCCGGTGGTTGCGACCACGCCGACGGACCGCGTCCGTCGCCAGCTCGCCATCTCGTGGGGCGTCCAGCCCGAGTACGCCGATTACGCCACCGACATCGAACACGTCCTCGACAACGCCGTCGAGGCGGCGATCGACGTCGGTGCCGCCGAGTCGGGCGACACGGTCGTCGTCCTGTTGGGGATGATGTCCGGACTCGATGGGACCGACACGGCGAACACGCTGAAGGTTCACGTCGCAGCCGAGACGATCGCGGCCGGCAAGTCGGTCGTGAGCGGTCGAACGACCGCCCCTCTCGTTCGGATCCCGGACGGCGATCTCTCCGTCCTCGAGCGGGACTCGATCGTCGTACTCTCCGAGGAGTTCGACGGCGAATTCACGGGGGATCTCTCCCGGATATCGGGGATCATCGGCGCGCGTCCGGGCATGACCGGCTACCCGGCGGTCATCGCCCGCGAGCTCGGCGTCCCGATGGTCTCGGGCGTCACCCTCCCCTCGTGGATCGACGACGGAGAGGTCGCGACCATCGACGGCGAGCGCGGCGTGATATACGAGGGTGACGTCCGGCAGCGCTCCGGCGATCGCTGAGGCCGTCCGGATCCCCTCGACCGTCAACCGTCCCCGCTCTACCGTTAACCGTCCCCGCTCTACCGTTAACCGTCCCCGCTCGACCGTTAACTGACGCCGTCCGGAACCGTCGAGCGACCCCGTTCGAGTTCGATCGCGGCGAGTCACCCACCAGCCATTTACCCATCCCCACCCAGATCTCACCCATGACTCGGGGAGATCGCGGTCGCGGTCACGCGCGGGCGGACGAGGAGGACGACGCCGACGAGGGGTCCGAGTGGCGGTTCAGCATCGAGGAGGTCGGCCCCGACGGGATCGTCGAGGAGACGAGTCCCGGCCCGGGACCGATCGAGCCCGAATCCATCGACCCGGTCCACGCGACGTTCGTCGCGCTCGGGGTCGTTCTCGCCGTCGCGGTCGTCGTGACCGCCTTTTGAGGGGAATTCCCCGTCGAAACCGCCGCGGAATCGCCGGAAACTCCGTGAAACCACTTAATCCCCTGGAGCCCCTACCTCGAGTATGGAGTTGCTGTTCCAGGCGGAGCTCCTCACGCCCGAGGCGCTGCCGATTTTGCTGTTGGCCCTCGGACTCGCCCTCTCGGTCGCGGAGGCGATAGCCCCCGGCGCCAACTTCATCGTCGTCGGGATCGCGCTCCTTGGCGCCGGACTCGTCGGCCTCGTCTTTTCCCCCCTCGCCAGCCCCTTCGCGCTCGCGTTGGTCGCGCTGTTCTTCGGCGCGATCGCCTTCTACGGCTACCGCGAACTCGACCTCTACGGGGGGAAGGGACAACAACAGACCCGCGACAGCGGTTCGTTGATCGGGACGACCGGTCGCGTCACGGAGACGGTGACGGAGACCGCAGGGGAGGTGAAGCTCTCCGGTGGCGGGTTCAACCCCCACTACTCGGCCCGGTCGATCGACGGGACGATCCCGGAGGGATCGGAGGTCATGGTCGTCGATCCCGGCGGCGGAAACGTCCTCACCGTCGAGTCCCTCTCGGCGATCGAGGACGACATCGACCGCGAGCTGGCGGCCGGTCGAGACGCGATCGCCGAGGCGGACGCTTCGAACGCCGAACTCGACGAGGAGGCGGGAGACGGATCCGAATCCGGAAGCGAAACCGAAGCCGTAGACGACGCTGAAGTCGAAACCGAGTAACGATCCGGTTCGATCGGTTTCCTCCCGGGCGAACGCTTATGTTCGTCATACGTCAATCATACGTATGGTATCTCCCCTCCTCCAGACCGGCTTCGGGCTCGCGCCGATCGGCCTGCTGTTTCTCGTTTTGGTCCTCGTCGCGATCTGGCAGTCGATCGAGATCGTCGACGCCTACGAGAAGAAGGCGCTCACCGTCTTCGGCGAGTACCGACAGCTGCTCGAGCCCGGCATCAACATTATTCCGCCGTTCGTCTCGCGGACCTACGCCTTCGACATGCGGACCCAGACGCTCGACGTCCCGCGCCAGGAGGCGATCACCCGCGACAACTCCCCGGTCACCGCCGACGCGGTCGTCTACATCAAGGTGATGGACGCCAAGAAGGCGTTCCTCGAGGTGGACAACTACAAGAAGGCGGTCTCGAACCTCGCGCAGACGACGCTCCGGGCCGTCCTCGGCGACATGGAGCTCGACGACACGCTGAACAAGCGCCAGGAGATCAACGCGAAGATCCGCAAGGAGCTCGACGAGCCGACCGACGAGTGGGGCATCCGCGTCGAGAGCGTCGAGGTCCGGGAGGTCAACCCCTCCAAGGACGTCCAGCAGGCGATGGAACAGCAGACGTCCGCGGAGCGACGCCGCCGCGCGATGATCCTCGAGGCACAGGGCGAACGTCGCTCGGCGGTCGAACAGGCCGAGGGTGACAAGCAGTCGAACATCATCCGCGCGCAGGGTGAAAAACAGAGCCAGATCCTCGAGGCACAAGGCGACGCGATCTCGACGGTACTGCGCGCGAAGTCCTCGGAGGCGATGGGCGAGCGGGCGGTCATCGAACGTGGCATGGAGACGCTGGAGGCGATCGGCCAGGGAGAGTCGACGACGTTCGTGCTCCCGCAGGAACTCACGAGCCTCGTCGGACGGTACGGCAAGCACCTCACGGGTTCGGACGTCGAAAGCGAGGGAGAGGGGCTCGAGGCGCTCGAGTTCGACGAGGAGACGCGCCAGCTGCTCGGTCTCGACGACATCGACGAGATCCTCGGCCAGATAGACGAGGCCGCCGAGATGAACGTCGAGGAGCTCGAACAGGAGGCCGAGGCCGTCAAGTCCGGCGACGTCGGCAGCATCAAGTCCGCCGACGAGGTGATCCAGGAGATGGACGCGGACGTCGCCGACGAGGACCTGGAGAGGGAATCCGAGTGAGTTGACGGTGGCTCCCGATCGAACCGGATCGAAACCGGGTGAACGGTCGACCCCCGCGGACAATTCCTGTCACTCGTCCACACGACGAGCGATGAGCTTTTATCCGATGCTCGACACTCTTCGGTCGTGACAGACGACGTCGACGAGCGGAAACGACGGACGCTCCGGCGGTTCGCCGCCATCGGAGCCGCCGCTCCGTTCGTCGGCTCGGCACGGGCGGACGACGACGGGGACGACTCGAGCGACCCCCCGGCGGACAACGAGACCAGGGAGGCCATCCGCGGATACGTCGCGACCACGCCCGGTGCCCACTTCTCGAAGATCCGCGACGACCTTCGGCTCGGAACGGGCGAGACGCAGTATCACCTCCGGCGACTCGTCTCCGCCGGCGATCTCGAATCCGCGAAGGACGGCGACTACCGACGGTTCTACCCGACGGGTCGATTCGACGACGTCGACAAGCGAGCGCTCGGATACCTCCGTCGCGAGACGCCCCGTCGACTCCTCGTCCACCTCCTTCGGGACCCATCGGCGACGGGAACGGAGATCGCCGCGGCCGTCGGCGTCTCCCGCCCGACCATCAGCGCGGCAGCTGCGGATCTCGAGGCGGCGGGCCTCCTCGATCGCGAGGACGGATACGTCGTTCGCGAGCCCGAGCGCCTCGTCGTGTTGATCGTGCGCTACGCCGATTCCTTCGGTCCGGAGGCGCGGGCGTTCGCGGACGACGCCGCGGACCACCTTCGATACGATCCCGGCGCGGACGAGTGATCCACCTCATCCGCCGTCCTCGACGATCCGGACTGCCTCCCGAAGCGACGTGACCACGTGGTCCGGTTCCGCCGTCACTTCGGCCGCGTTCACGTGTGGTCGATCGAGAAGGATCGACTCGAGGCCCACTCGTCGGGCAGCTATAACGTCCGTTTCGCGATCGCCGACGTAGTGGCCGGAATCGACGCTTTCGGCACTCAACGACGAGAGCGCACGCTCGAGAAACGTCGGTTCCGGCTTCTTTCGACGGTAATCGGCGAGCGTCGGTTTCCGGCCGATCGCGACGTCGAATCGTTCCGGGAAACAGTAGTCGGCAACGAACTTCGCCGTCTCGTGGCGGTTGTTGCTCACGAGCCCGGTCGGGAGGTGGTCGGGAAGCTCCAGAATCGCCTCGACGTCGTCGTACAGCGGACGGTCACCGGATCGGATCCGGGCGTTCGCGCGGCGGGAGGCATGCGATTCGCGCGTTCGCCACCACTCGTCGCGATCGATATCGAGTTCGCGACACGTCTCGTCCATGGCCGGCCGATACTCGGTCTCCTCCAGGATCGACGCGTGCTCGTCGCTGACCCTCCGAACCCCGTGCTCGCGGAGCGCGTCGTGTGCGGCCGCCCGGTACACGCGGGGATCCGTTCCGTCCCCCTCGAGGAACACCCCGTCCATGTCGAATAGCGCCACCTCGGTCACGCCCGTTCGTAGGTCGCCGCCGGCAAAAAGCGCCCCGGACGGCGGCCATCCCCCCGGTTGATCGTCCGAGGCGGGTCTATCGCTCGACCATCCACGTCGTTCCCGACGAGTAGCCCCACTTCTCGATCGACAGGTCGATCGGCGCATCGCGTACGGCCCGGATGTTCGCGCCGACCTCCTTCGCCGAGAGTCCTAGGTCCTCGGCGATGAGTCGCGATTTGAAGTAGGTCTGGGTATCCACGCGCGAACGGAGGTAGGAGAGGATGCGGCGCTGTTTTTCGGTGAGGTTCGTGGCCGCCGCCGGATCGGTCGTTGTCGCGCTCATGTTCGTACCCAGGTACCGACGACAAAAGGGCGGTTTGGTAGGATCGGCTAACGCCGCGCATTCCGTCGATTCTCCATGTGATGGATACCCGATCGTCCCCGAGGACTGACGAGGTGGGTACGATCCTCGAAGCGGCTCGCGGATGCCTTCCGTGACCCCTTCAGAAGGTACTTACCTGCGCCGTGGCCATGTGGCGATGATGACCGGAGTCGCCGGCGATCCAGCCGTGAGCGTGGTGTTGCCAGCCTACAACGAGGAGGCCACGCTCGAGGATACCGTCGAGGCGACCCTCTCGACGCTCGCCGAGTTCCTCCCGGATGGCGACTTCGAGGTGATGGTCGCGGAGGACGGATGTACGGATCACACCCCGCAGATCGCCGATCGACTCGCGGCGAGGGACGAACGGGTTCGACACGTTCACAGCGAGGAGCGGCTCGGACGCGGCGGTGCGCTCGAGCGCGCGTTCGAGGCCGCCGACGGCGACGTTCTCGTCTACTTCGATACCGACCTCGCGACGGACATGTCCCACCTCGAGGAACTCGTCGAGGCGGTCCGCTCCGGCGAGTACGACCTCGCAACCGGATCCCGATGGATGCCGGGACGCGAGGCCGATCGCCCGGCGAAACGCGGCGTTCCCTCACGCGGCTTCAACCTCCTCGTTCGGGGACTCCTCGGCTCCGACGTTCGGGACCACCAGTGCGGATTCAAGGCGATCTCACGGGAGGCCTTCTCGACGCTCGCCGATGACGTCGAGGACGACCACTGGTTCTGGGACACCGAACTGTTGGTTCGAGCCCAACGCCAGGGGCTTCGAGTCAAGGAGTTCCCGGTCGCCTGGGAGCCCAAGGGCGACACGAAGGTCGATCTCGTCCGTGACGTACTCGGAATGGGATCACAGCTCGGCCGTCTGTGGTGGCAGCTGTCGGTCAGACCGCGGATCACGCCACGGGTGAGCTTCGGTGCCGGACTGCTCCTCGTTGCCATCGCCGTCGCGTTGATGTCGACCTACATCGACTTCGGTGAGGTCGTTCGCGAGATGCGTCGGGCCGACCCTCGCCTTCTCGCCGTCGCCACCGTGTTGTACGCCCTCTCGTGGCCCATACGGGGCTATCGATACGGGGACATCCTCCACGAGCTCGGATTTCACGAGCGTCTCGGGTTTCTCACCGGCGCGGTGTTCATCTCACAGACCGGCAACCTCGTGTTGCCCGCTCGCGGCGGCGACGCCGTTCGAGCCTACATCGTGAAGATGCGACGCTCGATCCCGTACCCGTCGGGGTTCGCGTCGCTCGCCGCCGAACGCGTCTTCGACCTCCTGACGCTCGCCGGACTGTCGGGCGTCGTCCTCGTCGGCTATGCCGCCTCCGGACGACTCGGGGAGGTGATCGTCGCCATCTCGGGAGGCCATCCGGCGGGTCGAACGGCGGCGTTCGTCGCGATGGGGGTCGGTCTGGTGGCGATCGCCGCCGTCCTCGGACTGGTGTTTTCGGCACGCTCGGATGCGAACCGGATCCGCACGCTCGTCTCGCGGGTCAGCAGCGACTCCTACGGTCGAGTCGTCGCCGACGTCCTCGAGCGGTTCGTCGGCGACCTCCAGCGGGTCGGCGGCGATCCCGCAGCGTTCTCCCGCGTCGGCGCGACGAGCGTCGTCATCTGGGCCATCGACGTGCTGGTTGCCCTGTTGGTCCTGGTTGCGCTCGGCGTCAGGCTGGAACCGGTGACGCTGATCGCGGTCTGTTTCTTCGCCGTGAGCGTCGGCAACCTCGCAAAGGTACTTCCGATCTCTCCCGGCGGAATCGGCCTCTACGAGGGTGCCTTCACGGCCCTCGTCGTCGGACTCACCCCGATCGGCGTCTCGACGGCCCTCGGTGCCGCGGTCCTCGATCACGCCCTGAAGAACGTCGTGACGCTCGTCGGCGGCGTCGTCTCGATGCTGGCGCTCAACGTCTCGCTCACCACCGCCGTCGAGGAGACGGCGGACATGAGCGAGACTGACGCGCTCAGGGAGTAAGCTCGGATACTGGCCCATCCATCCGGTCTCCGTCGTTCGATCGGAGGAATCTCGACGGAATCTTTTGGGGATGCAGAACAGCACCCTCTCGTGAAGTGGCGGACAGGCGATACGGACTACGAGCGACCGACGGTTCCGAAACGTCCGTATCGCGCGCCCGCGTTCCGTTCCGGACCGGCTACCGAGACACGGGACGGCTGGGTCGTTATGTGTATTAAACGTCGGGTCGGTCGGCCGATTCGCACACGTATAGATCGGTGAGAAACGGTGCGAGAGCGCTCGAAGTTGCGGTCTCGAGCGCCTTCGTTCGGTCGATTCGACCTCCGGTGAACGCGCCGATCGCTCCCCGTCCGGTGGCGACGTCCTCCTCCCCGAGCACGTCGTCGATGACCGGGCCGAGTTCCGCGCCGTCCCGCACCCGCCGCTCGACGGTTGCCGGGAGTCGAACGCTCGGTCCGGAACCGATCCCGGTCGTCGCTCCGTCGTCGACGACGGCCCACATGATCAAGAACAGCCCGTCGGCGTTCTCGACGTCGGCGACTCCCCCCTCGAGCCCGACGCCGAGGTCGTATCCCCTCTCGAGGACGTTTCGAGCTCGTGTTCGGGCACCGCGGATCGTCTCCGCGCGACCGCGGGGTTGTTCGCTCACGCCGGTCCCGACGGGAACTGTCTCGATCGAGGCGGGAGCGGTCCCGTCGATCGTGGCACAGTTCACCGCTGCCGCGACCGCCTCGCGTTTCACCGGATTCGCGCTACCGACGCCGACTCGCATGTCGGCCATCGATCGGGACCGGACAAGTCGGTGTCGGTGGTGGTCGGGTCGTGTTAGTGGTGGTCGGGTCGTGTGGATGGGTGGCCGGGTCGCGTCCTCGGTCACGCACGTCGCGCTCGCCGGCATCACGTCTCGAGATGCAGACCTGGATGAATGACCTCCGCGAGCCGTTCGATCCCCTCGATCAGTCCCGGGCTCGGTTGGTTCATGAGGTCGTCGTGGATCACGTGGACCTCCGCGTCGAGTTCCCAGCCCCGATCGGCTATCACGCTCGGATCCACGCGATCTCCGTATCCACAGGGGTGTAGGACGACGTGATCGGGGTCGTGGCCACGGACGGCTTCCTCGTCCGTCTCCCGCGAGCGCTCGCCGGGATCGACGAACGGATACCGCCCGCCCGCGGCCTCGACCACGTCCGGGACCCAGTTGCCGGCGGCCATGGGCGGGTCGCTCCACTCCTCGCAGTAGATGACGGGCCGAGTGCCCCTTGACTCTCGGCGATGGTTCGAGACGCTCTCGGTGATCTCGTCGATCCGACCGCGTGCCCGTTCCGCGAGGCGTTCTCCGGCTTCCCGCCGACCGACGGCGTCACCGACGTCGGCGAACGACTCCACCACGTCCTCGAGCGTCGCGGGCTCGTGGTGGACCACGTCATGTCCTCGATCACGAAGCGCATCGGCGATCTCCGCTTGGAGTCCGTCGCTCGTGAGGACGACGTCCGGTTCGAGCTCGTCGACCCGTTCGAGATCCGGCGTCGTCCATCCACCGACCGTCTCCGGATCGCGACCGCTTTCGACCGAGCAGTGGGCGGTCACGCCCACGAGACGGTCGCTTGCGCCTAACGCGCCGATCGTCGCGGTCGCGCTCGGCGCCAGCGAGACGACGCGGGGAGGCTCCATGGTCGTCGATCGATCGCCCACGTCAAGGGTGCTTCGGTACGCACTCACACACGAGATCGAACCGTTCGCCGACGATCGTGATCATTCATTCAATTTCTGCCCGGGTGGATTCCGGTCGTTTTAAGTGTCGTTCGCTCGTCTTTTGGGTAAGCACTTCCTCGGGTTCTCATTGGTCCGTCCGAGGGGGATGACACCTATGAGCGAACGCACACACATGCGGGAGAGAACCTCCCAGCGCGAAACCGAAAGCGACGAAGGATTGAGTTGCCCCGAGTGTGACGGCCACGTCGTCACCGACGAGGAGCACGGCGAGACGGTCTGTTCGGACTGCGGCCTCGTCGTCGAGGCCGACTCCGTCGATCGCGGCCCCGAGTGGCGCGCGTTCGACTCTCGCGAGAAGGACGAGAAGTCGCGCGTCGGCGCCCCGACGACGAACACGATGCACGACAAGGGCCTGTCGACGAACATCGACTGGCGCGACCAGGACGCCTACGGCCGGTCGCTTTCGGGCCGACAGCGCCAGAAGATGCAGCGGCTCCGCAAGTGGAACGAGCGGTTCCGCACGCGCGACTCCAAGGAGCGCAACCTCAAGCAGGCGCTCGGCGAGATCGACCGCATGGCCTCCGCGCTCGGCCTCCCGGACAACGTTCGCGAGACCGCCTCCGTCATCTACCGGCGGGCGCTCGACGAGGACCTGCTTCCCGGCCGATCCATCGAGGGCGTCTCGACGTCGTGTGTCTACGCAGCCGCGCGGATGGCCGGCGTTCCGCGCTCGCTCGACGAGATCTCGGAGGTCTCCCGCGTCGAGAAGTCGGAGATCGCCCGGACGTACCGCTACGTCGTGCGCGAGCTCAAACTCGAGGTCAAACCCGCGGATCCCGAACAGTACGTCCCCCGGTTCGCCTCCGCGCTCGAGCTCTCCGACGAGGCCGAGATGCGCGCGAAACAGCTTCTGAAGAACGCCAAGGAGAAGGGCGTCCACTCGGGGAAGTCGCCGGTCGGGCTCGCCGCCGCCGCCGTCTACGCCGCCGCGCTGCTCACCAACGAGAAGACGACGCAGGCGGCCGTCTCGGAGGTCGCGGACATCTCCGAGGTCACGATCCGCAACCGGTACCACGAGCTGCTCGAAGCCGAGGAAGGCCTCATCGCGTAGTCGATCGGCGTCTCTACGGTTCCTTTCTCCGCTTTCGTTTCCCCGTTGCTTTTCCCCTCGCTTGCGAGCGGTCGACAGCCACACCTAAGTCGGCTCGGGGCCCACGGGTCGACATGTTCGAGGAGTTCGTGCTCGCGGCGGCCACGGCGGATCCGAGCGAGGCCGAGGCGGCGGTGCCCGCCGCCGACGCCCTCGAGTTTCGGATGGACCTCGCCGATGATCCACTCCGTGCGCTGTCGGCCTACGACGGACCGCTCCCGGTCATCGCCACGGACCGGGCCGACTGGGAGGGGGGCGAGGCCGACTCGCTCGCGCGCTACGAGCGGCTCTCGGAGGCGGTCGCCCACGACTCCGTCGTCGCCGTCGACGTCGAACTCGCGGCGCTGCAAGCCACGGCGCCGGATCCGGAGCTCGAACGGTCACACGCGAACGCGCTCCGGGAGACCGCTCGCGAGTCCGGCGTGCAGGTGATCGCCTCCGCTCACGACTTCGAGTCGACGCCGCCCGTTGACGCGCTCGTCGACCTCCTCGCGGACGCCGCCGCGGCCGGCGACGTCGGGAAGGTCGCGACGATGGCCGCCTCTCCCGACGACGCCCTCGCGATGTTGCGTGCGACCCGACGGGCGACCGCGGCCGGCCACACGGTGGCGACGATGTGCATGGGCGAACCCGGCAGACACACCCGTGCCGTGGCGCCCGTCTACGGCTCCCGGGTCGGCTATGCCCCCGTCGATCCGGCGAACGCGACGGCGCCCGGACAGTATTCGCTCTCGACGCTTCGTCGGCTCGTCGACGACCTGACTCGGGACGGGAGCGAGGCGTGACCGACTCCACGCCGTCGAACCTCTCCGAGGGATCCCGACTCCGTCATCGGCCCGCCGGTTCGGCCCCGTCGACCGACGTGGAGGAGGACGACGTTTCCGCGGACCGGACGCTCGCGAGCACCGTCGAGATCGCGGACTCGACGCTCTCGAAGGCGAGGGGATTGATGTTCCGGCGGTCGATCCCCGACGACTACGCGCTCGTGTTTCCCTTCGAGAACGTCGACGCGCGAACGCTACACATGCTCTTCGTGCCCTTTCCCATCGACGCCGTCTGGATCGTCGACGGGATCGTGACGCGGACAAAGCGACTGCGGCCGTTCGTCGGGATCGGTCGCGCCCGGGCCGACACGGTGATCGAGCTGCCGGCCGGAGCCGCCGACGCCGTCGAACCCGGCGACGCTATCGCGTTCCCGGAAACCCGATAGCTTATTACCGTGGGTCTCCACCCCACGAGTACGAATGACACGATACACTCGTGGCAATTCGGAGGATAGAGGAAGTCGCCACACGGCGGCTGGCCGTGAAATTCTCCGGTAACGACGACCAACCGGCCCGTCCTTCTCACGACGGGTCCACAGACGACGCCGTTTTCACCTCGCTTTCGGACCGCGATTCCGTTCGATTGCTCGATACCACCCTTCGCGACGGCGAGCAGATGCCGGGCGTCTCGTTGACCCCGGATCGGAAACTCGACATCGCCCGCGAGCTGGACGCGACCGGCGTCCACGTCATCGAGGCCGGCTCCGCGTGCACCTCGGAGGGCGAACGCGAGGGCATCCGCCGGGTGGCCGACGAGGGGCTCGATGCGACCGTCACGAGCTTCGCCCGCGGCGTCAAGGCCGACATCGACCGCGCGCTCGAGTGCGGCGTCGACGGCGTCAACCTCGTCGTCCCGGCCTCGGATCGCCACGTCGAGACGAAGGTCGGGTCCACGCGCGAGGAGGTCCTCGAGACCGTCGAGGAGCTCGTCGCCTACGCGAAGGACCACGGGTTGTGGCTCGAGCTGCTCGGCGAGGACGGCTCACGGGCCGACCTCGAGTACCTCGAGCGCATGGCCGAGACCGGATTCGACGCCGGCGCCGATCGGTTCTGTTACTGTGACACCGTCGGCGCGGCCGGCCCCGAACGAACCGCCGACATCGTCTCGCGCCTGGCCGCCCTCGGGCCGACCGGGGTTCACACCCACGACGACCTCGGGTTCGGAATGACGAACGTCCACGCCGGCCTCCGCGCCGGGGCGGACTTCGTCCACGCGACCGTCAACGGGGTGGGCGAGCGCGCCGGCAACGTCGCCTTGGAGGAGGTCGCCATCGCGCTCGATCGGTGTTACGGGATCGAGACGGTCGACCTCGAGCACCTCTACCGGCTCGCCCGGACCGTCTCGGAGGCGACCGGCGTCTCGCCCCCGCCGAACAAGGCGGTCTGCGGGGCGAACGCCTTCGCCCACGAGTCCGGCATCCACACCGACGGGACGCTGAAGGACGGCGCCATGTACGAGCCGTACCCGCCCGAGACGGTGGGCCGCGAGCGCCGGCTCGTGCTCGGGAAACACGCCGGGCGCGCGGGCGTCTCGGCCGCCCTCTCCGAACACGGCGTCGAGGTCACGGACGACCAGCTCGCCACGGTCGTCGAGCGCGTCAAGGACCTCGGCGACCGCGGAAAGCGCGTCACCGACGCCGATCTGCTCGCCATCGCCGACGACGTACGCGAGCGCGAGCGCGAGCGTCAGGTCGAGCTGCTCGATCTCACCGCCTCCTCCGGCTCCGGGCTCCCGACCGCGTCGGTGCGACTGCGGGTCGCCGGCGAGGAGCGGGTCGCATCCGGTCACGGCTCCGGCCCGGTCGACGCCGCCGTCGCCGCGGTTCGCGAGGCGCTCGCCGACGAGGACGTCGAGTTCGAGCTCGACTCCTACCACGTCGATGCGATCACCGGCGGGACCGACGCCGTCGTGACCGTCGTGGTCGAACTCTCCCGCGGCGACCGGACGGTCACCGTCGAGGCCGCGGAGGCCGACATCACGCGTGCGAGCGTCGTGGCCATGGTCGACGCGCTCGACCGGCTGTGTGGCGACGCCCTTCGGCAGGCGAGCGGACCCACGCCGGCGGACGACTGAGCGACTCCGGCTTCCGTTCCGGTCTTCGTATCGGCCGGTATCGGGCCATCGCTCGATCGTCGACGCGCGTCTGACGGGGTTTTTATTCGATCGCCTCCGATCGACGGGCGTGAGCGTCGTCGTCGCGATCAAACCCTCGGCTCGAAAGCGCAACGCCAAGGTCGGGACCGCCGTCTTCGAGGAGGGCCCACGCCGGGAGTTCGCCGATCGCGAGGCTGCAGAGCGGTGGGCGGCGGACCTCTCGGCCGGCGACGGCCACGTCTGGATCGCTTCGGCCCATCCGGAGGACGGCGGCGACGTCGACTGCTACCTCCTCTCGCGGGCGACGAACGCGAAGCTTGAGGCGGCCTACGACAAGCGCCGCCGTCGCCTTCGTGAGGACGGTGCGACCCAGCGGTCGCTCGACGGGGCGTGATCGCACGGTCTCGATCCGCGGGGCAAGATCGGATTCTCGGAAAAGTCGGGAGCGCCGAGGAAGGGATTTGAACCCTTGAGTCCGAACGGACAGCAGATTTCGAATCTGCCGCCTTGGCCAGGCTAGGCTACCTCGGCTCACGTGTCCGTACTCGAGTTCGAATGAAAGGGGTTTCGATCCCGTACCCGTCCGACTGCGCGGCGGTCCCCCGTGGATCTCGCACCGGATCCGCACCGGATTCGCTCCCGAGTCACTTTTAGCCGCCCCCGGCGAGTAGCGATCGATGGTCGAGGCCTTCGCGGTCGCCAGCGGGAAGGGCGGAACCGGAAAGACGACGAGCACGCTCGCGTTGGGGATGGCGCTTTCGGCCGACCACGACGTGACGGTCGTCGACGCCGACACGGGCATGGCGAACCTGCTTTTCCACGCCGGCCTCGACGACGTCGAGGTCACGCTCCACGACCTCCTCCTCGAGGGGACGGCGACGGAGATCTCGGAGGCGAGCTACGACCGGTTCGGCATGACGGTCGTCCCCTGTGGAACCTCGCTTTCAGGGTTCGAGCGGGCGGATCCGGACCGCCTCCGTGACGTGGTCGCGAAGCTGGCCGCCGACACGGACGTGTTGCTCCTCGACTCCCCGGCCGCCCTCGGGTCGCGATCGGCCGTGTTGCCCATCGTCCTCGCGGATCGAACCGTGATCGTGGTCCAGCCGACGATCCCCGCCATCTCGGACGGACTGAAGGTCCAGGAGTACGCGCGGGCCTACGGGACCGAAACTGCGGGCGTCCTGTTCAACAAGGTCCGCGAGGACGCCGACCGCGTGGCCGAACAGGCCGAACGCCACTTCGGCGGACCGACGCTCGCACAGGTGCCGGCCGCGGAGTCGGTTCGTGCGGCTCGCGCGGCCGGCGAGCCGCTTCTCGCGTACGCTCCGAACAGCGACGCTGCAGCCGCCTTCCGGAAGGCGGCCGCGGCCATCGACGTCCGGGACCGCGACGTCGAAGCGGTGGCCGACCGGTTTCGAAGCGCGGTCGTTCCCGACACGGTATGAGCGAGGACCGACCGAACGCGAGCCTCCCCGAGACCCCTCGCGAGCGCCGCGCGTTCGCCCTGGGTAGCGTTCCGATTCCACGCGGCGAACTCCGGCGCTCGCGGGTCGTCTCCGACCTCGAGGAGCCACTCGAGACGGCGCTTTCGGCTCGGCTCACCGGCTATCTCGTGCTCGTCCCTCAGGAGACGCTGCTTTTGGACGGCGACGTCCGAACCGTCCTCACCCTCGAGGACGGCGTTCCCGTGCTCGCGTACACGCCGGCTTCCGATCGCGGCGGCGCCGACGCGCTCGCCGACGTCGCCGTCTCCGGGCCCTATCGGATCGAGGTGTACGAACTCGCCGCCGACGCGCTCGATACGCTCCACGAGGAGGAGTCGTTTCGCGTCCCGCCCGGCATGCCCGCCGAGGAGCTCGCGGACGCGCCGGCGCTGGCCGAGCGAACCAGGGAGCGTGCGCCGGCCGACCGTCGCACGGAGGACGATCCGTCCTCCGACCACGGCGCGCTCGAGTCCTTCCTCGCCGACGACGAGCGTATCGAAGCGATCCGCGAGCAGGCTCGCGAGGAGGCCGCCGACCGCGCCGCGGAGTGGGGATTCGACGTGGAGCCGTGAGCGGGGACGAAGACAAGACCGAGGACGATCGACGATTCGTTCGCCAAACGGCCGCGACGGGAACCACTTCTAGATCTTCGATACGCCACTGACAAATGGTACTACCTCGAACCTGCGACTGTACGAACCGACAATGGAGGCGATATCTGGAGATGCAGTCGTTGAGATTGTAACGACGGTCTTTGTTCTCTCGACGATGTTCTCGATGGGGCTGAAACTCTCGGTCACACAACTGTTCGGTGCTCTCCGTGA
>NZ_JBHSXL010000005.1:22500-31303 GCF_042662125.1 Halopenitus salinus | reverse complement strand
CTTCGCTCGCGACCGACCATTCCGGGCGTGCGGGCGCTCTCCGCACAGCGAGCGCCCGTTCCGGGCTAAAGTGCATGTGCCCTCGACGCCAGCGGGTAACCGCAGGGGGCTGCGCTGCGCGGCTGCTCGCCCCCTACGCTTACTCCGCTGGACGCTCGCGCCGGGCGGGTCGACGCGCGCGGCTGGTTGTGGCCCGTCGTATCGGGCGCTCTCGCTCGCGCCCGCCAAAGGCGTGCGCGAAGGCGCGAGCGAGAGCGCAGATGACTCCTGTCGGTAACGGTCGTGAAAAACCCGCGGTAAGAGCGCGGGTGGTGGCGCGTCGTGAGCGCCTTTGGAGCTGTAACTCCAATGTCTAAGAAGAACGTCTTTGGTAATGAGGTTTCGGTTGATGAAGAGGCACTCGAGAACGAGAAAGAGCCGGAGGTCGACGAGGACGGGTTCGAAGTCGTCGACGAAACGCCGGAGCTGCGGGCGACGGTGCAGATGGAGGTGCAAGCGAAAGTGGACGCGAACCACCCGGACGGGATGGTCGACACGAGCCAGGAGCGGATTCACGGTGTGACCTTGAAACAGGAGGAGTGCATTCGGGCGCGGGAGGACGAGTTGGCGCGCATCAGTGCCCGGGCAGCATTCGGGACCCAGGAGGGTCGCGAGGAGCGAACACGGAGAGCGGCGGCGCGGGGAAGTGCGGCCCGACAGATGGACTTCAAACGTCGACGTGCGAGCGTGGACCCGTTAGCTGACCCGGATCGACCGGACCCTCGGGAGGAACTCTCCCAGGACGAGTTGGCGTTCGTGAACAGGCAAGCACGAAGATTGGCGAAGCAGCTCGGTGGGTGGACGCGAGCGGCGATCAGTCGGCGGGTGGCCGAAGAGTTGGTGCGTGGAACGAGTCGGATGGCTGCAGTCATCAGGGTGTTCGAAGAACTCCAGATGGGGTCGGGACGGATCGTGCCGATCGAGAAGCTCGAGGACGTCGATCGACGAGAGGTGGCAGTTGAGGGGCGCATCGAGACGTTGTGGGAGCCGTCGAATCGGAAGATCGCGCAGGTCGGACTCATCAGTGACGACAGTGGAACGACTCGAGTGACCGTGTGGAAGGCGTCCAAGCAACCGTGGATGCGCGAGGGCGAACGGGTGCGCATCTACGGGGCGGCCCGAAACTGGTACGAGGGGCGCGTCTCACTCGCGTTGACCGGGTGGAGTACCGTCCATTTCCCCGAGCGCGGTCGGTGGTGGGAGTAGCCAGGTCGTCGCGACCCCCTTTTTGCTAATGCCGGGCGCCGACTCAAACCCCACCTCCCCACCCACCGCTCCGTGCTCGCTACGCTGCGCGCGCAGCCACAACCTTGAGAGCGGTTGATCGGGTTTGCATACGCAACCCCACTTAACAGCTGTTTCACAGAGGAACAAGGAGGAAGCCCACGGCTTCAGCCGTGGGAGGAATCCGACCAGAGCTCCCACCATCCATTCGCCGTCGATGTGCAGGCTCTGCACATTCAGCGAAACAGTTTTCCGTCTATATGCAAAACTTGCACACAAGATGAGCGCAAGCGACGATCCGCGACGGGTCCATTTCCAGTCGCCGGAGTATCTCGTCGAGCGACTGGACGCGATCGCGGAGCTCTTCGACACGGATCGAACGGATCTGCTCGTCGAGGCGATTCGCGAGTACATCGAGGATACGGCCGACAGTGAAACGTTCCAGGAGCTGGTCGCGACGAAGTACTACGACGGTCAGCTCGAGTTCGAGACGGTCAAGCAGTTGGTCGGCGCCGAGACGGCCCAGCGGCTCCGCCTCCTCAAAGCCGACCTCGAGGACGAGCCACTCGATCTGGCTGCCCCTGACGACGTCGACGTCTACGATGGCGACGCGACCGCAGTCGAGCCTGCAGCCGACGACGAGCGATGAGCGGCCGACGACTGCGAACGGTCGTCGCCGATACCAGCGCGCTCGTCAGTCTCGCCGTGCCTCGTGCGGATGCAACCGTCGGTACCGATGTCCCAGACCCGTTTCAGTATCTGCTCACCTCGTGTGACGTATTCGTACCACCAGAAGTGGTCGCTGAACTCCGTGACATCACGCAGTATCAGGATATCCACGCCGCGGCTGCCAACAACGTCCTCGCGGCCCGTGCCCACTACACGGTCGAGGACCCCTACGAACGCGACGACACGCCAGATTCGCGGCCAACGTTCGGTCTCGATGATGGCGAAACGGATGGCATTGTCCTCGCAAACGCGCTCGACGTCGACGGGTTTCTCACTGACGAGTTCGGCGGAACGAACTTCCCGCTGATTCACGCCGTGCTGCAGGGCCCGCGGATCGTCCCGACGCCGCGGCTCATCGTCGACTACGCCCGGAACGGGCATCTGAGCCACGAGGAGGCTCGAACGCTGATCACGACGATCAGTCCGCATCGGAGCCGGGAGAATAGTCCCTACGTCACGCAATTGCTCCAGCGCCTCGAGACGTAAGCATGGCCGCTGAGCAGGTACAACACGTTAGGAGTACGGATCGACTTGCCACCCAGTAGCAGGACTGGCGAATCGGAGTACAGCATTAAGTGATGACGACGACCAGCCCAATGATCACCAGTAGCGCCGCGACCACGCTCTTCGCGGCCAGAAACGTGTTCTCCATCGCCTTCTCGTGAAGCGGCATGTCGGCGTATTCCTCGCGGAACGCCTCGAAATTCTGTTCGTCGTAGAAATACGTCGTCTTCAGCGCGAACCGTTCCGTCACCACACAGCCCGTACAGACCGGCTCGCCTTCCAGATGCTCCGTTTTGGTGTGGCTAGCGCAGGGGATCGCCGCGCAGTTCGGCCAGCAGGTGGACGCCTCGTCGACGTCGCTCCGCGAGAGTATTTTTTCTCCCCCAGAGGGGTGCGGGGGCACGCAGTGAGCTCTCGTGTTGACTTATGACTGTAGACAGTCCCATCGACGACGTCGAGTCGCAGTATCTCCCGAGCCAGTCAGAAGTGGCACCACCGTGGGCGCATCTGGACGTGGAGTTACCAACCGATCGAAGTCCGACGTCGATCGTCGCGTTGGTGGAGTGTGCGCTCGTCGAGATGACGCACGAACCGGTCGGTGCAGAGGTGATTTCGTGGCACGTGTGGGGTGTGAAACGGACGCAGTACATCGCCGTCGACGGCGTCGGTGATACGTTCACGAAACGGCACTTCGACGAGCGACTCGGGTGGAGTGCAACGACCATCAAGCGTGAGACCGTTCGCGATGAGCTGATCGCCCACATCACTCGGGCCTCACACCGAGATCGAGCTACCACTCACCATCACGACTCGTCTGTAGGTGGCCTCGACAGATTCCGTGTTGCACCAGTGCACGTTCTGTGGAAGTCTCCGACCACAGATTAACCAACACGATCGGTATTTTTCGAATTGTTGGTTAAGAATTCCTCTTCCTCACACAGATGCAAGGAGGAAGCCCACGGCTTTAGCCGTGGGAGGAATCCGACTGTGCGTCAGCCTCACCATGATTCATAAATAGTATGAAGGCCTAGGTGTGACTGGAACGATGGCACGCATAACCGGGTCCTATCCCGAGGATTTGGACCTCCTCATTGAAGGCGCCGTCGAGGCGGGAGTGTTCGGCGGGAAGAGCGATGCACTCCGTGAGTTCGTTCGCGAATACTTCGAGGACAACGAAACTGAGCGTATTGCGGCCGCAGTTGCGCTCTACGAACGCGAACGAGTCACGCTCGGTGACGCTGCCCGACTTGCTGATGTGGACCGCTGGACGATGCGCGAGATCCTTCGAGACCACGGGGTCGAGCTCCGATTCGGACTCGCTGATGAGGACGACGCAGCCTACGAGTCCAAGACCGCACGTGAGCTCGAATTCAGCGATGAGGTTTCGGACGATGAGGAGTCGCGTACGAAATGATCGGCGACGACGTTCCACCAAACCCGAGCGTGTTGAACACGACTGTCCTCTCAAATTTCGCGTACATCGATCAGGTGCAATTGCTCGCAGAGATCTCTCGTATCGGTACCGTTCCCGCGGTTCGAGAGGAACTTTTCGATGGCGTTGACGACCATCTCTATCTCCAGACAGCACTTGATTGCCTGGACACCGAGATCCCGGTCGCGACGATCTCCAACACCGTTGCAAATCGTGAAGCGATCGTCAGCAACCATCTGGATCCTGGTGAAGCACAGGCGTTCGCACTCGCGGATGCACGGGACGGTCGATTGTTGACGGACGACGGAGATGCCCGGTCCTTTGCAAAGGATCAAGGAGTCCCCGTCATTGGCTCGGTTGGTGTGTTGTTAGCGGCGATCGACGCTGGAAAGATCGATGAGGCAACCGCTGACGAGTGGCTTTCGACGTGGATCGACGAGATCGGCTACTACGTTCCGTATCGAACGATTTCGGCATATCGCTGAGCCATATTCGGAATCGACCGAGACTGACGCCGCCTAGTTTTTCGCGCCCTGATGGGTGCGGCGCTTGAATACGTCGCAGCCACCCATGACTCGAACACTGCTGGAGCAACTCGATCCCCCGAACCGCATTCTGAAACGCGCCCAGTACGAGGCGTTCGCGTTCTCGCTAATCGACGGCGACGTCCGGGTTCGCAACGAGAGCCACGCGAACCCGTCCGAGCACGAGTACCGCGTCACGATCGTCGACGGCGTTCCGACTCGCTGTGGCTGCCCCGCGGACGCCATGTATGATGGACCGTGCAAGCATCGAGTTGCGATCGCGATACGTCCGCGTATCCTTGAGGTCGCAACGCGGATGCAGCTCGTCGCCGACGGTGGCGTCGTACCCACTCGGGGCGATGGTACATCCGATCATGCGGACGAGGTGGACACGGACCAGTGTACCTGTACGGACGTCGACAACGACTTTCCCTGCTGGGAGTGTTTTCGAACCGGCCGCAAGGACCTCCCTAAGTAAGTCCCGACCTCCGGGAGCCAGACGACTCCTTGAGTCCCCTCATCGATCCTGCGACAGCCCACCGTCCCGCCCGGAATTTTTCGACCCCCTGAGAGGGTGCGAGGTGCGTACATCGTGCCTCGAGATCGACAATGGCAACGAGACAGATCTACGAGACCGGGCTCGACGCGGACGTATCGACAGACACTGCGGCGACGTGTCCGGAGTGTTCCGGGCGGGTGCGACCGAACACGATCGAAACGGTGTGTGAGGACTGCGGGCTCGTCGTCGACGACCAGCGGATCGATTACGGACCTGAGTGGCGCTCCTTCGAGAAGACGGAGCGCGATCGGACGGGCGCCCCGCTCACGATGGCGCGCCACGATCGCGGATTGTCCACCGAGATCGGGCGCCGAATCGATGGCTACGGGAACCCGATTTCGGCGCGAAAACGTGGCCACCTGCACCGGCTTCGACGGCAACATCGGCGGGGACGCTGGCGCACGAAGTCCGAACGCAACCTCGCGCACGGGTTGGGCGAGATTCGTCGGATCGTCGGCGGGCTCGATCTCACCACGCCGATCCAGGATCGGGCGTGCCGGCTCTTCCGTCGTGCACAACGTGAGAATCTCCTTCCGGGACGGTCGATCGAGGCGATGGCCGCGGGAAGCGTGTACGGCGCGGCCCGGTGTAACGGGTGGCCGATGATGCTCGTCGACGTCCAGCGATACGCTCGCTGTGGGGCCTCGGGAGTGCGGAACGCGTACTACGTGTTGAATGCCGAACTCGGGCTCCCAACCGAACCGATGCGGCCCCAGGAATTCGTCTCCCGGTTCGCGTCTGAACTCAACGTCCCGGATCGCGTTCGGTACCGAGCACGTCGGCTTGCGGAACTGGCCGGACGCGACGACGTCGTGAACGGGGCACAGCCGTCGGGGTTCGCGGCCGCGTGTCTCTACGAAGCAGCTCCGACCGGTCACCTGACACAGGTCGAACTCGCCGACGTCGCCGATACGACGCCCGTGACGATCCGGACACACTCGCGGACGCTCTCGGAGCGCTATCGGGGGGTCGCATAGGCCGCGTCGAGTGCGTTCGGCGTTCGTTTCGCGATGATGAGTGAAGTGGGTCGTGTTCCATGAATCACACGGATGGCGATGACTCGGCTGAGGATGGGGGGCGTTTGACCGCCCCACAAGACACCCAAGCCGATGCTACCCAGCAAGAGACGCTTGGGACGTATGCGTCTTGAAACCATAGGGCTACGACCGGCCTGAAATCCCGTGGTGGGATTCCCGCGTTGACGAGACACGTCGTGTCTCGTTCGCACGCCAGAACGCTTCGCGTCCTGGGGACGTCTTTAGCTGAATTGAGGCGCTAAGCCCCCTTCCTCAGCGAGCGCCGACCGAATGGGAGGCGCGAGCAGGGAGGGGATACAGCGCCGCACAGTTCTCATACACGATTCAGTGACAGGCTCATAGACCCACGCAATAGCAATGGTTTTGCAGTAGGATAGCATAGTATTGATCGAACCTAATGGAGTACGACCTCGACTCGGGAGCGCACTCGACGTATTCCCTGCACTACCACCTGATACTCACCACGAAGTATCGGCGCGGAGTGCTAACCGAGGAGCGAACCCAATTCATTCACGAGGTCATCAGCGGGTTCACGGACAACTACGGTGTCGAACTGACAAACCTCGACGGCGAGGACGACCACGTACACATCCTCTTCCGAGCGAAACCAACCACAGACCTCGTGAAGTTCATCAACACGGTCAAGGGCGCGACCGCCCGCCGTATCCGCAACGAGTACGCAGATGAACTGAAGACCGAACTGTGGGGCGACTCGTTCTGGAACGACTCGTACTGCCTCATCTCGACGGGGCAGGTGTCGCTGGATGTGCTGAAACAGTACGTCGAGAACCAACGCGAGTAGAATGTACTACGCCTACAAGTACCGTCTCAAGCCGTCCGACACCCACCGTGAGGAGTTGGACCACCACCGAGACATTTGTAGGCAACTGTACAACCACACGCTCTACCGTCTCAATGAGTACCAAGACGAACACGGTGAACTACCGTCCATGACCACGCTACGGTCGGAGCTCCCCGACCTCAAGAAGTGGTGGGACGGCCTCTCGGACGTGTACTCGAAGGTTCTCCAAACCGTCGTGGAACGCCTGTTCGACAACCTCAAAGGACTCTCCGCACTCAAGGAGAACGGCTACGGCGTCGGTCAGCTCAAGTGGAAGCCGCCACGGGAGTTCCGCAGTTTCACGTACAGTCAGTCTGGCTTCAAGCTCGACAAGAAGGGCGGTCAGACTGTCCTGTCACTCTCGAAACTCGCGGATATACCGATACGGCTCCACCGCGCCATCCCCGACAACGCGAAGCTCAAGCAAGTCACGGTCAAGAAAGAGCCGACGGGCGAGTGGTTCGCCACCTTCGGCGTCCAAATGGACCGTGAGCCGCCAGAATTGCCTGAGAATCCCGAAAGGTGCGTCGGCATCGACGTGGGTATCCTGAAGTACACCCACGACACCGATGGCACGGCGGTCGGGTCGCTCGACCTCTCCGACGAACGCGAACGTTTGGAGCGCGACCAACGGAAGCTCTCGCGGAAGCAACACGGGTCGAACAACTACGAGAAGCAACGGCGGCGCGTTGCGGAGTGTCACGCCGACCTCCGACGGAAACGCCGCGACTTCTTCCACAAGCTCTCGAACTACTACGCTCGGGAGTACGACCTCGTAGCAGTCGAAGACCTGAACGTAAAGGGGATGATGGAATCGCCGTCGAACAGCCGCAACACGGCGTCTGCCGCGTGGCGGACGTTCCTCTCGTTGCTCGAATACAAGTGCGAGCGTGAAGGAACGCACTTCGTGGCGGTCGAACCAAAAGGGACGACCAAGGAGTGCGCGTCGTGTGGTGTCTCGACGGAGAAGCCGTTGTGGGTCCGTGAACACTCCTGTCCCGCCTGCGGGTTTGAGGCGGACAGGGACGCTAACGCGGCGTGGAACATTCTTTCTCGCGGCCTTGAAGATGTAGGAGTGGGATATTCCGAATCAACGCCTGTGGAGACTGCGCTCCCTGTGGATACGTCCGTATCTGCAAAGCGCGTCGTGGAAGCAGGAAGCCCTACCCTCAAGGAGCGAACGGCGTCAGCCGTGAGCGAGTAGGGTAGTTCACGCGCGGGAGGAGGTCAAGTCCTGTAGATCGAACAGTCGCAGGTCATCACGCTCGGACACGACCTCCTGAACGGATTGGGTCGCACCATTTCGTGTGAACAGCGCGTATTTTGTGTCGATATTGTCGGCGTCCGGTGCCCAGCGGATTTCCGCAGCGTGATCTTCGAGTGAGGAGAGTGCGCTGTAGTTCAGTGGCGCATTCGTGAACTTGCACTCACCCACGACCATCGTCCCATCTGTGGTGAAACCGACGACGTCAACCTCGTGTTCCTTGTACCACCAGCGGCCGAGATCAAGGAACGTCTCTTCTGGGTACAGTTCTGGAAGCGTATGCTGACAGAGCGTCTCGAATTCTGGACTCACGAAGTCCGGAAGCTCTGGTTCGATGACTGCCTCATAGGCGTTTTCACCAAGGCGTTCATATCGATCTTCCTTTCCGTAGACGAAGCGGAACCAGAATCTGAACAGGGGATCGAGTATTCGATACCGGCCGCGGCGTGACTTCGCTTTCTCTTCGGTAATCGGGACCTCTCGCTCGATGAGCCGCAATCGCTCTAACTTCTGCGTGTATGTCGAGATCTGTTTGCCGTCGATTCCCACCGCTTGGGCGATCTCGTTCGACGTCGTCTTCCCCGCAGCAATCGCGGTGAGGATCGCAAAGTATCGATTCGGATCTGCGAGCTCGGTTCGGAGCACGTACT
>NZ_JBHSXL010000005.1:0-20000 GCF_042662125.1 Halopenitus salinus | reverse complement strand
TTCACGAAGCGATCCATACGCTTACGCTATCGCCATGATGAATAATTCTTCCGAGTAGTCTACTTTGTAATAGGCTAATCTGATATAGGCTATTTAGGAATTCCTTATTTAACCCATTGTACATCATGGACAGAGGATGTCAAGTCCTCGAGTATCAGTGAATTACTTTCTATCGTGTGGGGGAGCGCCTATGCCCACATCTACGTTCAGGGGATCGTGTCCCGAACCGAGGTTTGTGCCGAGGATTCAATTCGCTTAAATCGCATCGATCACGAGCGCTGCGATCACGACCGGCTCTGTTGGGATCGAGCTGGTATCGCTTAGTGAAATTTCGTACTGATCGAAGTCAAATCGCGCGAATTCCCCCTCGATTGAGCCGACTGGATTCCCTTCTGAATTGGCTATCTCGTACTTGTGACATCCTCCTCGCCGTAAGCTGTGGTACCGGATCGCCTGAGTGGGTACCGTCGTCTTTGGACCAATTCACCGCCAGAGTTTTCAGATAGTTTCCTAATAGGAATTATATGCCTAATAGGAAGAACTCGATCTCGATCGAGTTACAGTATCCGTTTCCAGAGGAGCGGGTCTTCCGCTACCAAGCGATGCAGGACGTCCTCGACGTGCTCATCGACCAACCGTATGCGACGTACTCGATGAGCGAACTCGCGACGATCACGGGGGCACATACGGGAACGATCTCCAAGGCGGTCAGGCTGCTGTCTGAGCTCGACATCGTCGAGACGACGCAAGACGGACGGACCCAGCAGGTCCGGATCAACCGTGACCGGCTCACGAAACCGGACCCGATCCTCTCGATCCCGCAGCGCGAGTTTCACCAGCCAATTCGGGCATTCCTGCACCGAATCCGGGACGAGGTGGACGAGTTAGTCGGAGTCGTCCTGTTCGGAAGCGTCGCTCGGGGGGAGGCGGACAGGGCCAGCGACATCGATCTCTTGGTGATCGTCGACGACGACAAGACGACAGCCCGTCGGACCGTCCAGTCGATCGTCAGTGATCTCGAGGACCAACGGTTCGAGGGGAATCGATACACGTTCCAGCCGCTCGTCGAATCAACGGACAGCGTCCACCGAATTGGCGACCAGCTCCGGCCCCAGTTCGACGCCGGGATCACGTTGGTCGGCTCCGACCAACTCTCCGAGCTCCGGACCGAGGTGTACGCCGATGAATGACGATATCCGGGACCAATTAGTGAAAGCCGAGCGGACCTTCGAGGGGAGCCCCGGCACGATCGAGGAGGGGTTGGATGTCGACGACGCGGAATTGGTCCAACTTCGCCGTGCCTGCCGACTATTGGAGGTCGGGTCGAACCTCCTCGAGCAAGGGTACTACACGGTCGTGATCGAGTCGGCGTTCGTCGCCATCGAGCGCACCATCCAGTTCCGGTTGATCTACGACGGAGCGATGTCCCCCGAGGAGGTCATCAGTAGCCACCGGCGGCTCTACGAACGTGGGGCCGAGATCGGCCTCTACGACGACGCGTTTGGAGACGACCTCGCCGAGCTATGGACCCGGAACCGAACGAAGACCTACTACAGGCTTGGGATCGCAACGAAGGAACAGGCCGGGGCAATGTACGGGCTCGCCGACGACATCCACCGGCACCTCGTCGATATGACTCGGGTGTCACACGAGTGTCTCCGTCACGGCTGATCGGTAGCCACTCCGCGAATAGAGCGGGATCGATCACTGAGGCAGGGGAAGTTGACCGAGGAGAACAGGAGATCGTCGGCTCGGGATTCTCGATCCACACGACGACCACGGTCGAGATCGGTATTAGGAGAGCAGAACGACGGATGATTCGATGAACTCGATGAGTTTGTCCTCGAGTTCTCCGCGATCGATACAGTACCGGAACCGCAGGCTGTACGCGTCGTCCATCTCGTCGATCGACGCGCTGTTGAACTTCGGCTCGTACGTATTCCCTTCACCTCTCGGTATCGATCGACTCCACGCCTGGAACGTCGGTGAGTCGCGTCTCCACGTCGTCGGGCGGTCGCCTCGCCCATCGAATGGTCACGCCGACGGTGATCACGGTGGCCGAGAGCTGCGGGTTGAGGCCGTGGAGTTCGTCGATCGATGCGTCCGCAACGTATTCACTTCGTAACAATCGATCCTCGGCCGCGGTGGCGAGGTCGCTGTCCGTTCGGTGCGGAATACGGACGGTGACGGTCATGGTTGAGGTCGATACGGGTTCGGTGTGTGTGCTGATAGCCATTCTGAGGCCTCCAATGTGTGAGCGCGCCACGAGGAATTCCGTTCCACGAGCGACGCTCGAAGTGCGCGAGGGACGATTCGAACGCCCCTCTCGGTCCTGGCAGGACCGCGTGTTGCCTGCTACACTACTCGCGCTCAAGGGGGATGGGAGGGCAGCTACGCTGGTTCGACGGCGTCGATCTCATCGATGATCTGCATCGGTCGTTCGGCGTGCTCGATGAACGGGAGCACGTTCTCCGACCAGCCGGATACGTTGTAGACGTTCTCGTACCCCTCGGGAGTGACGAGATCGCCGTAGGACGCGAGATCGACGAGATACAGCGCGGTGTCCGGCGAGACCTCCTCGCGGTAGGCGTCGAACGCCTCCTTCACGGTTCGGTCGTCGCGCATCGTGAACGGCGTGCTGTCCCAGATCTGCATGTCGGTGAAGATGACGATGCGGTCGACGGCGACGTTCCGCTCTCGAAGCTGCGCTATCGCCTTCCAGCCGTTCGTCGAGTTCCCGACATCGCCGTCAATGGCGAGTACGGCTTCCTGGCGTTGCAACACCGGCGTGTCGACGTGCATCGACACGGTCCGGAAGTCGTCGCCGAAGCCGCCGACGGTGGCACCCTGGTCGGCGAGGATCGCACCGAACAGGGCGCCGATCTCCTTGAGCCGGAGCGTGCTGTGGTGCGACAATAGTGCGTCCATCGATCCGGACAAGTCAACGGCGACGAAGGTGTCCTCGAACCCCTCGGGGACCGTTTCGACGCTGACGTCGATTGCCGCCTCCAACCACTGCTCAACTGCGGGTGCGTGAACGTCCGCCTCCTGTATCGCGGTGTACGCCTGGTAGTAGCGGAACGGGTACAACGGCGCGTGTCGTACCGCGTCCAACTCGAGGTGGTCGACGATGTCCTCCTCGTCGACGCCCGCCTCCAGCATGTTGCGAAGGTTACGGAGAATCGAGGAGAAAGCCTCGCGCTTTAGCGCGAGGATGAATCCGACACCACCCTTCACAGTCCGCCGTTCGATGGCACGGCTGGATATTCCACGCTGCGCCAATGCATACCTTCAAGTAAGTTTGTCTACATAGGTTACATATGGCGAAACAGGTCGTTACTCGCACCTACACTGCTTCCATACAGAACCAGTCTCGGGTGCAAGACGATCTTGATTCGCTCGGGTTCGCGGCTAGTAAGCTCTGGAACGTCGGACGGTGGACGTGCAGTCGGATCTGGGATGAAATCGATCACATTCCCAACCACAACGAACTCACCACGTACCTCAAGAACCACGAACGCTATGATGACCTCCATTCTCAGTCAAGTCAGCGAGTCCTTCAAGAACTCGCTGAAGCGTTCAACGGGTGGTACGGTAAACGACGTAACGGAGACTCGAGAGCAAACCCACCCGGTTACCGCAAACACGGTGACGAACACCCGCGTTCGACGGTGACGTTCAAAGCCGCCGGCTTCAAACTCGACACCCAATACGACCGCGTTCGACTCTCAAAGGGATCGACCCTCAAGGACTACTGGTCGGACTTCATACTGTGCAAGTACCAAACTCGACCCGACGTTGACCTCTCCGCCGTGGAGAACGTCCAACAAGTCCAGGTTGTATGGACGGGCAACGAGTGGGAACTTCGCTTCGTCTGTAAGGTCGAAATCGAGGTGGTTGAAGCCCCCGGTGAGAAGACGGTGGGTGTTGACCTCGGTATCAACAACTTCGCCGCACTCGCCTACGAGGACGGTCACAGCGAGTTGTACCCACTCAATTGCTTGAAACAGGACGACTACTACTTCAGCAAGCGAATCGCTCGGTGTGACGGCTCGAACTCCGAGCAGGCCACCCGGCTGAACCAGAAGAAGTCAACTCGCCGCACCCACTACTTCCACACGCTCTCAAAACACATTGTCCAGCGGTGTGTTGACGAGAACGTTGGAACGATCGTAGTGGGTGATCTCTCCGGCGTCCGTGAGGATGGAGAGAACGGCAAATCGAAAGACTGGGGCAAACACGGCAACCTCGACTTGCACTCGTGGGCGTTCGACCGGTTTACAGACCTGCTCGAATACAAGGCAGAGATGGAAGGTATCACGGTTGAACAGGTATCTGAGCGGGATACCTCGAAGTCGTGCTCGTGCTGTGGTCGGAAGCGTGATGCGAACCGTGTTGAACGCGGACTGTATGTCTGTGATGAGTGCGGTACAGTGGCGAACGCAGATGTGAACGGTGCTGAGAACATTCGGCAGAAAGTATCTCCGAGTTCACCGAATCTATCGGTGAATAGGAGTAACGGCTGGTTGGCACAGCCATCGACGTTCTTGTTTGACAAGGAAACTGGCGCGTTTGCGCCTCAAGAACAAGTCACGTCGTAAACCACAATATCCCAACCCAGCGGTACGGTGCCGTGGGAATCCTCGCGCTTCAGCGCGGGGAGGATGTCAAGGTTCTGGGGGCGTCGACGGCGATCCCTGGTTGTTCGGCATCAGCTGTCTGTAGACCCTCTCGACCATGCACGAGATTGGATGAACAATCACTTTGTTCAACTATCACCGGAATTATGTTGAGTGGTCTGGGATCCATCTCCGCTAACCTTCGAGTTCCTCCATTATCGTTGGCTTCCTAAGGTGAGGTTTTTGGACTCGACCACCCTCACAGCGCCTCCAGTTCATCGATCGTTCGGTCGGTACATACTCCTTCGATCGTTAATCGGAGCAGCGAGCCTAATCGACCACTTTCTCCATACATCGGTTTATTTAGATTCCCAGCTCTCCTCGGTGAACCAATATCTCTGATAGCACGCTGTTTCGCCGATCCCTCAGCACCCTCATCGTCACTATCAATTACACCAAAGACTCGTCCACCGCGATCCTTCACGAGCGAGAAACATGGAATATCCGTAATTCCGTCTCCGATATATATCATATTCTCAAACGGAGTTCGTCGTTCCTCAGGAGCTACTTGGGTGTTGACTTCATACGGGTTTTCTCTGGCTTCTGCTGGCGTAATCCCTTTGTTGATCTCGTAGAGGTACCGTGTCTTATCGGTGAATGAAATCGGCCGTTGGATGTGTTGGATGATGCCTTCAGCATTCGCATCCAATTGGGAGGCATACACCGCCTCGCACCTCTCTGCAATCTCGGTGCCTTGAATTATCGGTTCAAGACCCTCTGATAGGATATAGTAATCAATCGTGATGTCCTCGTATTCGTCTGCGATAGCATTGATATCGTCGAAGAGCCCGGGAACTCCCGGATAGAGAGTCTCAGTTAGATCTGTACCGAACGCTTCAAGGTCTTCTATGGTGAGTTCACCAAGCGGTTGATCCTCCCCGACCTTCTCGAGCAGTAATGAGAGATATGCAACTGTTGGGTCGTATCCTTCTCTCACGCGGGATTGGAATTCCGTAAACCAGAACTCCTCGGGAGAAATTCCGTGTTGTTCCAGTAGTTGCGTAGTTGAGTCTGGAGCGAGCGTATCGTCGAAATCGAATATCAATCCGATGTTTGTAGTCATTTACTTCGATCACTCCTGACTGACTACTCGTTGGAAGTCGAGTCTCCGTGCACGGAGATCACTACGGCGATCATCCAGGGCCTCTGTTTCCGCCTCGCCACCAACTACGAGCGCTCGTCTATCATCATCGGACATTCCATCAACCAATTCCGGATCTCCGAGTACATTGAAGCGGTTTTCGTGGGCGTATCCGCCGACGATATGCTCGATATCACTGCCAATTTCCTGCTTTCCGAGAGTCGTAATCCGGTAGTAGGTTTTCCGTCCGTCGGCATCCTCCGGAGCAGGAATCTTCGCGATGAGGTTTGTGTCGAGGAGATCGTTTAGATGATGCTGCAAGTCATTACTGTCACGACCGGTTTCTGCGACGAGCCGCTTTCTGGATATCTCCCCGTATTCGTACAGCAAGTATAGGATGCTATATCGCGTCGGCTCTGCGAGCGCCTTCTTTCGTTCGATATGTGCATCCAGAGAATCGATCTTTCCACCGAATAGCCGCTGTTCAACGTATTGGATCACGTTCCCGTCATCAAGTTCGTCGAAGAGTTCCGGCTCGGGAGTCCCCGTCATCATGAGTATACGTACGTCGTCCCCACTGATTAGGTTAACGATCATTAATCTATCTGTCCTCTCGGTATCTTAGAGCGATACCTATTCGGGTTTTGCCGTGCAAGCGGGGACAATGAATCGTCGTGACTACGGATTTACCTTCGAAGGTGAATCCGTTTTTTCACGGATACGGAAGGACGCTCCTCAACCACCTGAATCAAAACTTGAGGACGAATTTTATATCTTCGTGATGGGACCGTACACCGCATTTGACGCTACCTATGTCTATTCAGATGGAGATCAACTTCGATCGCCCTTCATTGACGACCCATTATTCAAACCAGAGTGCCATCTTGCTTCTGATGGGCGCGGAAGCTTCGAAGTAGCTCTCGAAGATCTTTGTCACGCCTTACGCGACCAGTTCGGAGTTCATGCGTTCCTTGCGACGGATATTGGGATCCCGACTGACACAGAAGCGGACGACGATGAGGGATCGATGTCCGTTCTCGACCAATCAGTAGCTTTCGCAGCAGTCAGTGATGCCGTCCTGTTCATCTTTTCAGAAGCTGGTCTGACAACCGGTGTTGGCTCGGAGGTCGGGGCCATCCTCGGGGAGTTTCACCTCCGAAGAGGGAATCCTGAGCCGATTCGTAAACCCCGAGAACGATTTCGAATTTTCAAGACGGAAGGGTTCAGCAGCGCCAGCGTTGATGAAATTCCATCTACCTACGATGTTGACACCATTGAATTCGAAACTCGAGAGGAATTGATACACAAAACTCAGCATTTCCTTGCCAACATAGAGCGTGAGGACCCTGATCAACTCCTTCCTGTCTTCAACCCGTACTCTTGAAGCGATAGTGAAGCGAATATAACGGCTTACTGATTACACTTTCAGGATCGATCAGTCTCGTACAATCAATCGGCTCGGACGACCCAGCTCTTACCAAACGATCGACCTTACTCTTTTGACAATGTTTGGTAAGAAGCGATCCATATCGACGGACCCCACTGGAGCATTCAATCGACGTCACGTGGTTCGCGACGATTCGTCAGTCTCGGGCGGCACGTACTGATCGACGGGCGCCCCCGTTTCGTTCACGATTTGCGGGTGGATGTCGCCCGCTTCATCCTCGTCGATCGACTTCAGGATCCCGTAGAATCGCCATTCATCGCCGTAGTCGTACAGGTAGCAGATCCGGTCGCCCACCTCGAGGTCCAGTTGGTCGGCCATCTCCCCGATGGTCGTTTCGGAGGCGTCGTACTCCGTGCTGGTTCCGATCGACTCCTCGATCTCCGTCGGTCGCTTGTACTGTACGGTGCTGTCCCAGTACGTTTCGTCAGCTCCGATGAACCAGAGGTGTTCGTGGTCCAGTCCGACCGCGTCGTTGAGCACGGTTTGGAGTTCGTCGACGGTTCGATCGAGACCGACGACGACGTCACGCCACAACTCGGTCGGCTCGGGGTCGTGCTTGAACCGGAATCGGTAGGTCGTCATGGTGACTGATTCGCGTCGACCGTTTCTTGGTTGGGTTGAACCTTTGGTCCATCGCTCGTCGACGACTGTGAGCCGAACATGTCGATCGAGTTCTCCGTGGAGCTGGGGTTTCGGGCGACCCGACGGGATGACGTCTTGAGCGACCGCAGAGAGTTTTTCGTGCGCCCCAGGGGGTGCGCGCGTGGTGAACTGCCATACCCGCCGTGAATTCGTTGTGACTACGATGGCTACGACCAGCAACTCGTCGGTTTCGTTCACCGAGACCGACGCACGACGCGACGAGATGCACAGCACGATCGATTCCTGGATCGACGACTTGGTCGACGGCGTCAACGACGCACGGGCTAGTGCGGAGTTTCGATCGTGGCTCGACGTCCAGAGTCGCTTCCATGACTACTCCTACAGAAACACGCTCCTCATCAAGCGCCAGTGTCCCGGGGCGACCCGCGTCGCCGGCTATCGGACCTGGCAGGAGGAGTTCGACCGCCACGTCAAGGAGGGCGAACGAGCGATCTGGATCTGGGCGCCGATCATCACGAAGCAGTGTCCGGAGTGTGGAAACTCGCCGAGCTACCACGAGAACACCGACTGCAACTACGACGAGACGTCAGCTGACGAGTGGTCGAAAGGCCTAGTCGGGTTCCGACCTGCGGCCGTGTTTGACATCTCTCAGACGGAGGGCGATCCACTTCCAGAGTTGCAAACGGCCGCGACTGGTGACGCCGACGAACTCGTGCCAGCGCTACTTGACGCCGCTACCGAGCTGGACCTCACCGTACGGATCGTCCCCAAAACGGACTGGCCCCATGGAGATGCGAAAGGCGTCTGTGAGAAATTGTCACTCTACGATGCACAGCCGCTCGTCGAGGTTCTCGATCGACCGAACCAGGCGGGCGTTGCAGGAACATTGATACATGAATACGCGCACGCCTTGCTTCATTTCGACGTCGACGACGATACCGAGCGATCGAAACGCGAGATTGAGGCTGAAGCCGTCGCGTACGTGGTCGGGCGGTACTGCGGGCTCGACACCAGTGGGTCGGCGTTCTACCTCGCGGCGTGGGAGTCGGACGATCCAGAAGTCGTTCGCGAGCGCCTCGGACGGATTAGTCGAACGGCAGAAGAGATCATAGAGTACCTGCCAATGTAGCAGCCAGTTGATCGAAACTATCCCCAAAGAACTCGCTACATATCTGTGTGGTTAGCTCTACACTTCACGGGCTCTGTTGAAATCCTCAGAGACTCACAGGTTCGCCTAGTAGTCTGACCGAATGGATGCCCTCCCGAAGTCGCGGTTACACCAGTGTTGTCGAGGGGTTTAACCAACAGTACGGACGCAAAATTGCGCGTTTGTTGGTTAACACAACCTCCAACCTCCAACTCGAGTTCCTAATACGGGAAACTATTCACAGTCACAAGAACTAAATCCGCAGCTTGCCAAAATCTGCGTATGTCCAAGCCAGACACCGCGGATGGGCCGCCCCCCTTTGAGGACGCGTTCAGCAGCGACGACGTCGAACAACGTATCTACGGCGCCATCCTGCAGACCCGCGCGCCGACGACGGCGAGCGCGATCGCCGACATCGCCGACTGCGACCCCAAGACCGCCCGGAAGTACCTTGGCTGGTTCGACGATTTGGGGATCGTCACCCGGCACGATGGCCATCCGACCACCTACGAACGGAATGACGCGTATTTTGAGTGGCGACGCATCAACCAACTCGCAGCCGACCATTCCGTCGGAGAGCTTCAAGAACGCGCTCGTGAGCTGACGACGCGCATCACCGAGTATGAAGAGGCGTACGACGCCGCGTCACCGGCCGCCGTCGACGCCGTCGCCGCCGCGGAGGGCAGCGACGAGCGGACCATCGACAACGTGTACAGCGACCTCGGCGACTGGGCGACCGCCCGCGAGGAGCGTGACCGCTACGAACGCGCGCGCCAGCAACGCACGGGTGGCGAGCGCGAACAGGCATCCGGGTAGCCCGCTCGATGGTGCCACCGACAGGCGATGGTGGGAGCCCTGCCCCCATCGACCGTCCAATCCTCAAGTTCCTCCAGACGCGGCTCCAAGCGACGAGGCAGGTCTCCCGAGCGACCGTCACGGATACAAGCGGTCATCTGGAACTCCACGTCGTCTTTGCCTCGTCGTATTACCCGGCAGTCGTCGAGGAGGCACAGTTGACGGTCCGTTGGTACATGAACGACGACTTCAAATTCCACTATCGAGAGCAGCAGGTAGACCACACCTGGGAGTGCCGGTGGGACCGGCACCCGAATCCGCACAATACACGGGACCACTTCCATCCCCCGCCCACCGCCCCGACGCCCGGCGAGGACGCATCGTGGCCGGACGACCATCGTGACGTCGTTGCGCTCGTCCTCGACGAGATCGAAGACCGGATCACGACCCTCTGGAGCAAGTGAACTACCCCACCCTACCGCTCGCCTGACGGCTCGCGCTTGAGGGTGTCGTCAGAACTCGGAGAGTTCTGACTGCTAACCAGAAGTCTTTGACTTCTGGTGATGGGGCTTCCTGCTTCCACGACGCGCTTTGCAGATACAGGCGTATCCACAGGGAGGGCAATCTCCACAGGCGTTGATTCGGAGCGTCCCGCTCCTAACCGCTTTGTGATACCGCGAGAAAGAATGTTCCATGCCGCGTTCGCGTCTCTATCCGCTTCAAACCCACACGCCGGACACGAGTGTTCACGGACCCACAGCGCTTTCTCGGTCGAAACGCCGCAGGGGGCGCACTCTTTGGTCGTTCCGTACGGATTCACGGCGACGAAGTGCGTTCCTTCGCGCTCGCACTTGTATTCGAGCATCCGAAGGAACGTCCCCCACGCCGCTCCTGCCCGGTTCCGAGAGTTGCCCGGAAGTTCGACCAACCCCTTCGCGTCCAAGTCCTCGACCGCTACGAAGTCGTACTCTCTCGCGTAGTAGTTCGAGAGTTTGTGGAGGAAGTCGCGGCGCTTTCGCTTGAGGTCGGTGTGACGTTCAGCCACGACCTTCCGCTGTTTCTCCCAATTTGCGGAACCGTGCTGTTTCCGCGCGAGGTTGCGTTGGGCGCGTTCAAGTCGCTCGCGTTCGTCGGACAAGTCGAGGGATTCGACTGCGGTTCCGTCTGTGTCGTGAGCGTACTTGAGAATCCCCACGTCGATACCGACGCACTTCTCGGGATTCTCGGGCTTCGCAGGCGGGTCGTCCGGGGTTTCAACGCCGAGGATAGCGTACCACTTGCCGGTGGGTTCGCGTTTGACCGTGACGGTCTTGATTTCGGCGTCGTCGGGGAGGTCGCGGTAGAAGGTGATGGGTATGTCACCGAGTTTCGAGAGCCACAGCCGAGTCCGACCACTCGTGTTCTTAAGCTTGAAGCCGGATTGACTGTAGGTGAAACTACGGTACTCGTCCGGTGCCTTCCACTTGAGCGTCCCGACGCGGTAGCCGTTCTCTTTGCGACCCCGGAGCGTCGAAAGGTTGTCGTACAACCGCTGAACGGTTTTCTGAAGAACCTTCGAGTGGACGTCTTTCAGGTCGCTCCACCACTTCTTGAGACTCGGCAGGAGTTTCTGCTCGGAGTACGCCGAGGTATCGTCGGTGCGGTTGAGTCGATGGAGGAAGTGGTTGTAGACCTGTCTACAGGTATCGACAGTCCACGCTAACCGATCTGTGAGCGCGTCGGACGGTCGGAGCCGATACCTGTAGTTGTAGTTCATCTACGAGCGTTCTTCGATGAGTTCGTCAAGTTGCTCTTGGACGAACGAGGACAGACTCAGGTGGTTCTCCTGAATCCACTCCTCTTGGTCGTCACGGATAGAGATGGTCTTGCGCGTTGCCACTCCATAAGTTATGCAAAATGCGTACTAAACAGTTGCGGTTGCGTGGGCCTGTGGGCCGAGCGTCGAACGTGTTTGAGAACCGTGCGGCGCTGTATCCTCCCTACTCGCTCGCTCCGCTCGTTCGTTGAAGAAGGGGCCTTTGCGCCTCAATTCAGGTAAAAGGTCACGGTATCGCGTGGAGTGTTTGTCCGCGCCGGAAGGCGTGCAGCGCGCGACAGCGTGCGCGGCGTCACGACGGGCGTCCATCCGGCCGGGGTTCGCAGCGGCCTGCCTATACAAAGCGGGACAGGAACAGGGGCAGTGGGTGACCGACGTCGCGGAGACAGTGAACGTCACGCCAAAGACGGTCCGGATCCACCACGAGACGTTAGAGGAGCAGGTAGCCTGACAACGCTCATCTACAAGCACTGCCATTAATAATTTTCTCAGGAAACTATTTGTTTCTTGATTGCGTAGCACCCAGTATGACCAAGACGTGGGATGACGTCAACGAGCAGGTCAAAGAGGACTGGAAAGACGACACCACACCGTTCGAGCGTGTGTACGAAATCGTCGAACAGACCCACGACGGGCAATCGGCAGCCGAGATCGCCGATCGCGCCCTCGTGAGCGAGCCGACGGCACGTCGACACTGCAAGACGCTGGTAAACACCAGGTTCGCCGAGACGGAACAGGACGGCCAAACAACGCTGTACAAGCGAAACAGCGACCGGGTGTTGATGTCCCGGATCCGTGAGCTGCGTGAGGAAGTCGATCGACCGGAGTTGCTCGACAGCATCCAGGACATGAAGGGCGAGATCCGGCGCTACGAGGACCGCTACGATGTGGTGTCTCCTGAGGAACTCGCCCAGCAACTCGACGCCGACGAGACGGAAGGCTGGGACGACCTCACCGCGTGGAGGACGACGCGACAGAATCTCGCCGTTGCCCAAGCCGCACTCGCCTACGACGAGGCTAGCCACCAGCTCGCGGTATGAACGGTAATGACCGCGCCGGCGAGTTCGGGCCGATCTATCTGCCGGCGCTCCAGCGGATCGTGACCTGTGGCTCGAACTCGAACCGCTCGTCGACGCCACCGCGTACGACGACGTCGTCGCCCCCACGGAACTGCAGATCAGTCTCAGCGATGGACTCGGCCACGCCGAGAGTGCTCGCCTCGATATCCAGTGGAGCGAACTGGGGATGTATTCGTTCCACTACGTCGATAGCGACGATGTCAATTGGCGCTTCGATCGCCACCCGAATACACACTCTCCCGAGATCCATTTCCACCCGCCGCCCGACGCCGCGACGACGGACGCCGAATCGTCCTGTATCGACGTGACCGAGGTGTCACTCGTGACGCGTGCCGTCCATGCAATGTGGCGAGCGGCGTACGAGGATGATACACTGGATCGGCTGAATAGTGCGTCAAACCCACCGTGAGAATGGATGTAACCGAGGACGCAGTTCGGGACATCTGCACGGACGCGGTCTTCGAACGTGGCGAACGATACCGTGACGAGGGTCGCATCCACGAGATTCACCACGTCGACAGCGCCGTAACCGCCGCGGTGAGTGGCAGCCGTCAGTACGATGTTCGTGTTGATCTTGCTACCGACGGATTTACCCCGTGGTGCGATTGTCCGTACGATGGGCCGGGAGCGTGCAAGCACGTCGTCGCCGTGTTGCTTCGGTGTGTTGACGACTCACCGCCAGACGAAGGCGATCGACTCGACGCCGCACTCGACGGTACCGACGCAGACGAGCTCCACGCGTTCCTGCGTGATGAACTCGCGATCAATACGGATCTCCGTGATCGGTTTCTCGCCCGCGTCGGCGAGCCGACGAGACAGTCGGTCGACGAGCTTCGCACCGCGATCGACCGGCAGTTTGAGGAGACGAACCCAGAGTACCACGTCGTTTTCGAGCCGATCGACTTCACGCAGTGGTTCGATCTCGCGAACGAGTACCGCGAGCAGGGGCGGTATGCGTCGGCGGCGACGGTCTACCGGGCACTCGTCGAATCGCTCGACGACAACATGGAGCGCGTTGACGGCGCATATGACCACTTCTCGAGTGCGTTCAGTCGGGCACTCGACGGGTATGTCGACTGTGTCGCGGCTACGGAACGCGACGCTGATGCCGTCACTGACGCCATCGCATTCCTCAACGAGGCGGCAATGTCGGGAACGCCGTTCCTCGCGGAACACTTCGAGAAGGCAGCAGTCGATCTCCGGGAAAAGGCGGATGAGCAGTCCGACGAATAGCTGTGTCGCCCTCGATGACGCCCGCACGTTCGACGATCGCGAAAATTAGTTTGTGACGCGATCAGCCACGCTGATCCGCTGTTCGCGAGCGGCTTCGACGTCGGAGTAGAGCGTCAACGCGTGCTTGATGAACCGTCGGTCTTCAAAATTCTCCTCCCAACGTGTAATCACGTCGCGGCGCTCGCGGGGCTCGGCACTTGCGAGATCACCGTCGGCGAGCGACTGTTCGAGATCCTCCCACGTCTCGACGTCGTAGGTCGCCTGCCACACCTCGATCTCCTCGGTGATTGCGGCCAATTCGTGGCAAAGCTCCTCGCGCGTGTTCACCTCGATGAGTGTGCAGATTTCCTCGAAGAGCAGACGCGTGTAGTCCGGCTGATAGCGCGTCGTCTCGCCGGCCTCGACGCGACGCAGCTGCCCTTGGTCGACAAGATCTTGGAGTTCTTCGTTGGTCGTGCTCAAGCGGCGTCGGCCTGCTCGCTGATCCAGTTGACCGACCACGGTTCGCGAAGCGTCTCGGCGACCGCTCGAATGCGGTCGCGGGCGCTAATCGACTCAGTCCACGTCTGGACGCCGTCTCGTGAGAATTCGGATATGCTTGGCACCTCTAGTCCTGATTGCGATATGGGAGCGTTGTCACGTCGAAGGCATCGTAGTGTCGGTCGTAGGTGAGGATGTGGTCGACTTCTAAGGCCTCCATATGCGCGGCAACAGTAAAATCGGTGAGTGACGCATCCAGATCCGTCCACTCGACGAACGTGGCTTTCGCGTCATCGAAAACGTCCTCGGGGACGGATTCGAGCTGATAGAGCATGCTCTCGTCCAGCGTCGTCAGGAACGACGCGGCGTTCCGTATCGACGCCTGTTTTTTCAGCCGGGTTGCGGCCTCGTCGACGATGTGATCGTTGACGATGAGGCGACGATAGGGGAGGTCACCGTCGCGGACGAACGCCATGAACGCCCGCGAGACTGCGTGCATCTGATCCTGTGGGTTGAACAATGCGTACAGGAACTTCGGGCCGACGACGACCTGATCGCGGATGTGCCCTGGGCGAAAATGCTCGGCTGTGACCGTGCCGATCGGGGTGTCAACTGGTTCAGCCATCCGAGTTCAGGATTGCGCGGACGGGTCGTCGGCGAGCGTAAACGATTCGTCGCTGCCGTGCCACTCCTCGACGAGATCGTCTTCCTCGCGAGCATCCGTCGCCGCTGACGCTGGAAGAGATTCGTCCTCGAGGTCGTCGAGGACGGTGAACGCTGGGTCGTTAGGATCCGCTTGCTGCTGGCGTTCGATCCACTCGATGAGCGCCTCGTGGCTGGCTTCTTTAAGCGAGAGGCCGTGTTCTCTCGCAAACTCGCGGAAGCGTTCGTATTCGTCCTCGTTCAGTTCAGTTTGCACGTGCTTGGTGTCGATACTGCTCATAGGAACCCCCGTTGCTACTCCCATCTACGTGCTCATGAAGTATAACATGTTCGAATGAGTTAGTTCATGTGCAAGCGGGAGATGGGGGGGGACTACTGGCCTTGAAGTTAAAATACGAGTGGACAAACCACACCAATCGATACGTGATCGCTATCTAGACTTCGAGAACTCGCAACCGCGATGCGCACCGCCGACGAACGGGGGTGCGACTGGGTCACTGTCGGCGCGTACCTCGAACGCCTCGACAACGGTGCTGCGACCAAGCGGATCGTCTACCTCGCCGACCAGCTCGGCATCGACCTCCCCGCCCGCGAGGAACTCGTCGCGTCGTTCACGAGTGGATATTCCTCATTGGACCCGACGCGGCCCGACACCGGATCGACCGACAGCACGTATCGCCTCCGAATCAACGTCGAGCCAGCCATGCTGGAGCCGACGGAGTCCTGATCAAGGTACGAAGTCGGCATATTTTCTCGGCAGCGTCGAGAACGGTGCTGTTCGACGACGAACTACGAGTTTGTGCCACCATCGACGGTGTCGAGATCGGGCTCGTCGAACTCGAGGGGTTCCGCGACGACATCCGGAAGCTCCGGGCGAGGGGCCGATTCGTGGCGCTCGATTTTCTCGGTCTTGCGCGTGTTCTCGTAGAGGGCGCGTGCGACCGGAAGCCCACGGAGATACTTGTAGTCGTGGAGGACCTCGACGCCCCGCTCCGTGAATCCGTAGAACTGGGCGGGGAGATCACGTTTTCCCTCGCTTGGTTCGTACGTGTAGCGTGCGAGGAGCCCGGCGTCGATCAACGTCTCCAGCTGGTCTTTGATAGCTGCTTGGCTCTTCCCGGTCATGTACTCGAGTTCGGCGAGCGACATCAGATGGGTGGGGTGGCCCAGCAACTCCTGGATGATGAGATGGCGCGTATCCTGGGACAGCAGCTTGAACAGCCGCTGCTGTTCCGCGAACGGCCCTGCATCGGCCGCACCAGTGTCGGTTTCGCTCATACGTGATGGTACGAGGGAGGCCGTTATAACAGTTAGGGTTATCCAAGTTGGTTAATTTAGAAAAGACCAAAGTGATTCAGAAGGGATAAGGTGGTGTGGTTTGAATCAGCAGTTAATGACCGACCCAAGCTCGCCGCCGGACGCTGGGGAGATTATGGCCGTTGTTCACGAGGCCGTCGGGGGCATCGAACTTGAGCCTGCAGAGAAACGGGAAATCTGGCGGTTCACCCAGCGTGAATTGCCGTATCTCTGGAGTCAGCGGACATCGTATTTCATCCTCGGGAGCTATCGCGACCCCTATATCCGCCGGCTTCGCGCCGTCCAGAACGAACTCACGAAGCAGCTCGGTGCCTATCCGTTCATCATGGGTGATCTCCTCGAACTCCCGACTGACCGGCTCAATACGTTCGATATCATGTTTTCGTTGCTCGCATCATACAGCGACTACATCGTCGGTGTCTTCGAGAAGGAGAGTGGTGGAGAGGCGCCTGAATTGGGCGAAATCGATGACCCACCGTATTTCGACAAGTCGTACGTGTTCCCGCGTGATTACGCGTGGGTGACTGACGCAAATCTTGACTCGACACAGCACGTCATTCAGGCCGCCCTCGAGATTGCGTTCGCAGACGATTTGTCGGAGGATGAAGTCCAAGCAAAAGTCGAGTCGCTCGTTGATCGCGCCCAAGAAAGCGGTCTCGACATCGACGAACAAGAGGTGTGGGATATGATCGACGGCCGGACAAATGAGGGCAAAGAGCCAGCAACGTACAGCTGGGTCCATCTCAACAAATTCCGTAAATTCGAACTCCACGAACGGTGCTTCCCGTGGACGACAGAGGACGAACTTCGAACTCTGGTTGACGAACTCCCGTCCCCGACGCCACGTCCGGAGTGGGAAGAGAGTGGGGAACAGTAAATTATCCTGCCCTACTAGCTTAGCGGTACACTCATCAAAGCGCGTCGATCAGGAAGCCCTACCCTCAAGGAGCGAACGGCGTCAGCCGTGAGCGAGTAGGGTAGTTCACTCCCGGAGATCAGCCACGGACTGACCGACTTCACGGACGTAGTCGCTCCGTTCCAGATCGAGTTCTTCGGCGAGATAATCGACGGTCCCCTTCAGGTCCATATGTCGTCGATCCACCCATCGAGTTTAATCTGGGTCTTGGTGTAGCGTTACAATTCCGATCGTAGACACCGATCCCGAGTGGAATGTGGACATTCGGATCATCTGGTACGTCGCTGCTCACATTTGTCTGTGACAAGATCTCTCGTATCGAGCAATCAACCGTAAGCATATGACTCAAAATTCCGCGAATACTGACGATGAATCGGACTCCACGACGGAGTCGCCCCACGAACACGCTAGCCCGTGGTCTAGCATTGGGCGTCAGGTACTCATGGTGAGTGTGCTGTTGAGTATCGTTGCGGTCCAACCGGTTGCTGCACAAGAGACTGCAGTATGCAACGCTGAACGTCTCCCCGACATGATCGAGGGATTCTTTCAGCTCACAACCGGTCTTGGCATCATCGGGTTAGCGATCGTGTGGCAGGCAGACGCGCTCATTGAGATGTTCACGCTGGACGCTGACCACAAAAAACGACTCGAACGCCACAAACGATCTGCGATCAAATCCGTCGTCGTTCTGCTGGCGTTAGGGCCGCTGTACACTGTCGCCGGTTCGATGATGGGGCTCCCGCTTGCCGAGTGCGTCAACCTCGTTCCGTGGTGAACGATCGACGACACACAATCGTCATGTCCCGGTCAACCCTTTCGATTATTCTGGCGAGCGTCCTCGTTGCGACTGTTCTCTCGGGAGTCGTGCTTGCGAAACCTCCCGGCTCTGGGTCCGAGCGTAACGGACTGACTGGGGATGAGGTCTCAACCCTCTGGTCTCGTGATTCTGATGAGGATCAAGATGGGGGAACTTCCCTAGAGCAACTCGCAAGTGGTACAGACATCACGTTCAAGGAACCGCCTCGTACAGCGGCAACGTGGAGTGAACATGACTTCGACGATCTCGAGGCTGGCGACATCGATCTGTCAGTCTATCCGCCATCGGCCTCCCGAGAGGATGGGTCGTACATCAAGGACGCCCATGCGACGATCTTTGGTGTCCATCCGTCCACGCGTGGCCACCTGGAAGCACGACGAGCGCCCCTCTATATCGCTCCTGCGGGAACCCTCCGTGGATTTGTTGATTATCGGATCGACGTCCCCAGAACGCGTTCGTGGGGCGATACGCTCGTTTACTGGACGCTCCTGTCACACGATATCGAGCGAGTTAGCGTGAAACTGGACGGCGAAACTGTCGCATCCGCCGATGGAACCCACACGCCGTCGATCGACTATGATCTCGACGGGAGTGGTCCGAGCACGCTGACGATCGACGCCGAAATTCGCACACGGTTGCGAAAAACCGTCGTCGATACGGAAGGCTCCTTACACGAGTACGAGTTCAGCTATCACGCTGAAACCGTCCACGTTTCGGATTCCGTCGATGTGGAGGTGTACACGCTCGATCCATCTGTTCGATCTGCGCACTATCCAAATGGGGATTCCGGCGCCGTCATCACCCAGACCCAGCCATGGCACGGCGTTCATTTCTCCGGAACAGCCGGCCACGTGCGTGGCGTCTGGCGGTACTATACTGCTCGCGATACGGACTGGGATACGCTTGTTCGATCGACGGCGTCACAGACTGAGGAGGTCCCGTCGGATGCACTTCCCGTCTACGTGCATGCATATCCGTCCGCGATCGGCCCACGGAGTGAACCAGTTCGAGATGGACCGACGATCATCGATACGTGGGGTATCGATAGAGGCTCTCCGAACACAATCGGTCCCAACGTTACCGTCGATGCCGTCGACGGCGTCTACACGGATTCAACGAGTATCGCGACTCGAACGGCCAGTTCCGACCTGGACCATGTCGAAATCCGTGGGCTGGTTCGTGGGGAATCCACGATCATTCCGAGACGTGACTTTGACACTGATCGGGAGCTCCGGCAGAGCGATCTCTCCGTCACGACGCTTCGTCATAATGCGACGGCGATGACGGTCCAGATCGAACTTACTGAGCGCCCATCCGGTTCGCCGATCGCGCTTCACGAGACGTCTCGATCCGGTGCTGGTCGTGGCTCCGATCGAAGTGGATATGTCGCAGTCGGCGATCGGCGAGTCAAAACGAACGAATCCGGACTCGTCGTCGTTACTGTTGCGGATCCCGGAATCCACACGATTCGGTATCACCCTGGGTCGTGGCTCACTCACGAGCCCGCATACGTGGGCGAGACGACGACCCTGCGGTTTCATCCACTTGCCTCCGTTGATGGGATCGTTGCGTTTCTCATCGAGGTCATGTGGCAACTACTCCCGTTTGTCGTCATGTTCTATGCTGGCCATCGGGTATTGCGCCAATTTGGACTGCACAACCGGTGATCCATGGCTAGTACAAACCTATCACCAGACGAAACGGACTGTGCAGCGCTCTCTAGTAGCGTGTCGCAGTCGATCTGCGTCGTCTCACGGAGATATCTCCGTCACGCTTCGGTTACATCAACTGGAGGGCTTGCGACATGGTCGATTTAATCGACGTGGTTCTGGAGGGCGCCAAGGACGTCGTCGATTGGGTGACGGACGTGTTTATGGAGGGTGTCCACACCGGATATGACACCCTTTCAGTGGAGCTCTTCGGCACT
>NZ_JBHSXL010000004.1:0-148350 GCF_042662125.1 Halopenitus salinus | reverse complement strand
CAGCTTCAAACAGCGCTCAGCAATCGTTTCTTTGACTCACTCAACGAGCTTACAACAGCGATTGACACCGCTCTTGAACAACTCTCTATTCCAAAAGTGAGTAACTATTTCTAACATCTACTATATTGAGATCGTGAGAGTGATCGGGAACTGATGGGGGCCGGGGGCGCTCATCGACGTCAGGTAACCGTTCATCGACGGGCGGTTATTACTATTGGACATTTACAAACATATATGTATAACCAGGGAATATGTAGAAACATGAGCACCACCGATTCCGCCGCCGTCGAGGGGCCGATCGCGGAGTGTCGACCCGCGGACGTCGAGCCCGTCGTCATCGACGGCGCGGAGCTCGAGAGCACCGCCCCCGAGTACCTCCGCGATCTGAAAGGTGAACTGTCACGGCGCGGCTACCAGCCCGCGGGCCTCGACGTCACCGCGTGTTTCGCGGAGGACTGCTCGCTCGCCACCCAGGCGGAGGCCGACAGGCTGCGCGGGCTCGTCCGGGCCGCGGCCTTCCTCGGCGTCGGCCGGATCGACGTGACGGTCGACGAGGTCGAGGATCCGGACCGCGTCGAGCCCGCGCTCGCGGCGCTCTCGGAACGGGCCTCGCGGGAGGGCGTCACGTTCCGTGTGACCGGCGAGTCGACGCTCGCCGAGTGAGATGGCCTCGAAGCGCTCGCTGGCGACGAAGCTCGGCGTGGTCGCGGGCTTCGAGCGACCTGACGCGTCGCTCGAGCAGTACCCGACGCCGCCCGAGCTGGCCGCCCACGTCGTCCACCTCGCCGACCTCCAGGGCGACGTGGAGGGTCGAACCGTCGTCGACCTGGGCGCCGGAACCGGTATGCTCGGGCTCGCGGCCGCCCTCCGCGGCCCGGCACGGGTGATCGGCGTCGAACTCGACGCGGGACCCATCGAGACGGCACGGGCGAACGAGCGGCGCGTCGGGACGAACGCGCCGGTCCACTGGATCCGCGCGGACGCGACCCGTGCCCCGCTTTGTCCCACGGAGCGAACGACCGTCCTGATGAACCCGCCGTTCGGCGCCCAGGACGGGAACCGCCACGCCGATCGCGGATTTCTCGAGACCGCGAGCTCGATCGCCGACGTCTCCTACTCCGTCCACAACGCCGGCAGCGAGTCGTTCCTCCGATCGTTCGCCGCCGACCACGGCGGCGAGGTCACTCACGCGTTCGCGGCCGAGTTCGACGTGGACGCCCAGTTCGACCACCACGAGTCCGAGACCGAGACGATCGACACCGAGGTCTACCGGATCGAGTGGTCGACGGGCACGGACCGATCCGATTCGACGGGATCGCCGTAGCTCTCGTTCGGGGCTGCTCGTCGCCCTACTGGTTCCGGAGCCGCTCGCGGCCCTCGTGACGCTCAAGCTCGAGTACGCGAACGCGGGTCCCGTTCGATTCCGCGTAGATCCGTCGATCCTCGCGCACCAGCGTCAGCCCGTTCAGCTCGACCGATTCGTTTTGTCCCGGTAACGGCGCCGTCTCCGCCGTCGGGCCCGCTCCGAACGCGTCGTCCTCCACGTCCAGGGACGGGTTCGTTCCGTTTCCGCGGCGCACGGCGACCTCGAACCCCTCGTCGACCGCCGCGACCGAGACGGACCATCCCTCGATGGTCGGCTCCGCCGTGGCGGGTTCCGACCGGAAGGCCGTTCTCCGCTCGCCGTCGTGTTCCAAGTCGACGCGATAGGCGGTCCCGCCACCGACCGCGTTCCACCCGGTTCGTGTGGCGACGACCGTCTCACGCCAGCCCGTTCCCCCCACGTCCACGGAGCGCGAGCCCCAGTACTGGAGGTTCCCGCGCGAGACGGCGGTGATCCAGATGCCGCGGTCGGCGTTCTTGACGATCACGCCCGAGGTGTTCACCCGCGTCGAGCGGTCGAACGCCTCGATGTCCACGACGTTCACCATCTGGTTCGACACGTTCTCGGCGTAGGTCACCTCGTAGCCCTCTACCTCGATCGGGTCGCCGGGCAGCTCCTCGTCCGTCACGGCCAGCAGGTTCGGGGCGATGGCGGGTCCGGCGAGCATGCCCAGGCCGAAAAGCAGGAGCACGAGTCCCGCCGACTGCGGCGACGACGATCGAACCGCGTCCCGAAACGTCTCCGGGTTCGGAACCGACCACGAGGGGACGATGGGCTCGCGCCGCCCCGCCACCGCGAGAGCGACGAGGAGCGCGAGGAGGACGATAAGGCCGATCCCGACCGCTCGATAGAGCACGTACCGCTCGTTCCCGAGGTACCAGTAGACCGCCCACAGCGACCGCGAGGAGGCGAACAACAACACGCCGGAGAAGACGGCGAGCGCCGAGCGTGAGGGCCAGCCGTCACGTCCGACTTCCGGATCCACGCTCCGCCCGCGGCGGCGACGCAGGAGCGCCGCACCGACGAGGACGCCGAGGAGGAACCCGATCGCGTGTCCCTGGATCGAGATGTTCGCCCACCAGGGCCCCCCGTAGGACGGGCTGGCGGCCGACTGCACCACCGGATCTCGAAGCGCTTCGTACACCAGGTTGAGGAGCGAGACGCCCGCCAACGCGACGATCGATCCGAGCGGATAGTGGACCAACGAGAACCCCCACAGCGCGAAGACGACGCCCGAAAAGCCGATCACCGGTCCGATCGCGAAGACGCTCGAGAGGATCGCGCCGGCGACGATGGCGACCGGAACGACGAGGAACGCGCGAACGAACGGGTTCTCGAGCGGCGTCCGAAAGGAGATCCCTCCGCGTCGCCGCGGAAAGTGGCCGTAGGCGTACTCGGCCAGACTCCCAGCGACGAGCGTGGCGAGCAGGTTGCCGACGACGTGGCCGAGGCTCGCGTGCGAGAGCCCGGAGAGCAACATCCCCTCGGGGTAGAAGAACGACCACGCACGAAACGGGATGACGACCGGGTCGGTCGGGTCGTCGATCCCCCGCTGGACGAAGAGGTAGACGCAGACGACGACGGCGACCGCGACGAGCGTTCCCCACGGAACGCCGAGGAGGAACCGCGACCGGAGCCGCCGCCCCCACGAACCGCGGGGGCGGTCGATGGCCACGACGACCGCGAGCGCGGCGGCGAACGCGACCGGAATGGCCAGCCGGTGAAGCGGCAGCCAGTCGGGGAGCATACGCCGGTGTCGGTCGTCGTGCCTAATGAACCTCCGGGTGACGCGGCGGTTCGATCCGTCGGAGTCGGTCGGCGGGTTCGGCCCTGTGGAGTCGGTCCGCGAAGTCGTCCCGTCGGATTTGGTCGGCGATCCGGAGACGGCTCCGTTCGATCGTGGACCCCGATCGAGCGGCGTGGGGGATTCCCACCAGTTCACAATCGAGTGAACACTTATCCGCGTTCGCGCCGATTCCATAGACGAAACCAATGGAAACCGCGGAGCTCTCCAACACTCACGAACGGATCCTCGTCGCCCTCGTGAACGAATACCGACCGGAGGAATCGCCGGTCAAGGCTCGCACGCTCGGCCGACGGATCGACAGGAACGCGGGGTCGGTCCGCAACCAGATGCACACGCTGAAACAGCTTCGACTCGTCGACGGGGTCACGGGGCCACAAGGCGGGTACGAGCCGACCGACCGGGCTTTCGACCTTCTCGATCGCGAGAAGCTGGACGACGCCGAGTCGATGGTGCTCTCGCGGGAGTACGACCGGATCAGCGTCACGGTGGACGACATCGACTTCATCAACGTGGATCACCCGACGGAGTGCAAGGCGTACGTTCACTTTCGACAGGTTGTAAGCGATCTCGAGGCGGGCGACCCGATCGTGGTCGGACCGACGCCGGTCTCGCGACTCGGGCTCGTGGGGCGTGTTACGGCGCTCTCCGATACGTCCGATACCGTGCTCGTCGACGTCGAACGGATCGAGGCGCCGCTCGAGGACGGGTGAGGTCCACGCGGAACGTTCCCGACGGTCGTTCGCTCCGTGGGACGCGCCATTCGAGGTCCCGCCGGGGTACTTCTTAAGGCCCGCGGCCGTGTGTTCGAACCAACGAGCAGCGTTCCATGACCGCCACCATCGACACGATCGACGTGCTTCACGTCGACGACGAGCCCGAATTCGCCGAGTTGGTCGCCACGTTCCTGCGGCGGACGGACGACCGGTTCGCGGTGCGGACCGTCGAGAGCGCCGAGGAAGCGCTCGACGAACTCGACGAACTCGACGAACTCGACGGCGTCGATTGTGTCGTCTCCGATTACGACATGCCCGGTCGAAACGGGATCGAGCTCCTCGAGACCATCCGCGAGGACGATCCACAGCTCCCGTTCATCCTGTATACGGGCAAGGGGTCCGAGGAGATCGCGAGCGAAGCGATCTCGGCCGGAGTGACCGATTACCTCCAAAAGGAGACCGGAACCGAACAGTACGAGCTGCTCGCGAACCGGATCGAAAACGCCGTCGAGTCCGCCCGCTCACGCGAGCTGTTGGCGGAGCGAACGCGGCGACTGGAGACGCTCGTCGACACCCTCCCCGGGATGGTCTATCGGTGCCGAAACGAGTCCGGCTGGCCGATGGAGATCGTCGACGGGGAAGTCGCGGAGCTCACCGGCCATTCCGCGGACCGGATCGCACGAAACGAGGTGCTGTGGGGCGAGGACGTGATCCATCCGGCGGACCGCGAATCGACGTGGGAGGCCGTCCAGGAGGGGCTCTCCGCCGACGGCACCTTCGAGATCACCTATCGGATCGTGACCGAGGACGGGACCACGAAGTGGGTCTGGGAGCGGGGACGCGGCGTGTACGACGACGGCACCGGCGAAGGGAGCGACGACGGCCTGATCGCCCTGGAGGGGTTCATCACCGACGTCACCGAACGCAGGGAACGCGAAGCGCGCCTCGAGCGAACGACGGCCCGTCTCGAGGCGCTCTTCGAGCGGTCTCCCGACATGATCGACGTTCACACCGCCGACGGAACCATCGTCGACGTGAACCGTCGCTTTCGGGAGGTGTTCGATCAGCCGAAGGACGAGCTCGTCGGCCGGAAGGTCTGGGAGATCGACCGGGAAGCCGATCCCGACGAACTGCGCGCCATCTGGAGCGGAATGGACGTCGGAGACCGGATCGAACTCGAGACGGAGTTTCGCCGTCCGGACGGGGAGCCGTTTCCGGTTCGGGTACACGCCACCCGGCTCCCCGTCGACGACGGGGATCGGTTCCTCGTCATCTCCCGTGACGTCTCCGAACAGAAGGATCGCATGCGTGAGCTTCGCGAACTCAAGGACCGCCTCCAGCTCGCGGTCGAAGGGGCGGATCTCGGCGTCTGGGACTGGGATCTGCGCACCGACGAGGTGGAGTTCAACGATCGATGGGCGCGAATGCTCGGCTACTCGCCGGCGGAGATCCGGTCACACATCGACGCGTGGGAGCGGCGCGTACACCCCGATGACCTCGAGCGGGTCGAGGCCGCCCTTGAGGCCCACATCGAGGGGGAGACGGCCTACTACGACACCGAACACCGGATGCGGACCGCGGATGGCGACTGGAAGTGGATCCGCGACATCGGCAGGGTCGTAGAGCGCGACGACGCCGGCGATCCGGTCCGCGCGGTTGGGATCCACCTCGACATCGACGAGCGCAAGGAGTACGAGCGGGAGCTCGAACGAAAGACCGAGGAGCTCGCCGAGTTGACGAGACAGCGCGAACAGCAGTACCGGACGCTCTTCGAGGAGGCGCCCGTGATGGCGGTGATGACCCGAAGCGAGGAGGGACGCCCGATCGTCGAGGACTGCAACCAGCAGTTCCTCGAGACGCTGGGATACGACGCGGAGGACGTGGTCGGACGGGACCTCGCCGAGTTCTACACACCGGACTCCAGGGAGGCGTTGCTCGACGGTGGCGGATACGAGCGGGCGCTCCGGGGGGAGTTCACGATGGAGCCCCGCGAGTTCTCGTCCGCCGACGGGGAGGTCGTCGAGACGCTGTTGCGAGCGGTTCCGCTCCGTGAGGTCCCCGACGCGCCCGACGCCTCCGATACGGCGTTGGCGATGTACGTCGACGTCACGGAACGCGAGGCGGTCAAACGTGCGAACGAGCGGCTCGAGCAGTTCGCGAGCATCGTCTCCCACGACCTCCGAAACCCGTTGAACGTCGCGGAGGGACGACTGCGGCTGGCCCGCGAGACGCTCGATGGGGACGGGAAGGGAGCTGACGACCACCTGGAGGCGGTCGAACGGGCCCACGACCGGATGCAGTCGTTGATCGACGACCTGCTCACCCTCGCTCGGGAGGGGGACGCCGTGACCGAGACCGAACCGGTCGACCTCGGGACGGTCGCGAGGGAGTGTTGGGAGACCGTCGAGACCGCCGACGCCTCGCTCGAGGTGAATGGGGAGACGGTGGTCCGTGCCGACCGGACCCGGCTCAAACAGCTGTTCGAGAACCTGGTTCGAAACGCCGTCGAGCATGGCTCGACGAGCCCCGGCTCGAACGCTCACGGGGACGCGATCGAACCCGGCGCCGAACACGACGGTCCCGACCTCACGATCTCCGTCGGTCGGATGGAGAGCGGATTCTACCTCGAGGACGACGGAACCGGGATTCCGGAGGGCGAACACGACCGCGTCTTCGAGGCCGGCTACTCGACGAACCGGTCCGGAACCGGGTTCGGACTAAGCATCGTCGAGCGGATCGCGGAGGCACACGGCTGGGAGGTCCGCGCGACGGAAAGCGCGGCCGGCGGCGCGCGCTTCGAGATAACCGGCGTCGAGTTCGAGTCGTGAGTCGTCGCCGGGTTCGAACGGCTACCCGAGCTCGGTCGCGAGCGCCGTCTCGGCACGGACGATCGCCGGACCGATCCGGTTCGAGAGCGTCTCCGTTGCCGGATCGTCGTAAGAGCCGGACCGGCCGCTCGCGAGGATTTCGAGCGTCTCCTCGAACAGAGAGACGACGCGGGAGAGCCGATCGTCCGTCGCGGAGGCGTCCCCGCGTTCGGCCAGCCCGCTCGCGGCGTCGGCCTCCTCCAGCGCCCGGGAGAGGCGCTCCGTGACCTCGTTCTCCGAGTCCACGTCCTGCGAGTCCGAATCCGTGTTCGCGTCCGATTCGCGAGCGGCGAGCGCCCTCGCGAGGTCGACCAGCCGCTCGGCCTCCCCGACGAGCGTCTCGGCGAGGGGTGCCTTGCCGGTCTCGACGGGCTCGCGGACCGCGTCCGTTCCGTCCTCGAAGTCCTCCGGACCGACCCGGTAGGCGCCGGGACGCCCTTCGGAATCGACCACTTCCACGGTATAGCGTCCCTCGGAGTGGACCGCCACGGCGAACCGGTCCTCCTCGATCGGCCGTCCCTCGTAGACGACGCCGACATGATCTTCGATCACGCGGACGCGTTCGATCCCGGTCGCTTCCCGGCCGTCGCCGCGGACCCAGCCGGCGTCCTCGTTCGCGACGACCGTCAACACGCCGTTCGCGCCGACTCGGCGGAGACCTCCCTCGTGTTCGAACCCGAGGGCGAGCGGTGCGATCCCCGGAGCGTTCACGACCAGTTCGTGCTCGCCGGGAACGACGTGGAGATATCCGAACTCGCCTCGACGGGTGACCGTCGCGACCGGATCCTCGCTGGCGAGTCGGACGGCGCCCTCGACGGGCACGTCGTACATCGAGACCGGGATCGATCCCGAGAGCGACTCCCGGGCGCCGTCCGCGACGCGTCCGAGATCACCGTCGTATCCGGCCCGCAGGTGGCGAACGTGTCCCACGACGCGGTTCGTCAGTCCCGGCGGTCGCTCCCCGTCGATCCGTCGTCTGTGGCCCGGATCCGTCACGTCCGCGAGGGGATCGTCGTACCGCTCCTGTTCCCACGGAATTCCCACGGACGTGATGTGGCTCGCGTATCGGTCCTCGAGGAATCCCGGGATCGCGAACTCGAAGCTCAACTGGGGGCCGACGAAGTCGTCGACGGCGTCGCGGACGGCCTCGATGGGTTCCAGCGCGTAGGTCAGTTCCGTCCCCGTTCGACTGCTCTCGTGGGCGAGGACCGGTCCCGGTTCCCGGAGCGGAACGTCCGCGGGCGGGCGCGGGAGCCCGCGCCAGGAGTCCACGGTTACCCGCTCGTCGATGAAGTCCCCCCGATCGACCGATAGCCCGGGGTGTCGATCGAGGCGATGCCCGTCGAGTTCCGGCATCACGAAGGGAAGACGCGCCCCCTCATCGCGCGGGAGCCCGTAGGCGAACGGCGCCGTCACACCGGTCGTAACGTCGAGGACGTCGTTGGTAACGTCGGACCCCCACTCGTCGTCGGGGAGTCGCTCGAAGCTCGGGACCCGGTCGTTGACCTCGCTGGCGCTCGAGTGTGACCCGACCTCCGAGAGGATCCCCACGCGACGACCGTCGCTCACGTCGGGCTCGAGGAACTCGTTGTTCGGGCTGGCGCGCGAGTGCGCGCTCGCGGAGACCAGAAGCGGCGTCCCGCTTTCGCGATCGACGAAGACCTGCAGCAGCTCCCAGTCGTGCCAGTGGAAGTTGACCGTGAACTGGTCGAAGACGGAGTAGAACCAGTACTGGATCGCGTCGACGCCGTCCGCGGCCTCGACGATCCGGTAGAACGCGGTCGGCGCCGGCGGGGTGTCGGTTTCCGCGAACGCCTCCGAGTACCCCTCCAGGGCCGTGAACCCGTCCACGACGGTCCTTCCGTCGCTCTCCACCGTGTACAAACGTGGATCGGCGGGGAACCACTTCTCGAGGGCGCCGAAGTACAGGTCGGGGGCGTGTCGGACGACTATCGAGGGGACCGGCTGAGTGTCGTCCACGCCGTCCTCGTCGTCGGGAGTGGGTGATCGCGAAGGGGTCGGGGACGGCTCCACGGGCCCCGATCCGGACCCCCTTCCGTCATCCGGACGCGAGACGGCCCACGCGCCGGCGACTCCGCTCGCACCGACCGCTCCGAGCCCCGCGTAGATCAGGAGCCGGCGCCGTCGTTCGTCGGGAGGCGGGCCGTCACCGGCTCCGTCCCCGTTCGTTTTGGACATGTGGGTCTCGCTCCGACGTCGAGATACGCGGTCGGAGTATATCCGTCTTCCTCGCGATCGCCGCCGTCTCCGGATGGTTCCGAGGGATATTCGAGCGTTTCAGCCCTCGAGCCGCCCCTGCGACGCGTTTTGCCGTAACGTTTTTACAAAATAGACAGATCTTTTAGGTATGGGTTGGGGGAACAAGTCACTCAGATGGCTGGGAACGCTGGGGGGCATCGTGGCGTTGATCAGCCTCGGGATCACGGCGGCGATCGTCGTCGGGCTCTACGTGGTGAGCTTCGAGTCGTTGAACGTTCCGATCGGACTGGCGGAGCTTCTCGTGCCCGCGCTCGTGGCGGTGGTCGGGTTCGTGATCTGGGCCCTCTCGAGGATCACGCTTCGGTTCACCGACGACTCCGGGTCGGGTTCCGAACCGGCCGGCGTCGACGACCCGGAGGTCTCTGGCGATTCGACGGCCGCCGGGAGCGGGGAGTCGATCCCGGAGTCGAGAGCCCGCCTTCGGGAGTTCAACCGGGCGAACAAGTACGTCGCGGCGATCTTCGGGCTGCTCTTCGCCCTGGCGGTCGCCTCCTCGGCGCTCGTCGAGGCGGCCTCGGGAACGCCCTTCGGGATCGTCGTCGGATTCGTGACCTTCCTCACGGAGGCCACCGGCGGGACGACGAACCACCTCCTGACCGCGGCCTGGTTCGGGGGCGCCTGGTACGGCATCCGGAAGTACGAGGCCACGGAGGCGTGGGTCGCCGGGCTCGTCGGCTGGGGCCTGCTCACGATGGGCGGAGTGTACCTGCTCACCGTGAGCCTCGGCGCGATCGCGATCGTCGTCGCCGGCCTGAAGGTCCTGAACGGCGGGCTGAGGGCGAGCGGCGAGACCGAACTCGTGTTCCTGGACGAGTACGTCGACGAGTTGGACGAGGGGGGTACGCTCACTGCGAACGATGCGAACGATGCGGACGGCTCGAGCGACGTGGGCGACGCGGGCACCTCGGCCGCCTCGAGCGACGCCGGTAACGCGACCGGCACCGGTAACGCGACCGACGCCGGAAACGTGGTCGGCCGTTCACGGAGCCGATCCGACGACGGCAAACAGTCGATCGCCGGGATCCGGGACCAGCTCGAGGGTGCGGAGATCCGAGGTCCGAGCGACGTCCGGGACGTCCTCGAGGTCGACCCCGAGTTCGTCCACCCCCGTGAGGCCGGAAACGACCGGATCGCGTACTGGAGCTACCTGAGCTACGCGCTCGGCGGGCTCCTCGTCCTCTCGTCGCTTCTCGTCGGCATCCAGCTGTGGGGGTTCCCCGCGCTCGGACTCTGGGGCATCCCGATCGGCGCGGTGTATCTCGGGCACGCCTTCGGCCTCCCGCAGCGCTCGCCCGTCGTCCACGTAGCGGGTGCGGTCTGGTACGTGTTCGGCCTCCTCGTCTCCGTCGTGACGTTCAGCCCGCTGGCGATTCTCGCGAACGCGGCGGGCGTCTACCTCGGCTGGACGTCCACCGCGGGCGTTCCACAGCCCGACGAGGTCCTCACGGACGTCCAAGGCGGGTCCACGGCGGACGGGCGATCCGACGCGTCGTTTCCGGAGGACCTTATCGGCGGCGGCATCGTCGCCGGAGCGATCCTCGGCGCGGTCCTCGGCGTCGTGGGCGCCGTCCTGTTCGCGTGGATCTCGGTTCGAACCCGGACGGTGTACGGGCTCCTTTTGATCCTCCCCGCCGTCGCCGCCGGGTTCGGCGTCACGCTCGGCATGGGCGAACGCGGAGACGTGGTCAGCGGACTCGTCGGAGCCGGGTTGGCGGTGCTCTCGATCGTCGTCGGATTCAGACTCCTCAACCGATGGATGCCGCCGGGCTACGAGCTGCAGCCCGGGCTGCTTCTCGCGGTCGTCCCGCTTTTGGGCATCTACCTCGCGTACCGGATCGCCGCCAGTTCCGAGAGCGAAGGCGGAACGCGGGAGGATGCCGACGGAGCGACGGACGGAGCCGACGGCGATCCTCCGGAGTCGGCCGGGCGATCGACAGTCTCGGGAACCCCCCGTGATCGGCCCGATTCGTCGGAGTAGGACTCCCGCGTCCTGGAAGTGACGCCACCTACGTTCCGGGAGTGACGCCACCTACGTTCCGGGAGTGACGCCACCCGCGTTCCCGCGGTGATCACGTTGGGGGCGTTGAACCGGACGCCAATTTCGGTCCGCCGTGCCCGGGTTTTATGTGGAACGGTGGGGATTTCCCGATGTGCCCTCCACGAAGATAGCACTCGGCGACGCCCTCGGTTACGGGGCCGATCGCCTCACGACACGCGGTGGAGCGATGCTCATCGGTGCGTACGTCGTCTTCCAGATAGCGAGCCAGGCCAGCTTCCAGTCCCTCTTTGCGGGACTGGTTCCGAACACGATGCCGTCCGGCGCGGCTGGCCAGGTGTATCCCCTGGCGATCGACCTGCCGATGCCGGTCAGCGCCGGACTCGTCGTTCTGTTGATGATCCTCGGAACGGTCCTTTCGATCGTGGCCATGCGGGCGATGTACGCCGACATCGACGACGTACCGTCCGCGGATCACACGCGGCGGCTCGCCCGGACGACCGTCGTGACGATCGTCGTCTCGATCATCACGTTCGTGGCCATCTCGATCGGCACGGTGTTCCTCATCCTGCCGGGGATCTTCCTGGCCGTCAGCCTGGTTTTCGCACAGCTCGCCGTCGTTCTCGAGAACGCCGGCGTTATCGAGGCGCTGCAGCGAAGCTGGGGTCTCGCGCGGGGGAATCGACTTCGACTGTTCGCCCTGGGACTCATCATCGCCGTCGTCGGCGGGATCGCCGGCGGCGTCTTCGGCTTCATCGGGGTGTTCTTCCCCCTCGCCGGCGCCGTGGCGTCGGCGATCGTTACGAGCGTCGTGACCCTCTTCGGGATCGGCGTGCTGGTCGGCTGTTACAGACAGATCGCGGAGCCCGGAGCGGCTGAGACGGGCGCCCGCGGCGCGACAACCGGACTCTGAAACGGTCGCCCCGTCGGTCACATCCCGGCGCGGTTCATCGCGTCCGCGAGCGACACGCCGTTTTCGACGTGTTCTCGAACCGCCCCTTCCGTCTCCTCGATCGCTTGCGCCTCCTCGAGAACCGCGTCCGCGTTCTCGGGATCGACCACCGTGACGCCGGTCTCGTCGCCGATCACGACGTCGCCGGGTGAGACGAGCGTGCCGCCGACGGCGACGGGCACGTCCGCCTCCACCTCGCCGTCGCCGCTCGGGCCGCGGGGGGTTCGGGCGGGCGCGAACACGGGGAACTCAAGTTCCCGGATGTCGGCGATGTCGCGGACGGCCCCGTCCGTGATCATCCCGACCACGCCGCTTTCCTTCGCGTACGTCGAGAGGAGCTCGCCCCAGACCGCCTCGCGGACCGCCCCGCCGGCGTCGACGACTAGGACCTCGCCCGGGTCGGCGTCCACGACCGACTCGACCGGCGGCCAGATCGCCTCGGGGTCCACACGCGTCGTCTTCGCCGTCCCCACCAGGGAACAGTCGCGATGGATCGCCCGAATCGAGCCCTCCAGTACCGCGACGTCCTCGCGTTTCGTGTCGGCGACGACCGCGGAGGACAGATCGCGAAACCCCTCGAGGACCGTCTCGTCTACCGGATCGACGTCCGTCGTCATACGACCTCCCACGAACAGGCGGTATAAATATACACCGGCGATTCCACTCGCCTCCGCCCGGAGGATCGTGTTACCACGTACCACAAACTTATGTACGTCCGTGGGATCGGTTCGAATAGGGAGGCACGAGCATGGCCGAGCACGTACGGGTTCGGGGGGAACCGAATCGTGACTACGAGCGGGAAGCCGAACGGCTGGTCGACGAGTTCGCCGACCGGGGCCTGATCGACCGCGACGTGCGTCGGGAGACGGAACGGCTCCTCCGGAACGATAAGCCGCTTGAGGCGCTTCGTCGGATCACCGAACACCGACGCAACCACCGCTGAGAGGTATCGGAGGGCGTACAACACGGCCGTCCAACGCGGACGCGGAGCGTGGACGTGAGCGGTGTCGGTCGAAACGCGATACACCGTGATTCGGCACACCGCCACGCTCGGACCTGTTGGTTCACCAAACAGTTTTGTGCCGCTGGAGCGTATCACGGATATGCTCGGAACCGTCGCCCGTTTGCTCGTTCTCGCGGAGGGCGTCCTCGGGAGTTTGAAGGTGCCGATCGACGCCACCGGGACCGATCGAGCCGCCTCGGCCCCGATCGGCATCATCCTGATGGTCGGACTGACCGTGATCGTCGCCGGGGTCCTGGCCACCACCGTTCTCGGGATCGACGTCGCCACGATCGCCGACCGGGCGGGAGAGATCCTGACGGGTGACGGCGACGCCGACTACTCGTTCGTGTAGACCCCCTAACGGAACATTCCGGATCGGTCCCGTTTGACGGTTCGCATCGAACTCATCGATCCACCCACGGATCCACCGTCTCACCGTTCCGTCCGCGTCTCTCCTGTGATCGTCTTCCGAGACGACGGGGAGCCGAGCATCAGATCTCATAATTTAGTCATTCTCCTTATGTATCCCCGTCCGATAGTTTCGATCGTCAGTCCACGGGAGGGGGATCCCGATCGAGTTGCTCGATCGGGGCCATCCGACGACTGTCTGATCACCATGCAACCCACGGACATCAAGCGACTGTTCACGGAGGATCGCGCGGTCTCACCGGTTATCGGAGTCATCCTGATGGTGGCGATCACGGTCATTCTCGCGGCCGTGATCGGCACCTTCGTGCTCGGCCTCGGCGACAGCCTTCAGGACACCCAGCCGACGGCGAGCTTCGACTTCGAGTTCGATTCCGCGGATGGGGTCACGATCACGCACTCAGGAGGGGATACGATCGACGCGGATACGAATACCGTGACTGTAACTGCTACCGGCGGTGGGGATGCAAGCATTAACAGCGGTGACTGGTCGGGGAGCCTCTCAGCGGGCACCTCAAAGGAATTCACAGCGAGCAGCAACTGGAACGAGGAAACCGTCTCCGTGAACTGGCAGGCCTCCAGCGGCGGCTCCTCGGCCACGCTCGGATCGAGCACCGCGCCGGACAACAGCTAAACACCCCACTCCTTCGGCCCTCCCGCGGCATTCGTCGTGACGGCGGAGCGCTTTTGAAGTCGCCGGCCCTGCAAGCGGTATGAGCGTCGATCGGATCCTTCTCACGAACGACGACGGGATCGATACCGTCGGCTTCCGCGCCCTTCACCGCACGCTGTCGAAGCGTGGCTACGACGTGGTGGCCGTGGCCCCGGCCGCGGACCAGAGCTCCGTGGGGCGGTCGCTCTCGACGGACGTCGTCGTCCACGACCACGAACTCGGCTACGCCGTGGAGGGCACGCCGGCCGACTGCGCGGTCGTCGGGCTCAGCGAACTCGTCCCGGACGCCGACGTCGTCGTCGCCGGGTGCAACGAGGGCGCGAACCTGGGCGAGTACGTCCTCGGCCGCTCCGGCACCGTCTCCGCGGCGGTGGAGGCGGCCTTCTTCGACGTCCCCGCCATCGCGACGTCGATGTACGTCCCGGCCGGCGAGGATCCGTCCGAGTGGTCGCTCGACCTCCGGGACTTCGCACACGCGAGCGCGACCACCGGATTTCTGGTCGACCACGCCGTGGGCGCCGGCGTCTTCGAACAGGTCGATTACCTGAACGTGAACGCGCCGATGGCCGACGGCGAGACCGGCCCGAATCCCGCCGAACGGGCGCCGATCGAGGTGACCGAACCCTCACAGCTCTACGAGATGGACGCGAGCCGAACGCCCGAAAACGGCGTCCGACTCCACGACCGGATCTGGGACCGCATGGAGACCGGCGACCTCCCGGACCCGCCCGGAACGGACCGGCGTGCGATCGTCGAGGGGCGCGTCTCGGTCTCGCCGCTCACGGCGCCGCACACGAGCGGCCACCACGAGGCCCTCGACGGGCTCGCGGAGACCTACGAGAGCGTCGACGCCGGCGTCGAGATCGATGCCGATGTCGGGACCTCGACGTCCGAGAACTGAGCTACTCCTCGTCGCCGCTTCCGTCGCTGACGGTGACCTGCGCCTCGCGGATCACGGAGTCGCCGATCTCGTAGCCGGGCTGGTAGACCTCGGCGATCGTCCCCTCCGGCTCGTCGCTTCCGACCCGGAGCATCACCTGATGGCGAACGGGGTCGACGTCCGATCCCGGGTCCGGCTCGATCGCCTCGACGTTCTCCTCCTCGAGAACTCGATCGAACTCCTCGAGGGTCGACTCCACGCCCGGGCGCAGGTCCGCGCCCTCCTCCTGTTCGAGCGCGCGAACCAGGTTGTCGCGAACAGGAACGATCCGCTCGATCAGGTCCTCGGCCGCCCGCTCTTTGATCTGTTCCTGCTGTCGTTTCGCGCGCTGTTTGTAGTTCTGGAAGTCCGCCTGCTTGCGCTTCAACCGCTCCCTGAGGTCGTCGATTTCGTCCTCGCGATCCTCGAGTTCCGCCTCCAGCGTCTCGATACGCGCTTCGCGTTCCGCGAGGCGCGCCTCCAGGTCGGCCGCCTCGTCGGCGAGATCGTCGACACCCCGGGCGTCGAGCTCCGCGATGCGCTCGGCGAGACCGAACTCGCCGGACGCGTCGGGACTTCCGCTTTCGCCCCGGGCGGCCGCATCCCGGCCGTCGACGCCGACCGTCGGGTCCCCGTCGACCGCATCGTCCGCGTCGTCCGCATCCGACGTCGAGGGGGTCGCGTCCTCGTCCTCGAACTCGATCTCGACGGCGTCGTCCTCGCTCATGGTCGATCGGTGGGTCCCGGCGGGCATAAGGCTTGCAAAAACGCTTCGAGAGACGTCTTCCGCTCCGCGCGTTCGCCATCGTTTTGGTGCCGGAGGGAACGTTCGCGGGAACTTTCGGGAGTTTATAATCCATCGCGCGGGAAGGGGGTCCATGACCGCGCCGAATCGGAACGTGCTCTGGGCGAACGCGATCGTCGACGGGCTGGCGAGCGCCGGCGTCTCGGCGGCCGTGATCTCGCCGGGCAGCCGTTCGACGCCGCTCGCGATGGCGTTCGCGCGCCACGAGGAGGTCCACGTCTTCTCACAGCTCGACGAGCGCTCGGCGGCCTACTTCGCGCTCGGGCGGGCCCGCCGCACGGGAGCGATCACGCCGCTCGTCTGCACCTCCGGGACCGCCGCCGCCAACTACCACCCGGCCGTGATGGAGGCCGACGAGGGGCGCGTGCCGCTGCTCGCGCTCACCGCCGACCGCCCGCCGGAACTCCGGGATTCGGGAGCCAACCAGACCGCCGACCAGGAGAAGCTCTACGGCGACGCGGTCCGGTACTACAAGGACCTCCCGGAGCCGGCGGCCCACGACCGAACGCTCGCCTCGCTGCGGACCACGGTCGCGCGGGCGGTCGAGGCCGCCGAGGGCGTCGACCCCGGCCCCGTTCACCTCAACGTCCCGTTCGCGAAGCCCCTTGAGCCGACTCCCGTCCCCGGGGACGTGCCCGACGACCTCGACCCGGCGTCCGAGACCGGCCGAGAGGGCCCCTACGTCTCCCGAACGGGCGGCGCCACGAGGGTCGACGATGGAGACCTGCGCTCGCTCGCGGAGGCGCTCTCCGTCGACCGCGGACTGATCGTCGCCGGACCGGCCGATCCCCCGGGTCTCGATCCGGAGGCCGTCACCGCGCTCTCACACGCCACCGGCCACCCGGTTCTCGCCGACCCGCTCTCGGGAGTCCGTTTCGGCGGCCACACCCGCGTCGCGCCCGTGATCGGCGGCTACGACGCCTACCTCTCGGCCGACGCGGCCGGGGACTCGGCGCCGGCGTGGCGCGATCCCGAGGTGGTTCTCCGGCTCGGTGCCTCGCCGACCTCCAAGCGACTTCGAAAGTACCTCGCTGCCACCTCCGCCGACGAGTACGTCGTCGATCCGGCGGGGCGGTGGCGCGAGGCGGAGTTCGCCGCCACGGACCTCGTCGTCGCCGAGCCGAATCGGCTGTGCGGCGACCTCTCACGGCTGGTCGCCGGCGGCGGGTCGGGCGAGTGGCGCGCCCAGTGGGAGGACGCCGACGAACGTGCCTTCGGGGTCCTCGAGGAGTCGGAGGCGTTCTTCGAGGGTCGTGCGGTCGCGACCATCGCCGAATCCGTCCCGGATCCCGCGACGATGTTCGTCTCCAACTCGATGCCCGTTCGCGATCTCGATCGGTTCGCCCGCCCGACCACGCGGAGCCTCACCGTCTGCGGTAACCGGGGCGTCTCCGGCATCGACGGTATCGTCTCCGCGGGACTGGGTGCCGGTTCCGCGACGACCGACGACCTCACGCTCGTGGTCGGCGACCTCGCGTTGTATCACGACTCAAACGGCCTCCTCGCGCTCGACCGGCTCGACCTCGAGGCCACGGTCGTCGCGATCAACAACGACGGCGGCGGGATCTTCCACGCGCTGCCGATCGAGAGGTTCGAACCGGAGTTCACCCAACAGTTCAAGACGCCACACGGCCTCGAGTTCGAAGCGCTCGCCGATCTTCACGGCCTCCGTTACGAGCGGATCGACGCCCGCGTAGAGGGTGGGGACGGCGACGGAAGCGGCGTGGCTGACGGTGACGGGAGCGGCATGGCGGACGACCCACGAAGCGCGCTCGCCGCGACCTACCGGGAGGCGCGCGAACGCTCCGGAAGCACCCTGATCGACGTTCGGTTCGATGCCGAATCGAGCCACCGGACGCGCGAGCGACTGCGCGATCGGGCGGTCGAGGCGGCTCTCGGGGCGGAGTCGGGAGAATAGCGAAGCGATCCGACCGGAAATAGTGATTCAGCGGCGGCTCGCGATCAGTCGTCAGCCGCGGCCGGGCTCGCGTCCGGCTCCGCGAGTTCGCCGGCGCGTTCGAGCTCCGTGAGGTACTCGTCGGCGTCGATGGCCGCCTTGCTGCCCATGCCCGCGGCGGTGACGGCCTGCTGGTAGTGATAGTCGACGACGTCGCCGGCACCGAAGAGCCCCTCGACGCCGGTCCGGGTCTGTCCCGCGCCGGCGCCGTCCTCGGTCCGGAGGTATCCCTCCTCGTTCAGCTCGACGCCGGTTCCCTCGAGGTAATCGGTGTTCGGCGTGTGGCCGATGGCGAAGAAGACGGCGCCGACCTCGAAGTCGTACTCCTCGACCTCGTCGGCGGTCGCCGGATCCTCGAGCTTCTCCTTGGGGTGGCCCTCGGGGTGTTCGACGAGCGTCACGTGGTCGATGCCGTCCTCGGGCGTGCCGTGCAGCTCCGTGACCTCCGTGTTCCGGAGGATCTCGATCTCGCCGTCCTCCACCTTCTCCATCACGCGGTCGATCCAGACATCCTCGGCGCGGAACTCCTCGCGGCGGTGGGCGATGTAGACGGTGTCGGCGAACTTGGTGAGGAAGTTCGCCTCCTCCATGGCCGCGTCGCCGCCGCCGACGACGAGCATGTCCTCGCCGCGGAAGAACGCGCCGTCACAGGTCGCACACGTCGAGAGGCCGTAGCCCATGAGCTCGTCCTCTCCCGGAATGCCGAGCGTCCGTGCGGACGCTCCGGAGGCGGCGATGAAGGCGTCGCAGGTGTAGACGTCGCCGTTCGTCAACTCGACGCGGAACGGGCGGTCCGAGTCCGCGACCGACTCGACGACGCCGTTTTTCGTCTCGGCGCCGAACTTCGTGGCCTGCGCTTTCATCTCGTTGATCAGGTCGGGCCCGGAGATCCCCTCGGAGAATCCGGGATAGTTCTCGACGTCGGTAGTGAGCGTCAACTGCCCGCCCGGCTCGTCGCCCTCCAGGATGAGCGGCTCGTTGTTCGCGCGGGCGGCGTAGATCCCCGCCGTGAGCCCGGCGATGCCGGTCCCGGCGATGATCAGCCGTCGGTGTTCGACTACGTCCTCGCTCATGGCTGAGGGTTGGCGATCGGGGCCTATGTAGGTTGCGCCATGGAGGCCACGGACCCTTCCGTCGGAGTCGTCGCGACGATTTTACGACTCGAACGATTCACCGTTCGGCGGGTTCACGACTCGACGGCTCGGAGCTCACGACTCGACGAGCTCGCCCTCGCGCTCGCGCCATTCGGTGAGGCTACCCTCGTAGATGTGGACGTCCTCGAAGCCGAGCCACCGGAGCGCGACGTACGTGTGTGAGAGCCGGCGCGCGGTGTTACAGTAGAGCACGACCGGCCGGTCCGGCGTGATCCCGCGTTCCTCGAATCGCTCGCGGAGGTCGTCCTTCGCGCGCAGCCCGCGCGTCTCGGGATCGACCGCCTCGGTCCAGTCGAATCGGACCGCGCCCGGGAGGTGCCCGGCCGCGTACTCGTCGGCGTCCCGGGTGTCGACGAATATCACGTCGCGCTCACGGTCCTCGAGCAGCTCGATCACCTCGTCGTATCCCACGATCGGCGAGTCCGCTCCCTCGACGCGACGCGCCTCGATCGTCGTCTCCTCGAGGGAGACGGGATCGCTTTCGATCGGGTAGTCGCGCTTCCAGGCGCTCAGATCGCCGTCGAGGAGGTGGACGTTCTCGACGCCGTAGACGAGCGCCGTGACGAGAAACCGCGCCGCGAAGACCCCGTTCGTGTCGTCGTAGGCGACGAGGACGTCGTCCCGGGAGAGGCCGGCAGCGCCCAGACGCTCCGCGAACGCCTCGGCGCCCGGAAGGTGGCCGACGTCGCCACCCTCGGCATCGCGGAAGTCCTCGAAGGGAACGTTCACGGCACCGGGGACGTGTCCGAGCGCGTCGTACTCCCAGGCGTCGCGGACGTCGACCGGGCGCACGCCGGGGTCATCGAGGTGATCGGCGAGCCACTCGATCGGGACGGTGATCTCGGTCATCGGTCCTCCCTTCTACCTCCGGACGGTTTATTCCGCTGACCCGCGCCGATTCGGCCGGGCCTTCCGGATACCGGCAACATTTGAAACCCCCGCGGCGATCGCGGCCTCGATCCTCTCGGACCGTCGATGATCGACGGCGGGCATCCGGGCGGTACGACCCGACGATCGACGGGCGGCCGACAGCTCCGGACATGAACCGGCAATAATCTCCCCCGATCCGAACGAGAGGCGGGTATGTCCGTGGTGTTGGGGACCTTATAGGTCGAACACGTAGGGGGAACTGCTATGGGAGATTCCGATTACGCGAACGACGTGCTCGTCTCCGCCGACTGGGTGGAGGCGCGGCTCGACGAGTTCGAGAGCGACGACGACGACCTGCGGCTCGTGGAGGTCGACGTCGACACCGAAGCGTACGACGACGCGCACGCGCCGGGAGCCATCGGCTTCAACTGGGAGAGCCAGCTCCAGGACCAGACGCAGCGTGACATCCTCGAGAAGGAGGACTTCGAGGCGTTGCTCGCCGAACACGGCATCAGCGACGACTCGACGGTCGTCCTCTACGGCGACAACTCGAACTGGTTCGCGGCCTACGCCTACTGGCAGTTCAAATACTGGGGCCACGACGACGTGAAGCTCCTCGACGGCGGCCGCGAGTACTGGGTCGAGAACGACTATCCGACGACCGACGAGGTCCCCTCCTTCCCCGAGGTCGACTACGAGGCGGGCGGCCCCTACGAGTCGATCCGCGCCTACCGCGACGACGTCGAGAAGGCGATCGACCGCGGCGTTCCGCTCGTCGACGTGCGCTCGCCCGAGGAGTACCGCGGCGAGATCCTCGCGCCGCCGGGACTCCAGGAGACCGCCCAGCGCGGCGGCCACGTCCCCGGCGCGAAGAACATCTCGTGGGCGGCCGTCACGAACGATGACGGCACGTTCAAGACCCGCGATGAGCTCGAGGAGCTCTACGCGGAGGAGGACATCGACGGCGACGAGACGACGATCGCCTACTGCCGCATCGGCGAGCGCTCGTCGGTCGCCTGGTTCGCGCTCCACGAGCTGCTCGGCTATGACGACACGATCAACTACGACGGCTCCTGGACCGAGTGGGGCAACCTCGTCGACGCGCCGATCGAGACCGGCGACGGCGAGTGAGCGGGCGGACGATACAGCGTTAAGTCGGTCCGCGGCCTTCCGTTTTTCATGAGCGCAGACGACGTACACGAGCGCGTCCGGTCCGAACTCGCCACCGAACTGTCCAGGCTCGGCTCCTCGAAGGCGCTCTATGCCGCCACCGAGGGCGAACTGAACGCCGATCGCGTCCTGCGGGCGGCGGCCGACGCGGAGCTCGCCGCGGCCGAGACCTTCGAAGCGTGGGCCGGGGACGAGGAGAACGACGCGGCGGCGGAGGTCTTCGCCGCGATCGCCGCGGAGGAGCGCGACCACTTCGATCGCGTCCGCGAGGAATTGGACGACTACGACCCCGATCTCGGCGAGGACCTGCTCGCCATTCCCTCCCACCTCCGCTCGCTCGATGACACCCTCGAGCGGGCTGGCGCGCTCCTCGGACGGATCCTCGTCGCCGACGAGTCGAAGTCCCAGTACGTCGGGTACTTCGTGGGCGACGCCGATCCGCAAACGGCCGCGGTCTTTCGTGATCTCCGCGGGGACCTCGAGGGACAGCGCGAGCGCGCTCTCGAACTGATCGACCGCGTCGGAGCGGACGAGGCCGACCTGGAGGTCGCGAGGGAAGCCGCCGCCGCGGTCGTGGAGATCGCCTACGAGGAACACGTCGAGACGCTGGAGTCGCTCGGCGTCGATCCGAAGCCGGTCTGTTGAGGCGTCGACGCATTCGCCGGGCGATCGGAGTCGCTTGCAATCGCTGAGCGATCGGAGCCGCTTGCGATCGCCGGAAACGAACGGACGGACAGTCCTTTGTGACTCCGCTGCGGAGCGACGCGCATGCCCGCGGACCTCGATGAGAAGACCGATCGCTACGAGCGGATGCTCGCGGACGCGCTCGCGGAGGCGGAGGCGGCCGCGCCGGCGGGAACGCCGCTCGGCGAGGCGGCCGCGGAGTGTCGCGAGATGGCCAAGTCGTACCTCGAGGACGGGAGGCACTTCCGCGAGGACGGGGATCCGGTCAACGCGCTCGCGTCGTTCTCCTACGGGTACGGCTGGCTCGACGCCGGGGTCCGTTTCGGGCTCTTTTCGATCCCAGAGGACACTGAGCTGTTCACGACGTAGCGTTCGTTCGCTTCGTGTGAGTCTGATCCGCATCGATCGCTTCGTGTGACCCACACCGCTCGCTCTGTGAGACCCACGTCCAGGCGTCACACGAACCGTTCGTTCACGAACGGGCCGGATCGTCCCCGGAGTTCGCCGTCGACTCGCCCTCGGGGGCCACGACCGACTCGATCTCCGAGACGATCTCCACCGCCGGATCGCGGGCCCGGTAGGTCTCGACGAGTCGGTAGCAGACGACGTAGCTCGGAACGATCGTCGCCACGGAGAGGATCACGTTTCCGAGCAGGATCCGAACGGCGATGTCGCGTCCCGCCGAAAACGACGCCCCGGACAGGCTCGCGCTCGTGACGGTCGCGCCCTCGACGGGCCCGAGCAGGAACACGCCGATCGCGAAGCTCGCGACGTAGACGCCGGACTTCACGACCGGATTGATGAGCAGGGCGGAGGCGACGAACGCGAGCTTGCTCACCCCGTCGGACAGCCACGCCAGGGCGACGAAGACGAGCAGCCCCACACCGACCGTCGGCAACATCGTGACGAAGACGCCGAACGAGAAGCTCCCGGCGATCTGGTGGGGCGTGTGCGTCTCCGCGAAGGCGTCGTGGAGTCCCTTCCGGAGCCGCCGTCGCCACGTTCCCGCTCGCGTTCGGATCGTCATTCGGTCTCGGTGGGTGATAGCACGCCGGAGGGAAAGTACTTACCGGCGTCACTCCCGGACGCAACGATGATCACTCGAAGCGGTAGGTCGGCCCCTCGGGCCCGTCCTCGACCTCGACGCCGACCGCCGCCAGCGCGTCGCGAAGCTCGTCCGCGCGCTCGTACTCGCCCGCCTCGCGAGCTGATTCGCGGAGATCGAGGACGAGCTCGACGAGTTCGTCGGCGAGTTCGACGTCCCCGTCGACGCCCTCTCCGGCGTCGAACCGAAGTCCCAGTACGCCCTCGCCGAACTCCTCGAGCGTCTCGATCGCCCGACGCAGGCCGCGGTAGTCGTACCCGGTTTCGCCGCCCTCGCCGTCCTCGTCGCCTTCGCTGCCCTCGCCACCCTCGCTGCTCTCGACGCGATCGAGGTGTCGGTTGACGGCGTCGGTGAGTTCGAGCAGCGCCGCGGTCGCCTCCCGGACGTTGAGGTCGTCGTTCATCGCGGTCTCGAAGTCCTCCCGGGCGACGTCCACGGCCGATCGGAGGTCCTCGTCCGTGGCCTTCGTGTGTGCGTCCACGGAGTCGAGCGCGTCGACGCCGCGTTCGTGAGTTCGCAAGAGACGCTCCCACCGCTCTTCGGCCTCGGCGATCGTCTCCTCGGTGAGCGCCTGCTCGGAGCGGTAGGACGCGCCCGCATAGAACGTCCGGAGGACGTTGACTCCCAGTTCCTCGAGGGCGTCGGGCACCGTCCAGAAGTTCCCGATCGACGAGGACATCTTCTCGCCCTCCATCGAGAGGAGGCCGGCGTGCATCCAGTAGCGGACGAAGGGCTCGCCCGTGGCCGCCTCCGACTGGGCGATCTCGTTTTCGTGGTGGGGAAAGACGAGGTCGCGTCCGCCCATGTGGACGTCGAGCGTCTCGCCGAGGTGCGTCATCGACATCGCCGAACACTCGACGTGCCAGCCGGGTCGCCCCTCGCCCCACGGCGACTCCCAGGTCTCGCCCTCGGGCAGCGGGCCGTCGTGGTCGTGTTTCCGGTGTTCGCGGACGGCCGTCTCGCTCACCCCGCCGGCCTTCCAGAGCGCGAAGTCCGCCGGGTTCCGCTTTTCCGAGCGCTCGTCGGGCTCGCCTTGCGCCTCGAGTTCCTCGACGTCCTGGTTCGAGAGCCGTCCGTACTCCTCGAAGGTCGTGACGTCGAAGTAGACGGAGCCGTTCGACTCGTAGGCGTAGCCGGCCTCGACGAGCGACTCGACCAGATCGAGTATCTCCGGGACGTGCTCGGAGACGCGGGGATACACCTCCGCGCGAAGCAGGTTGAGCCCGCGCATGCTCTCGAAGACCGTCTCGGTGAACGTCTCCGCGACGTCGGGTTCGCCCGTCCACTCCTCGCGTTCGCCGACGCGTGCGGCGATCTTCTCGTTGACGTCGGTGACGTTCTCGACGTGACGGACGTCGTATCCGAGGTGGTCGAGCCATCGGTGGAGGACGTCGGCGTGGACCCACATCCGGGCGTGACCCAGGTGGGGGTCGTCGGAGACCGTGAGCCCGCAGACGTACAACAGCACGTCGTCGCCGTCGACCGTGAACTCCACGCGCTCGTCCCGCAGGGTGTCCGTCACGGAGAGGGTCATCACGGCCGGATTCTCGTGGCGAGCCTTTCAACGCGTCGATCGGAGCAGTTCGAGGGATCTGACCGGTCCGGTCAGTATCTCTCAGACGCCCAGCGCGTCCGCCAGGTCGTGGAACGAGTCGATCGTCAGGTCCGGCTCCTCGCCGAACGACTCCCACGGCGTGTCCTTTCGATCGACACGAATTCCTTGCATCCCGGCGTGTCTCGCCCCCATGACGTCGAACCAGCCGGCGGTGACGTGGGCGATCTCACGGATCGGCGTTCCCGTCCGCCCCGCGGCGTGGCGGTATATCTCGGCGGCGGGCTTGAACGTCCGGACCTCGTCCGCGCTGATCGCGTCCTCGATGAGGTCCCCGATGTCGGCGTGTTCGATCATGGAGGCCAACATCTCGGGATTCCCGTTCGAGACGACGTAGCAGTCGTACCCTCCCTCGCGAAGCCGTTCGATCCCGTCTCGAACGTCCTCGAACACGTCGAGTTCGTGGTAGACGGCGAGGATCTCGTCGCGTTCCTCGGGCGAGACGTCCACCCCGTGAGCGTCGAGCGCGTACTGGAGGGCGTCGCGGTTCATCTCGTAGAACGGCTGGTAGGCGTCGATCTGGTTGGCGACGAACGTGTACTCGAGCGATCGCGCCCGCCAGAGCTTCGAGATCGGCTCCGGGTCGTCGACCCGTTCCGCGAGCGCTCGTTCCGCGGCGTCGACGTCGACGAGCGTGCTGTAGGAGTCGAACGTGATCGTGGTGACGCGGTCGGCATCCAGGGGCATCGAGTTCCACCACACGCTCGCGTCAGTTAGCACTAGCGGCGGAGCGCCTCCGGTTCGACTCCCCGGATCCCCGACTTTCGAGCATTCGGAGCCCGACCACTCATTAGGGGTGCGTGCGATCGTGAGGTATGATCTCGAACACCCGGCTTTACGCCGCCGCGATCGCGTTCTCCTCGGGCCTGTACTCGATCTGGAGCGCGTCGACGGCATCGCGAATGACCTCGAGCGGACTGCTCATGGGGGTCCTCGGGGCGATCGTGATCGTCCACGGCGCGGTTCTGCTCACCGCGCATGCGGACCGGCTCGCGGGCTGGAGCGGTCGGCTCATGATCGGATACGCCCTCGTGATGCTCCTCAACCAGCTCCTCGTCGGAACCGGGATGGTCGGCGGGTCGGGGACGATGGGAACGGGCGGAGCAGGAATGACCGGCGGCATGGGAGGTTCCGGCATGGCCGGATCGGGCATGGCGAGCGGCATGGGCTGGGATCCGGGAATGGTCGCGCTCGCGGCGTTGATGCTCGCAAGCGGCGTGATCATGGCGTGGGGCCCCCGGATGGACGACGAGGGGAGCGAAATGCACGGTTAATCGTTGGGACGTCGAGGAGATGTGCTGGAGGAGGGGTGCCCGAGGAGGTGTGCTGGAGGTAACCCGGTTACCTTTCGCTCAGATTACACTTATCCGCCGCGGCGTCCATGGTGTGAATACCCATGGCAACCGAAACGCGATCGACGGACGTCACGGTCGAGGTTACCTCGAAACAGTGGGTCGCCGGAGCCGTCGGCGGGTTCATCGGCAGCGTTCCGTTCGGGCTCATGATGATGTACGTGATGCCGCCGCCGCTTCTGGAGGTCGTGATCCCGGCCATGTACGGGATCGAGGGGCCGGCGCTGCTCGCCGGGTGGGCGATCCACCAGTTCCACGGCGTCGTGTTGGGGCTCGTCTACGTCGCGCTCGTTCAGACGGGACCGCTCCGCCAGACCGCTCGATCGACCGGCGGCGCGATCGGACTGGGGGTCGCATACGGAATCCTCACGACGGTCGCTCTCGCGGTGGTCGTGATGCCGCTTTGGCTCGGGGCCGTCGGCTTCCCGAACGCGCCGCCGTTCCCCAATTTCGCGATCCCGGCCACGATCGTCTCCGGGATCGGCCACGTCGTCTACGCCGTCCCGGTCGCGCTTCTGTACGCGAGATCGTTCGCGGAGTGAGCGAGGACTGTTCCGGATCGATTCATCCGGTTCGTGACGACCGCACCGGATTCCGGCGGATCGGCGCCGCGACCGAGTTCCGGCAGAACGTCCGCCGATCACAACCCTTTCGCCGACCCGTCGGGTACCCGTCGACGTGAGCACACGAAGCGATCGGTCGACGGAATCACCCGACGGCCGCCGGAGTTGGCTCGTGGCGATCCTCGGCGCGGTGGGGATGATCTTCACCTTCGGGACGCCGCTCTCCTACGGGGTTCTCCGCGACCCGCTCAGCGAGACGTTCGCGATCTCGCCGGTCGCGCTCTCCACCGTCTTTTCGGTCATGCTCTTCACCTTCTTCATCGGGTCGGGAACGATCGGCGTCTTCTCCGCACACCTCCCGGCCCGGGGGGTGCTCCTCGCCTGCACCGCCGCGACTGCGCTCGTCTCCCCCGCGCTGTTTTTCGTCGAGTCCTACGCGGGGCTGCTGGTCGTCTTCGCCGTGCTCGGGATCGCGTTGGGAACCGTGTTCGTTCTGCTCGCCTCCATCGTCCCCCGGTGGTTCGACGAGCGGCGCGGCGCCGCGACAGGGCTCATCTTCGTCGGAAACGGGCTCGGACTCTTCGTGTTGCCGCCGGTCTGGGAGTACGCGATCGCCACCGTGGGCATCCGCCGCGGGTTCTTGACCATCATGTCCGTGACGGCCGTCACCTTCCTGTTCGCCGGGATCGTCTGTCGCCGGCCGCGATGGGCCGACCAGTCGTCGGCGACGGCGGGCGAGCTCCTGGAGTGGGTCGCCGGGCTGGCGCGGACGCGGCGGTTTCAGCTGCTCTTCGTCGGGATCGGGCTCGCGTTCGCGTGGTACCAGCTGCTCGCGGCGTATGCGATCGACTTGTTCGCCGCGCGCGGACTGGCCGGCGCCACGGCCTCGGCCGCCTTCGGCGCGATCGGCGGCGTGAGCATCGTCTCGCGGATCGGCGGCGGCTACGTCGCTGACGTGGTCGGGGCCAGACGCGCCTTCCTCGCCTCGCTCGGCTGTTCGGCGGCGGGGATCGCGGTGCTGCTCGCGCCCTCGCTGCCGGTCATGGCGGTCGGGGTGATCCTCGTCGGCCTGGGGCTCGGCGGCTGTGCGACGATCTACATCCCGCTTTTGATGGGCGTCTACGACCCCGAGATGGACACCGCCATCATCGGCGTGTTCAACGTGGCCGGCGGGGTGGGCGCGCTGGCGATGCCGCCGCTCGGCACCGCGAGCGTCTCCTACACGAACGGCTACGTCGCCGCCATCCTGTTGACGCTCGCCGCGACGCTCGTCGCGTTCGTCGCAATCGCCGTCGGAACCAGGTAAGAACGGTGGAAATCCGGCTCGTGTTCGAGCCCTTCGACCCTACTCCCCCGTCTCCTCGTCGGCGTCCCGCTGGGCCGCCTCGACGCGGTCGGCGTACGACTCCAGCTCCGCGGCCAGCTCGCGCGCCTGCGCGGCGGAGAGGGTCACCCGGTCGGCGTGGGCGGGCAGTTCGGTCAACTCCGTGTTGTCGAGTTCCAGCTCGAGCGTGAGGTGATCGGGGTCCTCGCGCGGGGCGGTCACGTTGAGGACGGCGTAGGCCTCCTCCTCGAAGTCGTGGCCGGTCGCGACCCCGTCGAGCAGATCGAAGGTCGTGTAGGCGTTCACCCGGATGAGTCGGTCGGGCATCGACGGGACTCAGTCGTCGCTCGCAATGGGCGTTCCGTCCGCGCTGGCCGGCGCGGGGCTCGCGTCCATGTCGTCGTCCGCGGCGTAGGGGTACCACGTCATCTTCGTGTTGTGCATGTAGGGGTCCTCGTAGCTCGTCTCCTCGGGCTCGATCAGCTCCTCGAGTGCTCCGTCTCCGTCGTCCCCGTCGAGGCGCTCGATGAACTCGCGGAAGCTCTCGCCGTCCTCGCGGCGCTCGTCGTACCGCTCGATCAGGTTCGAGATGGCGCCGGGGACCTCGTCGGCGGGGACGCGCTGGCCGACCCACTCCGCGAAGCGCGGGTCCTCGCCGAGCCCGCCGCCCAGGCCGATATCGAGCGCCTCGACCGGCTCGCCGTCCTTGCGGGTCTTCATCCCGCGGAGGCTGACGTCGGCGATCTGCGGCTGGGCACAGGAGGCGGTACAGCCGGACAGGTGGACGTGGAAGTCCTCGACGTCCGCCGGGAGATCGACGTTCTCCTTGAGCCAGCGGGCGTACCGGACCTGCCGGTTCTTCGTCTCGACGATGGAGAGCGAGCAGAACTCCGTGCCCGTACAGGCGATGGAGCCGCGCATGAACGGGTGCGGGTCCGGCGAGTAGTCCTCCAACAGCGGCTCGGCGAGCAGGTCATCGAGTGCCGACTCCGGAACGTCGGTGATGAGGACGTTCTGGCGCTGGGTGATCCTGATCTCGCCGGAGCCGTACTCGTCGGCGACGTCGGCGAGTTCGTGGACGTCGTCGACGCCCATCCGGCCGACGAGGACGTTCAAGCCGACGTAGTAGTTCCCGTCGGCCTGTTCGTGGACGCCGACGTGGTCGCTGTGGCCGCCGGTCGGGAGGCCCTCGGAGGACCGGCCCGCGTTGTAGGTGTACTCCTCGCGCAGGTCCTCTCCCGCCGTCTCGAGCTCGAAGTCGACGAACTCCTCCTGGAGGACCCGCCGGATCTTCTCGGGCCCCCACTCGTCGACGAGGAACTTGATGCGCGCGGAGTAGCGGTCCTCGCGGTCGCCGTACTCGCGAAACAGCGCCGAGAGCCCGCCGGCGACCGCCTCGGCGTCGTCGGGCTCGACGAAGACGTCGATGTCGCGAGCGAGCCTGGGCTCGTTGCGGGCGAGCCCGCCGCCGACGCGCACGTTGAAGCCCTTGCGGCCGTCCTTCCTTGCGGGCTCGAGCGCGAGGTCGTTGATGTCGCCCTGCCCACAGCCCTCACGGCAGCCCGTGACGCTCACCTTCCACTTGCGCGGCAGGTTCGAGTGGTCGTCGTTGCCCTTGAAGGTCTCGTGGAGGTCCATCGCGACCGGCAGCGCGTCGACGAACTCGTGGCGGTCCTTGCCCGCGACCGGACAGCCCACGATGTTGCGCCAGGAGTCACCACACGCCTGCTGGGTGGAGAGGCCGTTCGCCTCGAGCTTCTCGAAGATCGCCGGGACGTCCTCCAGGCGGATCCAGTGGAGCTGGATCGACTGGCGGGTCGTCCAGTCGCAGTAGGCGGCGCCGAACTCCGGGTTCTCGCCGGGGCCGCGGGCGTACTCGTCGGCGATCTCGGCCACGACGCGCACCTGTCCGGGCTCCAGCACGCCGTTCGGCGTGCCGATCCGCATCATGAAGTAGGACTCCTGGCCGTTCCGCTGGTGGTAGAGCCCCCACCACTTGAACCGCTCGAACCAGGCGTCGTGTTCGTCCTCCGGGATCGACTCCCAGCCCCGCTCCGCGAACTCGAAGAGGTGCTCGCGTATCTCGTTGCCGTACGTCTCGGACTTCCAGCGCTCTACGTCCGTGGGCATCTCTGGATGTCCCTGCGTGTCCCGTCCCCCTAAAGCGCCCCTCGGCGTCAATTCTCCCCAGTGGTTCGCGATACCGGAGAGTGTTTCCGTCCGCCGAGCGGCCCGCCCGGCCGTCGAACCGCGTTCGTCGCGAGCGGCTCGTAGCTCCCCTCTCGCACCCGCCCGATCGGGATCGGCTTCGTCGACGTCGCGTGCCCACATCGGATGCACCGGCCGTACGTCTCGGCGGCGACCGTTCGCCCGTCGACGGAGACGTCCGTGATCCCCTCCACGACGAAGTCGGCGATCGAACACCCGCAGATCCCCCGCACGTACCAGAGTTCGCTCGTTCCGGCGCGACGCTCGTCGTTCAAGGACACCCACGCGCCGTCGTCGAGCGTTCGCAGCGAGACCGTCATGATCGACGGAACGAGCCCCGCGGGGGAAACCCCGTCGGCGCCCGTAACCATCGACACGATCCGTGACGCCGCAATTCGCGACGATCGACGGACGGGACCCGATCCGGGTTCACACGGTCGACCGAGATACCTGCAAGGACACCCGGTGTCGGCGAGCCTCGGTAGTGCTTGTTCGGGGGGACCCGTTTAATCCGATGGAGTACGTACGGACGGGTGATGACCGGACTAGCCGACACGGAACACGCCTCCGCGGACGTCGCACCGGAGCTGTTCGACCGCCGCGACCGCCGCGATCTCCGAGGCGGCCGCGCCCCACCGACCGTGGAGGGGGACGCCGAATGAGCGAGGACGGCGAACACCTCCGTGAGATCCCGACGGGCGCCGGCTGTACCGAGATCTGGGAGAAGCTCAGCGAACAGCGCGAGGAGGGACGGAACGTCGATCGCGACTCGGATCCCGATCCGGCTTCCGATCCCGACTCCGATCCGGATCACGGCACTCGTTCCGACCTCGGCGCGGACGCCGCCGTCGATCTCACGGACGCGGAGTGCTCCCGATCGGACGACGACCGCTGAACGACCGTGGTCCGTCCCGGCGAGCGAGACCCTCCGCCTCCTCTCGTCCTTTTTTGTCTCTTTTCGTTTCCTCTCCCGTTCCCGAATACATCTCAGCGATCCGTAAAATATGCGATAACGTCCACCACACTATCGACTGAAAATCCAGATAATAGCGGTTTAAATGCCCGAGATCCGTTTCTCGTCCGTGCGTGAGAATACGTGTCACCGAGAAAGTATTAAGTAGTCAACGGCCCAATATATGAGCGTAACCGCAACCCTTCAGCGTCGGGATGCTGAACGCGATTCGACGTCGCGTTCGGGAGTCATCGCCGCCTCCGGTTCGGATCACCATATCATGAACATCAAGACACTCTTCAGCGACGAACGTGCGGTCTCGCCGGTCATCGGCGTCATTCTGATGGTGGCTATCACCGTCATTCTCGCGGCCGTGATCGGCACCTTCGTGCTCGGTCTCGGCGACGACCTCCAGGACACCTCGCCGACGGCGAGCTTCAACTTCGAGTACGAGGACGGTGCCTCTCAAGATAGCGTTACAATCACGCACGCCGGCGGTGACACGATCGATGGGGCGCTCTTGAGCGTTACCGCGGACGGGACTGATCTGAGTGCAAGTTGGGCCAGTGATGTCTCCGCCGGATCCTCGACGACTGTCGACGCACCTTCGAGCGATTGGACAGGCGAGACCATCCGGGTGAACTGGGAGTCCGAAACCGGCCAGTCGTCGGCGACGCTCGCCACCAGCACGGCGCCCGACTACTCGGGCTGATCGCAGGCTGATCGTTCGGATCGGTAGCCGCGGCCCGGTTTCGTTTTTCACGCTTCGATCGTCGAAGCCACGCCGAGGGGAACAGTAAAGTCGGATAGCTCACACAACGGTGTATGTTCCTCTCGCAGGTTCCGGGGATCGCGGTGGTCTTTCTCCTCATCCTCGGGACCCTCCTGGCCTTCCTCACGGAGGTCGTGCCGAACGACGTCACGGCGATCGCGGTCATGGCCAGCCTCGTCGTTCTGGAGCCGTGGACCGGCGTCGGCGCCCGCGAGGCGATCTCCGGGTTCGCGAACCCCGCGACCGTCACGATCATCGCGATGTACATGCTGAGCGCGGGCATCCAGGGAACGGGGATCGTCGAACGGCTCGGCGTCCATCTCGCCGACTTCACGGCGGGAAAGCGGTACCGCGCGCTCGTCGCCACCGTCTGTACCACGGGGCCGATCGCGGGCTTCGTGAACAACACGCCGGTCGTCGCCGTCTTCGTCCCGATGGTCACGACGCTCGCCGAGGAGTCGAAGCTGAGCCCCTCCAAGCTGCTTTTGCCCCTGTCGTACGCCGCGATCCTCGGCGGCACGCTCACCCTCATCGGAACGTCGACGAACATCCTCGCGAGCGACTTCGCCCGGATCCTGATCGACGGCCGCGACGGGATCGGGATGTTCGAGTTCACGGGACTCGGGGCGGTCCTCCTGCTCGTCGGGCTCGCGTATCTCCTGACCGTCGGGTGGTGGCTCACCCCCGCCCGGATCCCGGTGGACGCTGACGCGGTCTCGGAGTTCGACCTCGAGGACCACCTCGCGTTCATGCGGGTCCGTCCGGACTCGCCCGCGGTCGGTCGCCCCGTCGACGCGCTCGACGCGGAGCACCCCGACGTCCGGGTCCTTCAGGTTCGCCGCGGCGAGGAGGCCTACGCCGGACCGGGATCCGACCACCGCCTCGAGGCGGACGACGTGCTCGTGGTTCACGGGTCGCTGCAGGCGGTAAACCGGTTTCGCGAGGCGGCCCACCTGAGCCAGCGCGTCCGCGAGTCGGTCACGGACGAGACCTTCGAGGCCGCCGCGACGGACGGCACCCTCGCGCGGGCGGTCGTTCCCGAGGGCTCACGCTACCTCGGTGAATCGATCGCCGAGACCGGACTCGAGGAGTACCACCGGACGACCGTGCTCGCTCTCCGCCGCGGGGGCGAACTCGTCCGGGAGGGGCTCGCCGACGAGACGCTCCGGACCGGCGATCTGCTGTTGGTCCGCACGACGCCGGCGTCGATCCGGTACTTCACCGATACCGGCGAGCTGCTCGTGGCGGACGACGACGCCATCGACCGGATGGCGGACGCGGAGCCCGCCGAAGTCGCGCCGGTGTCGTCCAAGGCGCCCGTCGCGGTCGGAATCCTGGCCGGCGTCGTGTCGCTCGCGGCCCTGGACGCGCTCCCCGTCGTGATCGCCGCGCTGGCCGGCGTGGTGGCCATGGTCCTCACGGGCTGTCTGCGGACGGTCGACGCCTACGACGCGGTCTCCTGGAACGTCGTCTTCCTGCTCGCCGGGGTGATCCCGCTCGGGCTCGCGCTGGAGGAGACCGGCGGAGCCGCGGTGGTCTCGGCGTTCGTCGTCGCCACATCCGACGTCCTTCCCCTCGTCGGCGTGTTGTTCGTGCTCTACGTCGTCTCCGGGGCGCTCGCGAGCGTCATCACCCCGGTCGCCACGGTGGTGCTCATGATCCCGGTCGGCGTCGACGCCGCCGCACGTCTCGGCGCCAACGAGTTCGCGTTTCTGCTGGCCGTGATGTTCGCCTCCGCGACGTCGTTCATGACGCCGGTCGGCTACCAGACGAACCTGATGGTCTACGGCCCCGGGGGCTACGAGTTCTCCGACTTCCTCCGGGTGGGCGGCCCGCTCCAGCTGCTTCTCGCCGTGGTCGCCACGGTCGGAATCACCGTCGGCTGGGGGCTGTGAGGTGCCCTATCGGGGTCGCGTCCTCACTGCCGTCCCGAGGTGACGGCGTCGTGTGGGACCGTCTCGACCCCGGTGAACTCGAAACGGGCGCCGCCCTCCTCGTCGGCCGTTATCTCGAAGGTCCACCCGTGTCCCTTCGCGACGTCGGCGACGATGGCGAGGCCGTAGCCCGTCCCGTGCTCGCGGGTCGTATAGCCGTGTTCGAGGACCGCCTCGCGTTCGGACTCGGGGATCCCGGGACCGTCGTCGGCGACGTAGAACCCCTCCAGTTCTCCGTCCGAGCCTTCGATCGGGCCGATCCGAACGCGCACGTTCGGACCGGCGTGTTCCACCGCGTTCCGGAGGAGGTTGCCGAGCAGCTCGCGGAACCGCGTCTCGTCGGCCCGAATCGGTCGGCAGTCGTCCGCCACGGACAGCGTCGCGCCGTCGGCGTCGATCTCCGACCACACCTCCTCCGCGAGGGATCCGACCGCGACCGGCTCCACGTCCCCGACGCTCACGCCCCGCCGTGAGAGCGCGAGGACGTCGTCGACGAGCTCCTCGATCCGATCGAGCGACTCCGCGACGCGCTCCAGCTCCGGCGTGTCGTGTTCCTCGCGAGCCAGTTCGGTGTATCCCTTCGCGACGCCGAGGGGGTTCTTGATGTCGTGGGAGACGATGCCCGCGAACTCGTCGAGCTGCTCCTTTTGTCTGCGAAGCTCGCTCTCCCGGCGGCGGCGCTCGGAGACGTCCCGGATGATCCCGGTGAAGTACCGCTCGCCGCCGATCTCGTGTTCCCGCAGGCTGATCATCGTGGGGACCTCGTGACCGTCGGCGTGCAGCGCCGGCAGTTCGACCCCGTCCCAGTCTATGTTGCGTTGGCCGGTCTCGACGTACGCCGCGAGCGCCCTCGCGTGCGTCTCCCGAAGGCGTTCGGGAATGATCCGCATCTTCGAGCTGCCGATGAGCTCCTCGGGCTCGTACCCGAGGATCCGGGTGATACCGGGGTTCGCATAGACGATCCGGCTGTCCGCGTCGATCGTCAACAGCCCCTCCGAGACGTTCTCGACGAGCGTCTGGTAGAACCCCTCCGAATCCGCGAGGGGAATGTCGGGCCTCGGGGACGACGTCGACGGATCGCTCATTGATCGCTACACGGGAGCGAGGGTTAAAACCGAATCCCAAAATTTCACTCGATCGGCGGCGGATTGATCCCCCGCCGACGGATCGACTCCTCCGTTCATTGACGCCCTGCGTGTGACGCCGTCGAGGAGCGGGTGCGACACACAGCAGAAGCCCTAATGGCGAGCGGCACGGACGGAGCGACATGTCCAAACCGGAGGTCGGATCGGGATCGGACGACGTCGCGGTCGACGCTCTCCGGTATGAGACCCTGCGTACGTCCCTCGAGCGCGAGGACGTCGGCCGACACCTCGCGCTGTTTTATGACGCCCCGGCCGAACAGCGGCGAGCGGCGGCCGCGTTCGTCGAGACCGCGCTCCGGCGGGGCGATCGCTGTCTCTACCTCGCCGACACGAACGACGTCCCCGCGGTCGAGCGACTCCTCGAGACGGCGGGAATCGGCGTGGATCGCCACCTCGAGGACGGGACGCTCGAGATACACCACGCATCCGAGGTCTACCTCGAGGACGGATTCGACCCGAACCGAATGGCGGACCTGCTCGCGGACCTCTCCGAGGAGAGCGTCGACGACGAGTACGCGGGACTCGCCGTCGCCGGGGAGAACTCCTGGAGCTTCGGCGTCGACGCGGAGTTCGACGAGATCCTCGAGTTCGAGGTCGCCTTCGACGACCGATGTCCGGACCGTCCCGTCACCGCGATGTGTCAATACGACATGAACCGGTTCGACGATCGGTCGATCGCGAAAGCCCTCTGGACCCACGAACACGTGATCTACCGTGACACCGTCTGTGAGAACCCGTTTTACGTCCCGCCGTCGACGTACTCGCCCGCGACGAAGGCACACGACGGCGTTCGGCTACAGCTCGAACAGACCCGGGAGCTGGCCCGGGTCCGAAACCAGCTCTCCGAGCGCGAACAGCGGCTCGCCGTCGTCGATCGAACGCTGAGACACAACATCCGAAACGAGCTGAACGTCATCCTCGGCCACCTCGAGCTGTTGCAGACGGACCTCGATCCGGGTTCCGAGGCGCTCGAGTCCATCGAGATCTGTCTGGAGTACGCCGAACGGGTCGTCGATCTCTCCGAGAAGGCCAGGTACATCCAGGAGACCCTCTCGGAGGACACCGTTCACGCGACTGAACTCGTCTCGGCGGTGGAGGACGCGATGGCCGACGTGCGTGAACTGCATCCGGACGCACGGATCGAACTCGAGGGCGACGGACCGATCCGGGTCCTCGCCCACGTGAACCTCGATGCCGCCCTCGCGGAGACCATCACCAATGCCGTTACCCATCAGGACCACGACCCTCCCGCGGTCTCGATCCGGATCGACGAGACCGGCTCCAACTCCGGGACGGTGTCGGTCGCAAACCCCGGCGATCCGATCCCCGAGGACGACAGAAAGGCGCTCTTGGGCGGCCAGGAGACCCCGCTCGAACACGGCGGGGGGATCGGCCTCTGGCTCGTGAAGTGGGTCGTGGAGGCCTCTAACGGGACCATCTCGTTCCCCGAAAACGCGGACGAGCGCTCGGAGATCCGCCTTTCCCTCCCGCTCATCGATCGGTGAGTCCCGATCGGCCGAGGGTCACCTGGGATTTCCGGAGTTGACGATCGCTCGACCGATCGGTCGCCACCACGATCACTCGGGGGTCGCGGAGGTCGCCCCGGCGAACTCGACGGTCGTCCCCTCGTACCGGCAGTCCTCCAGGGCGTGTTTCGCCGCGAATCCGGCCTCGTGGGCGGAGCGACCGTGTCCGACGCCGACCTTCAGATCGACGTCAGCGGCCTCGTTGACGTGGTCGATCGCCGCGCGATAGTCCGCCTGATCGAGGTCCGGACAGGCCGCGATGACGTTGTCTCCCCCCACGAAGAAGGACAACGCGCCGTGTTCCTCGCGCATGTAGCGCATCAACGCGGCGTAGCCCTGCTCGATCCGGATGAACGAGTCGAACTCGTTGAGCCGGTCCGTGTACTTGCCCGTCGCGTTGTTCACGTCGAAGTGGGCGATGGCGACGTCGTCGTCGTCGCTCTCCTCGCGATAGGTCCCCGCGAGCACCTCCCGGCGGTCACCGTCCTGTGCGCTCCCGGCGTTCTGGACCCTGCCGGTGGCCGTCTCGAGGGCGTCGATCGGTCGCTCCGCGACGTCGACGCCGAGGCTGACGGTGACCGGATACCGGTTCCGGACCGTGGCCTGCAGCCGCTCGTGGGCCGCCGAATCGAGGCCGTTCGTCACCGCCACCATGTTGTCGAACCGCGTGAAGAAGACGTATCCGTCACGCGATCCGACGAACTGTGCCAGGTCGGCGAACAGCCGCGACTGCATCGTCTGGAGGTCCATCTCGCGGCGCGGATCCGGAGTGACCGTCCAGGGCCCGTAGTTGTCGATCTGGACGAGCGTTACCTGGGTAGTCGTCACGATGTTTTCGTGTGGGACCTACCGCCGCTTGAGGGTTCCGTTATCCGATCCGTGAACGCGATCTCGAATTCGTTATGATGTGCGGAACCACCGCGTCGTTTCGTCCCGGAACCCCTACTTGTCTGGCGCGCCTCCCTCGAACATGGACTACGAGGGGATCGTCCTCGACGTCGACGGAACCGTCGTTCGCGGCGACGAGCCGATCGACGGCGCGTCCGAGGGATACCGGATCGCGGCGGAGGCGGGACTGGAGCCGCTTTTCGTCTCCAACAACCCGACGAAGCCGCCCGCGGCCTACGTCGACCGGCTCGGGTCGGCCGGGTTCGCCGTCGACGCCGATCGCGTGATAACGGCCGGAACGGTCACGGTCGAGTACCTGAAACGCCACCACGCGGACGACGAGCTGTTCGTGATCGGCGAGTCGGGGCTCTTCAAGCTGCTCTCGTCGGCCGGCCTCTCGACGACGGAGTCGATCGAGGACGCCGAGGTCCTCCTCGCCTCCCTGGACCGGAAGTTCGACTACGAAGACCTCTCGCGGGCGCTTTGGGTCCTCGAGGACGGGATCCCCTTCCTCGGGACCGACCCGGACGTCGTCATCCCAGCGCGCGAACGCGACGTCCCGGGATCGGGTGCGGTCATCAACGCGATCGCCGGCGTCGCGGAGCGTGAGCCGGATCTCGTCTGCGGCAAGCCGTCCGACCCCGCGATCGACCTCGTCACGCGACGGATCGGGGTCGCCCCCGAGGACTGTCTCGTGGTCGGCGACCGCCTCGATACGGACGTCGCCCTCGGCGAACGCGCGGGCATGACGACGGCGCTCGTGACGACCGGCGTCACGGACGAGGCCGACGTCGCGGACAGCCCGTACGATCCGGACTACGTGCTCGATTCGCTCGCTGACATCGATCGGATCCTCCGAGTGGATCGTGGACCTCGGTCCGGGTGAAGGCGCGCGGGTGAAAAAATCCGAGTTCGAGCGGGGTCACCGGCGCCAATCCGCTCGTCGATACAGCGTCAACGTAGATGTCGCGTCGGCGTCTAGAACGCGTCTCCGTAGGCCGAGATGTCGGCGCGAAGCCCCTCACGAAGCGCCGAGTGGACGTGACAGATGTCCTCGCCGCGCTCTACGATCTCCGCGAGCTCGTCGTCGTCGAGGTCGGCCTCGACGTGGAGGTCGAAGGCGATGGACGCGAGGTCGTCCTCGTCGTCGAGCTCCGCCGACGCGTCGATCTGTACCTTCCCGAGGTCGTCGACGCCGCGCTGTTGGCCGCCGACGCGGAACGCCGGGATGTAACAGGAGGCGTAGGTGGCCACGAGCGTCGAGTTCGGGTCAGGACCCGTCTCGCCGGTCGCATCAACCTGCAGGTCGAAGTCGCCGACCTGGCTCGTACACGCGTAGCCCTCCTCGCTCACCGTCGTGGTCTCGATGTCGGACATGACGTCCCCATCTCCGTCGGAGACGTCCTAAAGCGTATCGGCCTCGATCGACGGCGGCCCGGCCGGGACCGGCCCGACCGCGAGCAGCTTGATCGAAAGCGGCCGGACCGCGAGCGACGTCACAGTTCGTAGGTCTCGTCGCCCTCGAGGATCACGGCCTCGCTCGGACCGGCGGTCGCCTCGACCTCGCGGACGAAGTCGTCGGTATCGATCTCGATCGGCGGGAACGAGTCGTAGTGCATCGGGAAGGCGACGTCCGCGCCGACCCAGTCGGCGGCGATCGCGGCCTGTGCCGGCCCCATCGTGAAGTGGTCGCCGGCCGGCAACGCGGCGGCGTCGGGCTCGAGGAACGGGCCGATGACCTCGCGCATCTCGACCATCAGGCTCGTGTCCCCGGCGTGGTAGAACGTCGAGGTGTCGGCGTCGGACTCCTGGGTCGGCTTCGAGTCGGAGATCACGAACCCGGCGGGCATCCCGGCGGACGCGCCGTAGTCCGTCTCGATGCCGTTCGAGTGGTCCGCCCGGACCATCGTCACCCACGCGTCGCCGCACTCCACGGTCCCGCCGAGGTTCATTCCCATTCCCCCCACGGCCTTATCGTGACCGAAGGTGTCCTGAAGATACGACGCCAGCTCCGGCGTCGCGACCACGGTCGCGTCCTCGTAGCGGTCGGCGTCGCCGATGTGATCGGCGTGGCCGTGGGTCAAAAGGAGGTAGTCCGGATCGAGCTCCTCGGGTGAGACGTCCGTCTTCGGGTTGTCGAAGAACGGATCGATGAGCAGGTCGGTTCCGCCGACGGAAACGTGCCACGTGGAGTGGCCGTGCCAGGTGAGCTCCATGGTCACCTACACCGTCGGTCGGATACCTATTAAATGCCGCCGCCGACGGAACGAGCGTAAGGCGAAAGTGGAGCGAACGCCAACGTCCGGCTCCGGAACGCCACAACCGCCGGCTCCGGAACGAGGTACTCTCGGAGTCCGGAACCGTGCAATACCCAACTCCCGAAAGCTGCACCCTTAAGGGCGACGCACGCCCACGGGACCATATGCAACCACGGGACCTCTCGGATCACTCCCCGTACGTGCCCGGCCGCGGCGACGAGGAGGTCGCCCGCGAGCTCGGGATGGACCCCGAGGAGCTGATCACGCTCTCCTCGAACGAGAACCCACACGGCGCGAGCCCCGACGCCGTCGCCGCCATCCGCGAGCACGCGGAGGCGATACGTGTCTATCCCAAATCCTCACACGCGGACCTGCGTGCCCGTCTCGCCGACCGGTGGGACGTGAGCGAGGAGCAGGTCTGGGTGTCCGCGGGCGCCGACGGCTCGATCGACTACCTCTCGCGGGCGATGCTCGAGCCGGGCGACCGGGTGCTCGTGCCCGAACCCGGGTTCGCCTACTACGGCATGTCCGCGAAGTACCACCACGGAGAGGTCTCGACGTACTCCCTGGACCGGAGCGATTCGTTCACACAGACCGCGGAGACCGTCCTCGACGTCTACGAGGGCGAGCGGATCATCTACGTCACCTCCCCGCACAATCCCACCGGCTCGACGATGTCGATCGAGGAGGTTCGCCTGCTCGCCGACGCGACGGCCGAGGAGACGCTCGTCGTCGTCGACGAGGCCTACGGCGAGTTCGCGGAGCTGACCTCGGCTGTCTCGCTGCTCGACGACCGCGACGACGTCGCCGTGCTCCGGACGTTCTCGAAGGCCTACGGGCTCGCGGGTCTGCGCGTGGGATACGCGCTCGTCCCCGAAGCCTGGGCCGACGCGTACGCCCGGGTCAACACGCCCTTCGCGGCGAGCGAGTTGGCCTGTCGAGCCGCACTGGCGGCGCTCGACGACGACGATCACCTCGAGCGATCGATCGAGTCGGCCCGGTGGGGACGCGAGTACCTCCGGGAGACCCTCGACGCGCCGACCTTCGAGTCCGCCGGCAACTTCGTTCTCGCGGCGGTTGGCGACGCCGATCGGGTGACCGAAGCTCTCCAGGAGGAGGGCGTCATCGTCCGCGATTGCACCTCCTTCGGACTGCCGGACTGCATCAGGATCACGACCGGGACGCGCGAGGAGACGCGGACCGCCGCAGAGCGGATAAACGGCGTCCTCGAGCGGATCGAACCCGAGGTGGACGCCTGATGCGCGTGGCCGTCACCGGAACACCCGGAACCGGAAAGACGTCGGCGACGGAGCGACTCGCGGACGAGGACGGATCTCGAGAGTCCGGGGAGGACATGAACGTCATCCACCTCAACGAGCTGATCGAGTCCGAGGCGGACCTCTGGACCGAACGCGACGAGGACCGCGGGTCGCTCGTCGCGGACCTCGAGGCGATCTCCGACCGGCTCGGTGACTGGGACGGGATCCTGGAGTCACACCTCGCGCACCACTTCGAGGCCGATCGCGTCGTCGTGCTTCGGTGTGCGCCCGAAGTCCTCGAGGACCGACTCCTCGAACGCGGAGAGCCGGAGGCGACGGCGCACGAGAACGCCGAAAGCGAGGCCCTCGACGTGATCCTCTCGGAGGCGGTCGAGCGGTTCGGCCGCGAGCACGTCTACGAGATCGACACGACCGACCGCGACCCCGACGCCGTCGCGGCCGAGATCGAACGAGTTCTCGACGGGGACCGCGACCCGAGCGTCGGGACCGTCGACTTCACCGGGTACCTGTAGATGGGGGGAAAGGCCGATGACGTCGGGAGGAGACCGATGACGTCGGGAGGAGACCGATGACGCTCGACCGACTGCGGCCCCTCGCGGACCGACTGCTCGGCCCCTGGGTGACCGCCGCGGACCGGGTCGGACTGACTCCCGACTGGGTGAGCGTGATCGCCTTTTTCGCCGCGATCGCGGCCGGTCTGGCCTTCTCGCTCGCGACGACGGCCGGGTACCTCGCCGGCGCGCTTCTCGTCTTCGCGAACGGCTGGCTCGATCTCGTCGACGGCGCGCTGGCGCGAGAGCAGGGCATCGAGTCCTCCGGCGGCGACCTGCTCGACCACGTCCTCGACCGCTACGCCGACATCGCGATCCTCGCGGGGCTCGCGGCCGGGATCGGACGGTACGGGCTCGGTCTCGCCGCCGTCACCGGCGTGTTGATGACCTCCTACCTCGGGACGCAGATCCAGGCGGTCGGGCTCGGCCGCGAGTACGGTGGACTGCTCGGTCGAGCGGACCGGCTCGCGCTCGTCGGGATCACGGGCGCCCTCGCCGCTCTCCACTCCGGATCGATCGTCGCCGACGTCGGGATCGTCGGCGCGCTCCTCGCCCTGTTCGCCGTCGTCGGTCACCTCACCGCACTCCAGCGGTTTTGGGGCGCCTGGTCGGATCTCTGAGTGCGGGAGTTCCCGCGATATCGGCGGCGAGCCAAGAGCTTAAAAGGAGGCACGGGATAGATCCGACCATGCCCACCTTCGAGTTGTCCCTCTCCGACGACGTCTACTCCGAGTTCCAACAGCTGGCCGAACAGGAGTTCGTGAGCGAGGAACAAGCGGCCGAGGAGCTCATCTCCTCGGGAATCGAGGCCTACAACGTCAGCATCGTCGACGACGAGCCGCGCGACGAGATGATGGAGAGCGCGGAGAACAACATGTTCGACACCGCCCAGGACCCAGGAAGCATCGAGGACGACCGCCTGTAGCCCTTTCTTGCGGATTCGGTCCCAATCCCGGTCCCGAATTACGCCGTTCGCCGCCAGGACGCCGCCGCCTCCAGCTTCGAGAGCGCCGAACGAGCCTCCGATCGCAGGGTTCCGTAGAACCGCTCGCGTCCTGCAGGCGTCCGGACTCGAACGACGACCGTCCCCTCCGTCACCCGGAAGACGGAGAGATCCCACGAACTTCCGTCGTGTCTCCAGACGCCCTGGAGGGTGGTCTCCTCGTCGTCGATCACGCGTGATCCCCACTCCCAGCGCAACCGGTCGGGTCGAACCAGATCGAAGGGAAGCAGTTGCGATCCCTCCTCTCGAACCTCCCCGTCGAGGTCGGAGTCGTGGGTAGACATACCACGTGGATCGACGCTGGTCGATAAAAGCGTGGCCATCCCGACCATGCAGGGCTTCATGCGGTCGTGTTCATGCGGTCGTGTCTCCGTGTCTGGTACTTGCGGCGGACGGGCCGTACGCTTCACGGCGACGAGTCGCGACGACGTGTGCGATCCTCACCGCGCGAGCCGAACGGTCGGTTCCGCGTCCTCGTTCGTGGTGATGATCCCGTCGAACAGCTGTTTGAGCGTGTTCATCGTCTGGTCGTCGTGGGCCGTCGAGTCGATACAAAAGAGCCCGAGCCCGTCGACGCTCTGCACCCGGCCGGTGAAGACGTGGAGAAACCGGAACACCGTCTGCAGCTCCGCGTACATGAGAAGCGTCGACAACGAGTGGACCATGATCCGGTTGCGCTCGATCCCGCGGTCGGTGTAGAATGCCTCCAGGAACTCCGAGAGCTTGATCCCGATCCCGGTCATGTCGACCGGCGAGGAGGCGTACTTGATCCGGTCGTCGTCGCGGACGTCGTCGACTCCCTGCTGGCGGGAGACGCAGTCGACGACCGCCACCGGCCGGTCCTCGTAGTCGATCCGCTTTCGGTAATCCTTCAGGACGCGATCCGCGCCGTCCTTCGTCGTCACGATGATGGAGGAGTCGCCGCCCCGCGTCCCCTCCGCGAGAACGTCGAGCACGAGGCTTCGTTTTCCGGTCATCGCCGGACCGCTCACGAGGAGGTTCGTTCCCGGATCCACCTCGGCGTCGAGGTGTGGACGGAGGTCATACATCTGTGGGCCCCGCGTCTCCCGCTTCGAGCCGCGGGCATGCGATCGATCGGCGCACCGTCCTGCCGGGGTTCATCAGGTGTCAGTAGGATGAGTCGTGCGGATAATATTCTTTTTGATCACCGTCAGACGAATCCGCCGGGCGCCGGCGGGGCGGGCTCCATCGGACGGACGTCGACGGTCCTCATCCGAACGGCGCCGCCCGCCCGGCGATGAACGCCACCACCGCGAGAAGCATCCCCGCCTTCAGCCGCCGCTGTGCGCTCGCCGGGTCCCGAAGCGACCGTACGGCCGCGGCGAGCATCACGAGATCGGCCGGGACGATGACGAGGAGGTACGCCGTCCCGAAGTCGCCGCGGAAAAACGGGAGCGCGCTCGCCGCCACCGCCGTCGCGAGGATGGCGATCCCGATCCACGTCGCGTTCCGCTCGCCGATCACGATCGGGAGCGTGTTGAGTCCCTCCTCGCGATCGCCGGCGACGTCCTCCACGTCCTTTATGATCTCCCTCGTGATCGTCGCGACCGCCGCCAGCACGAAGAGCACGCCGGCCCCGAACGGGGACCCAACGGCCGCGCCGCCGAAGAGGAACGTGGAGCCGGTGAGAAACCCGACGACGACGTTTCCCACGCCCGGAAGCCCCTTGAACAGTTCCGTGTACGCGAGCAGCAACGCGAGGTTGAACACGGCGATCCCGATGGCTGCGGGCGGCAGGAGGAGCGCGGCTCCGATCGCGCCACCGAACAGGACGATGGCGAACGCGAGCGCGCCCCTCGCCGAGATCGCGCCGCGTGGGATCGGCCGATCCGGTCTGTTGACTCGGTCGATCTCCCGGTCGAAGTAGTCGTTCACGGCGTTCCCGGCGCCCGTGGCGAGAACGGTCGCGCACACGGCGGCCGCGACGGCGGGCGCGTCCCCGGCAAGCACCTCGCCGCCGGCGACGTACGCGCCCGTGAACGTGAGGACGCCGGCGGAAACCGCGTTGAGGGGCCGCGTCAACTCGAGTGCACCCCGTGCGGTCCGGCCCATCGACATACGTCACCACGAGACCGCGACGGCTTAAAAGGGATGGCGGTTCCCGATCGCGATCCGGATCGCGGGACTTAAACACCCGACCGGACTACCCAGGTATCGAGGGCGCTTAGCTCAGCCTGGACAGAGTACTTGGCTTCGGACCAAGCTGCCGCGGGTTCAAATCCTGCAGCGCCCATCCTGTCACGACACGATTCGCGGCTAAACTCAAATACCTTTTAGAGACCTCTTACTCGCCGATTTACGGAGAATCGCGTGTTTGCGGAAGGGCTCTAAAATTGGATCCCAACTCGTCACGAGTTGCGCCCCCGTCACGTCGTGCAATAACCTCCGCAAACGGAGGGGATTTCCGTGGATAATCGCTGGTATCTCGCCTACCGGCGGTACCACTGCCACGCCTGTGGCGAGGCATGTCTCTTGAGGGATGGGGTGGGTCCGTGCCCCCGGGAACTGCGATCGCGACGTCGCCGTACGTCGGCGCTCGAAGGTCACCGATTCACCGCACCTCACCGACCGTCGTGAGCGGCGACCGGGAAGTCCGCCCAGGCGCGGCCGATGACCGAGTACGCGGCGACCGCGAAGTAGAACCCGACGAACGCCCCGGCGATCGTTCCGAGGATCGGAACCACGTTGAGGACCCCGACGACCAGTCCGCCGATCAAAAACACCAGGATCATCGTCACCCACGCGAGGGCGTACGGTCGGGACGTCCAGATCGTAGACAGCGTCCCGAAGTCGAACCCGGCCCCGATGGACTCCGTTCGTGCGAAGTTGGCCAGCGCCGCCGGAAGCAGGTAGGAGACGAGCAACGCGAGGCCACCCCACAGGAGCCCGCCGAGGATCACGCCAAGGACGCCGATGCCGGCCAACGGTCCGTCCCCTCCGAGACCGATTCCGACGCCCCCGAGGAGGACGACGCCGCCGCCAACGATGGCGGGAAGGAGGGCGTAGACGAACCCGATCACGGCCGCCTTCACGCCGGTGATCGCCAGCTCCCCCCACTCCTCGAAGGCCGGCGGAACGTCGTCGCCGTCGGCCGTCCGGTCAAGGACTCGAACGAGGTAGCCTGAAAGGAGGAAGATCGGGACGACGAGAAACGAGAATAACGAGAGCAGGCCGCCGATGACGACGATCATCGCGACGTCGTCGCTCTCCGTGGGATATCGGATCGCCGTTTCGACCGCCCCGACGATGCCGTCGTCCCGTCCGTCGTTCGCCCCGTCACGTCCCGTCCGGATCCCCGGTTCTTTTTCTTCCGTTGTCATGTCTGATCGGACGAGACGACGCGGCGAATGCCTATAGTTACGATGGGACTACCGGACCCCGAACGAGACGTGTGTGGCCGACGTGTGTGAGTGGTCCGACTCGAGTGGTGACTCAGAGGACGCGATGGACCGCCCGTTCGACGTCGGGAGCGCTCGGCAGCACCTCGGCTTCGAGGTCCGGTGCGAACGGGACGGGCGTGTCCGCGACCCCGACGCGCTGTGGCGGCGCGTCGAGCGAGAAGAAGCCGTCCTCGATCACCCGAGCCATCACCTCGGCGTGAAATCCGTACGACATCGGGCTCTCGTCGGCGACGACGAGACGGCCGGTTTTCGCCACGCTGTCGAGAATCGTCTCGGCGTCGAGCGGGTACAGCGACCGCGGATCGATGACCTCCAACTCCGCGGTGCCCGCGAGGTCGTCGGCGACGGCCATCGCCTCGCCGAACAGCCGCTGGGTGGCAACGACCGTGACGTCGTCGCCCGCCCGCTCCACGCTCGCCTCGCCGAGCGGGACCGTTCGGTCGCCGGTCCGGACCTCGCCACGTTCGCCGTAGATGGCCTTGTTCTCGAAGAACATCACCGGGTCGTCCGACCGGACGCTCTCCTTGATGAGTCCCTTCGACGCCGCCGGCGTCGCGGGAGCGACGACCTTGATCCCGGGCAGGTGTGAGACGAGCGTGTGGACGGTCCCGGAGTGCTGGGCGGCGGCACCGAGGGTTCCCCCCTCGGTCGCGCGAAGGACGAGCGGCACCTCGCTTTCCCCGCCGAACATGTATCGGGTCTTGCCGACCTGGTTCATGATCTGGTCGAAGCAGACGCCGATGAAGTCCGAGAAGCTGAGTTCGACGACCGGTCGAAGGCCAGTCGCCGCCGCACCCACGGCGGCCCCGACCTGCGCAGCCTCGCTGATGGGCGTGTTCCTCACGCGTCGATCGCCGAACTCGTCGTGGAGTCCAGCCGTGACCTCGAAGGACTCGCCGTCGCGCTCGTCCTGTCCGTACAGCATCACGTACTCGTCGCGCTGCATCTCCTCGCGAAGCCCCTCGCGGATGGCCTCACGGATGGTCATCCTGTCGGCGTCGCCATCGCACGCGTCGGCCTGCACCATCAGTACGTCCCCCAGCTCGATTCCTCGCGCGCCAGTCTACTTCTGTGGGCCTCGACGTCGGGCGCGTCCTCGACGAAGACGTCGTCGTACGCCGCGCTCGGAGGGGCCTCCTCGCTCTCCCTGGCGAACGTCACCGCCTCCTCCATGACCGCCTCGACCTCGCTGCGGAGCGCCTCGTGGTCGGCTTCGGAGAGGATTTCCTCCTCGAGGAGCTCCTCCGTGTAGTTCCGGATGGGATCGCGGTTTTCCTTCCACTCCTCGACCTCCTCCTCGGTCCGATAGGGCTGCGGGTCGCCCTCGAAGTGCCCACGGTAACGGTATGTCTTCGCCTCGATCAGGGTGGGTCCGTCGTCGAGGGCCCGCTCTTTGGCCTCGGCCATCTCGTCGTGGACCGCCTCGACGTCCTGTCCGTCGACGACCTCGCCCGGGACGCCGTAGCTCGCGGCCATGTCGACGAGGTCGTCGACGTTGTGCTGTTCGTCGAACCGCATCCCCTCCGAGTAGCGGTTGTTCTCGATGACGAACACGACCGGCAGGCCCCAGGTGGCCGCCAGGTTGAACGCCTCGTGGACCTGTCCGGCGGCGGTGGCGCCGTCGCCGACGAACGCGACGGCGATCCAGTCCGCGTCCTCGTACTGGGCGGTGAGGCCGGCGCCGACGGCCAGCGGGGCGCTCGCCCCGACGATGGGTTGTGCGCCGAGCATCCCCTCGTCGAGGGACGCCACGTGCATCGAGCCGCCCTTTCCGTCGCAGTAGCCCGTCTCCTTCGCGTACAGTTCGGCCAGTGCACGGTCGGGGTCGAGCCCCTTCGCGATGCTGTGACCGTGGGCCCGGTGTGTACTGGTGATGTAGTCGTCGACGGTGAGCGTCCCGCAGACGCCCACCGCGACGGCCTCCTGGCCCTGCGAGAGGTGTACGAACCCGGGGATCTCGCCGTCCGCGAACCGGTCCTGGACGGTGTCTTCGAACTCCCTCACGAGCAACATCCGACGGAGTGCCTCGATCTTACCGTCGTCCGTGTGAATGTCAATCTCTGTCACTGGTGACGCGTTGCCTACATTCGGACATAGTTGTTTTGATGGTGGGAGTCTCGGGACGACGGGCGCTTGAAGTCGATCGGTGAAGTCCGGAACCGGACGAGAGTGGTAACCTGCCGAACGTGAAGAAGTCGCCGTCGAGGGCGTTCGGCTGTAGGGAGCGGACGATACAGCTCGAACAGCCGCTACAGCTCGAACAGCTCCTCGCCGGGCGCGAGGTGGGCTTCGACCGTGTCGGGATCGAGCGTGACTCCGAGTCCGGGTTCCTCCGGCACGTCTATCGCGCCGTCCTGGATGAGGTCCGCGTTCTCGGTGTGCATGTCGTCCCACCACGGCACCTCACGCGCGTGCCACTCCAGCGCGAACGCGTTGGGGACGGTGGCACAGACGTGGACGCTCGCCATCGTGCCGATCGGACTCGAGATGTTGTGTGGCGCGATGGGCACGTCGAAGGCGTCGGCCACGGTCGCGATCTTCCGGAACTCGAGCAGCCCGCCGCACTTTTGAATGTCCGGCGCGGCGACGTCGAGGGCCTGCTCCGAAAAAAACGGGAGGAAGTCCTCGACACGGGTGAGGTTCTCCCCGGCGAGGATGGGCGTCGACGTGCTTTCGGACACCTTGCGGTGGGTCTCGGCGCTCTCCGGCGGCACCGGGTCCTCGATCCAGTCGAGATCGTACTCCTCGACCTCCCGTGCGATCTTGGTCGCGGTCTCCACCGAGAAGTTCCAGTGGAGGTCGAACCCGAGCGTCGGCTCGTAGCCGATCTCCTCGCGGACGGCGCGAACGATGTCGACCTTGTGCTGGATGGCCGGACGCGACAGTCGCCGCGTCGCGGTGTCTGCGTCCTCGATCTTCACGTCGAGGTCGAACTTCAACGCCCCGAAGCCCTCGTCGATGACCTCGCGTGCCGCCTCGGCGTACGACTCCGGCGAGTACACGTCGCGGGGGTCCTGTGAGGTGGCCTCCGCCAGGTTCTCGCCGGCGTGGCAGTCGGCGTAGATCTGGACCTCGTCGCGGTACTTCCCGCCGAGCAGCTGGTAGACCGGCAGTCCCGTGAGCTTCCCCGCGATGTCCCAAAGCGCGATCTCGATCCCCGAGACCGCCGCCTGGGAGTATCCGGTCGACCCGCCCAGGCCCGAAAGCAGCTGGGTCATGTGCTCGGTGAGGCGATCGATGTCGAGCGGGTTCTGGCCGACGAGACCGGGCTTGAGGAACTCCACGTGCTCGCCGGCCGGGCCGGGGAACGCCTCACCCAACCCGTACACGTCGGCGTCGGTCTCGACCTTCACGAGCACCCACGGGAAGTTCCCCTCCACGACCGCCGTCTTGATGTCCGTGATCTCCACGTCGCGGTCCGGCGCGCGACGCTGATCCGTCTCGCGTAGATCGCGCCATCCGATGCCGCCCATCATGTCCGCGACGAGCTGGCGATATTTCGAATCGTTTGCCATACCGTTTCACTCGACACTCACCACTATAATGAAACTTGTTGCGCGTCCTGGCCTCGGACCCCGGTCGGATCAACCGTACCCGCCGTCACCGGCAGCCGGACTCTCTGGACCGTCTCACCCGCGAAGCGTTTCCATGTGGTCGATCCGGCGTTGGACGAGGTCGCGCGTTCCGATGTCGTGGCGGATCCGAACGCGGTCGCCGGCGGCCGCGAGCGCGTCCTCGGCGGCGCTCTCCGCGGCGGAGATGGAGTCCCCGAGGCCGACGACGGCGAAGGCCCGCGAGGTCGTCGTGTAGATGCCGTCCTCGCGGGCGTCGACGCTCGCGTAGAACAACAACGCGTCCCCGACGCTCTCCTCGTCCACGTCGATCCGCGCGCCCGAGTCGGGGTCGGTCGGATAGCCGGCCGGAACCGCGTACTTGCAGACGGTGGCCTCCCCGGTGAACTCGAGTTCCGGGAGCGGCTCGCCGTCCCGCGCGGCGGTGATGACCTCGAGGAACGGCGTCTCGAGGACGGGAAGCGTGTTCATCGCCTCGGGGTCGCCGAAGCGGGCGTTGAACTCGACGACCCTCGGACCCTCGGCGGTGAGCATGAACTGCCCGTAGAGGACGCCCTTGTATTCCGGCAGGGCGTCGACGACCGCCTCGATGATGGAGACGGCGTCCTCGTAGTCGCCGTCGTCCATGAACGGCAGCGAGAACCCCGTATCCGAGTAGGACCCCATCCCGCCGGTGTTCGGCCCCTCGTCGCCCTCGTAGGCGCGCTTGTGGTCCTGGACCGCGGGCGTGGTCCGCACCTCGCCGTTCGCGACGAACGCCTGGATCGTGAACTCCTCGCCGACGAGCCGCTCCTCCAGGACGACCCGGTCGTAGTCCGACTCGCGGAGGTACGTCTTCGCCTCCTCGTCCGTGACCTGGTCGCCGATCACCTTCACGCCCTTGCCGCCGGTTAGTCCGGCCGGCTTGACCGCGAGGTCGCCGTCGTAGTCGTCGATGTATCGGCAGGCCGCCTCCATGTCCTCGAAGGTCTCGAAGTCCGGACAGCCGGGAACGTCGTTCTCGCGCATGAACCGCCGCTGGTAGGCCTTGTCCGTCTCGATCCGGGCCTCCTCGGCGCGCGGGCCGAAGGTGTAGACTCCCGCGGCGTCGAGCGCGTCGGAGACGCCCGCTTCCAGGCCCGACTCGGGGCCGACGATCGCGGCATCGGCGTCCACGGACTCCGCGTACTCCACGATGGCGTCCGCGTCCGTCTCGTCGATCGACTCGAAGCCGGCCGCGGCCCGGACGATGCCGGGGTTCTCGTTCGCCGCACACGCGTACAGATCACAGTCGTCCACGAGGGCACGCGCGATCGCGTGCTCGCGGCCGCCGCCGCCGACCAGCAGGACGGTCTCGGTCATACGCGGGAAGTTTGCTCACGGTAGTGTAAACCTTGTCCTTGAAAACCGCACGACGATCCACGGATGTGGGGATATCGGAGACCCCGTCAACGTGTATCTCCTCGTGCGGCTGAAGCCGTGGATTCCCTTCGCGGACCTCTGTAGGACGGCTTTTCCCCGTCGAGGCACAACTCCGTCCATGACCACTCCGACCGATCGAAACCGGCTGACGGCGGAGGCGAGTCCGTACCTGCGCCAGCACGCGGACAACCCCATCAACTGGCAGCCGTGGGACGACCGGGCCTTCGAGATCGCGGACGATCACGACGTGCCGGTGTTCGTCTCCATCGGCTACTCGGCGTGCCACTGGTGTCACGTGATGGAGGAGGAGAGCTTCTCGGATCCCGACGTCGCCGAACTGCTCAACGAGTCGTTCGTCCCCGTCAAGGTCGACCGGGAGGAGCGGCCCGACGTCGACTCGGTGTTCATGACGATCTGCCAGCTCGTCACCGGGGGCGGCGGGTGGCCGCTTTCGGCGTGGTGTACCCCGGAGGGCGACCCCTTCTACGTCGGCACCTACTTCCCGCCGGAGCCGACCCGCGGCCGGCCGGGATTCACACAGCTCTGTGAACGCATCGCCGACTCCTGGAGCGACCCAGACCAGCGCGCGGAGATGGAGTCACGCGCCGAGCAGTGGCGGGCCGCGGCGCGCGACCGCGTCGAGTCCGTGCCCGACCAGCCGGGCGAGTCGCCGGGCGAAGCGATCCTCGAGGAGGGCGCGGCCGCGGCGGTGCGTGGATACGACGAGGAACACGGCGGGTTCGGATCGAGCGGCCCGAAGTTCCCGCAGCCGGGGCGGATCGAACTGCTCTCGCGTGCGTACGCGGTCTCCGGCCGTGACGCGTTCGCGGAGGCGATGACCGGAACGCTCGACGCGATGGCCGCCGGGGGCGTGTACGACCAGATCGGCGGGGGATTCCACCGATACGCGACCGATCGGTCCTGGACGGTCCCGCACTTCGAGAAGATGCTCTACGACAACGCGGAGCTCCCGCGCGTCTACCTGCGGGCCCACCAGCAGACCGGCGATCCGCGATACGCCCGGATCGCTCGCGAGACCTTCGCGTTCGTCGAGCGGGAGCTGTCGGACGGGGACGGCGGTTTCTACGGCACGCTCGACGCCCGAAGCGTTCCCCCGGAGTCGCGCCCGTCCACGAGCGGTGACCCCGAGGAGGGCGCCTTCTACACCTGGACGCCCGAGGAGGTCGACGCTGTCCTCGAGGAGCCCGCCGCCTCCCTGGCTCGCGATCGCTACGGAATCTCCCCGGGCGGCAACTTCGAGGGCGGCACGACCGTCCCGACGCTCGCGGCGTCGATCGACGACATCGCGGCGGAGTACGACCTCGATCGGAGTTCCGTCGGCGAACGGCTGATGGACGCACGCGTGGCGCTCTACGAGGCCCGCGAGGAACGCCCTCGCCCCGCACGCGACGAGAAGGTCATCGCCGGCTGGAACGGACGGATGATCTCCGCGTTCGCGGCCGGCGCACGGGTCCTCGATCCGTCGCTCGCCGACCGGGCGGAGTCGACGCTCGCCTTCCTCCGAGAACACCTCTGGGACGCCGAGGAGGGCCGACTCGACCGGCGCATCATCGACGGCGACCGCCAGGGACCCGGCTACCTCGGGGACTACGCGTACCTGGCTCGCGGCGCGTTCGACACCTACCAGGTCACCGGGGAGATCGACCACCTGGCGTTCGCGATCGAACTGGCCGACCGCGTCGTCGACGCCTTCTACGACGAGGACGCCGGGACGATATACACGACGCCGGCACAGCCCGAGGACGGAACGGCGGGGAGCCGTCTCTCGGTCCGCCCGCGCGATTTGACCGACCGTTCGCTCCCCTCGAGCGTCGGGATCGCCGCAGGCCTGCTCGCGGATCTGGACGGCTTCGTCGGCGGCGATTCCGGCCGTCCGTACCGCCGGATCGCCGAACGAGTGGTCGAGACGCACGCCGACCGGATCGAGGCGAGCCCGCTCGAACACGTCTCGTTGGCCCTCCTCGCGGACCGCCTGGAGCGCGGCGGAACGGAGCTCGTGATCGTCGGCCCGGAGCTGCCGACGGGGTGGTGGGAGACGCTCTCCGAAACGTATCTCCCGAACGCGACGGTGGCGCCCCGTCCGAGCGACGACGATCGCCTCGACGAGTGGACGGAGCGCCTCGGACTCACGGAGGTCCCGCCCGTCTGGGCCGGCCGCGACGCGAGGAGCGGCGAAACGACCGTATACGCCTGCCACGGGTTCGCCTGCTCGCCGCCGGAGACCGACCTCGAGGACGCCCTCGAGTGGCTGCGAGCGCGCGAGTGAGGCGATTTCGCTGGGGGCTTCGTGAATCCGTCTGCCCGCCCCGGCCGGAGCGGGCGGCGATCGCGGCGCCGCTTCGCGGTTGGGTACGTTCTTAACCCCGGAGCGAGACCCGAGCGTATGGAACGGTACGACCTCCTGTATCGCCTCTACGAGGAGTTCGATACGGAGACGTTACGCGAGTACCAGTTCTTCGTCGATCTGTTTCCGCCCGTCGACTCCCGCGTCGCGCTCGAACACTGGGAGGAGGCCAGCGACGAGCTCGACCGACGGAAGTCCGCGATCCGCGAGGCGTTCCCGGCGGGCGCCACCTTCGCGGAGATCGCCGCCTACGCCGACCGCGAGACCGCGTTCTCGGGCCTCGATCTCCTGAATCGATACGGACGTGCGGTCAACGCGCTCGTCCTCGACGTCGACGAGACCCTTCGATCGGCCGGCGGGACGGACAACGAGATCCCACGCGAGACGCTCTATCTGCTCACGGAGTTCCACGAGCGGGGCGTACCGATCGTCATCTGTACCGGACAGACTCTCGAGAACGTAAAGGGGTTCATGATCCAGGGACTCGGAAACGAGCTCGTCCACTCCGGGACCCTCTCCATCGTCTACGAGGCCGGAAACGGCGTGTTCACGCCCGGACACGGCTCGCGGACCAAACGGCTCCTCTACGAGTCCCTCGACGACGACGTTCGCTCCGTCTTCGAGTCGGTCCGAACGCGAATTCTCTCCGAGGCGCCCGAGGCGGTCCGGCGCGGCTGTCACCTCCAGGGCAACGAGTTCAACGTGACGCTCAAGCCGAACTTCGAGACGGGGAGCGCGGACGCCGAGACCGTCATCGACCGCGGGCTGATCCACCTGATCGACCTCCTCGGGGAGGCCGTCGTCGACGTCCGATCCGGCGCCGATGGCGAGATCGAAGATGTGGGGATCGATGCCGACTCCACGGATGGTGCCGACGACGACGCCGATACCAACGTCGGCAGCCAGTGGGCGCGCGCACACTACGGCCACCTCGATCCCGAGATCAGCGAGGTTCTCGAGGCCGCGGGCGAGACGAGCGACCGCGATGTCGAATCGATCCCCGGTCCGATCTCGGACCTCCTCGAGAGGGTCGACGTCGGCTACTACCACGCCGACGCCGCCGAGATCAGCTCGCTCGAGCTCAACAAGGTCGAGGGCATCACGGCCGCCCTCGACGTGCTCGGGATCGACGACCCGTTCGTGCTCGTGATGGGCGACAGCAAATCCGACCTCCGGATGATGCGGTGGGCCGAGGAGAACGGAACCGGAATCTCCGCGGCCCCGGACCACGCCTCGCGCGACGTGCTCTCACACGTCATGGGCACCGACGAGCTCACGTTCAAGGCTGGCCAGTCCGCACGCATGCTTCGAACGATCTACGTACTCAACCTCCTCGCACGGCTCGAGTGAGGGCTCGAAAACCGCCCGTTCAGGCGGTAGCCGACCGGCTGTTCAGGAGTCGTCGGGATCGGGGCGATGGACCTCGCCGTCTCGCGAGTCGGCGTCCCGGCGTCTGAGGGCGGCGGCCGCATTCGAGGCGTCGTAACCGAAGAGCACGTCCTTCGTGTAGACCTCGGCGACCTCGGTGGCGTGAACGAGCGCGTCGACGTCGACGTCGACCGCGTACAGCTCGACCGAGAAGGGCGTTTGCGGCGGAGCTCCGTGGACGTCGTAATCGCCGCCCAGTCGCGATCGGAACCCGCGTGCGATCGTTTCGAGCCAGTAGGTGGTACCGTACTCGACGTCGTAGAGGGGAACGACGAACTCGTCGACGTACTCGACGAGCGCGTCGAGATCCAGCCCCGAACGCGCATACAGGTGTCCGGGATGCGGGTCCGGATACAGCGTGAGGTACGTCCGGCCGGGAATCCGCTCGCTCGCGTCGGCGACGAACTCCGTTATCACCTCGGCTCGCCAATCCTCCCACCGTTCGTGATCGCTGTCGGCGAAGTTCCGCTCACAGCGGTCACACTGGCAGTAGCCTTCCCGTGGGAACCCGACGTCGTCGAGCCGCACGTCGGGATGACGCTCGCCACAGTCCTCGATTATCTCCAACAGCCCCTCGCGGTAATCGGGATGGGTCGGGCAGATGTAGGCCCAATCGAAGTGGGTCCGATCGCGGGTCGCGGGCTGGCCGCGGTCGTTGACGGGGACCAGATCCGGATTCTCGCCGGCTGCCGCGTTGTCGCCGAAACACGAGACCATGTTCACGGCGTCGTCGATCGGTTCGGACGCGCGGCCGGTGACGTCCTTCACCTCGTAGAAGCCGCGATCGAACTGGTCCATCGAGACGTCGTCGGCGTTTCGCGTGACGATACCGTACATGTCCGTGGGTACTCGACGAGCGGTGTTAAAAAGGACGTTCGCGGACGAGCCCGCGTCATCTCGGCGTTTCGTGCGGAAGTCGGTGGGTCCGCACGAACTCGGCCGTCCTGTTCCGGGTTTGGATCGCGCTACTCGACCTCGACCGGCTCCTTGTCGCCGGAGACGAGGAAGTACACGACTGCTACGAGGACCAGTGCGACCACCAGTTTTGCTTTCGAGCTCATGGTCGTCCCTCGGTCGGGGAGCGGCTAAAAACTACCGGGAAGGTTTCGTGTCGATTCCTCGACCACGATCGCAATTCCGGGTTCAAACGTCGATGTGTTCGGCGATCCGATCGCGGATGATCTCGGAGCAGTAGTCACAGCGGACCCCGTCCTCGAGCACCTCGAATCGGGTCGCGACCGGTTCCGAATCGTTCGAGATGCAGTTCCGGTTCGGACACGAGAGCACGCCGACGACCTCCGACGGTCGTTCCACGCGGTTCTTCTCGACGACGTCGTACTCGCGGACGATGTTGATCGTCGCCTCCGGGGCGATGAGCGAGAGCACGTCGACCTCAGACTGGCTCAGCTCGCGGCCCTCGACTTTGAGGATGTCCTTTTGACCGAGACGGTCCGAGGTGACGTTCATCCCGATGGAGACGCCGAACCCCTCCGAGCCATCGATCCCGAGGATGGCGAGGACGTTGAGTGCCTGTCCGCCCGTGATGTGGTCGATCACGGTCCCGTTTCGGATCTTCGAGACGCGGAGTTCGTGGTCGGTGGGATCGGCGCTCATCGGTCCGTCCCCCCGAGAAGGGCGTCCAAAAGCGCCATCCGAACGGGGACTCCGTTGTGCGCCTGCTCGAAGTAGCGGGCGTGGTCCGTCTCGTCGATCTCCGGGGCGATCTCGTCGACGCGGGGAAGCGGGTGCATGATCGTCAGGTCCTCGCGGGCGGACGAGAGCGTTTCGGCGTCGATCTGATACTGGCCGGCGACCGATCGGTACTCGTTCTCGTCGGGGAATCGTTCGCGCTGGATCCGGGTGACGTACAGGACGTCGAGTTCGGGAAGGACTCCCTCAAGCTCGGTGTGTTCGCGGACTCGTGCACCCGACTCGTGGAGATCGAACCGGACCGATCGCGGGAGCCGAAGCGACTCGGGGCTGATGAAGTGCTGTGTGGCGTCGAAGTTCGTCAACGCCGCCGACAACGAGTGGACCGTCCGACCGTACTTGAGGTCGCCCATGACGCCGATCGTGAGGTCGTCGAGGCCGTGTCGCTCCCGGATCGTGTACAGATCGAGGAGCGTCTGGGAGGGATGTTGGCCCGCGCCGTCGCCGGCGTTTATGACCGGCACGTCGACGAACTCCGAGACCATCTTCGCGGAGCCCTCGCTCGGGTGGCGCAACGCGATCGCGTCGGCATACCCCTCGATCACCCGGGCGGTGTCGGCGAGCGACTCGCCCTTCTTCACCGACGACGACTCGATCGATCCCATGTCGATCGTATCCGCGCCGAGCCGCTTTGCCGCCGTCTCGAAGCTCATCTTCGTGCGCGTGCTCGGCTCGAAGAAACACAGCGCGAGCACGGACTCCGAATACCGGTCCGCGAACGTCGACGGCGAGTCGTCGATCGTTCGCGCCCGGTCGAGCACCGCCTCGATGTCCGCCCGCGAGAGTTGGGTCGCGGTGATGAGGTGGTCCTGACGCATCGTCTATCCCGCCGGTTGGAACCGTCTTGAATCCGTCGGGTCAGTCGTCTGCTGCGGACGGTCCTCCCTGTGACGTTGCGCCCTCGATGCTCGGCGGATAGACGCCCCGATCGAGCCGGAGGTCGGATTTCGGGCGCGCCATGCAGGTCAACGCGTACCGCTCGGCCTCCTCGTCGGTGAGGCCACGCGCGGCCGGTTGAGTCACCTCGCCGTCGACGATCTCGGCCGAACAGGCCAGACACATCCCGACCCGACAGGAGTACTCCTGGGCGATGCCCTCCTCCAGGCAGGCGTTGAGGATCGTCTGCGTGTCGGACACCTCGATCGTCTCGCCGGTCCCGACGAACTCGACGGTGTACTCGGCCATACCGATCCGATCCGCGCACGGTCGGCAAAACTCTTGTCATGGGTCCGGATCGCCATGTCGGTACCTCCACGCCAGTCATTCGCAACGCTAATCCCGCGTTGCCCGAACATACCCGGTATGAAGGCCACGGCACGGGCGCATCCGATCCAGGGACTCGTCAAGTACCACGGCATGCGCGACGAGGAACGGCGGCTGCCGTATCACGACTCCATCAGCCTCTGTACGGCGCCGACGGCCACCACGACCACCGTCGAGTGGGAACCGGACGGCAGCGAGGACGTCTTTCGGATCGACGACGACGTCGTCGAGGGGCGTGCGGGAGAACGAGTCGAGGCGGTCGTGGATCGCGTTCGGGCCTTGGCCGGGTTCGACCACGCCGTTCGGTTCGAAAGCGAGAACTCCTTCCCCTCGAACATCGGGTTCGGGTCGTCCTCCTCGGGATTCGCGGCCGCGGCGACCGCGCTCGTGGAGGCGGCCGGCCTGGATCTGTCCCGCCCGGAGATCTCCGCGGTCGCCAGACGTGGATCGTCCTCGGCGGCCCGCGCGGTGACCGGCGCCTACTCCATCCTCGAGACCGGGCTCAACGACGAGGACTGCAGAGCCCGCCGGCTCCCGGTCGGCGAGGGCGAGGACGGATTCGATCCCGAATCCGACCTCCGGATCGTCGCCGCTCACGTTCCGTCCTACAAGGAGACGGAGGAGGCCCACCGGGAGGCGGAGGCGAGCCACATGTTCGACGCACGGATGGCCCACATCCACGGACAGCTGGCCGAGATGACCGACGCGCTACGTGCGGGATCGTTCGATCGGATCTTCGAACTCGCCGAACACGACTCGCTGTCGCTGACGGCGACGACGATGACCGGACCGGCCGGCTGGGTCTACTGGCAGCCGGAGACGATCGCGGTGTTCAACGCGGTGCGGGAGCTCCGCGAGGAGGGCGTCCCGGTGTACTTCTCGACGGACACCGGTGCGTCGGTGTACGTCAACACGCGGGAGCCGTACGTCGACGAGGTGGAGTCCCGGATCGCGGAGATCGGGATCGAGACCGACGTCTGGTCCGTCGGGGGCCCAGCGCGAATTCTGGACCCGAGCGAGTCGCTCTTTTGAGGCGAGTCCGCGTTCCGAATCGTATTCGGCGTCGACGACGGGTTTCGGGACACCTCGATCGCCGACATCGCGATGCCCAACTCGTGGGAATTCACAAGTAGGTGGTCGAGGTGAACGGCACGCCGAAGGCGTCGATGCCGGCGAACGGCAGGACGGTCAAAACGAGTATCGCCGCCGCCCACGCGAGAAAGCCCATGATCGCGGCGTTGATCCACGAGGCGGCGTATCGCCACTTGATCACGGCGATCCACGCGAGAAGCGGCAACAGCTCGCCCACCAACGGGATCCCGGTGAACCAGCCGGCGATCGTCTGGGCGATCGCCGCGATCACGGCGGTGACGAGCGCGTGCTCGTAGCTCCGCGAGTCGACCACGATGCTCGCGGCGACGAAGATGGAGAGGCCTCCCACGAGCAAGCTGACGAGGAAGACCGCGATCGAATCGATGATCGGCATGTCTACCGATCGGACGGCCGTTCCCTTTACGCTGGCGAACAGGCGGTACGGGCTATGAACCCGGAATTCTCGACGCGTCCGTACCACACACCCGCGTTCCGCGTCGAGCCGATCGGGATTTCACGGGGGCGATGATTCCCGCTCCGATTTGAACCTTCGCCGTCGATCGATGTCGATGTGGAGGTAGCGGTGATCGATGTCGGGGTTGGATGGCGGTGTGTCTTTATATGTGCGTCCGCGAGTGAGTCGCGTGCGCCGATGACCGTACGGCTCAGCTACGAGGACGGGACGATCCGGATCGAGGCCGACGAGCCGCTGCCGCCGCTTCCCGGGGTGGAACACGACGACCGAGGAGACGTGGAGCGCGCTCCGGCGGCTCGCTACGCCGAGATCCTGAACGCGCTCGAGGTCGCCGGCCTCTCGGTCGTGGACGACGTGTTGGATCTGCCCGCGCTGTCGCTGTCGACGGACTACCGGCTTCGGGAGTACCAACGGAAGGCCCTGGAGGCGTGGCACGAAAACGACGACCGCGGCGTCCTCGAGCTGCCGACCGGAGCCGGAAAGACCGTGATCGCGATCGCCGCCATGGCCGAACTCGGCGTGGCGACGCTCGTGGTCGTGCCGACGATCGACCTCCTCGAACAGTGGGTCCGAGAGCTCGAACGGGAGTTCGAGATGCCCATCGGTCGGTTCGGCGGCGGCACCCAGAAACGCGAGCCGATAACCGTCTCGACGTACGATTCGGCGTACCTCAAGGCCGACGACGTCGGGGACGACTTCGGGTTCGTCGTCTTCGACGAGGTGCACCATCTCGGCGGGGAAGGCTACCGTGACGTCGCCCGGTTCCTCGCCGCACCCGCCCGAATGGGACTGACGGCCACCTTCGAGCGACCCGACGATGCCCACCGCGTCGTCGAGGATCTGATCGGACCGAAGGTGTACGACGTCGCTGTCGACGACCTCGCGGGCGAGCATCTGGCCCCCTATGACGTGCGACGGATCGAGGTCGAGTTGACCCCCGAGGAGCGCGAACGGTACGAGAACGTACAGGGAACGTTCGTCCAGTATCTCCGTGATTCCGGGCTCACGCTCTCGAGCGGGAGCGACTACCGGAAGCTCGTCATGCGATCGGGACGGGACCCCCGCGCACGCGAGGCCCTGCTGGCCAAACAGGAGGCCCGCCGGGTGATGATGAACGCGGAGAACAAACGACGCGAACTCGCGGAGATACTGGACCGCCATCGTGACGACCGCGTCATCGTTTTCACCGCACACACGGACCTCGTCTATCGGCTGTCCGAGCGCTTCCTGTTGCCGGCGATCACGAGCGAGACTGGGACGAAAGAGCGCCGTGAGACCCTCGAGCGGTTCCGCGAGGGAACCTACTCGCGGATCATCGCCGCGAACGTCCTCGACGAAGGCGTCGACGTGCCGGACGCGAACGTCGCCGTCGTCCTATCCGGGTCGGGAAGCGAACGCGAGTTCACCCAGCGGCTCGGGCGGATCCTCCGTCCGAAAGATGACGGCGGTCGGGCCGTTCTCTACGAGCTCGTGACGGCCGACACCGCCGAAGAGCGGGTGGCCGATCGTCGGCGTTGATCGAACGAGGAGAGGACGAGATCCGGCGTTCGAACCCGCCGGAGGAGTCACGTCTCGATGTCGAACGAGAGACTGCCGCCGTTTATGAACTCCCCGTAGGTGAGTTCGAACTCGACCGCGACATCGATCTCCGATCCGGGATCGACCTCGAGGTCCCGGGTTTCCGTCGCTTCCTCTTCTGGCGTCGTCGCCGTGACCACGAGCGTTCCGGTCCGCGTCTCCGACGCCGTGTTCTCGATCGTGGCCTCGACGAGGAGCCCCCCGTTCTCACGTTCGGAGAAGTCCCGATCCGCGAGTCGTAATCCGGGAGAGGGTGTGGCGGTCTCCGGGCCGGAACCCGGCGGCGTTCCGCCACTCGGGGGATGTCGTGGGCCTGAGGGAGGGCGTTCCCCGAGACAGCCCGCGACCACGGTCGACAGCGCCGCGGTCAAGAACCCCCGTCGTCGCATGTGCGAGGGTTCGCTCGGGGATACAAATGCTTGTCCCCATCCGCGGGGCGAAGCGGTCCCCGCTTCGACACCGGAGCCAGCCGGTGGGTTTTACGGGATCGCAACCGAGGTACGACCGTGCTTCGAAAGGACCACCTCCGCGTTTCGCGAGCGGGCGGAGGGTACGCGCCGACGTTCACCGACGAGGGTGACCGACCGCTCGCCGAGCGGCTCATCGGGACCTTCCGCGAGCACGTCGGAGACCGACGCGCGGAACTGGAGGCCGGCCTCTCGGATCTCGAGGCGGAGGCCGCCGACTTCAAGCTCGTCCGGGGGCTGGCGGCGCTCCTGGAACGCGAGGCCACCTTCGAGACGCGCTCGCCGCTCCCGCCGGAGCGGGCGCGAAGAAAGGCGTTCGAGGCCGCCGAATCGGTCGGCGTCGCCTCCGAGGAGGAGCGGGAACGAGCCCTCGAAGTCGCCGCGGACGGACTCGGGGTCGCTCCGACCGCGGTCGAGGAGTCGCTTTACGCCGACCGCGAGGCCGAGCAGGTAATGGTCGGGTTCGAGCCGCGCTGGGACGTGGAGACGCTTCTCGAGCGGTACGACCTCTCGCTCGCCCAGACGGCGCTGTTCGATGCGACGGAGGTCCGCGTCCGATCGGCCGACCCGAAACGGCTCGTGAGCGCCACGAAGCGGCTGGGGTTGATGTACGAGATCGAACGGACCGACGAGGGACGCGAGGTCGTCGTGACCGGCCCCGACTCCCTGTTTCGTGGCACCCGCCGGTACGGCACCGCCTTCGCCCGCCTGCTCCGGTCCGTCGCGGAGGCGCCGGAGTGGCGACTCACGGCCACGATCGACGACCGCGGCACGGAGCGGACGATGACGCTTTCCGAGGGCGACGTGACCGTTCCCGGCGTCGAGCCGCTCGCGGAGCCGACCTTCGACAGCGGCGTCGAGGCCGACTTCGCCGGACGGTTTCGATCCCTCGATCTCGACTGGGCCCTCGTTCGCGAGCCCGAGCCCCTGGAGACGGGAACGAGCGTGATGATCCCGGATTTCGCCTTCGAGTACGACCACGGGGACTTCAGCGTCTTCTTCGAAGTGATGGGCTTTTGGACCCCCGAGTACGTCGAGAAGAAGCTCTCTCAGCTCGAGACGGTCGAATCCGTCGAGCTGATCGTCGCGGTCGACGAGTCGCTCGGCGTCGGCGAGGAGATCGCCGCACGCGATCACCGGGTCGTGACCTACTCGGGGACCGTTCGGGTGAAGGACGTCGTCGACGTGCTCCGAGAGTACGAGTCGGAGCTCCTCGCCGAGGCGGCGTCCACGCTTCCCGACGTGCTCCGCCCGGACGAGGACGTCACGACGATCGAAGCCCTCGCGGCCCGACACGGGGTCGCGACCGACGCGCTCGACGGGATCTCCGTTCCGGAACACGAGCGGCTCGGGGGAACGCTCGTGCGCCCCGACGTCCTCGAGCGCCTCGACGATCGGATCGAGTCCGGGATGTCGTTAAACGAGGCCGAGTCCGTCCTGTCGGAGGTCGACATCGACGACGCGAGCACGGTACTGTCACGCTTGGGTTACCGCGTCGAGTGGGACGGGCTCGCCGGCGGAACGCTCCGTGAACGGAACTGAACCGCCTCGAGAGACTCTCTATCGGCGATCGAGTGCGCGTCGAGTGATCATCGAGCGATCGGCTCCGGAGTAGCATTTCTATATAGCGAAATGTGATTCATTCGTCTCCCGTCGATCCGCTACCGTATCGCCCTCGAACTTCTCGAGGTCGAGAGGGATCGATGAAATATTCGACGAGCGATCCTACACCAGTCGATAGACGTTCGCCTCGTAGATCCGGCGGACGCGGTCGCCCCAGTTGTGGGTGTAGGTGTCGATGATGTCGTCGGCGACGTCGCCACGGAGGTACTTCACGACGCCGCGATCCCCGGTCCGCTCGCGTAGATGCGTGGTGAAGAAGTGCCGGAAGTAGTGGGGAGTGACGTTCTCGCTCGCCCCGCCGCCGGTGTGGTACCACCCGTGATCGCGGGCGTATTGCTCGATCACGTGACGGACGGACTCGGGGTCGATCCGCTCGCCCCAGCCGTCGGCGGTGGAGACGAGGAGGGGTTCTGCCGGCGAGACCGCGTCGGGACGGACCGCGAGCCACGCCTTCAACACGGTCGCCAACTCGTCGTCGATCGGTATCACCGTATCCCGTTTACGCTTGTTTGCGGCGGTCCGAACTTCCCCGTTTAGCGACTGGCCGACGCGTGCATCCCCGGTGACGTACAGCGAATCGGGGCGTCCATCGAGGGCCGCCCGCGTTCCGACCTCGTATGTGGCCTCGACGTTGGGATCCGAAAGCGCGACGTCACGCAGATCGAGGTTACACAACTCGCCCACGCGAACGCCGGTCTTCAACAGCGTAACCACGATGGCCCGATGGAGCGGATGTCGAATGCCGGCGACGAAGGTCCGCATGCTCGAGACGTCGATCTCGCGGCGGGACGGGTCCTTGTCGATCGACTCGTCCATCTCCTCCATCACGAGCGTCATCGGGTTCGCCTCGAAGACGCCTATCTGGGTCATGTAGGCGTAATAGCGGTGGAGATACGCCGCGTACGTCGCAACGGTGCTTTCCGCGAGATCGCCGCGCAGGGAGTGTACGAACGCCATACAGTCACGATGGGACGCTTCGGACGTGGACGTCCCTCGTTCGCTCAAAAACGCCTCGAAGCGGCGCAGAACGCGCTCGTAGGAACCCCTCGTCCGTTCGGTCTTTCCGTGATAGGTCAGGTCCTCGAGGAAGTACCCGATCGGGTCCTTGGGAGCCGGCTCCGTCTCCTGGCTACTCATCGATCAACACGTAGCCTCCCTCGCGGCCGCGATAGCGAACCGCGCCCTCGTCTTGGAGCCGGTCCAGCGTCTCCTCGAGTTGCGTCTCGATCTCCCCCGTGACCTCCTCGAGGAGGTCGTTCCAGGAGATCACCCCTTCCCGTTCGAGGATCGTTTGGATCCGGTCTTCGAGGTCGCCACCCCCGGGGTCAGGGTGCTGATCAGCGGGTTCCTCGACGGTCCGATCGTCGCCCCCGTCGAGGTCGAACCCGCGACGTCCCGCCTGCACCATCGTGCGGACGAACTCGCTTTGGGACATTCCGAGCTCGTCGGCGTGTTCGGACCATTCCTCCTTTTGATACGCCGGAACGTAGGTCCGCACCGACGTCCGATCCGTGTTCGGATCCTCGCTCATCGTCACTCGACGAGTCTCGCCGTGGGATAATCAATCTATCCCTATTTCCACGGATAAGAGCCCTTATCCAGAATAGTAGGTCCATATCTCCTCGCACATTGGTGCATATGGACTCGGATAAGCACTATTTAGTGCGATATATTCGGATAATCAAATGAGTCGAGTGTGGTGTTACGATCCCGTATAAGTCGATGAATGTCGATCGTCGAGATGTTCCGGTGGGATTTCAAGTTCCGATTCCGCGCTCGTCTTCGGTTCGAACCCTCGTTGGCCTCGCGTTCGATCTCACGTTCGAACCACCGCAGGCCGGGTCGGGTTCGCCGGCCGACTCGATCGACTGGAGAGGCGCGGATCGGTTCTCCGATGTGTCGAATCATTGGACCCCAAACTGGGCCTGGTTCGAGTGGATCGAGGAGATCGTCGCCGGAGGGAGGATACTCGATGAGGACACGGGGGGAAACGTCCGATATCCCGTCGTGGAGCAGTGTCCCGTCCGGCGTCCCGAAGGGGAGAAAGGCTTCCTACGGGGTGTGGTGATGGCGGGAACGTTCTCATGAGGTGATGCCGACCGCTTCGTTCAGTCTCGACACGCATTTGGGTCCGTTTTGATCCGCCCGGAGCCGATCCGATGTCCCGTCCGTAAACGAGTGTACCATCGGCTCGACGATCGGGAGACGTGCATCGATCGAGACCTCAACCGTCGATGGGCGTGATGTTCGGGGAAGATGGGCCGATTGATGGCGTGTGATACAGCAGTGACGGCGATACCTTCACGGGCGATACCGTCGATCCAGGTGCCATTCTCCGCCTCCACGTCGGCATGATCGCCTCGGAGGTCAAACTGTCGTTGGGAACCCGCGGAACGCGTTTCAGAATCACGGGCCGTCGCGATCGGCGTGGCCAGGGTAGTTCGAATTCGGCTTCGGGCAGCAGGTGATCGAACTGCGTGTGATCCATCGAGCGTCGAATCGTGGGCGACACGGTGGACGATCGGTTGTGCGCGACCTCACACCCTCTCGGTCTCGTGGGGTCTCGGGAGTCGATCGACTTCTCGAGGCGATCGATCTCGAACTCATAAATTATATTTCGCTATACTAAATCACCCCCCTGGCAGGCAGATCTTGGCGACGATCTCGTCGACGACACAGTAGCTGGCCGGGTAGCTGCAATCATTCAGTATCTCGCCAAGGACGTCCGTCATGGAGCGTTCGCCGGGGAAGCCGGCTGGCGATCGTTCGACGTTAGCCGACGGAGGATCCCGCCGGTTCGACGCGGTCATTTCTCGGTTAGCTCTCGAGTGCTGTCCTCGACGCTCTCGGCCGTGAAGACGCGCTCCTTCCAGCCGTCCCGGAACAATTCCTCGCGGCCTTCCTCGACGGCCTCGAGCGCGGCGTCCGAGAGGGGATACTCCACCTCATCGAAGATGACCGCGCTCTCGGTCCGGACGTGGCCCAGGACGAAGTCCCGTGCGGCCTCCTCCGGAATGCCCGCCTCCTCGACGACGTAGTCCATCGCTTCGCGGATCGCGTACAAACAGGTCGCGGTCACCGTCTCGACGAGAGCGGGTTCCATAAACGCCATCTGTTCGGTGGTGACCCGGTGTGCGTCCATCACGGGCGCGTAGATGTCGCGAGCGATCTCCTCTCCGCGATCGTAGTCCGATTCGGGCCCCTGGTGGAGCGCACAGACGATGTTCTGTTTTGCGAGGTCCTGACCGCCGAACAGGTCCCGTTTTGCCTCCGGGTCCGTCTCGTCGTTGAACAGGGGCGGGTGGCACGGGTGTGTAATGAAGTATGAGACGTCCTCGCGCGCGGGAAGCCCACCAGCGTAGGCGGCTGCGGGATCGAGCAGGATCACCATGGTCCCGGCGTCGAGTTCCGGAACGACGTCGTCGCAGACGTCGTCGATCACCGTATCCGGGACGGCCAGGATCACCACGTCGGCGCCGTCCAGTGCGGTTTCCTGTGATACTGCCGAGACGCCCCGATCGTCGAGCCGCTCGCGTCCCTCCGGTGCCGGCTCGACGTAGCGCATCTCGTAGTCGGAGTGATCTTCGAGCCGATCGACGATACGGAGCCCCATCTTCCCGCCGGCGCCGAGAAGTGCGGTCGCAGTGGACATGGTCCCGATTCACGGAAGGGGGACTTAGGGTTTGTGCGACGTTCACACCTAATCAGGGATGGCGGCCGTCGACTGCACCCTGTGGCTGAGAGGACGAGCTACCGACCTGAAACTCGACGTACTCGTGTTCACAGGGCGGACCGTTGGTTCCGAGCAGGCGCTTTTCGGTGAGATCCATCACGAAGCTGCCGCCGGTCTCGAGGCGATCCAGTTCGGGATCGTCCTCGTTGGGATGACGGCAGATGCTGTTCGGATGGTCGAAGTGATCCCGGAGCGCCTCCTTGATGTCTCCTTCGCCGATCTTATCGGCGTCCTCCGTCAGCAACCGTCGGAGTCTGGGCGCGCGACACAGCGTATCGGGGATGAGTCTCTCGAACTCGCTATTCATCGAGCTGGAGTCTTCGACGTGGTTGGTGTGAACGAGAAGACCGTCGTCGGGGTAGAGGTAATTGGCCGTCTCGGGCGAGAGTTCGAGGTCGATCATCTCCCCGCTCTCGTGGCCGACGATGACGTTCGCTGAACAGGCCCTATCTCTGGCGATCAGGGATTCGATGGCGGCATCCATTCGCTCGGATGCGAGTACTTCGCGGAACCGAACGTGGTACGGCTTCCGGAACGGTTCCTCTCCGTCGTGTTCGGTGACGAGTCCGTTGAGCGTCATCGCGAGACCCGCCTCGTTCACGCCGATCTTGCCGCCGACGATCCCGGCCTCGGTCATGACAACGTGATCGGCACCGTCCTCGAGTTCGACGTCCATCACGAACGTCTCCAACCCCGGCATCCAATCCCAGTTCTGGCCGACGTACGTGTGCCCGTCGTCCGAAAGCGAGTTCCGAACCCCGAAGGCCGTACACGCGTCCGGGAGCCCCTCGTTAATCTCGTCCGCGGCCTGCTTGAACGCGCTGTACATCACCTCGTACCGCGCGTTGAGGATCGTTACGTCCTCGATCGACAGCCCGCTGCCTTCGGCGACGCCCCGCATCTCTTCGGCATACGCCTCGTTTTCGTCCTCGATCAGGGGAACGAACTGCTCGGCCTGCTCGTAGACGGTCTCCTCGTCGGAGCCCTTGTGCTCGAACACGTCGAGGTAGATCTCGAGGTTCCGTTCGATCTCGTCCGCGAACTCCTCCCCGTGAGTGAGGCCCCGTTCGCGTGGTGAGCCAGTGAGCTTCAGACCCCGAATCGGACCGTCCTTCGAGGAACGTGCTTGCTTGGACATTACACACCACACGTCCGTCCGTAGGCATAAAGTAGTATTCCGGAGAGCGGAGTCGAGACGTCCGGATCCGGTATCCAAGCATCACGAAACCCGTCGTGTTCTCGAGTTCCGATCCCTCCGGAAGTCGTCGAAACGGGACGACCGAGGGGGACGATCGAGAGACACGATCGAGAGGGCAGACTGAGCGGAACGACAGAGAGGAACGACCGGGGTGGCAGAACCGATCCGCGTGGATGCGGCTCCGCGGTCTCAGTAACCCAGCCGTTCGCGAACGAGGACGACGGTCGTTCGTCCCTCCTCGAGCTCCTGGCGGAAGATCAGCTGTTTGGCGACGGCGCTCTCCACGCCGTAGGCGTCCTTCGCCCGTTCGTTCTCCAGGGGATAGGCGACCGATTCGAGCCGGTCGAGCGCGGCGTCGAGGTCGTCGACGATCTTGTTCACGCCGCTGACGATGACCACGTTGCCGGCAGCGAAGGGGTAGGCGCCGATGCGGCTCCCCGAGCGGTCGGCCGCGACCAGCTCGCCGGTCCCTGCGATCGCGTTGATACCGCCGAGGAAGTAGTCGGCCGTCTGGGACTCGCGGCGAGCGGCCTGCCGCTCGGCGTCGTCGTCGATGCTCCAGATCTCGTCGGGGAGGCTCTCCCACTCGTGGTCGCCCTCGCTCAGGTATTCGTCGAACCCGATCTCCTCGAGGGTCGTCGAGTGGCCGTTCATGACCGAGGCACCCGCCGGAACGTGCGACTGGATGGTCTCGAGGGCCCCCTCGGCGCTCTCGACGACGACGACTTCGAAGCCGTTGGCCTCGAGGTTCGCCACCGTCTCGTCGATGGCGTCGTCGTCGGGTAGGTCGTCGAGCGATGCGTCGATCTCGGTCTCGTCTACGTAGGTTGATTTTTGCGACATGGGGAAACGGTCGGGTCGTGTGCATCCATCGGTAGTGGCGGACGACGCATAAGCGCTCGCGGACGCCGGTGTCAGGTAGTGACCCGAGTGTTACCGACGGAGCCTGGGAATGGAGACGGGAGCGATCGGGGGGCGTTCGGGGAACGATCGGAAAGCGTCCGGAAAACGTTCGGGAAGGAACAGGAACCGACCGGGAAGCGATACGGAATCGGTCAGGGCGTGATGACCGCGCGGCCGTCGATCTCGCCGTGTTCGAGCTTCTCCGCCACCGTGTTGATCTCCGCGAGATCGTAGCGGGTGGTGTGGAGGTCGACGTCGCCGCGCTCGACGAGCCGCACCAGCTCCTGCAGTTCCGTGTAGCGCCCGACGAGGGTGCCACGGTAGGAGAACTCTCCGTCCACGAGGGCCTGTGACGGCTCGTGAACGTGCCCACCGTATCCCACCACGTGGTGATCGGCGCCGGGTGCGACGATGTCGGGGGCGTAACCGGTGGTCGCGTCTGCGCCGACGAAGTCGATAACCTGTTCGGCGCCGTGGCCGTCCGTGAGGTCGTCGATCACGCTCGGAACGTCCTCGCTCGTCGGATCGACGGTGTGGCGGGCGCCGAGCTCCTCGGCCAGCTCGCGCGCGCTCTCCTTGACGTCGAGCGCGATGATGTCGGCTGCGCTCATCGCGTCGAGACACTGGAGGCCGATGTGACCGAGGCCGCCGACGCCGATGACCACCGCCGGATCGCCGGGATTCAACTCGTCGACCGCCTTCTTGACGGCGTGGTAGGCGGTGATGCCGGCGTCGGCGTGGGGGGCGATGTCGATCGGCTCGACCCCGCCCGGAAGCGGGATCGTCGCGCGCTCGCTCGTGAGCAGATACTCCGCGAACCCGCCGTCGGTCGTGAGGCCGGGGAAGGCGAGGTTCTCACAGTACATGTCCTCGCCGAGCCGGCACTGTCGACACTCGCCGCAGGTCATCACCGGGTGGCAGATGACCGGATCGCCGACCGAGACGGTTTGCACCTCCTCGCCGACCGCGACGACCTCGCCCGCGTTCTCGTGGCCGAGCGTCATCGGAAGGTCCTGTTCGACGTAGTCGGTCCACATCCCCTCGATGATGTGGTTGTCCGTCTGGCACCAGCCGGCGCCCTGCACCCGAACGACGACGTCGTCCGACCGTGTGACCTCGGGACGATCGACCTCGTCGATCGAGAGCGCCTCGGACATCTCCTCCGTGTACTCGTGGAGTCTCGCGGCTTCCATGGACGTCCGTAGGTGGTCCCGGAATTTACATAAAAGTTCGCTATAGATCCGCCAGCTAACTAAATGATAAACGATGATGTTTATGTGTTATCAGCACCCATGATACGTCGAGATGTACCAGACAGACGAGGGAGAGGACGTGTTCGTCATCGACTCCCACGTGCACTTTTGGGACGCGAGCGAGGAGAACATCGTCCACGAGGGCGGCGAGGAGTTCATCCGCTGTTTCTACGACTATCACACGGGCTTTACGCCCGAGGATCGCGAGTGGAGCCTGGAGGAGTACCGCAAGTACTCGAGCGATCGGATGCTTCGTGACCTGTTCGCCAACGGCGCCGTCGACATGGGCATCTTCCAGCCGACGCACCTCCACGAGTTCTACGACGAGGGGTTCAACACCGTCGACGACAACGCCGCGTTGGCCGCCGATCACCCCGAGCGGTTCATCACGAACGGGCGGTTCGATCCCCGCGAGGGTGAGGCGGGGCTGCACGAGCTCGAGCGACAAAAGGAGGAGTACGACATCGACGGCGTGAAGCTCTACACCGCCGAGTGGCGCGGCGACTCGAAGGGGTGGCGTCTCGACAGCGAGGAGGCGTTCCGCTACCTCGAGAAGTGTGCGGACCTCGGCATCGAGAACATCCACCCGCACAAGGGCCCGACCATCCGTCCGTTGAACCGGGACGCCTTCGACGTGGCCGACGTCGACGACGCCGCGACGTCCTTCCCCGAGCTCAACTTCGTCGTCGAGCACGTCGGCCTCCCGCGGCTCGACGACTTCTGTTGGATCGCCGCCCAGGAGCCGAACGTCTACGGCGGTCTCGCCGTCGCCGCGCCGATGGCACAGAACCGCCCGCGGAAGTTCGGAGAGATCATGGGCGAGCTCCTCTACTGGCTCGGCGAGGACCGGCTGCTGTTCGGCAGCGACTACGCGCTTTGGAACCCCGACTGGCTCGTCGAGTGCGTGATGAACGCGGAGCTCACCGACGACCAACGGGACGAGTACGGCGTGGATCTCTCGCTCGACGTGATGCGGAAGATCATGGGCGAGAACGCCGCCGACCTCTACGACATCGACATCGAGGAGCGGAAACGGCAGTTCCGCGAGGACGGCGTCACGGAGGCGTTCGGCCTGGAGTCCCACTACGCCGAGACCGGGTCGGCGGCCGATTGATCATGTCGAAGCGATCCACGCGGGAGGACGACTCCGCACCCGAGGACGGCACACTCGGGAGCCCCGAATCCGAGAACGACGCCACTCAGGAGGGCGATCGTCCCTCCCGCGAGCGCGTGCGCGAGGCGCTCGCGTCGGTGACCGATCCCGAACTCGACCGATCGATCGTCGAGCTGGAGTACATAGACGAGATCCGGTTCGAGCCGGACGGGACCGTCCGCGTCGCCTTCACGCTGCCGACGGCGTGGTGTTCGCCGGCGTTCGCGTGGATGATGGCGGGCGACTCCCGGGACGTCGTCGAGTCGTTGCCGGGCGTCGATCGGTGTCGGATCGAGCTTCGAGAACACATGCACGAGCGGGAGGTCAATCGTGGGATCAACGAGGGGATCGACTTCGCGGAGGCGTTCCCGGACGCCGAGGACGGGATCGCGGACCTCCGTGAGACCCTCGACGAGAAGGCGGTCCTCTCCCGGCAGTACCGCGCGACGGAGGCGCTTCTCGCCGCCGGCCTCGATCTCGAACAGATCGCGCTCCTCGAGCGGTCGGACCTGGATCGCGAGATCGCCGACAGCAGGATCGCGGTCGCCGTCCCCGACCGGGGCTTCGAGGTGACCGTTCCCGCCGAGCCGCTGGAGCGGTACCTCGAGAAGGCCGCGGCGCTGGACCGCTTCGAGCGGAGCGAACGGCTGTTCCGGACGCCGGACGGGGACGCGATCGATCCCGACGACGCCGAACTCGTCCACCGGCGCGCGCGACTGGCTCGGGTGAACATGGACGGGCAGGGCGGCGTCTGTGACGCGCTCCACGAGTCGCGTCAGTCGGCGCTCGCCGAGTGATTCGGGGTCGGATCGGGTCGAGAACGATCGGGTTCGGCGAGGCGTTCAGTCGTCATCCCACTCGCCGGTTCCGGGGCGGGCCAGACCGTACCGGCCCCGCTCCCGGAAGGCCTCGCTGTCCCAACCGCAGTTCGGACAGCTCCCGCGGTCGTACTCGAAGTCGTTGCCGCACCGGAGGCACCGGTCGTCGTCGCTCATGTGTGTGGGATGGTGCCACGGGACGGTAACTGTTGTGGCGACTCCGACTGTTGTCGTGGTCGTGGTCGTTCGCACAGATCGCGCCCGTGGCACGGTAGCGGCGGTCGACCCCGCGGTCCGGCCTCACACGGAGAGCGCGGAGGCGGACTCGGGGCGAACGAGCCGGTCGCGCACGCGGTCGATCGCGCCCGAGGTCTCGGCGGCGTTGCGCATGAGGACGGTCTCGCTCGGAAAGAGGTGCTCGCCGAGAACGAGTCCGTGCTCGCGCGCGGTCGACCCCGTCACGGTCAGGTAGACGCCGAGGCCCGTCTCGGCGATGGCGGCCTCCTCCTCGCCGTGGTCGGGATCGGGATAGGTGAACGTGAGGTCGGCGGTCGCGTCGGTGCCGAGCACCGCGGTCACGAGCCGCTCGTAGCGCGGCGAGATGCAGAAGTCGCCGCCGAAGTCGGTCACGAACGAGCGGTCGAGGTCGGCGCCGGCCGGCAGCAGTTCCGGCGTGGCCATGAGCGTGTGATACACCGTGTCTCCGAGGCCGGTGACCACGCGGACGTCCGACTCGCGGGGATCGATGCGGTCGTTCACGTCCGCGAGCCCCTCGACGCCGGCCGGGCGCAGCTCGACGACCTCCTCCAAGACGAGGTCGGCCGAGTCGAACCCGAGCGCGAACTCGTGGGTCCGAAGCGAGCGGAACGGCTCCTCGCGACCGATCAGCTCGACGGGAACCCCGTCCACGTCGACCCGGACGGCGTCGAAGACGATCCGGCGCGGCATTCCCTCGCGATCGTCACGAAGCAGGGTGTACTCGGGGGCGTAGGGATCCGCGGGCGTCGAGTAGTCGGCGAGCCGCTCGTAGGGTCCTCGGTCGGCGGCGAGTTCGCCCTTCGTCACGGCCTTCTCGTAACGGAGCGTCGAGGTGACGTCGTCGGCGAGCGTCGCCACCTCGAGGCCGGCCACGTTCGCGAAGCGGTCGAGGACGGCCTCGAGCGGCCGTCCCTTTCGGGGGACCGCGATCGGTACCGGCGTGGTCATCGTCGCCACTCCGGGCTGGAGGTTCAAACGGATTGCGTTCCGACCCGAGGCGGCGAGTGCGGGTCGCTTTAGGTCCCGAAGGCGTCGTTGAGGCGTTCGCGGAACTCCTCGAGTTCGGCGAGCTCCCGGTCGATCCGCTCGATCTCCGACTCGAGGTCCGCGACGTCGTCGCCGGCGTCCTCCACGTCCCGGACCCGTGAGTCGAGGTCCGCGAGGTCCTCGCGCACGTCGCCGATCTCCGTATCGAGGCCGTCGACGGTTCCCTCGAGGTCCTCGACCGTTTCTGCGAGCCCGTCGAGCTCCGCGAGCTGCGCTTCTGCGTCGTCCATCCGATCCGTCGCGGCGGAGAGATCGTCGGCGATCGAGTCGATCTCGTCCTCGAGATCCGCGAGACCGTCCTCGAGCCCGGCGCGCTCGTCGGCGGCCTCGTCGGCTCGCCCCTCGAGGTCGTCCATCCGGTCCGAGACTTCCTCGACGCGCGATTGGGCCCGCTCGAGAACCTCCGAGGCCGTGCCCTGCTCGTCGATGAACTCCTCGAGGGCGTCGGAGTAGGCGGCCAGGTCCTCCATGCGCGACTGGAGGCGGCTGATCCGAACGTCGACGCTTCGGGGGACCTCTACGTCGGCGTCGTCCGAATCGAGATCGAGTTCCGAACGCAGGAGTTCCAGATCGGCGTCGTCAATCTCTCCCGCCCGGATCTCGGCCGCCAACGCGGCCGCGACCGATCCGGACTCGGATAGATCCTCGTCATCGGTTCGGGTCTCGGATTCGTCCGTCCCGGCCTCGGATTCGTCAGCGTCGTCCGCCGACGATTCGCGGGAACCGGCCGTCACCGCGGGGCTCGTCCCGGCGGAATCGACCGGACGCGGGTCGGGCCGCGGGGACGTCTCGTCGTCTCCGGCGTCCGCCGCCGCGGCATCGACGGTCTCGTCGTCCTCGCCGTCGGCGGTCGCCGCGTCGGCGTCGGTTACGGACGAACCGTCGGATGAGGACGAATCGTCGGTCGTCGACGAACCGTCGCTCGAGGGTGACTCGTCCGTCGAGTCCATGCCCGGAAGCGACTCCCGGTCGCCCGAGATGACCTCGCGAACCGGAGCGGTCCCGTCGGCGCCCAACACGTCCTCCATGGGCTCGCCCTCCGGGACGTGATCGACGGACGGCAGCGAGAGGAACGACTCCGGATCGATCCCGTCGCCGCGGATCCCGTAGACCGTTTGGACCGTCTCGCCGGGCTCGAGGAGCCGCTCGAACTCGACCCGGTGGTCGCTGTAGGCCGTCCAGTGTTCGCTCTCGAACTCCGGGTGGAAGCCGACCCGCTCCATCGGGAACGACTCCGGGATCGTGTCGGTCACTCGGATCCGAACCGGCTCGTCCCGCGTGGACTCGAAGTGGAACGTGACCGCGGGAACGGGGAACTCGTCGGTGGAAAACGACTTTCGGACCGAGATCCCGTCCTCCTCGAGAACGCGCTCCGTCGTCGACTGCGAATCGCTCATGGAACATCGGTTCGCGAGTAGCCTCTTAAAACGTGGGGGCCGAATATCACGCGGGAGAATCGATCGCCTCGACGGTGCCCTCGTTCGCGGCGCGCGATCCGGTCAGCCAGGGGACGTGATCCGGGTGGCGATCGGATGTGACGGGTTCGATCCGGTTACAGATCCACGCGATCGCCGATCTCCGCGATCCGAAGCGACCGCGGGTACTCGAAGCTCCGCACGTGCGGGTGCAGCGCGGTCGGGTCGGCGGTGAGCCCCTTCCACATGTCCCAGTGGGTGGGCAGGAGGCGGTCGGCACGGATCGCCCTGGCGGCGTCGACGACCTCGTTCTCGTCCGCGTACCACTTGGTGTAGGCGGGCTCGCGCGTCTCCTTGTCGGGGATCGTCCCGGCCGAGCCGAACGCGAGGATGCCGAGATCGACGTCGTATCGCTCGCCGACGGCCTCGAGCACCGCCGAGTGTTTCGTATCGCCGCCGTGGAAGATCGCCGCGTCGTCGTGGCGGATCACGTACCCGACCGGGTGGGTCGCGTCGGGGTCGTGGACCTCGACGACGTCGACCGCGAACCCGCCGACTCGAACGGTGTCCCCCTCCTCGATCTCGGTGAACTGGTCGTCGGAGACGTCCCACCGGTCGGTCCAGTTCTCCTCGCGTGCGACCGCGAGCGAGTCGTCCGGGCCAATGAGGTCCGCGTCGGTGCCCGCGAGGATCGGCGCCTGCGAGGGGCCGTGAACGTGGTCGGTGTGCTCGTGGGTGACGAACAGCGCGTCGGCGTCGGTCACGTCCGCCGGATCGAATGGAACGGGGATCATCCGGGTCGTCCGCGGCGGGTCGCCGGTCCCCAGGTACGGATCGATCCACAGGACCGTCCCGTCGGAGCCCTTGATCGCGAAGCCGTTGCAGCCGAGGTACCAGAGCGCGACCGTCTCGGGGTCCGCATCCGCGACGGCGCGTGGCAGCCAGTCGCCCCAGTCCGAGTGAACCATGTCCCGGCATCGAACCGGCGGCACCCTAACCGTTGCGGAGACCGGAAGGGGATCGCTCCCCGTCTCGAAACGACCGTTTCGGAGGAGGACTCCGTTTCCCCGGCCTCGAAGCCGTCCCCGCCATCTCCAAACGATGGAAACCTACACAAGGGGTCGGGTAGACCCTCCGGACATGAGTCCCTGCCGCGAGCCGGTCTCGTCGGTCAACGAGACGATCGGCGAGACGCCCCTCGTTCGCGTCCACGCGTCCCCGGATTCGGTGCCGGTGTACGCGAAGCTCGAGTCGTTCAACCCGGGCGCGAGCGTCAAGGACCGCATCGGGAAGTACATCCTCGAGCGGATGCTCGATCGCGGCGACCTCGAACCCGGCGGCACCGTGATCGAGCCGACAGCGGGGAACACGGGGATCGGGATCGCGGTCGCGGCCGGCCAGCTCGACCTGCAGGCCGTCTTCGTCGTCCCCGAGCGCTTCTCCGTCGAGAAACAGCAGCTGATGCGCGCGCTCGGGGCCGACGTGATCAACACGCCGAGCGAGGAGGGGATGGGCTACGCCATCGATCGCGCCCACGAGCTCGCGGACGAGCTCGACAACGCCGCCGTTCCCCAGCAGTTCTCGAACCCGCTCAACGTCGAGACGCATCGCGAGACGACCGCGCCGGAGATCGACGACGCGCTCTCGGGCGAGGTCGGCGCCATCGTGATCGGCTGTGGCACCGGCGGGACGCTCATGGGGCTCGCGGAGTACTTCCTCGAGCGCGAGCCCGACACCCACGTCGTCGCGGTCGAGCCCGAGGGGTCGGCCTACCGGGAGTTCCTCGGCGAGGAGGTCGAACACGAGGCGTACAAGACCGAGGGGATCGGGACTCACGACGTCGAGACGAACGACCTGTTCGATCCCGACCTGGTCGACGCCATCGAGACGGTTCCGGACCGGGAAACCCACGAGGAGATGTCGCGGCTCGCCGCGGAGGAGGGCCACATCGTCGCCTCCTCGTCGGCGGCGAACTGCGTCGCGGCACGGACCGTCGCGGAGCGCATCGATCGCGGCGAGCTCGACGTTCCCCACGACGCCGTGGTGACGATGTTCCCCGATTCGGCCGAGCGGTACCTCTCGAAGGGCGTCTACCGGTCCTTCGAGGAGTGGACGTCGTGACCGCGGTTTCCCGGTGGCGACTCCTTGCTGCGGTCAGATCGCCGATTCCGCACCGCAGTCGGGACACTCGAGCGTCGGGGTTCCGTCGACCATCGCGAACCGGAGATATTCGCTCTCGCCGCACTCCTCACACGGGCCGGCGACCCGAACGTCGGTCGACTCCTGTGGGGTGCCCATCGCGAGCGCGCGGAGGGGCTCGTCCGACTCGTTGCGCCCCTGCTGGTACTCGCCGGGCTCGAAGCGGACCAGCTGTCCCGCGCTCACGGTGACCGTCTCCGTCTCGGCCGTCGGACTCGGGGCCGTCTCGAAGGTCGCCTCGCCCTCGAGGACGAGGAACGTCTCCTCCTGGTCGAGGTGCGCGTGGAGGCCGCCGGTGAACGCCTCGCCCGGATCGAGCGCGTAGTAGTTCATCGCGAAGTCCTCGGCGTCGAGGGGCTCCGAGACGCTGGCGCGGTTCTGCGGGCCCTCTGCGGCATCGAGGTCGTCGACGTCGATCGTTTGCATGCGGATTCGAATACGGCCCGGAGCGTGAACAAGGTACTGCACGGAGGTGTGGGTGAGCAACTCCACGAAACGTTTTCGGTGATCCCTCCCGTGAGGCGGGTATGTCCACGACGATCACGACACCGGACGCGGACGAGACGTGTGCGTACTGTGGGTCGCGTATCTTCGATCACGACCCGATCTGCGTCCGCGATTGTGAGGACGACTGTGGGTCGCCTCGGTATTTCTGCAACTACGCCTGTCTCTCGGCCCACATCGACGAGAACGAACTCACCACGGGCGATGCGTGTGAGTGGAATCCGGACGAAATCGGGTGTTGTTAGCTCCGTGTGAACCGCTGTGAGCAGTCCGTGTGCACCTACCTGAGCCGGCCGTGTTCGACCTTCATACAGCGGTCCTGGACGACCGCGATCCCGGCCGCCTCCGCGCGCGCCGCCGCCTCGTCGTTGCGGATGCCGAGCTGGAGCCAGAGCCCGGCGACGTCGCCGGCGGCATCGCGCCTGGCGAGGACGCCGTCGACCACCGCGGGGACGTCCTCGCTCGGCCGGAACACGTCGACGACGTCGATCTTGACGTCCGCGGGGACGTCCGTGAGCCGGTCGTAGGCCGTCTCGCCGAGGATCGACTCGGCGTTGGGGTTGATCGGCACGATCCGGTAGCCGTGTTCCTGGAGGTACTTCGGCACCCGATGGGCGGCCTTCTCGGGCGAGCGCGAGCAGCCGACCACGGCGATCGTCTCCGCGTCGAGCAGGCCGTCGATGACGTCGTCGCTCATGGGCGAACCTACGCGACCCCGGGTGAAAAATACACGCCGGCGGGGTCGGGGACGCCGCACCATCGATGCGACCGGCGAACGCTCCGACTCCTCAGACGACCCGGTTCGCGAGCGCCTCGTCCGCCTCGAGCCGCCTGCAGTTCTCGCGGACGATGGCCGCCACCCGGTCGACGTAGTCGCGCGTCGCGGCGGCGGCGTGGGGGGTGACGACGACCTCGTCCATCTCCCAGAGCGGAGAATCGTCGGGCAGCGGCTCGGGATCGGTCACGTCGAGGGCGGCGCCGGCGAGCCCGCCCGCCCGGAGTTCCTCGACGAGCGCGTCCTGGTCGACGACCCGGCCGCGCGCGACGTTGACGAGGTAGGCGTCCTCGGACATCGCCGAAAGCTCGTCGGCCCCGACGAGCCCGCGGGTTCGCTCTGTGAGCGGGACCGTCAGGACGACGAACCGCGCGTCGGAGACGGCCGCGTCGAGCGCGTCCGGGGCGTACAGCTCGTCCACGTGTTCGACCGGAACGGGCGTCCGCCGCACGCCGACGACGTCCATGCCGATCGCGTCGGCGCGGGTCGCCACGCCGCGACCGAGGGTTCCAAGCCCGACCACGCAGACGGTCTCGCCGCGGAGCGTGAACGGGACGTTCCAGTCGGGGTACTCCCACTCGCGCGTCGCCTCGGCGTCGCGGTGGTCGTGGAGCCGCCGGGCGAACTGCAGCATGTAGCCGAGGACGGTCTCGCCCACCGCGTCGCCGTGAATGCCGGTGCTGTTGGTCAACGCGACCGAGCGCGCCTCGAGGTCTCCGAGGGGAAACGTGTCGACGCCCGCGAGGACGCAGTGGACCCAGTCCGGGTCGGCGGCCAGCAGGTTCTCGCGGTACTCGAAGGTGACGAGCGCGTCGTACTCGCCCGGAGCCGCGTCCTCGGGGAGCGTCTCGAAGCTCACGGGAACGTCCTCGAGACGCTCGGCGAGCACCTCGGGAGGAAACAACTCGCGTACGGACGGGTCGATCGCGATCGTCTGCGGTGGCTGCATGCCTGCGAGTGCGGCCGAGACCGACATAGTCGTTGTCCCGCCGGCGAGATCGCATCCGGTCGGCGCGCGCCGGGAGGTCCTCACTCCCCCATGTGACCGCACCGACCCGACTCCTCGTCGAAACAGCGTGGACACTGCGAACGACGATCGATGAGCGTCGACAGCCGCTCCGCGACCTCGGGGTCGAGAACCGGCTCGATCGCCTGCGCCTCCTCGCGGTATCCCTCGACGTCGAGGACGTCCCGCAGGAATCGCTGGAGGATACACGAGTTCTCGAGAAGCGATCGACCTCGGGCGCGACCCCGCTCGGTCAGCCGCACGCCCTCGTACTTCTCGTACCGGAGCAGATCCCGGTCGTCGAGCTTGGCGAACATCTCGGTCGCGCTCGAGGGGTGGACGTCCAGCACGTCCGCGACCGCGCCCGTGGTGACGTGTGTGTCCCCCTCCCGTGATCGCTCGAGAGCGTAGATCGCCCTCAGGTATCGATCCGGCGAGCTCATGACCGGAGCGAACGCCCCATCGTTCTCGGGAGGGTTCGGTCAACCGCGGGACCGGACGATCGCCAGATCGAACGCATCGGTTTTAGGTTCACCTAAATCCATATGTATCCTTCGCTTCCGGCGGGTATTCGCGGGGGTCCCGGGCGAACGAACACGGAGCGGCCGGCGACGGTCCGCCACCGGATCGAACGCGCCTGAATGTCCTTTGAGTATCATTTCGTGGTCGATCGAGAGTCTCGCATCGCGCCTCCAAAACGGCGGAATACCGACGCTCAGAACGCTGAATCCGGGTCTGACCGGGTTGAGATGGTTTTGGGCGTGCCTAAACTATACGTATTCTGACAAGATTTATGTGGATGGGCCACCAAGGAGGAGGTATGAGCACCAAGGAGACGCTCCGTCGCGAGGCGGGAACCGTCGAGGAAAACGCCGTCAGGATCGACGTCGAGAAGGCCGAACAGGTGATCGACGCGTTGAACACCGACCTCGCGGCGACGTACGTCCTCTACCACCAGCTTCGCAAGCACCACTGGAACGTCGAGGGCGCGGAGTTCGAACAGCTCCACGACTGGTTCGGCGACGCCGCGGAGGACGCGGAGGACAACGCCGACGACATCGCAGAGCGGGTCCAGGCGCTCGGCGGCGTTCCGATCAGCGGGCCGAGCACGCTCGAGTCGCACGCGCCCGTCGAGTTCGAGGGCGAGGACGTCTACGACGTCCGCACGTCGATGGAACACGACCTCGAGATGTACGGCGACGTCATCGAGTCCGTGCGCGACCACGTCTCGCTGGCCGAGGACCTCGGGGACTACGCGACCGGCGAGCTGCTCCGTGACGTTCTCGAGGACCTCGAGGACGGCGCCCACGAGATCGAACACTTCCTCGAGGACGACACGCTCGTCCTCGAGGAGGCGACCCACTGAGATGCGAGGACGATGACCGACGGACAGATCGGTCTGATCCGCGAGCCCGACGTCGGCGAGCGACGCCAGGAGTGGGGAACCGTCGGCGACAACGAGCTCCGGCTCGACCGCGAGGAGGCCGAACGGGTGATCGACGCGCTCAGCGTCGACCACGCCGGGTCGTTCAACCTGTTTTACCTCCTCCGCAAGCACTACTGGACCGCCGAGGGCGCCGAGTTCCACGAGGTGGCCGAGTTCCTCGAGGACGCGTACGAACGCGTCCGGTCGATCAACGACGACCTCGCCGTTCGGATCGTCGAACTCGGCGGGGTCCCGCCGAACACCCCGCCGACCATCCAGGACCACGCCGAGGTCCACCTCGAAGCCGAGGACCTCTACGACCTCCGGGCCTCGCTCGAGGGTGATCTCGAGGGGTACGCGACGCTGGTCGCGAGCATGCGCGAGCACGTGGGACTCGCGGAGGAGCTGGGAGACTCCGGGACCGGAGAGCGCCTCCGGGATCACCTCCGGGAGCTCGAGGCGGACGCCGACGAGATCGAACAGATGCTCGAGGACGACACGCTCGTCCGGGAGGGCGCACTCGGATAACCATGGCGAGTACACCACACCTTCGGAGACCCGAGGCGGGGCGCGTCCGCCGCGAGTGGGACACGGTCGGCGAGAACGACCTCCGACTCGATCGGGAGACCGCGAAACGGTCGATCGACGCGTTGAACGCCGAGCTGTCGGGGCTCTACCTCCTGTTCAACCAGGTTCGCAAACACGGCTGGCTCGTCGAGGGGGCGGAGTCGAACGACGTCGGCGACTTCCTCGAGGACGCCGCCGACCGGCTGAGCGGGATAACCGACGACTTCGCGATCCGCGTCCACGCGCTCGGCGGCGTGCCGGTCTGCGGTCCGATGGGGATCAGACAGCACGCGCCCATCCACATCGAGCCGGCCCACCACTACGACGTGCGGTCGTCGCTCGAACGCGATCTGGACGGCTACGCGACGCTCGCGGTGCGGATGCGCGAGCACGTCGAACGGGTGGAGGAACGCGGCGACGAAACGACCGGCGAGCTGCTACGCGAACACCTCAAAACGCTCGAGGAGGACGCACACGCGCTCGAGAGATTCCTCGCGGACGACACGCTGGTTCGACGCTGATCGGAGGGCAGTTCGAAAGTCGGTTCGGAATTCGATCGGAGGGATCGGGCGCTCAATCCGACGGCGTGACCGTCGTGTCGCTCGCGATCCACCCGTCGGTGTTGCCCGGTTCGGTGAGGACGGTCCGCTCGGAGTGAATTTCGTAGACGTTCAACTCGGGAGCATCGTCGATCCGGGAGTCGTCGGCCGAATCACTCGCCGCGTCGGCGTCCGACGGCCGGCTGCGAGACGTTGTCATCGATTCGTTTAGGGAGGCCTAAAAAGAAAAAGGTTCGGATAGCGGTGGACAGGGTTAAGCCGATCTCGGATCAATGATCGTGTAGTATGTCCCAACAGGTAGCTTCCGAACTCGAGGTCGACGAGTACACGCTCGGTCTTGTCGGGCCCGACCAGGAGTGGGCCGGAACCGTCGCCGACGGCGGGATCGTCCGGACGCACACGCCGCCGGCCTGCTGGGGGCCGATGATCACGCCGAAGTTCCGCGGCGGCCACGAGGTGACGAAGCCGATCGCCGTCGAGGGTGCCGAGGTCGGCGACGCGATCGCCATCACGATCCGCGACATCGAGGTGACGAGCGTCGCGACGAGCACCGGGTCGATGGAGGAACGCGAGGGAGCCTTCGGCGACGACCCGTTCGTCGACCACAAGTGTCCCGAGTGCGGCACGGAGTGGCCCGAAAGCGTCGTCGAGGGGACCGGCGAGGAGTCGATCCGGTGTAGCGAGTGCGGCGCGAACGCCTCATCGTTCGCCTTCGAGTACGGCATCACCGCCGTCTTCGACGACGACTACGAGGTGGGGATCACGGTCGACGAGGAGGCCGCCGGAGAGCTGGCGGAGAACGCGGCCGAGGCGATCGCGCTCCCGGAACACTCCAGACAGCACCCGATCCTGCTGTACGGCCCCTCGGAGATGCCCGGCACGCTCGGCCACCTCCGGCCGTTCGTGGGGAACATCGGGACGACGCCGCCGATCGAGATGCCCGACTCCCACAACGCCGGCGACTTCGGGCAGTTCCTGATCGGCGCCGGCCACGACTGGGGGCTCGCCGACGAGGACGAGCTCGAACAGCGGACGGACGGGCACATGGACGTCAACGCGGTCCGCGAGGGCGCGGTCCTGATCTGTCCGGTGAAGGTCGACGGTGGCGGGATCTACGTCGGCGACATGCACGCCAACCAGGGCGACGGCGAGCTCGCCCTCCACACCACGGACGTGAGCGGTCACGCGGAGTTCGAGGTGGAGGTCATCCAGGGGCTCGACATCGACGGTCCCCTCCTTCTGCCCAACGAGGAGGATCTCTCGCACATCGCGAAGCCGTACAGCGACGAGGATCGCGAGCGCGGCCGCGCGCTCGGCGCGGAGTACGGCGTGGACGTCGAGACGGACATGGGTCCGATCCAGGTGATCGGCTCGGGCGCGACGATCAACGACGCCACCCAGAACGCCTTCGACCGCGCGGGCGACCTGCTCGGGATGAGCGAGGGCGAGGTTCGCACCCGGTGTACGTTCACCGGCGGGGTCGAGATCGGTCGCCTGCCGGGCGTCGTCCAGCTCACGATGCTCGCGCCCATGGACGTCCTCGAGGACCGTGGGATCGGCCACCTCGTCCGCGAGCAGTACGACCTATAAGCGGGGTCACCCGCCGCGCATCGCCGGGTGAACGCCGATCGTGGCGTCCGCCGAACAGGTGTCCTCGAGCGCCGCGGACTCGCCGTCGATCGAGACGCGGACGCTCGATTCGAACGCCCCGTCGTCGTCGACGAGATGCGGCTTCGTCCGAGGGTACGCCTCGATCAGCGCCTCGAGCGCCTCCGCGACCGTCCCGCCGTCGAACTCGACGTCGACCCGCTTGCCGCCGGTCGCGGCGCGAAGCGGACCGTAGACGGTGATCTCCATGGTGGACCTTGCGCGTCCGAGATGATAAACTGGGGTGGGGAGGATCGAAATCCCGGACCGCGGGCCGAGTCGACGAGACGCCGGCTCCCCGCGACCGGGGAAGGTTCATTGTCACCGGTCGTCACGGGTCGAGCATGGTCCGGATCGACGTCAACTGTGATATGGGCGAGAGCTTCGGAAACTGGTCGATGGGGCGCGACGAGGAGGTGATGCCGTACGTCACGTCGGCCAACATCGCGGGGGGATATCACGCCGGAGACCCACACGTCATGCGCGAGACGGTAGCGCTCGCGGCTGAGCACGACGTGGGGATCGGCGTCCATCCGGGACTACCCGACAAGATGGGATTCGGCCGTCGAACGATGGACGCGACGCCGCGGGAACTTCGGGAGTACGTCGTCTATCAACTCGGTGCACTGTCGGCGTTCGCCGAGGCGAACGGATCGTCGATCCAACACGTGAAACCCCACGGCGCGATGTACTCGATGCTCTCCGAGAGCCGGGAACACGCTCGAGCCGTAATGGAGGGTATACTGGAGGTGGACCCGGACCTGATCTACTTAGCAACCGATATGAACATCTACGAAGTCGCGGAGGAGATCGAGGGGCTACGATGCGTATTCGAGGGATACGTGGACCTGACCTATCGGGCGGACCGCAGCCTCATCGTCGAACGTGAGAAGCGGGGTCTCGATCCGGAACTCGTCGCGGACCGCTTTGTGAACATCGCCCTTGAGGGACGAGTGGAGGCCGCCAACGGCGAGACGATAGACGTGCCGGCCGACAGCATCTGTATCCACGGCGATACGCCGAACGCGGTGGAGATCCTCGAGACCATCCACGATCGTATCGAGGCGTACGACGTCGAACTGGCCCCGCTGTCGACGATCGTTTGAGCCGTCCGAGGTCGTGGGCGTCGAGCGCAAGCCACCACGGGACGGCGGCTTGCGGCCACACGACGCTACTCCTCGAGGGGTGGAGCCGTCTCCGGTGGTCGCCTCGGCTCACTGCGCTGATCGAAGGCATGAGCCAGGGAGAGTATCGTCGCCTCGTCGTACGGTTTTCCGATGAACTCGACGCCGACCGGAAGACCGTCGTCCGTCAGTCCGGCCGGCACGGAGACTGCACACAGACCCGACTGTGAGGCGAGGACGGTGTTCGTCGGGAACGTCAGCGTGTCGAGCTCTCCGGACTCGATCTCCGAGGCCTTCGGCGGAACGACCTGCACGTCCGGACAGAGCAGGGCGTCGAGGTCGTTCGCGGCATAGACGTTGAGGACGTCACGCTGGAAGGACAGCTGTGCGGCCACGCTTTCCCAGTATTCCGGGTCCGATTCCGGATCGTCGGGACCGTCCTCGGCGATGCCGATGAACAGGTCCAGGATCTCGTGGTACTGTCCCGACTCGTAGAGATCGGCGACGGAGTCGACGGGCGCATCCTCGCGAGCGGCGAAGAACTCGTTCAGGTCGCGTTTCGACTGGAGGATGTACAGCGAGGTCGCCTCCAGGTGCTCGTCGAGGTCCGGAACGCGAACTGGGTCCACGATGTCGGCGCCGGCGTCTCCCATTACCTCGATCGCTTCCTCGACGCGCCGTGTAACGGGCCCACTTTGGGGATCGTCCGGGTCGCCGAAGGCATCCCTGAGGATCCCGATGCGTGCACCATCGAGCGCGTCAGGGTCCAGGTCGTCGACGTAGGAGCCCGCATCATCCGTGAGCTCCGTCGCCGCCGTGTACTCGTCGTCGGGGTCGTACCCGACCGTCGCATCGAGGACGATCGCGAGCTCCTCGGCGGAGCGTGCCATCGGTCCCGGCGTGTCCTGGGAGGCGACGAGCGGCGACATGCCGGTTCGGCTGAGCAGGCCGGGCGTCACGCGGATCCCGAAGAGGTTGTTGAACGAGGCCGGGAGCCTGATCGACCCGCCCGTGTCCTCGCCGATTCCCACGGTCCCGAGGTTCGCGGCGACGGCGGCTCCGGTTCCGCTGCTCGATCCGCCCGGGTCCCGCTCGAGGTCGTAGGGGTTCTTCGTTCGACCGTTGGCCGAGGAGTAGCCGAACCACGAGGTCGCCCAGTCCGGAAGGTTCGTCTTCGCCAGAATGACGGCACCTTCCGCCCGAAGCCGCTTGATGAGCGTCGCGTCCTCGGCCGGCAGATAGTCGGAGAACGCCTCGGAGCCGAACGTCGTGGTGACGTCCGCCGTCTCGACTTGGTCCTTCACGACGAACGGGATCCCGTGTAGCGATCCGACGAACCCGCTCTCCTCGAACGCCGCATCGAGTTCCGCCGCGCGCTCTCCGACGTCCGGATTGACGTTGATGATCGCGTTGAGCGCCGGGCCGTTCTCGTCGTACGCCTCGATGCGATCGAGATACGCATCGACGAGCTCGACACAGGTGAGCTCGTCGGCCTCGTAGGCCGCGTGTACGTCCGCGATCGTCGCCTCCTGTAGGTCAAATGATCCGGTCATGGATTAATACGGCCGTGATAACGCACCACGTCAGTATAATGGTACTGCAGTTCGTGGACGAATCACTCACCGCGGTTCGCGAACGGAAGTACCGCAGCAGCCGAATTCCGCTTCACGGAGGTTTATGGCCACGGACGACGATCGATGGATCATGGCTGACGTACTCGTGATCGGCGGCGGCCCGGCGGGACTGACCGCGGCGCTTTTCACCGCGAAGAACGGCCTGGAGACGGCGGTCTTCGACGGCGACGACACCTGGATGCACAAGGCCCACCTGTTCAACTATCCCGGGATCGGGTCGATCGACGGGTCGGTCTACCTGGACACGCTTCGCGACCAGGTCGACGACTTCGGCGTCGAACGTCACCAGGGGAGCGAGGTGACCGACGTCTCCGGGGCGGACGACGGGTTCGTCGTTTCTGCCGACGGCGAGGAACACGAGGCCGACTACGTCGTCCTCGCGACCGGCGCGAACCGCGACCTCGCGGAGTCGCTCGGCTGTGCGTTCACGGACGAGGACGTCGTCGACGTCGACGTGACGATGGAGACGTCCGTCGACGACGCCTACGCGACCGGCGCGATGGTGCGCGCCGAGGAGTGGCAGGCGGTCATCTCGGCGGGCGACGGCGCCGCGGCGGCCCTCAACGTCTTGAGCAAGGAGAAGGGCGAACACTACCACGACTTCGACGTGCCCGCGGACGCGGACCAGCTGTTCGGATCGCTGGTCGAGGAGTAGGTCCCGAAACGAACGGGCATGTGTTCGCTCGTGGTCACTTCGGACGGATCCACGCCGCGATCGCCCCGCGTTCGAACTCGGCGTCCTCCGGCAACGCGATCTCGACGAGCGTGCCCGAGACCGGCGCGGGGACGTCGACGCTCACCTTCTCGACCTGGAACTCGAGCAGGTCCGCGCCGGCCTCGACGCGGCTTCCCTCGCTCGCGAACCAGTTGACGACGACGGCCTCCTCGGCGTCCGCGTCCTCGGGCCAGACGTCGGCGGTGTCGACGGGAACGCGGTCGTCGTCCCCGCTCATCGCTCGCCCGCGGCCGACCGGATCGCCGTCTCGACGTCCTCGACGTCCGGGATGACCTCGTTCTCCATCGGCCGGGCGTAGGGGATCGGAACGTCGGGCAGGGCGACGCGTTCGACCGCCGCCAGGTCCTCGAGGCCCTCCTCGGCCACGCCGGCGATCACCTCGCCCGTGAGGCCGAACGAGCGGTAGTCCTCGTCGACGACGACCAGCCGGCCCGTCCGCGAGACCGACTCGCGAACCGTCTCGATGTCGAGGGGAACGAGGGTTCGAAGGTCGATCACCTCGGCGTCGATCCCCTCGTTCGCGAGCGATTCGGCCGCCTCGAGCGCCCGGTGGACGTGCAACCCGAGGGTGACGACGGTGACGTCCGACCCCTCGCGTTTGACGTCCGCGCTGCCGAAGGGAATGGTGTAGTCCGTCTCGGGGACGTGCGTCTTCGGCCCGTCGGGGGCGGGCATCCACCCGATCCCCATCAATCGCTTGTGGAAGAGGTAGACGACGGGGTCCTCATCGCGGATCGCGTTGTGCATCAGCCCCTTGGCGTCGTAGGCCGTCGAGGGGACGACGACCTTCATGCCCGGCAGGTGGGCGAAGGTCCCGTAGAGCGTCTGTGAGTGCTGGGCGGCGTCGTTGTAGGTGCCGCCGACGGCCGCCGTGAGCACCATCGGAACGGAGACGTTCCCGCCGCTCATGTAGGTGTTCTTCGCCATCTGGTTGTAGATCTGGTCCATCGCGACGCCGAAGAAGTCGACGAACATGAGCTCGGCGATGGGGCGCATCCCGGCCTGGGCGGCGCCGACGGCCGCGCCGAGGTAGGCCGTCTCGCTGATCGGCACGTCGACGATCCGGTCGTGGCCGAACTCATCAAGGAGCCCCTGGGTGCTGTCGAAGATGCCGCCGTAGTCCGCGACGTCCTCGCCCATGTAGAAGACGTCCTCGTCCGCGCGCATCTCGTCGCCGATGGCCTCGACCATCGCGCGGCTTATCGTCAGGGGTCGCTCGCCGCCGTCGGTCACCGCATCGGCGCTCGGAGTCGGATCGGTTCCGCTCATCGCTCCTCACCTCCCGTGTCCGCGAAGGTGGGCTCCGTGTCTGTCACGCCCGAAGGGGGATTCACGAACGCGTCCATGTGAGCGTCCTCCGGGGCCGGCTCCGGCTGGTCCTTCGCCCACTCGATGGCCTCCTCCACGCGGTCGTGGGCGCGCTCGCGGATGGCCTCGAGTTCCTCGTCGTCGACGCCGTGTCCGCGCAGGTCCGCGGCGAGCCGCTCTATCGAGTCGCGTTGGGTCGCCGCCTCCCGGTCCGGCTCGGAGCGGTACTCCTGGGGATCGCCCATGAAGTGACCCATCCGGCGGTGAACTTGAACCTCCAGCAGCGACGGGCCGTTCCGGTCGCGGGCGCGTCCGACCGCCTCGCGGGCCGCCTCGTAGACGGCGACGGCGTCGTCGGCGTCGACGCGGGTGCCGGGCATGTCGAACCCGTCCGCTCGCTCGGCCCCGTTCTCGACGTCGGTGACGCGCTCTTTGGGCATGCTTATCGCCCAGTCGTTGTCCTCGATCACGAAGACGACGGGGAGATCACGAACGCTCGCGAGGTTGAGCGACTCGAGGAAGCCGCCCTGGTCGATCGCCCCCTCGCCGAGGAAGGCGACCGCGACGTCGTCCGTGTTTCGCCGCCTCGCGGCCATGCCCGCGCCGACCGCCGGAGGACAGCCCTGCGCGATGATCCCGCTGCACGCGAAGTTGACCTCGGGGTCGAACAGGTGCATGTGCCCGCCCTTGCCGCCGGAGAGTCCGGTCCGTCTCCCGAATATCTCGGCGGTCATCCGCTTCAGGTCGACGCCCTTCGCGATCGCGACGTGGTGCGGTCGGTGGGGCGCCGTCACCGTATCGGAGTCGCGGAGGTGCTGACAGACGCCCGCGCCGGCGGCCTCGTGGCCCGCCGCGAGGTGGAGCTCGCCGGGGATCGGGCCGGCGGAGATGTCGAAGGCCGGCTGTTTTCCCTCCAGATACTCCTCCTGGAGGCGTTCCTCGTAGCGACGCGCCGTCACCATGTGCTCGTACATCTCCTCGAGATCCGTGGTTGGTGCCATGGTTACCCCTCAATATACGTTGCCATGTAACATAATAACTCTCCTCAAAAATTTGAAATGACGGCGGAACCACGCCGCATCGAACGACCGTCCCCGAATCTATGGTTTCGAGGGTCCTCCCACGGAATTTCGGGTGGAGGCGTCACCTCACCCGAGGACGTACCGAAGGATCGGATACCGATCGACGAGCGGCTCGCCGCCGACGTCGTACTGCTCGATGTAGGCGTCGACGCCGAGGATCCGACCCGCGCCGAAGGCGGCCACGGAGAGGAACACGAGCATGTAGGCGAAGTCCCCGTTGATGTAGCCGTGACCGATGTCCCAGTTGCCGAGGTAGAACAACAGCATCATGAAGGCGCCCCAGAAGGCGGCGAATCGGGTGAGCACGCCGAAGATCAGCCCGAGGCCGATCGCGACCTCTCCCCACGGGACGGCGACGTTGACGAACTCGACGAACCACGGCGTGTTCCCCATGGCCACGAACAGGTCCGCCGCCGGGCTACCGTTGCTCGGGACTCCCTGAGTCAGGTAGCCGCCGGCGCTGAACCCGCCCGAGAGGACCTTGTCGAACCCGCTCTGGAAGAACGCGATACCCATCATCAGCCGGAGCGCGAGGATGAACCACACGCTCAGGGTGTGAAGCTGTCCCTCGGCCGTGAAGCCGCCGACCGTGCTCCGGAGAGTCACCTCGTTGGATGCCATATCCGATATTTGACAGTCGGGGTATATATAGGTACGTCACGCTCTCGAGCGGCGGGACGCCGCGAAAGGCCTTCGGGTTTCGCGGGTCACCGAGAGGTGTCCGAGGAGGTCACTCCGGCGGGTCGTCGGCATCGTCCAACAGCGCGTCGACGTCGGCGTGCGTCTCGAGCAGCTCCCGCATGCGTTCGACCGTCCGCTCGTCGCGGGTTCGACCGCTCCGGATCACGTCGTCCGCACGCTCGATCGTAGAGCGGGTGTCGCCGTCGACGAGCAGGATCGGAACCCCGCGGTCCTCCGCGAGCCCGATCACCGCCTCCGAGGGGCGCGTGCCGCCGGTGAGACAGAGACACCGCACGCCGGAGGCCTCGAGGGCCGTCGTGTGGACGTCCGATCGGTCCCCGCCCGTGATGACGACCGCGTTGCGCGTACGCCGGAAGTACCGCAGGGAGGCCTCGGCCCCCATCGCGCCGACGAGGAGGCGCTCCAGGTAGGCATCGGTTGGCGCGTCTGTCAACACCTCGGCGCCGAGCTCCTCCGCGAAGTCGCCGACCGTGGTGCCCGCGAGCTCCGTCACCCGTGGGAGGACGCCGGGAACGGGGATTCCCCGCCCCTCGAGGAACGGCGCGACGTCCGACTCGACGTCGTCGTGGGTCCCCTCGTCGATCCGGTTGAAGAGGACGCCGGCGAGCCGGTCGCCGATCGTGTTCGCCGCGGCGAGCACGTCGTCGACGTCGCCGGGACGATCGTGGTCGCTCACGAGCAGGAGCCGCGCGTCGAGCAGGTCCGCGACCTCCGGGTCGGTGAGGTCGATGACGCCGCCGGTCGAGAGCCGTCCCCCGCCCTCGATCACCATGAGATCCCGGTCCGCCGACAGTTCATCGAACCGATCCCGGACCGTCTCCGCGAGCCGGTCGGGGTCCTCGCGGCCGCGCATCGCGCCCTCGACGAACGTGGGCGAGTAGACGATCGGCTCGAGGTCGGCGACCCCGGCCTCGAGATCGAGGATCTCGCGGGCCAACATCGGGTCGGTGTCGAGTGTCTTGCCGACCACGCTCTCGAGGCGGGTCCCCTTCGGCTTCATGTACCCGACCGAGAGCCCGCGGTCGCGCGCGATCGCGGCGAGCCCGAGGGCGATGGCGGTCTTTCCGGTGCTCTCTGCGGTCGCGGTGACGAGTATCGATGTCATTGTGGTGTCTCCTGGTCCCGCTCGCGGGCGTCGCCCTCGACGGTCGTTTCCGTCCCCGTGGTTGCGTCCGCCTCCGTGGTCGCCTCGGTCCCCGCCGCATCCGACTCCGCGTCCGCCGCCTCGAGCGTGGCGCGGAGGTCGAGGGCGATGACGCCGTCGGGGCTCGCAACGAGCGGGTTCACGTCGAGCTCGAGGATCTCCGGGTGGTCGGTGACGAGCTGTGAGAGCCGCTGGATCGTCTCGACGATCGCGTCGATCGCCACCGGCTCGCCTCCCCGGGCGCCCGAGAGGAGCGGATACGCGTCTATCCCCTCGACCATCTCGCGCGCGTCGCGATCGGCGACCGGCGCGACCCGGACCGCGGTGTCCTCGAACACCTCCACGAAGACGCCGCCGAGTCCGAACAACACGAGCGGGCCGAACTGCGGGTCGCGATTCACGCCGACGATCGTCTCGACGTCGTCCTCGAGGTCGACCAGCTCCTGGATCTGGACGCCCTCGACGGTCGCGTCAGACCGGTAGGCGTAGGCCCGCGAGACGAGATCCTCGTAGGCGTCGGCGACGTCGGAGCGCTCGACGCCGACCTTGACTCCGCCGATGTCCGTCTTGTGGAGGATGTCCGGGCTGACGATCTTCATCACGACCGGCCCGCCGATCCGGTCGACCGCCTCGACGGCCGCCTCGGGGTCGGAGACGATCTCCGAGTCGGGCGTCTCGATCCCGTAGGCCTCGAGCAGGTCCATCGCCTCGACGCCGAGGGTCGCGCCGCCGCGCTCGCGGGCATCCGAGACGATCGATTCGGCCCGCTCGCGGTCCACCTCGAAGCTCGTGGGGGTCGAGCGCTCGCGCGTCGTGACGTCGCGATGGTCCGCGAGCGTCTCGAGGCTGCGGACGGCCCGATCCGGGTCGAAGTAGTTCGGGACGCCGGCCTCCCCGAGGATCGCCTCGGCGTTCGCGACGCGATCGCCGCCCATCAGGGAGGCGACGATCGGCTCGTCGTGTTCGGCCCTTCGGTCCGCGATCACCCGCGCGAGCGCGTCGTAGGAGACCGTGGCGGTCGGCGCCGAGAGGACGGCCGCGGCACCGACGTTCGGATCGTCGAGAACGATCTCGAGCGCCCGGTCGAACCGCTCGGCGTCCGCGTCGCCGATGACGTCGACGGGGTTGTACCGGTTCGCGCCCGCCGGCAGCGCCTCCTCGAGTGCCTCGACGGTCTCCTCCTCGAAGGTCGCCCGCGAGAGCCGCGTGTCGCCGATGGCGTCGGTCGCGAGCACGCCCGCGCCGCCGGCGTTCGTGACGACGGCGACGCCGTCGGAATCCGGCAGCGGCTGGTCGGCGAGGACGCGCGCGGCGTCGAACAGCTCCTCGAGGGACCCGACCCGGAGGACGCCCGCCTGGGCGAGCCCGGCCTCGTAGGCGCGCTCGCTGCCGGCGATCGCGCCGGTGTGTGAGGAGGCCGCCTTCGCGCCCGCCTCAGTGCGTCCGGATTTGAGCAGGACCACCGGGGTCTCCCGGGTCACCTCGTCGACCCGATCGAGGAAGCGGCGCCCGTCGTCGATGCTCTCGAGGTAGCCGATGATCACGTCCGTATCGGGGTCGTTTCCCCACGTCTCGAAGAAGTCGGTCTCGTCGAGGACGGTCTTGTTGCCGAGCGAGACGACGTCCGAAAAGCCGATCCCCTGTTGGGCCGCCCAGTCGAGGACGGCGGTGACGATGGCGCCCGACTGGCTGGCGAACGCGATCGATCCGGGGAGTGCGTTGCCGGGTGCGAACGTCGCGTTCAGGCCCGCGGGCGTGCTTATGATCCCGAGACAGTTCGGACCGACGAGGTTCAATCCGTGCTCGTTCGCGACCCGCTCCAGCTCGCGCTCGCGGGCGGCGCCCTCGCTGCCTGCCTCGCCGAAGCCCGCCGTGATGACCACGACGTTCTCGACGCCCGCCTCGCCGGCCTCGCGGACCGCCTCGACCGCGGCACCTGCCGGCACGACCACGACGGCCAGATCGACGTCCCCCGCCTCGCCGATCGAGGACGCGCACGGCTCGCCACACACCGACTCGCGACTCGGGTTGACGGGCACGACCGTCCCCTCGAAGTCCGCGAGCAGGTTGGTCATCACCGCCCGCCCGACCGAGCCGTCGCGTTCCGTCGCGCCGATCACGGCCACGCGCGAGGGATCGAAGAGGCCGGACAGATCCTTCGTCGGTTCCGAGAGATCGCCCATCGATCCCCGATGCGTCCGGCGGGTGGTTAAAATTATCCTCGAACGCGGGAACGCGTGCGATCCGTCATCGAGAGGTGCGGTAGCGTGCGTCGATCGATGCCGAGTTCCGGCATCACTCGTCGATCGGACGCCACGGGACGTCGGTCGCTTTTCGCATCGTCCGCCGTTCGGCCTTCCGGAGGTGCTCAGCCGCGGTGCTCGTCGCGACGTCGAGGCGCGTCGCGACCTCGCCGACGGTGCCGCCGCGCGGCGAATCGTAGTAGCCCACCGCGAGGGCGGCCTCGACCGCCTCCCGCTGACGTTCGGTGAGCCCCTCGGCGGATGCGCCGGCCCGGCCGTCGTATTCGGTGACTGCTCGGACCTCGGTGGAAACCGCGTCGGGGACGGCCGCGAGTGAATCCTCGATCGCCGGACCGGCGCCGAGAAAGGTGAGATCGACGCTCCGGTCGGTGTTGTACCGAACCGGGAGGCGCACGACGACCCCCTCGACGCCGAAGGCGTTCAGATACGTCCGGTCGCGTTCGGGGGGACGCTCGGTGAGCAGACAGGAGAACAGTCCCTCCTCGACCGGCGCGACGGTGAACGACCGCGTCGCCTCGCGTTCTTCGAGGACCTCCCGATAGACGTCCGGATCGCCGGCGACCCGAAGAACGAAGGTGGCGACGTCCCCGCGCCCGGGGTTCCATTCGACGAGCGCCGAGCCGTGGAAGTCCTCGTGGCGCGCCTCGAAGTCGTGGACCGGATGGATCGTCTCCTCGGTGTGGACGATCCGGAGGTCGATACGCTTCATCCTCGTTCGGGATCGGTTCGTACGGAGGTGAACATAAATCAACCCCACGAATGCGGCAGCGATCGGATGTCGATCCGGACCGTAGGACGAAACGAACCGATGTCACCGCTCGATCCGACGACGCACGTTCTCGTGGATTGGGCCCTCGCGATCGCGGCGATCGCGGCCGCGGGGGTCTACGGAACTGTCGGCGTGACGCTACTCACCGACCTCCGGTTCTGGCCGCCAGGCGATGCCGACTGGAAACGCCGGCTCCACTGGACGTTCGTCACCGCGTACACGATCGCGATGGCGGTGGTCGCGGTCGCCGACTGGAACGGGTGGATGCTCGCGAGGCCGATCTCGCTCGCGGTCGGCGCTCCGATCGCGCTGGCCGGGGGCGCGGTCTTTCATCGCGGCGCGAACGCGATGCGGACCGCGGAGGTGGCGGGCGTGACCGGCGATCTGTACACCGACGGTCCCTACGCCTACAGCCGGAATCCGCAGTACGTGGGGATCGTGTTGGGCATGCTGGGAGCCACCCTCGCGGTGAACTCGGCCGTCTTCGCTCTCCTCGCCGCGCTCCACGTCGGGTGGGTGCTGCTGTTGCCGATCGCCGAGGAGCCGCACCTCCGTTCCGCGTACGGCGAGGAGTACGATCGGTACGCCGAACGCGTTCCCCGGTTCGTCGGCCGGGAGACGCTCCGTCGTCTCGGTCGCGAGATCGCGGCTGGGGATTCGCGAGCGACCTCGGAGTGACTTCGGGGGCGCGAGCCGCCGCGAGGCGACCCGATCGGGGGTACAGTTAAGCGGGCGAGAGCCGTAGTTTCGCGGCGATGAGCGACGCGAACGGCGAGCCGATGGCGGAGGCGAACGGGGAATCGACACCCCGGTGGCGCCGGGTGGCGGCTCGAAGCGTCGATCGGATCGTCGCGGCGGGCCGGTGGCTGCTCGACACGTTCCGGGGGTACTCCGGCGTTCGCGATCTGGAGGAGCGGCGCCGATGAGCCGTGATCGAAACGTCGGTTGGGAACTCGACCGCCGATGAGCGACGTGACTCCAGCCGAGTACGTTCGGGCACACGACGAGGAGCTGATCACGCTCGCCCTCGATCTGCTCGCGATCGACACGTCCAACCCGCCCGGCGACACCCGGGAGATCGTCGCGGAGATCGAGCGATTTCTCGATCCGCTTTCGGTCGACCACGAGCGCTTCGCGGTCGATCCGGCGAAGCCGAACCTCCTCGTTCGAGTACCCGGATCGTCGGAACGAACGCTGTCGTACAACGGCCATCTCGACACCGTGCCGTTCGACGCCGACGCGTGGACTCACGACCCGCTCGGGGAACGCGTCGACGACCGCGTCTACGGCCGCGGTGCGACCGACATGAAAGGCGCCGTCGCGTCGATGCTGTTCGCGATCCGGGCGTTCGAGGCGACCGGCTCCGAACCGCCGGTCGACCTCCTCGTCGCCCTGGTGAGCGACGAGGAGGTGGGCGGCGATGCCGGCCTGCCCGCGCTGTTGGAGTCCGGGCGTCTCGGCGCCGACGCCTGCGTGATCGGCGAACCGACCTGCGAGGCGGGACGCCACTCCGTCACGATCGCGGACCGTGGCAGCATCTGGCTGACGCTCGAGGCACGCGGCGAGGGGGCCCACGGCTCGCGCCCGGTCCTCGGCGTCAACGCGATCGACCGGCTCTACGAGGCCGTCGAGAGACTGCGCGAACGCGTCGGGTCCCGACGGCTCGATGTCGATCCGGGCGTGGAGGCGATCGTCGAGGAGTCCGTCGAATACTACGCCCCGTCGATGGGCGAGGACGTCGCTCGCGACCTGTTCCGGTACCCCTCGATCAACCTCGGCGTTCTCGAGGGCGGCGACGCGGTGAACAGCGTTCCACAGTCCGCTCGCGCCGAGATCGACGTTCGACTGACCGCGGGAATCCCCACGCCGGACGTCCTCTCGGAGATCCGGTCTTGCATCGCCGACTGCGAGGGAATCACGATCGCCGACGTCTCATGGAGCGTCGGGACCGCAGAGGATCCGGACAGCCCGCTCGTCGAAGCGGTCGCGTCGACGGCGGCGGACGTCACGGGAGAACGCGTGTTCCGACGGAGCGCCACCGGTGGCGGCGACGCGAAGGCGCTTCGAAACGCCGAGGTCCCGACGGTCGAGTTCGCCCTCGGGACCGACACCGTTCACGCTCCCGACGAGTACGCGCCGATCGACGCGCTCGTCGACAACGCCGTCATCTACACGCGGATCCCGGATGCATGGGCGTCCTCGACGGCGGGACGGTAGGCCATCGGTCCGATGGCTGGACGGCTCGTTCGTTTGGAGGGATGGTCGACTCGTTCGTTTCGGGAGGTGGTCGGTTCGATCGGTTCGGGGACCGGAGGGTACGACCGACTCGGGGGTCTGGTGGGTCGATCTGGTTCGCGAACTGCGCGATCCGGACGTGCAACACGGACTCGGATATCCGTTAGCGATAGCGGGCGCGATCGGTCGCGAACGCGCCGGCGACGACTCGCGGTGACCTCGCTCGTCGGCTGAAAGAAAGGCTCAGACGAGAAGCTGGATGTCGGAGTCGGCCATGTCCTCGAGGGCCGTTGCCGCGCCGACGCCCGTGGTGACGCCGTCGTAGAAGTCGTCCTCGTCGTAGCCCATCAGGTCGATGGTCATCTGACAGGCCTGGAATTCGACGCCCATCTCGAGGCTCGTCTCCAGCAGCTCCTCGATGGTGGCGGTGTCGTTGTCCGCGATCTTCTTTTCCATCATTCGCGTCGTCACGCGGTCCATGCCGGGAAGCGCGGCGACGACGTTCGGGACGGGCATGTTGGGGTTGCCGACGGAGCTGAGCTTGAGGTTCCTCGAGCGTTCCTCGTGCAGAACGTCGAGCCCCCAGAACGTGTGGAAGACGGTCACGTCGTAGCCGAACGCGGCGGCCGTGCTGGCGAGGATGAGCGGGGGATACGCCATGTCCAGGGTTCCCTTCGTGGCGATGATGCTCATCTTCCGTGTGTCGTCCTCGCTCGTGGCCTCGGCGAGCGCGTCCTCGAGTTCGTCGACGCGCGCGGCCAGCTCCGCACGCGAGGGCACGTCGTCGGACGCCGCCTCGGATGTATCCGTGCTCATCGTCACTCGGTCTTGCGGACGTAGTGTCTGTACACGCCGTCGCCCTCCTCCTGGTCGAGGAGTTCGACGCCCGCGGTCCCCGAGGCCCAGCCGTCGATGTCGCTCATGCTCCCCGAGTCGGTCGCCAGCACTTCGAGGACGTCGCCGGAGGCGAGGTCGTCGATGGCGGACTTCGTTTTCACCACAGGCATGGGACACGATGCGCCTTTCACGTCGAGCGTCTCCGTGATGTCGAATTCGGCAGTCATGGGTTAGCTGCTCCGATCGTCCGTATTGGAGCTATCACACAATACCATTCCACGGATTAAAAGATTGTCGATTCTTGTGGACAGCACAAACAACTGGTACCAGAACTACCGCTCATTAGAACTCAGAAGCGCGAAATACAGCCACTTTACGGGTTTTCTGACATTCGGCCCATCCAATAGTCTTGTTAAAATTGTGAATTACTATCCGAACGCTTTTGTACGTCCGGGCGGTAGAAACGGGCACACGAGATGAACCCAGACGACTTCCCGACTCCCGAGATCGACGTCGAATCGATCCATCCGGAGTCGCTCAGAGATCGCATCGAGGGCGGCGAGGACGTCACGCTCCTCGACGCGCGTATGAGTTCCGACTACGAGGAGTGGCACATCGACGGCGAGAACGTCACGTCGATCAACGTCCCGTACTACGAGTTCCTCGAGGAGGAGATCGACGAGGAAGTCCTCCGACGGATTCCCGACGACCGGGAGGTGACCGTCCTGTGTGCGAAGGGGGGTGCAAGCGAGTTCGTCGCGGGCGCGCTCGCCGAGCGCGGCTACGACGTCAACCACCTCGAGGACGGCATGAACGGTTGGGCGAGCATCTACGAGGCCGTCGAAGTCGAGCGCTACGACGGCGCCGGCACGCTCCTCCAGTACCAGCGCCCCTCCTCGGGCTGTCTCGGCTACCTCGTCTACGACGACGGCGAGGCCGCGATCATCGACCCGCTTCGAGCGTTCACCGACCGGTACCTCGAGGACGCCGACGACCTCGGCGTCGACCTGAAGTACGCCCTCGACACCCACATCCACGCGGATCACGTCTCGGGCGTGCGCGAACTCGCCGAGGAGGGCGTCGAGGGCGTCGTTCCCGAGCCCGCCGTCGACCGCGGCGTCACGTACGCCGAGGAAGTGACCACGGCCGAGGACGGCGACGCCTTCCGGGTGGGCGACGCCGCCATCGAGGCCGTCTACACGCCCGGCCACACGACCGGCATGACCTCCTACCTCGTCGACGGAGGACTGCTCGCGACCGGCGACGGGCTCTTCGTCGAGAGCGTGGCTCGACCGGACCTCGAGGAGGGAGACGAGGGCGCACCCGAGGCCGCACGCATGCTCCACGAGTCCCTCCAGGAGCGCGTCCTGACGCTTCCGGACGACACGCTGATCGGCGGGGCACACTTCAGCGATTCCGCCGAACCCGCCGCCGACGGTACCTACACCGCGCCCATCGGCGAGCTCGTCGAGCGGATGGCCGCGCTCTCGATGGACGCGGACGACTTCGTCGAGTTGATCCTCTCGGACATGCCGCCGCGGCCGGCCAACTACGAGGAGATCATCGAAACGAACCTCGGGCAACACGACGTCGACGACGAGAAGGCGTTCTCCCTGGAGCTCGGGCCGAACAACTGCGCTGCGAGCCAACGGTCCCTCGCGGGTGAGTAACCTCGGCGATGGTGAGCGATCCACTCCTCGTGCAGCTGGGCGCCGAGCTGTTCCCGAACGGGATCAGCCGCTATCTCGTCGGCGGACTGCTCGTCGGTCTGGGCACGGCCGTGATCTACGTCGGGACGGGCATCCCGGCGGGCGCCAGCACGTTCCTCGAGTCGACGCTGTCGTACGTCTCGGGCCGATCGCGGTTCCGCCGGTACGTGGACTCGCGCGACTGGCGCGTCGTGTTCACGCTCGGCATCGTCCTCGGAGCGGCGGCCTTCGCGGCGACGGTCCAATCGGGCGTCGTCACGACGTCGCTTTATGAACCCGGAACGACCGGCCACCTGTACGAGGTCGCCGGCGTGACCCTCTGGTCGACCGACGTCCAGCCGTGGCGGCTGTTCGTCGGCGGGGTTCTCGTCGGGATCGGAACCCGGATCGGGAAGGGCTGTACCTCGGGCCACGGCGTCTGCGGCGTCGGCTCGGCGTCGAAGACGTCCATCGTCGGCGTTATGACGTTCCTGCTCGTCGCCATCGCGACCGCGGGAGTCATCGCAGCGTTGGGGGTGAGCCCGTAGATGTCCGACCGTCATCCCCTGTTCATGCCGCTCGTCCTGCTCGGCGGCCTGATATTCGGGTTCGGGCTCGGCTTCAGCCAGATGGCCCGGCCGGAGGTCGTGTTGAACTTCCTCCAGTTCGAGGACTTCGGCCTGTTGTTCGTCATGTTCGGCGCGGCCGTCGTCTCCGGGATCACCTTCGCGGTGATGCCGCGGGTTCGGGAGGCCGCGCCGTTGACCGGCGATCGGTACGAGCGTCGGCTGAAGTCCTTCGACCGGAACGTGCTCGTCGGGGGGGCCGTCTTCGGCGTGGGCTGGGGACTCTCGGGCATCTGTCCCGGGGCGGCCTACGCCAGCCTCGGCGTCGGCAACCTCGCCATCCTCTGGGGGATCGCCGGCATGTTCGTCGGCGCGTACCTCCAGGGATACTGGCGCAGCGACGCGAGCGATTCCGGCCACGCCGGCACGCGAGCCGACTGAGACGGAGCCCGTTTTTCGTCCCCCCATGAGTCCGTCAGTGATCGCACTGTTCGTGTTCGCGAGCCTCGCCAGCCTGTTCATGGCGTGGGTGATCGGTGCCGGCTCCAGCGGCGCGACCCCCTTTGCGCCCGCGGTCGGGGCCAACGCCATCTCGACGATGCGCGCGGCGTTCGTCGTCGGCGTCTTCGGCTTCGCCGGCGCGGTCGTCCAGGGCGCGAACGTCTCCGAGGCCGTCGGTCACGGCCTCGTCGGTGGAGTTACCCTGCCGGCCGCGGGCGTCATCGTCGTCCTCGTGATCGGCGCCGGCCTCATGGCTCTCGGCATCAAGACCGGGTATCCGATCGCCACCGCCTTCACCGTCACCGGGGCGGTCATCGGCGTCGGGATCGGGCTGGGCGGCACGCCCGTCCCGTCGAAGTATCTCCAGATCGGCGCGGTCTGGGTGTTGACGCCCGTCGTCGGCGGTGGTATCGCCTACTGTATCGCGAGCGTCCTCCCGCGCTCCGACGTCCCTGAACGATACAGCGTCGCGCTCCTCGCGGCGCTGGTCGCGGCGGCGTTGGCGAACGTCGAGTTCGCCCACCTCGGTCCCGGGAACTCGATGGGCTCGGTGACCGGATTCGTCCGGCGAACGCTCGGAGCCGACGGGGTCGCGGTACCGATCGCCGTCTCGTTGCTCGCGGCGGCGTCGGTCGCCGCCCTCGTCCGGTGGGACGTCGACCGCGACATCGACGGCGGTCTGCGACGGGTCCTGCTCGCGCTCGGCTCGCTCGTCGCCTTTTCGGCCGGCGGGAGCCAGGTTGGCCTCGCGGTCGGGCCGCTGCTCCCGCTTTTCGACGACTTGGAGGCGATTCCCGTGCTGGCGGTCCTCGTCGGCGGGGGCTTCGGCATCCTGGTCGGGTCGTGGACGGGCGCCCCCCGCATGATCAAATCGCTGTCGCGGGACTACTCGTCGCTGGGGCCGCGGCGCTCCATTTCCGCGTTGGTTCCGTCGTTCCTCATCGCCCAGTTGGCCGTCCTGTTCGGCGTGCCCGTCTCGTTCAACGAGATCGTCGTCAGCGCCATCATCGGCAGCGGAGCGGCCGTCGGCGGCGGCGACGCCGTCGACGCGAACAAGATCCTCAAGACCGTCGGTGCGTGGGCGAGCTCGCTCGCGTTGGCGTTGGCGCTCGGCTATGGCGCCGCCGTCCTCCTGGCGGTCGTCTCCGCCGCGTGACGCCGGTCTGATCGTCTCTGTGGTGTGACGGCGACCTGATCGTCCCCGTCTGGCGTCGTTCGTCTCTACGGCGTGATCGTCCCTTCGTAGACGTCGCGACCGCCTTCAGGTGACGTTCGTCCGGTCGCGACGACGACGCCTCGCGTCGGATAATCCATCGACCCGGACGCCGGAGTTCGCTTGGGTCCATAACTTTTCTATACGTTATAGAAAGTGCCGGGGAGGTGATGGAGATATAGTATTGTGCAATAACTCCAAAACCGTTATGAGCGTCGGTCGGATAGAGGAAACCGAACGGAAATGTGCCAGCACCGAAATACCGCGTTGGAACGTCGGAGTGGGAACTGATGGCCGGGCTCGCGATCCCCACGTGGGACCCGGAGACGGCCCTACTCATCGGAACGATACTGCTGGAGGCGATCGTGCTGTACGTCGGCTACGGAGGGCTCGAGCGGATCGTGGGTCCTCGGCTTTTGAAACTGGTGGTTGGTGGTGAGTAGTATTCCCAATAGCACACTCGAATGGTTGGGTGACGGACTCGACGTGCTGAACACGAGCCCCGAGATGGCGGCCCTGTTCGTCGGGTTCGGACTCGTGGTCGGGATCCTGTTCGGGTTCTTCGGGATGGGCGGGTCGTTCCTCGTCACTCCCGCCCTGTTGATGCTGGACTACGAGCCCTCGGTGGCCGTCGGGAGCGGGATGGCCTTCGTCTTCGGGACCGCGGTCATCGCCACCCTGAAACACCACGACCTCGGCCAGGTCGACTACAAGCTCGGGGCGATCATGATCACGGGGACGACGATCGGCATCGAGGCCGGACGCGCGAGCGTCTACTATCTCCAGTCGGTCGGGCTCGCCGCCGCCCTCATCAGCGTCGCCTACGTCGTTCTGCTCGGCGGGGTCGGGGCGATGGTCACCCGTGACGCGCTGAAAGGGGACGGAGACGGCGGCATCGATCACGACGCCGACGACGAGGACCTCGGCGACCACGAGGTCCCGGACGTCGCCAGGTGGATCCAGGAGACGGTTCGGATCCCGCCGATGGTGACGCTGCGCGGCGGCGTCCGCGTCTCGGTGTGGGTCATCACCGCGGTCGCCTTCGCGACCGGTCTCCTGTCGGGATTTCTCGGCGTGGGCGGCGGATTCATCCGGATGCCCGCGATGATCTACGCGATCGGCGTCCCGGTGCCCGTCGCCGTCGGGACGGATCTGTTCGAGATCGTCTTCTCCGGCGGTCTCGGGAGCTACCTCTACGGGCAAAGCGGCGGCGTCGACCTCGGCATCGTCGTTCCCCTGCTCTTCGGGAGCGCGCTCGGCGCCAGGATCGGCTCCGCCGCCACCGCGATCGTCGACGCGGACGGGATCAAGGTCTACTTCGGCGGGATGTTGCTCGTCGGCGCCATCGCGGTCGGAGTCGGCGAGATCGGCTCCTACCTCTCGATTCCGACCCTCGAGACGGTGGGCCTGGTGCTCGTCGTCGGTGCGGCCGTCGTCGTCGCCGCCGCGATCCTCTATACGTCGGTTCGCTCGCTTCGAACGACGCGCAGCAGACAGACCGCGGGCACGGAGTGAGGTGCGGCGTGGGCAGAAACACGGCGTGGGGCGGGGAGTGGGACGCGGAGCCGGGGCTCACTGGTTTTCGAGGGCGTCGAGGATACACGCGGCGGCGATCACCGCCTCCTTCGGGACGCCACTGGCGTCGTCGATGGTGACCGTGTAGGCGTCCCGAAGCGAGAACGCACCCTCGATGTCGCCGACGTGGGCGCCGTGTGCGTCGAAGATCTCGTATTTGTTCGGGATCAGGTTCGCGATCCCGACGAGGTGCCGGAGCACCGACAGCGGCTTGCTCTTCGATCGAATGGTCGCGAGCGTCTCGCCGGTCTCGGGGTCCCGGATCGTCCAGTTCTCCACGAAAAGCGAGAAGTCCTCGTCGAGGACGACCACCTCCTCGCCGGTGCCGGCGTCCGTGATGGCGTAGTTTCCCGCGATGTCCATGATCCCGCCGGCCTTGACGGTGAACGCGTCCGCGCCGTCGCCGGTGACGAACGGGAACTCCTCTTTCATCTTGAACAACTTCTGCTTGCCGCGCAGGACGACGTCGCCGCCGGCGTCGCGGACGACGTATTTGTTCCGGACCATCGACTGTTTGACCTCGTAGCGGTCGCCGTCGAGATCGACCGTGGAGATGTCGTACGTCTTCGATGCCGAACCGGACGTGAAGGGCTCACTCATGGGTAACAAAGAGATCCACGTCCGGCAAAAAGCCTTCTACACGTGGGAGACAGCGTTTTCGGGTCGAACGTCCAACCGGCGCCACGGGCGGATCTGAACGCATCCGTCACCGGGGACCCTCGACGCGGCGATCGAACACGTCGAGGAGCGACTCGGGGTCGCGTAGGTGCGGGAGTGGAAGTCGTCATCGAACTCCGAGGGCCGAGGGGGACAAATATCTGGCCGTCTCGGACCGTAGAGATCGGGAACGCGATCCACAACTGATGGGAGATGCGTCGGCCGTTTCGGGCTCCTCACTCGCTCGCGTCCGAGGACTTCCAGCCATCGATCGCGGACGCGATCACCTCCAAGGCCGCAGCACTCCCGTTCGCGTCGCCCTTCTCGAAGTCGCCGTCCCCCCGTCCCATCTCGTTGGTCACGTGAGCGAAGCACACGACCGGCTCGTCCCGCTCGGCGGCGAACGTATAGAGCGCGGCAGCTTCCATCTCGACCGCGAGGATGCCATCGGAGCGGGCCCGCTCGATCGCCGATTCCGTCTCTCGAAACGGTGCGTCCGTGGTCCACGTCGTCCCCGTATAGACCGGTCTGGTGGTGGAGTCACACGCCGACTCGACCCGCTCGCGGAGTTCGGGATCGAGCGTCGCGTATCGGTCAGGCGATCGATAGTGGTGGCTCGTTCCCTCGTCGCGCAGTGCTCGGTCGATGAGCACGAAGTAGGGCGGGTCGTCCTGCGCTACGATCTGACCGGAGGAGGTCACGCTCACGAGGAACTGACACCCGGCGGCGAACAGCTGTTCGGCCACGAGGACTGCGAACGGTCCGCCGACCGCACACCCGACGATCCCGACATCCACGCCGTCCAGTTCGAACCGATAGAGGTCCGTGTGGTACCCCGGCCACGTCGTATCCGCTTCGGCACGGCCGGTCGAGGTCAGGTGACGGACGAGGTCCCCGTCGGGATCGAGGACACAGACGTCGGGGACGGGCCGGTCGGGGAGGTCCTTTTGACGACGCGCCTCACGGATCAGGGACCCCGGCGTGAAGACCGACGGCTCGTCGTATCGTTTGGCCTCGAAAAGTGGCGAGTCGGATCGATCCCCACTCACGCGTAGTGTTCTTCGAGATAGTCGACGATGTCGCCGCTTTCGTACATCGCAACGCCGCGGTCGGTGTCGACGAGATACGGGATCTGGTCCTCCCCGCCGGCCGTGAGTTCCTCGTGGGTGAGATCGTTGGTCACGTCGCCGCCCTCATCGCCGGGGAGACGTGGATTGTGGACGACATACGATACGCCGTACTCCGACAGCTTCTCACGGACCTTCGCACAATACGGACACCCCTCCGACTGATAGAGTTCCAGCATCGTTACGATGGAGCGAACGTTTCGGATGGACTAAAAGATACTCCCGAAGGCTCGACCACCTGCCACCCGGTGTCACCACGATTCGCCACTGGGGGCCATCATCCGCGCCGGTTCCTCGTTCGAGATCTCGAGGGTCGCCGGATCCCCTCTTCGAACGGAGAGAACGGGCCGTTCCGGAGTGTCGGGGCAACATTCACTAGACCGGGGCCGCTATCTCGGTCCATGACCGAACCGATCCGGGTCCTCCACGTCGACGACGACGCGAGCTTCGGCGAGCTCGCCGCCGACTTCCTTGAACGGGTGGACGATCGGTTCGAGGTCCGGACAGCTCATGACGCGTCCGAGGGACTGGATCGAATCACGGAGCGGACGCCGGACTGCATCGTGAGCGATTACGAGATGCCGGGACCGGACGGACTGGAGTTCCTCGAGAACGTCCGCGAGGAACACCCCGATCTCCCCTTCATCCTCTTTACCGGCAAGGGGTCCGAGGAGGTCGCGAGCGACGCCATCTCCGCGGGCGCCACCGACTACCTCCAGAAGGGATCGGACACCGAACAGTACGAGCTGCTGGCCAACCGGATCCGAAACGTCGTCGAACAGAACCGTTCACAGAGCGCGCTCGAGCGGGAGCGATCCCGCATGGAGTTCGCGCTTCGATCGACGGACGCAGCGGTCTGGACCCGTGATCTCGAAACCGACGAGATGGAGATCCATCCGAGCGAGTGCCCGGTCTTCGAGACGTCGATCGACTCGTTCGAGGACTTCCTCGAGCAGGTGCACTCCACGGACCGACGGACCGTGGAGGATCGGATCCGCTCTGCGGCCCGCTCGGGGGAGTCCTACTCGGTTCGGTTCCGGTTCGACGACGGAACGCGGTGGGGTGAGATGAACGGACGGACGGTCAGCGAGGGTGGAGACCCGGCCGTACAGACCGGGATCACCCGGGACATCACGGAGCGGGTGGAGCGCAAGCGTCGGTTCGAGACGCTCACGAGCAACCTCCCCGGAATGGTCTACAGATGTCTGAACGAGTCGGGGTGGCCGATCGAGGAGGTCCACGGCGACGTCGCCGAGTTCACGGGCTACTCGGCCGACGATCTGGAGGCCGACGGCCGGCTGTGGTTCGAGGAGGTCATGCATCCCGAGGACAAAGGCGAGACCCGAGAACGGATCCGCCAGTCGCTCCGGACGGGCGACTCCTTCGAGGAGACCTACCGGATCCGGACGGCCGACGGGGACGTCCGATGGGTCCGAGAGCGCGGTCGCGGCGTCTACGGACCCGAGGGGGAACTCGAAGCGTTCGAGGGGTTCATCACCGACGTCACCGAACACCGGGAGGCCGAATCGCGGCTCCGCGAGACGAACCGGCGGTTCGAGGCCGTCCTCGACACCGTCGAGGCCGCGATCTTCATCAAGGACGCGGAGGGACGCTATCAGCTGGCCAACCCGGCGTGCCGTGACGTCCTCGGCGTCGATCCGGGGACGGACGTGACCGGGCTGACGGATCACGACCTGTTTCCCGATGCCGTTGCCGACCGGCTCCGCGAGGACGACCGCCGCGTACTCGAGGAGGGACGGACCATCGAGTTCGAGGAGACGATTCCGGGGACGGACGAGGCCAGCACGCGATTGACCCTGAAGTCCCCGCTCTACGACGATGCGGGCGCTCCGATCGGGATCTGTGCCGTCTCGACGGACATCTCCGACCGCAAGCGACGCGAGCGGGAGCGGCGTCGCAACGAGCGTCGGTTCCAGGCGATGTTCGACGACCCCAACATCCTCGTCGGGCTGTTGGAGCCGGACGGAACGGTCGTCGACGTCAATCGGACGGCCATGGGATACGTCGATGCGGACCGCGAGGACGTCGTCGGACGTCCCTTCCCCGAGACGCCGTGGTGGCGTCCCGAACACGAATCGGCGCTGCGCGAGTGGATCGATCGGGCGGCGCGCGGCGAATACGTCGAGTACGGCGTCGAACATTCGGGCTCCGACGGCGACACCTTCAGCGTTGAGGGGACGATCATGCCGGTGACCGACGACGGGGAAGCCGTCGAGTCGCTCATCGTCTCCGCCCGTGAGACCACGGAGCGGGACCGACGCGAGCGGGAACTCGAGCGGATCCGAGACCGCATGGAGTTCGCGCTCGACCGGACGGACTCGGTCATCTGGGAACGGGACCCCGGGACGGGGGAGATAACGACGTATCCGGATCCCTGTCCGGTTCTCGAGGCGACGATCACCTCCCTCGACGACTACCTGGAGCGAGTGCACCCGGACCACCGCGATCGGCTTCGCGAGACCCTCGGGCCCGTTCCGGATCCGGGGGAGTCACGAAGCGTCGAGGTCCGGACGATCCCCGAGGTGGAGGCGGAGTGGGTCCGATCGCGGGTGCGGCCGCACACGGACGAGGAGGGAACGATCTCACACGTCGTCGGGGTTTCCCGGGACGTCACGGCGTTCAAACGGCGAGAGCGGCGGCTCGAGCGCCACAACGAACGGTTCGAGAAGCTCGCGAGCGTCGTCTCACACGACCTCCAGTCGCCGATCCAGGCCGTTCGCGGACGGCTGGAGTTGGCGGCCGATACCGGGGACCAAGCCCACGTCGAGGCCGCCCTGTCGGCCTTCTCGCGGCTCGAGGAGATCCGGACCGACCTCATCGAGATGCTGCGGACCGGCGAGGTCGTCACCGAGACCGAACCGATCGACGTGGGCGCGCTCGCCGAGGACGTCTGGGATCGCGTCGCCGCCGCGGACGCCTCGACGTTGGAGGTGGTCTCCAACCCCCACCTGGAGGGCGATCCCGGCGCCACGGAACGGCTCCTCCAGAACCTCCTCTCGAACGCCGTCGAGCACGCCGACGGGGAGACGACGGTCGAGATCGGACGGATCGAGTCGGGGTTCTATCTGGAGGACGACGGGCCGGGCATCGATCCCGAGGACCGAACGCGCGTCTTCGATCCGGGATTCACCACCAAGTCATCGGGCCAAGGGATGGGGATGGCGAGCGTCCGTCAGATCGTCGACGAACACGGCTGGACGATCGACATCACCGACGCGGAGTCCCTCGAGGGGGCCCGATTCGAGATCAGGACGTGATAATAGTTATCACGATTTCGGGCGAACAAGCCGACCGCGAGCGCTACGTCGAACGCTCCTCGCGGGCGTACTTGCCGATGAGGAGTACGCTCGCAACGGCGAGTGCGATCCCGAAGAGCGTGACCGCTCCCGAAAGCGGCCCGACGCCGGCGGCGACCTGCTCGCGGAGGAAGTTGGCCGCGAGGGCCCCGGAGACGAGGAACAACGCGACTCCGCCGACGTTTGCGAGGGGTGGCGTCGGACGCGAGACCGCGTCGGCGTTGAGCAGGTAGAGGACGATCGCGATGGCGAAGGGGGTGCCGACCGTTCCGACCGCGAGCACCAAGACGAGCTGGCCGAGGACCTCACCGCCGATGAACGCGCCGGGGGCCGACGCCAGCGCGACGGCCGCGAGCAGAGCCCGATAGCGGGAATCCGCCACGGTCGTTCCCCACCCGAGCTTGTCGGCGAGGAGAAATGGCGGCACGATCGTGTTTCCGCCGAGCGTCGAGACCGCGGCGCCGCCGAGCCCGAGCAGGAAGAGCCACTTCGCGCTCTCGCCGACGAGCGGGCCGAGCGCGGTCGCGGCGCTCACGGTGGTCAAGGCCGGATCCGAGAGGACGCTCGCCGCGACGAGGAAGATGGCGACGCTGTAGATCCCGAAGGCGACGAGCATCGACGCGCCGACGTCGAGGGTCGCGAGGTCGTAGTCGTCGTCGGTCCAGCCGCGAGCGCGCATCGTGTAGGAGTGCATCGTGATGAGCGTGATGTGGACGGCGCCCCCGAGGATGCCCGCGGCGACGAGCGCGCTCCCGCCGGGAAGCGACGGGACGAGCCCGCGAGCCGCGGCGCCGGGGTCGATGGGGACCACGAACGCGGAGGCGACGAAGGCGATCACGACCGCGGTGACGAGCGCCTTCGCGAAGATCTCGAGGAACCGGTACCCGCGGCCGGCGAGTCCGATGGCGAGCGCGAGCGCCCAGACGACGCCCCAGACACGGGCGTCGATCCCGGTCATCGTCGCGGAGACGGCCGCGACGGTGTTCATGATCACGAGCTGTGCCACGCCGGCGGCGATCACCGCGTCCGCGACGAGCACCCACGCCCATCGCTCGCCGAGGTGGTCCTCGACGACGGCGACGATCCCGCGTTCGGTGAGCAGCCCGAGCCGCATCGCGAGGTACTGCGCCAGCGCGCCGGCGACCGCGGAGAGGACGACCACCCAAAGCAGGTCGTAATCGAAGCTCGCACCGGCCGTGATCAGGCTCGCCATCGTCGCCGGGCCGGCCGCGATGGAGCCCGCGACCCACGAAGGCCCCATCTCGCCCACGAACCGACGGAGCGTCCCGAGACCGATCCCGCTCGAACCGTCGTTAGTGTTGACCATACCTTCGTGGTATCACTCGAGAATAAACCGGTGTCGGTTCGCGGACGACGAGGAGTCGCTTCGGCGCGAGGATTGATATCGTCGGGGCTCGCAGGCCATTACGAGGGACGATGTACGAAACGCTTCTCGTACCCACCGACGGAAGCCCCGGATCGACCGTGGCAGCCGAGGCGGCTATGGTTCTCGCCGACCGTTTCGACGCCGAGGTGCACGCGCTCTTCGTGATCGACGAACGATACGTTCCGACCGAGTTCGACATCCCCGTCGAGGCGGCCGAACGCGAGGGGGAGCGAGCGGTCGAGGCGGTCGAACGGCTGGGCGAGGAACACGGCGTCCACGTCGAAAAACACCTCCGTCGCGGCGTTCCCCACACGGAGATCCTGGAGGCGATCGACGAGTACCCCGCCGAGATGGTGGTGATGGGAACCCACGGGCGGACGGGGATCGAACGGCTCGTCCACCTCGGCGGAGTCACCGAACGCGTGATCCGGTCGAGCCCCGTCCCCGTCGTGACGATCCCGTTGGACATCGAAGGCGATTCCGAACGGTAGATGGGGAACGGGAAACGGGAAACGGGGCGATCCGAGAACGATAAGTCGGAAACGAGAGACGCGGCGAGTCGAGTGAGTCGGAATAAACTATATACTCCGCGGCCGAGACTCGCGACGTATGGACGAAAAGCGGTTCGTCGTCGCCCTCTTCGGTCTGGTCGTCGCCCTCATCGCGGGCTACATGGCTTACCGGTTCGTCGCGGCCTTTACCGTCGCGGTGTTTCTGTACTACTCAACGAGGCGGTTTTATCGAATGCTCGAGCGGTTCCGACTTCCGCCGCGGATCCGCGCCGGGCTGGCGCTCTCCGTTCTCGGCGTCCCGCTCGTGTTGTTGTTGAGTTACACCGTCGTCCTGCTGGTCGTCGAGGCGCGCCGGTTCGTCCAGCGGTATCCCGTGATGGAGGCGGCGGCGGAGAACGTCGACTGGCTCGATCCGGCCGCGACGCCGCCGGAGTTGACCTTCGACGCGATGGTCGAACTGTATCGGTCCGGGGGGTTCGACCCCCTCATCGACTTCGGGCTCGAACACGCGGGGTTCGTCACCGCCCTGCTCTCGAGTTTTCTGTTGAACATGCTCATCATCGTCATCGTCACCTACTACCTCCTCATCGACGGCTCGAAGGCCCACGAGTGGCTTCTCACCTTCGACGACGACGCGATCGTGCGCGAGTATCTGGAGGCGGCCGACGAGGAGCTGGAGGCGGTGCTGTTCGGCAACCTGCTCAACGTCATCGCCATCTCGATCATCGCGGTCGCCACCTACATGGGGTACAACGTCGTCGCCCCGTCGGCCGTCGAGGTCCCATATCCCGCGCTGGCCGGCGCGCTGACCGGCATCGCGAGCTTGATCCCCGCGGTCGGAATGAAGATCGTCTACGTTCCGCTCGCGGCGGTGATGGCGATCCCGCCCGCGCTGTCCGGGGAGGGCGGGCTCTTCGGATACGTGGTCGGGTTCCTTCTCGTGACCATCGTGATCGTCGATACCGTCCCCGATCTGGTCTTGCGCCCCTACTTCAGCGGCGAGACGACCCACGTCGGGCTGTTGATGCTCGCGTACATCCTCGGCCCGGTCGTCTTCGGCGTCCACGGACTGTTCCTGGCGCCGATCATCCTCGTGCTCGCGCTCACGTTCGCCTACACCGCGCTGCCGCGGCTGCTCGGTGCCGACCCCGACGACGATCCGGAACTGCCGGGCGATCAGCGTCGGATCGACGAGTTCTGAGTCCGGCCTCCCGCCCATGACGTGAGATGGAGTACTCCCGTTCAGTACCGGAGCTCGCGCCCCCGTTCAGTACCCGAGTCCGAACAGCTCGTTGACGGCGATGGCCGAGACCGCGAGGGTGAACAGCCCGCCGAGCACGAGAAAGGAGACGCCCCACCCGAACGTGTCCGCGATGACGCCGGCACCGAGCGATCCGGCCGAGCCGACCACGGTGTAGGCGGTTCGAACGAGCCCGAATCCGGCCCCGCGTTCGGCGTCGCCGAGCGCGTCCATGAACCGGGGGTCCATCGCCGAGAAGAAGCTCGTGCCGACGCCGGCGAGGACGATCCCGACCGCGACCCCGAAAAGGCCGGGAACCAGGACGAACGCCGACGTTCCGATCCCGCCCGCCAGCAGGGCGCCCCCGATGGCGACGTCGCGACCCACGTCGTCGGAGACCCGTCCGATCCCGATCTGCGCGCCCGCCCGAACGAGGAAGAACGCGGAGAAGGCCGTCCCCGCGGCCGCAGTCGAGTAGCCGCGAAACGAGACGAGGAAGGTGGGCAGAAACGACAGGATTCCCTGGGCGACGTACGTTCCGGTCATCGCGAGCGCGAGCGAGAACAGGATGGAGGGACGCGAGAGCAGCTCGAAGAGGGGTTCCAGCCGGACCCGCTCGCGCATCGGCTGGTCGGGGCGTCGCGGTTCGGTCGGCCGAACGCGCCAGTAGAAGACCGCGGCGCTCGGGACGCCGACGACGGCCGCGAGCGCGACCGCGGGCCGCCACCCGTAGCGCGTGCCGACCCACGCCGCGGCGATGGGGGCCGTGAGCCCGGCGAGCGGTCCGCCCGCGGAGTGGATGCCGATCGCGGTCCCGAGGTCCTCGAAGGTGCGCGAGAGCAGCGTCGTCGCGACCGCGTAGTGGAGGCCGGCCACGAGCCCGAGCAGGATCGCGGCGAGCCCGAAGGCGACGAGACCGGGCGCGAACGCCAACACCACGCTCATCACGGCGGTTCCGGAGACGGCGGCGAGGATGACCGGGCGCTCCCCGAACCGGTCGGCGAGGACGCCGCTCGGGAACTGCGAGAAGCCGTAGGCGAACCACATCCCCGAGAGGGCCAGCCCGATCGCCGTGTTGGAGGCCGCGAAGTCCTCGACGATCAGCGGAACGACCGGGCTGATCGCGAGCCGCGCGAAGTAGGTCACGAAGAACGCGAGCATACAGAGCGTCAAGACGGTGTGGCGGTATCGCCAGTTCACGCGCGGTCTCCCCCCTCACGCTCGGCCGGGGGGATGGCGCGCTCCGAGTTGGTCGGTGCGGTGACGTGACCCGACCCGACCGAGGCGACGTTCCCCCGAACGTCGCGAACCGCCTGCGGATGCATACGACGGGCTTCCGCCCGGGGGACCATGTACGTACTGGTCGGGGGCGATGGATCCGGAATCGGTGACCGTTCCCGACGAGTGTTCACCGGGCGAGACGCCAGGGTCGACCGATACCGATCCGGTCTTTCCTCCACCGACGTCCTCGTTCGTTCATCACTCCGGCGGGGCGTCCCACGTCTCGGCGTTGTCCTGCGGCTCGTATCCGAGAACCTCCCTCGCGTGCTCGATATCGAACCACCGTCGATCGTTGTCGCTCACCCCGCTGAAGATCCCGAAGGAGACGTCGTCGTCGCGGAGACACCGATCCACGAGCTGGGCGAAGTCCCGTCTGGAGTGCCAGGTCGCCTTCATTCGATTCACTTCCCGACGGTATTCCGCGGATCCACGCTCGATCCGTCCCTCCTCGACGGCGGCCTCGGCGTCGCCGTAGGGGTGATCGTACGCCTCGTGTCGCACCGAACAGATCCGCAGCGCGTAAAACTGGTTCGGGAACTCGTAGTTCTCGACGTACTGGCGGCCGATCGCCTCGCCGAACACCTTGCTCGTCCCGTAGAGCGAGTCGGGACGAACCGGATCCTCGTGGGTGAGTTCGAGGTCGAAGTCGGGCTCGTAGAGCTCCGGCGCGAACTCCTCCTCGTACATCCCCATGACGTGGTTCGTCGAGGCGAAGACGACGGACCCGACCCCGGCGTCACGGGCCGCCTCGAGCACGTTGTAGGTTCCGACGATGTTCGGTTCGAGCACGTCGTTCCATTCCCCGTCGACGAACGGATACGCGGCGAGGTGGACCACGGCGTCCATTCCCTCGCAGGCCGATCGAAGCGCCTCGTAATCCGCGACGTCGGCGACGACCGTGTCGTATCCGCCGTAGGGGTGATCCTCGTCCCTGTCGGAGCGGTTCAGATAGGTGAACTCGTGGTCCGGATCGTCGTGGAGGTGATCGAGGATCGCCGTCCCACAGCGGCCGTATGCGCCGGTGACGAGTACGTCCATACCCACGGGTTGGGCCTCGATATGATAAATACGGGGGAATAACCGACGATGACGGACGATCCCGTTCGGCTCGACCTCCAACAAAGGTTTTACACGGCGGAGTACCACACCGCCCATGGACGTTCGATCCATTGAGGCGATTCCGCTCTCGTACGCGCTACCGGACGATCGCGGCTTCGGGGGAACCCGAGGCATAACCCACAGCCGGGCCGTAACGCTCCTCAGGCTGGAGACGGCCGACGGGGCGGTCGGATGGGGCGAGGCCTCCGCTCCGCCCCGGACGGTCGCCAGGGCGATGCAGGAGGTCGTCGCGCCCTACCTCGAGGGGCGCTCCCCCCACGACGTCGAGACGCTCACCTCGGACGTCTACGCGGGCGACTACCACATGGGTCGGGGACCGATCGTTCACAGCGCGGTCAGCGCGGCCGACATCGCGTTGTGGGACCTGAAGGGCAAGGAGATCGGCGAACCGATCCACCGACTGCTCGGGACGTCGGACGACGATCGCTTCATCGACGGGTCGGATCCCGCAGACAACGTCCCGTACGCCTCGACGATGTACATCACGGAATGGGGACAGGACCCGGCCGAACCCATGGAGGACGCCCTCGAGGAGGGATTCAACGCCGCGAAGATCAAGATCGGCCGCGGGATCGACGACGACGTCGAGCGGGTGCGAACGGCCCGCGAGACGCTCGGCGAGGACGCCCACATCATGGTCGACTACAACGGGAACTACCGACCCAAACAGGCCGCACGGGCGATCGAGGCGATCGAGCCGTTCGACATCACCTGGGCCGAAGAGCCGATCCCGCCGGAGAACGAGTCCGGGTATCGCCAACTCTCGCGGACGACCAACGTCCCTCTCGCTGCGGGAGAGGCCCACTACAGCCGATTCGAGTTCAAACGACTCGTCGACGATCGCACCGTCGACATCGTCCAGCCCAACCTGACCCACTGCGGCGGGCTCTCGGAGGCGCGATTCATCGGCAAGCTCGCGACGACCGAGAACGTCGGGGTTCGACCTCACGTCTGGAACGGGGCCGTGGGGCTCGCCGCCTCGCTGCACTTCGCCGCGTCGATCCCGGCGTATCCCCACTCGGGAGCGCTTCCCGAGCCGGTCCTCTTCGAGTTCGATCGCAGCGAAAACCCGCTTCGCGACGAACTCCTCGTGGACCCGATCGAGCCGGACGACGGCTCGGTCGCGCTACCCAGCGATCCGGGGCTCGGAATTACGCTTGATGAGACCGCAGTCGAGCGATACCGAATCGAGGAATGAGCGGTTGGGATCGAGGTGGAAGCGGCCGGACGCGGGACGGTCGCGGCGTCACATGGTCGGACGAACGACGAACGCTTCCTCGGCATCCCTATTTGGTCGGCCTGGAGGGAGGGACGTGAGTGCCAGAACGAGGGCTACCTCCGGAGTCCGCCCCTGACTGCGAACGGTAGTCCGAGAACGAGACGCTGACGGGTGAACCACTTCGTCCACCACCACCACCACCACCACGTCCGTCGAAAACGCGAACATACATACACCCACGCCACGGCGTGGGTCGTAGGAAACGATGACTGTCGCAAACGACTTTGAGATGGACGAGACGGTCTGTGTGATCACCGGCGGATCGGGCGTCCTCGGTTCCGAGATGGCGAAGGCGATCGGCGAGAACGGCGGCAAGGTCGCACTCCTCGCCCGTGGCGAGGAGGAACTGGAGGAGACGAGTACCGAACTCACGGAACGGGGGATCGACAACATCACCATCCCGGCATCGGTGCTCGACCGTGCCGAACTGGAAGCGGCCGCCGAGACGGTGGTCGACGAGTACGGGCGTATCGACGTTCTGATCAACGCCGCCGGCGGGAACCACCCCGACGCGACGACGGGGGCGGAGACGTCCTTTTTCGACCTCCCGAAGGAGGGACTCGAGACCGTCGTGAACGTCAACTTCGTGGGGACGGTCCTCGCCTCCCAGGCCTTCGGCGAGTACATGGTCGACCGGGGAGAGGGGACGATTCTGAACGTCTCGTCGATGAACGCCTTCACGCCGCTAACCAAGATTCCGGGGTACTCGGGCGCGAAGGCCGCCGTTTCGAACTTCACCGAGTGGTTGGCCGTCCACATGGCACGGCAGTACTCCCCGGACATCCGCGTGAACGCGATCGCGCCCGGGTTCTTCCTCACCGAACAGAACCGGTATTTGCTGATCGACGAGGAAACCGGGGAGTACACCGACCGTGGGCAGGCGATCATCGACCAGACACCACAAGGTCGGTTCGGCGATCCCGAAGACCTCTCGACGACCGTTCTCTGGCTGATCGCACCCGGCTCCGAGTTCGTCACCGGGACGGTGATCCCGATCGACGGCGGCTTCTCCGCGTTCAGCGGTGTCTGAGGAATCGCCACGTCGCCTCTGCTCGAAGTTTACGGTTTCCGAACGAGCTGCTCCGCGGGATCTGACCTGCACGGTTCGACGAAGCCTGCCGTATGAATCGTTCGTTCGTACCCGGCCTATCGAACGCTCAGGCGATCGCCCGGTTCGGATCGAACGTGGATACGAACCGTTCGTTCTGGGAGAACGATTCCAAATGCCTCGACGCAATATAATTACACAAGTATCTGTGTAATACCGTCCGTGTCCCCCGTCGCGTTCACCGAGAGGTTCGACTGTGTGCACGGTTGCTCGATCGAAAAAGACGTTTTCATGTGGGGAGGATCGGGGTCGAAGCGTCAACCGACGAAGCCGCCGTTCTCGAGCGTGACGAGGGGTTCTAACCGATGCGAGATTCGTTCTCGAGAGGGGAACGCCAATCTTAGACGTCCTCCTCCGCTAACCCCGGAGGAATCCCGATCAGTCGGATAGTAGGGTTGGCAATCTCCTCGTTCCCTCGGTGTGAACCGTCCGATCTCGCGGTCGGACAGGAAGACTCGGGGCTGCACCTAGCGATCAGTCAATAATCTCGACGCCGGTGAATTCGAAGCGTGTACCGCCAGATTGCTCTTCACCTAATTCGATCGACCAGCCGTGACGGTTCGCGATACGACCAACGATGGTGAGTCCGACTCCGTTACCGCCATACCCCGTCGAGAATCCGTGCTCGAAGACGACTTCGCGCTTCTCCTCTGGAATTCCTGTACCGGTATCTTCTACGTAGAGCCCATCCTCAACAGGTCCGATTCGAATCGTAACGTCATCGCCGCCGTGTCCGATCGCGTTTCGGAACAGATTCTCGAAGAGGGCTTGCAACTGCCCGCGATCTGCCTGTACTCGAATATCAGTGACATCCAAAGATGCGTCGCGGGTCTCGACCATCTCCCACGCATCTTGGGCGACGGTGCTGAGAGCGGCGGTCTCGGTGGGGCCTGGAACCTCGTTGGATTGTGCGAGGTCTATCGAGTCCTGTGTGTGACACCGGCCTGCAGATTAGTCCGAGCGCAGTATCGACCGCCAGGATCGGCGATACGGATTAACCTCCCGGGAGTCTATCGGTAATGATGACACAACGATCCGTTCTGGTTCGTGCGCTGTGGTTCGTGTTCGTCGGTTGGTGGGTCACACCAATCGTCGTGAACACTGCGTGGCTGCTCAACGTCACGGTCATCCTGTTGCCGATCGGTATCAAGCTGATCAACCTCGTGCCGACGGTGCTCACGCTCGCGGAGCCGCGGTCCCTTTCGGAGCCTGAATCGGCGCGAGGACAACGCTCGCTGGCCGTCCGGGCGATTTACTTCGTCCTCGTCGGCTGGTGGCTCAGCCTGCTGTGGGCGAACGTGGCGTCGTTCCTCGCACTCACGGTCGTGGGGGTCCCGGTCGCGATCTGGATGCTCAACCGACTGCCCTACGTCACGTCGCTGTACCGGTTTCACGGCTAATTGTCGCGCTCTTGGGCATCCATCAACTCCCGAAGCCGTGTGATGCGTGTCTCTAGGTTTGGGTGCATCCGGACGATTGGTTGGAACCATCTCTGCAGTGAACCGAATGTTCCGTTCGCCTCGACATCCGGGGAGACGATCGTGAATGCACCGATCTCCGCGCGTGGGACGGTCGTGGCTGGTCGCTCATTGACCGCGTTCTCGATCGTTCGAAGTCCGGTTGCGAGCGCTGCTGGCTCCCCAGTGATCGCCGCCGCGCCCCGATCGGCGGCAAACTCCCGTGTCCGTGAAAACGAGGCGGACAACAGCAATGTACAGAGTCCGATCGGAAACCCAACCACGAGACCGACCGTGAGAAGCGCGTCGGCGTAGTCTGCACGACTTGCGAATCCGTGCTCGACGCCCGCCGTCGGTCCTGCCAACAAACTCCCGATACGACCGGCTGCTGCCAACGGTAGCGCGACGCCAGTCATGACTGCAGCGTCCCGGTTCTTAATGTGTGCAACTTCGTGCGCGACGACTGCCTCGAGTTCCGTATCGTCTAGGAGATGAACGAGTCCCTCGCTGACGAGCAGATGCGCATCCTGCGGGGTGAATCCGGTAGTTAGCGAAATTGGTTGATCTATCTGGGCAACGTAGACGTCCGGAATGGGCGCATCGGCTTGGTGGCTTACGGATCTCACCGCCGCTAGCAATGCGGGATATTCATCCGTACTTGCGCGGCGTGCTCCGGTTGCGTCGATCACGTACGACGGCGCATCGCGTTCCCCCCACACGACTGCGGCGAGAACTGCTACCGTTGCGATTCCAACAAGTCCATTCGTAACAGACGTCCCAAACTCCAAGGGCATCGGAGTAAAGAGGCTAAAAAATGCGACGCTCAGGACGACGGCGGTTCCGCTGGCGATCGCAGCGGCGAGAACGAGGAGTACGAGTCCGAGTAGCGACACGACCATCTGCAGTTGGAGGCGACGATTTGGGGACCACTCCATCATTCCTACGAGTCGATCCAAACGGAGGAAAACGCGTCGAAAAATCTTCGTTGGATGTCACGAGTTTGTGTGTGACATCAAGATCCTCCGCTCGGTCGGCTCGTCATTTACGAATATGTCCACCCGTTCACGGTACTGTGTCGCGAGTCGACCGCCGAAGTACGTTTGACGAGTTAATTCCGACTCGATATCTTCAAAGATCGTATCTCCTCCGACCGGTGGATCCCGTTCCTCTGGTGAGAGTACTTGTACTAACACAACATCATTTCGAGCGAGTGAGGCGATTCCTGTCTCAAGTCCGTTGGGATCTCCAATACAGTCCGTTATCACGACGATTAGTGACCGCGATTGGATCGACGCATATACGCCTCAAGAGCTGTCTCAACTTTCCCGTCTAGCGAAGTACCATTCGTATCCGTATCCCACAAAAGCCCCTAGAGGGGCTGCAATGGGGAGAGTAATGATTCCCCCGAATAGAGCGATTACAGCAGTGATGAAGATGAACTCGGAGACCGCACTGACGAGTGAGCCAGCGGAAAACTGACTTAGAGAGAACATGAGGCCTATCAGAGTTGCGAATATGAAGAGCGATCCGAGCGCTGAAACGACACCTGCTACCGCACCGAAGACCGAGTTCGGTTCATCCGGCATCATCAGACGCCAGATGACGGTCGCTACGATGAGGGCGACGACCGGTGTGACGATCGTCCCGAGGAAAATGATCTCACTTCCTCGTCGATACCCTGCTAGGCTCGCGGAGTCAAATCCTCGGGGCCTGAACGTCTGGAAAAAGTTCCAGAGGTTAATCATAACGGCAACGAGGAGCGCCGACACGCCGGCGGCGAGGCCCGCCCCGATATCTCGCCGGGACACACCTAGATAGTCGGTCATACTCCGATCGACGAATGCTTGCGGTCACTCGGTAATAAACGTTCGACGACCGATCCTCTCACCTGACACCGCTCACTCGTGACCGACTCGCGTCCTCTATTCAGCACGCCGTTTGTATCAGCCGCTGAGGATTTCAACGGAGTCCTGGAGCTGGAAATTCGTGGAATGGGATCGAAGCAGTATGCTCGTCCATCGTCGAACTCCTATGCCATCTCGTTGGGTCCGTTGAGACTGCTTATCCAACTCGGCGGCTGGTCGTTTCCGGAATGACGGTCCGATCTGTGAAAAACGCTCATGTACTAGCGTTGATGGACGGAGACGTTTAGTTTTGCTCACCCATTCTAGCTCAGAAACACCACTCCGTTCTTTATGTTCTTGCCCGTTGAATTACTAATGAAGCCGCCCTAAACTGGCTTCATAACCCATGGATATCGACCAATTTGCCTCCGAACACGGAACAACAGAGACTGATGCACCGTTCCAATTGGAAAACGGTTATACGCTTGATGTCGCAGTCGATGGATCAGTTTTAGCAAAAGCCGGTTCGATGGTCGCTTTCACGGGTGACCTCTCATTCACCGGTAAAAGCTCGGCTGAAGGCGGGATCACGGGATTCATCAAGGAAGCTGCGACCGGTGAGGGGACACCGGTCATGTCCATCGAAGGTCAAGGGCATGTGTATCTCGCTGATAATGAGAAAAAAGTTCAACTTCTTGAACTTGATGACGGCGAGTCGATTACTGTCAACGGTGAGGATGTTCTTGCGTTTGACCCTGACGTCTCATACGAGATCTCCTCAATGGATACACTAGCTGGCGCATTCGCTGGAGGATTCACGAACGTTTTCCTTGAAGGACCCGGATATGTCGCAATCACTACTCATGCTGATCCCATTGTCCTTGAACCGCCCGTCTCAACAGATCCGAGTGCCACAGTTGCTTGGAGTGGAACGTCTCCGAGCGTCCAAGTTAATAGAAATCTCTCCGACATGATCGGCCAAGAATCCGGCGAACGCTATCAGATGAACTTCGCCGATGATGGTGGCTTCGTCATCGTTCAGCCGTACGAGGAACATGCCGGCGGACAGTAGATGTAAGTGACAAACGAGAAGACACGACTGGGTTTCCCAGCCGTGAAGTCTACATCGTTTGCGACAGGTGCTTCGGCCCTCCAGTCGAAGCCCCAACGGCAACGAACAGCGGGAGTCGAATAATTCTTTGTGTGGTCGCTTCGCTGTTTGAGACTAAAGTGGTTCATGAAGTGTACAGAACCTTTTCGGCGCATCCCGACGATCGGTTGGACTGTGCGCCGCCGCCAGTACCTCGCGACGACCGCCCTCCTCACAGCACCGCTCGCCGGATGTGCACATCCATCCAACGTTTTGGATATGCAGGAAGCGACGTCCGATCGACTTGCTGATGAAGCCTCACGGTCCGTCTCGTCCGAGTCGGACGACTATCGGATACTCCAGAACGCGGTCGAAAACGGCTCGGCGACTGCATCCGGGACCACACCACCGATCGACGTTGACGAGCCCGTCCGGTTTCAGGGCGGATACTACGACGTCTCCGCGACCGAAACCGCCCGTCGAGAGCGAACCAGTTACGACATTCGCGTCGACTACAACCCGGATTCCCCGGATACGGCCGACTCGATTGCGTATGCCGATCTCCCGGAGGAAGACAGGAACGCGCTCGAGGGATTGATCCCGCCGCGGGACGATCCACCGCAACACGACGGGTTCGATATGGGGACGCGATACGTCTATCCCGAGAACGCTACCGAATCATCGGTCCTTGTTCCGACACAACAGTACGAATACATCCGCTATAAGGAGTCGACGTATCGCGTGCAGTTCGAACGCGGAACCGTCGACGAGATCACCTACCAGTATGCGGTCACGGAGATCGCCCCCAGTACCGAAGCATACGCCGAACAGCTCCGATCGACCTACCAGTTCACCCTTTCGGGGCTGTCGTCCGCCGAACGGGAGATCGTCGAGGAAGCGATCGAAGGCGGGTACTTCGACGGCGCGAGTGACGCGTTTCGGTCGGTGATCTCCAGATTACGAGCGCATCCTGGCCTCGAAACGAGCGACTCGTACGGGACCTGGCTCCCCGAGTACGAAGGGACGGCGTACATCACTTACGCCGAGTTTCCCTCCGATGTGACGCCGGCGGGACGGGAGCCCGATGCGGACGACAACGTCAACTCCTCCAACTGATGCTGCTCACAGTTCTGGGCGTCGTCTTCGTCGCCCTCGGCGTTGCGATCGGCTGGTACGGACTCCGTCGGCTCGCTGTCGTCCCGCGAGTGCTCCGTTCGGACGTCGTCGATCCGGACGCGGTCACGGACGAGGATTCGTTCGTCGTGTGCCGGGGGATCGCCACCGAGTCGACTGAGGGTCTTTCGGCACCGTTCACGGGATCGCCGTGCCTCGGCGTCGAGTTCGAGGTCACCGAGAAACAGCCGTTCGGGATCACGCTCCCGTGGGTGCAGGCGCATCTCGACGACGGCGTCGCAACACGTCCGTTCACCCTCGACGGGCCGAACGGCAGCGTGAACGTCCGTCCGTCTCCGAAGCGATTCGGCCTCGACACGGAATCGACCGTCATCACGGTTGGCGCCGACGAGACACCACCCGACCGCATCCGGCAATTCGTCGACGTCAGAGAGGAGCTCGAACCGGTGGCGGATTGGATACGCATACTTCCGGGATTTGGAACACGGCGCTACGTCGAGCGGCGGATCGACCCGGGTGAGGAATATCTCGTGGCAGGACCCACGGAACGGAGACAGGGGGAAGTGGCTCTCAACGGGAATCTCGTGGTTACGGACCGCTCTCCGAGACGGTTCGCAACTGAACGACTTCGAGATGCGGTGTTTCCGTTGAGTGTTGGACTCATCTTCATCGGTGTAGGACTGTTTGGCATCGTCACGTGATCACGGTTCTCGTGGTTCCACGAGGAGATAGTCATTTTTCGCGGTAACTGCATGAGCAGGGATAAGCAATTGGCCATCCTCGGTTCGTGTGAATCCCGCATCAACATTCGCAGCTGGCTCAACACGAAGGTGTTGTAACTCACCCGTTTTCGGATCAAACGAGATATTCTCCAAGACGCCCAACTCAAGCCCGGTTGTCGTCATCACGCTGTCTCCGCTGATGGTGGAGGCGAGGACCTGTTCCATACGGACACGTGGTGTCCCATGAGGATAAATTCACGAATAGGTGAAATGGATATCTTAGCTTCACTTCTCCAACTGGGCCCCTGCGTCCTCGAACGTGTGAGTCGCCTCTGGAATGACTCCAACCAGGACCGATATCCATCGGTAGTCCGTGTATGCCCTCGTGAGCGACCGTTGGTCGTTCTCGGATTGTCCCTCAATAGCGGTTCGTATTTTCGAATCCGGCTCCTCGAAAGTCGGAATTAATCGACGGCCCATCCATCGCTCGAGATCAACATCCGATCGACAAAGGGTTTCGACAGCGTCGATCGCATTTGAACGGGCTTCCGCGATCGCGTCTCCATCGGATGGGCTGAACGCTGTCCCCTCCTCGAGACGGTTGCCCACGACATCGAACGCGTTGAGGTAGCAGCACATCCGGTATGTGCGGCGAAAGGTCGTTGCGGGATGGGTGGGCGAGTACCCCGGCAGAGCGATCGGATCAAACCGTGCATCGTCGAAGAACTCGCCCATTCGTCGAGAGAGAAGCCGTGCACTGGGTGCATCGTCAGGAAGATCCGACCGGTCGAGATATACGTCGGAGTCGGGATACCGTATCGGCCGCTTCAACTCGTCACCCTCATCGGCACCGTGTAGCGCTCGTAATCGCTCCTCGATTTCGGGTGCGATCGACGCCAACGTCTCTTCGAGGGCACGCTCCAGTTCACGAGCGGAAAGCCCACCGTCAACCATCTCCACATATCGCGAAGTGAGGTATCTCCCCAGATCGATCTGTGCCTGTACCCGTTCGATGTCGCCGACCATTCTCCCGGTACGAACCGGATTCGGTTGCTCCGCGACGGTTCGTGGTCCGCCAACGAGCGTCGATCGACGGGCAACGTCGAGCCACCGTTCGATCGCTCCGTAGATGGTTGCCCCCTCGCCAATGGTTCGTCCCGGTCCCGGGAGGGAATCACCGAACGACTCGATAGTCTCGAGGACGGCCTGGACCGATCGGGCGATCGCTGTTGGCGAGCCGGATTCCGTCACTGCCGCCCACGTTCCAACGGCGATCGCTGCCTCCGATCGTGCCGTGACCAGTCGCTCGATCACTGACAAAGCCGGGGGATTCCCACGATGGCGGCGGAGGTTTGCCAATTGCTCGAGTTCGCGGCGTGCCCGATCACGGCTCTCGACGATCTGTGTCCGGATCGTTGCGTTCGGGAGCGTCTCGTCGGAAAGTGGATCCGGAATCGGCTCGAGGAGATTCTCGATCCGCTCCCGGTGTCGGGAAACCGTCGATTGCGTCAACGAGACGGGAGTGATTGCCGGGCGGGTTGGGAGCGATCGATGGAGGGCACTGTCGAGTCCATCAGTGGTAAACTCGGGAGGATTCTCCCAGTACGACCGCTCACGTTCCGTACAGCCTGCGATCGCCGCGGCGCCGACGGCGGAGAGGAGTTCCCGTCGGGAGAGTGAATCGACTCGACTCACGCGTCCTCACCCGTCTCTACCGGCGTAGTTCGGATTCTCGAAGAGTCATTCGCTCCCGTGATCGTACGTGAACCCTCAACCGTCACGTTCGCATCGATTTGGCGGTAGTCAGTGTCCGTCGCATCACAGGGAGAGTGCCCGCTCGCGCCCGTGCCCGAGAGATCCGTATTGAGAGCTGCCGGTATGCGTATGAATAGTCCAACTGCCTCCCACCTGTCGGCTGCACACGTGTGAGTTGGCGGGCGAAGCTCACGACAAAACTCGTACTCTACGTGACCAGGTTCCCACGAGACGGACTGGATCCGGTACCGCTGACAGGATTCGGTCCTGACGGTCCTGAAAAACACCGACTGATCGTCGAAATCCGTTTCCTGAAGGAATGATTTGGCTTCGTCGACGTCGCGTTGTGAGACCCCATCAGCGAAGGTTACCTCCGAGACGTCTTCGTCATCGACGAAAAGCGTCTGAATAACCCTGTGTTCGGTAGAAGACGTGTGGCTACCGGATCTCTCCGTTTCAGTCCCGTTGCGGGTGAGCAACACGACGTTTTCAGCCGGGTTTCGGGGCTTGCTGACTGCTGGCTTCGTGATGGACCCGGATCGTGTTTCGCGATCCGGCGGAGAACGTTGTGGGGACGGGGGTTCACTCGACGTCGAACAGCCGGCTACACCAGCCATACCTGCAGAGACAACCATCTGGAGGAGGGAGCGGCGCGTCGGGGACATACCTACAGAGACTTCGAGTTGGTGACAAAGGGTTTGTGGAAGAAAATGTGTGTTCCGCTATGGACGCGCGGTTCCTCTCCTCACGGAGCAACCGGCAATAGGTGTGCTCGGTAGGATGAGGGCAATTCCTAACGAGTTACGGACTCAGAAACACGAGTCCTCCTTTTACCGCTTTGAGGTTCCAATCCGAGTTATGGAAATCAATTTCAATGGTCCATCTGGAGCGCTCCATATCGCCCTCGCACTGCTCATGGGATTAACATGTGCAAAACCTCGCCCTTCAGGGCGGGGAGGATGTCAGACTGGGCACCCTCGTTTCTATCTTCCGAAGGTGAACTATCCACCTCACAAGGTGTCACAGAACAGTTCACTGGTATTGATCTCCATATTTTTGAGGCATATCAGCGGGTAAGTAGATTGTGCTTACTGATACACCCGTCCGAGGATAGATTGTGTGACGATTATGACAACGACGACAATTGCGACCCTTGATAACACCCCTAAGTTCGTAAATGCCCGTAGAGCGAAAAGAACAATGAGGGCTATCGTGGCAGAGGTGACCATTACCTGATTTTCGCGGGAAACCATATTGCAAATCAAGGGAGTTGAACCATGAATTGAACGAAGTACCTACCGAAAGGTGGTTCCCCTTCAGCGACCAGCTGTTTCAGTTGCTGGGTGACGATCTTCTGGTGACGAATGAGGACCGGCTGGACAGAGCGATCGAACACAACGCGGCGAATGCCGTGCTAGTCAAGCCGAACCAGGCCGGTACGATCACGCGAGCGATCGACGTCGTTCACCACGCCAAAAATGCGGGATGTAACCCGGTCGTCTCGGCTCGATCCGGAGAGACGTGCGATAGCACTATCGCCGACCTCGCGATCGGGTTGGATGCGGGCCAGATCAAGATCGGCTCGCTCGCCCGCTCCGAGAGGCTGGCCAAGTACAATCGTTTGCTCGAGATCGAATCGGAGACGACCCGTAACTTCGCCTCGTTCGCGCTCCCGTCCGTCTAACGAATCGCGGTGTTTCTCACGGTTTTATACGCCTTGAATGACTTTTCGGATCCAATGACTCCGTACGAGGCCTTCGACGACGAGACCGAGGTTCGTGGTCAGGTCGTCCGTACCATCGTCACGGAAGCGATGGGGAAGTTCTCCGACGAATATCGTGATCGAGCGATGGATGCGCTCGCTGATGAAGGAATCGTTGATCCCGGGCCTGATGAGTGGTATCCACAGCAAGCGTGGCTCAACGCGTTCGAGGTGATCTCGGATGATCTCGAGACGCACGTACTCGATCGACTCGGTCAACAGATCCCGTCGGTTGCTGACTGGCCGACCGATCCGGAGACCGTCCCGGAGGGCTTGAAGTCGATCGACGATGCGTATCAGCAAAACCATCGAAACGGAGGGATCGGATACTACCGATTCAAACAGACTGGCGATCAAGTTGGCACCGTTACCTGTCGGAATCCATACCCGTGTCCGTTCGATCGTGGACTCATCCGTGGTGCCGCTCAAGAGTATGCACCCGTCGATAGCTTCGTGTTCGTCGAGGAAACCGGAACGGAGTGTCGTCGGAACGGCGGAGATGAATGTGAATTCACCGTCTACTGGTAGCACTCTCCGTTAGGAATCGTATTCTTCGAGCGCATTACGGAGTTCCTCGGGTGAAAATTCGGCGGCCAGACGAACGACCACCTGTAGGTCTTCATAGGTTTGACGGAGATTCCGGATCCGCTCTTGGGCGTTCGGATTTTTTTCTTCTTCAAGATCGGACTCGGCCTGTCGAAGCGTGCGGAGCGTTGACTGCATCTCGCGTTGGAGATACTGTTGAAAGACGTCCTGGAGGATGAACCAGATCTCGTGTTCCGCCTCGAATCGTACCCGCCTCCCGCCTCCACGCGACGATCGTCGATGGATCAATCCGATCCGTGTGAGCTGGCGAGTAACGGTACTGATGGTCGATTTTGCATAGCCGGTTCGTTCGACCAGCTCGGGGATCGATAGCGGCTCCGAGGCGAAATACAATACGCCATACACGCGTCCCGCGCTCCGACTTAATCCGTATACCTCCGCGGATTGTTCCATCGATTCGATGACTCGCTCGGTGACGTCCGTGTGCTCCCCGGTCATAATGTAGGTATGTCCCCCCGCTCCGTATGAGAACCCTCTTGATCCACACCAGCCTTTTTCATTCCGTAATCCTTAAACCGTTTGGTTTGTTTGTTCGGAATGTACCGAACAAGAGAAACGGCCGTCCCTCCACCCAATGTCAAGCGCATTTCCACACCAGACGCCGGTCGATCACACGCCAAAAGACGCCGATAACGTGGTCGTTCGTCGGAACGATTCGACCGACGTTTTCGAGGTGCTCTCCTCGGACACCGCGCAGGCGATCGTCGCTACGCTCCGTAACGAGCCCCACACCACTTCCGAAATCGCGGAGTCGATCGGCACCTCCATCCAAAACGTCCAGTACCACCTCGAGCGGTTGGAGGGAGCTGACCTCGTTGAAACAGCAGGTACGTGGTATTCGGCGCGCGGCAAGCCGATGACGGTTTTCGCACTGGCGAGCGAACGGATCGTCGTGACGTTTGAAGAGGATTGATCGACGCTCCGATCACGATCGGTAGTGGTGAGTCACGAGCTTCGAATACGGTCCCAGTCGACGTAGAACACGACGACGAGCGCGAGACTTAGTGCGGCCACGTACAGCAGTAGTTCTGCAGTCAGTATCCGGACGTTCCCCACCACGTGAACGTCCGTGAGGGCGGTCGCTCGAGTAAGTATGCTCCACAGGAGTTGCGTGAGGACTCCCGTAATGAACACCGCCCCGTATCGGCGCTCCTCGTACGCTGCGAGCAATCCCGCGATCGGCGCCACGATCATCGTCGGTGCGACGATCCACGACAATTCGTCGGCGCCGACGAGTACCGCCACGTGTTCGAAGATTCCCCCCAGTGGTCCGACGATCGGCGTGAGTACGACGAACAGTAGGAGGGCTCGACCCGCATCATGTAACCAGGAGTCGGAATCGGTGCCGGAGTCGGAGTCACTCATCGTCGCTCACCCGATAGACCGTGTCACCGGCAATCCCGTATACCGTCCCCTCGTCGATCACGGGCGTCCATCCATGCCCTGGTGTGTCGGCGACGTCGACCGCAAACACGCTCTCGTCCGTCTCCGGATCGAGTGCACTCACTCCGGATCGTCGAGCCACGTACACGTGGTCGGCGCCGACGCTGATCCCGTGTTCTGCTCCTATGAACTCGCGGTCCCAACCGATCGCTCCAGACCGGTTCACACGAAGGACGCGGTCCACGTCCGGTCTGACCACGAAGACGTCGCCGTCGACGGCGATCCGATCGAGAAACGTCGACTCCTCGTCACCGAGCGGGACGTCCCACTGGTGGCGGCCATCGTCCCGGTCAAACGCACGGAGCGTTCCCGAATCCGTCACGAAGAGCGTGTTCTCGCCGATCGCGACTCCGCTTCGACGTTGCCGATGTCGTCCCTCCGAGAGCGTCTCGTCGCTCGTCCATTCTCGTGTTCCCGTTTCCGGATCAAACGCGACGAGTCGGGATTCCTCGCTCCGTCCTGTAGGTGATCCAACGACGATCGCGTCCTCATCAGCTGCAAGCGGTACGTACTGTCCATCGGTTCGCCAACGCTCGCGACCGGACGTTACATCCAGTGCGACAAGTCGATGCTCACCATCGAGCAGCGCCGAAACGTACGCCGTGTTCCCGAGTAGCGTCAGCCCGTCGGTACTGCTGTTCAACTCGAACCGCCACCGAGGGTCACCGCTCGCGATGTCGATCGCGTACACTGCGGACAGGGACGCGACCAGGCACAGATCACCGTGAACCCGTGGGGCGCTATCGAGTTGGTGGTGTTCACGGCGCCGATCCGTGGGCAACGTAATCGACCATCGTGTATCGCCCGTTTCGCTCGAGAGGGCACGGAGTCGATCGTGTGCCGGGACGAGCAGTCGATCGTTGACGAGCGCGCACCCCTCGAACCGGAACAGGTTCGACTGATCGAACCGGCGAGTCCACGTGGTGTCGGGAGCGCTGGGTCCGGTTTGTGCGATGCTCGCCGTGTTTCGTGGGTTTGCACGTGGATGGTTCCAGGCATCCATCTCTGCGGAATCGTGGGCCGTCCCGCTCGCTCTCGGAAGGAGGGCTCCGCCGACGGCCGACGCGCCGGCGAGGGCGAGGAGACGACGTCTCGTGATGGAGGGCGGCATTTCGTCGACATCACCTTTTCGGCGTGTCCCCATAATCCATGTGGACCGTCGAACGCGTACTGTACCTCTCCACCCGGGTGTTAGATCAGGTTCGTCCGACGCGGCCCGACGTCCTCCTCTCACATGATCAGAATCGATTCAGATGACCGACCGTCGTCGACTGATCGTCGCCACCGGGAGTGGATACCCACCAGAGGGCCCTCAGTCACGGCGAGATCGAATTGCGTATACTGACACGACGACGAGAGCGACGACGGTGGCTATGGGCCCGAATCCGGGCTCCTCAACGTCCGTCGTTCGAGTCGGAGCCTCCGTTGGTGTGGCGGTATCCGTCGGCGACGTGGTCGCTGTTGGTGGTTCTGTTGTAGGTGTTCGTTCGGGTGATGTAGTTGGGGTTATCGTTGGTGAATCGGATGGTGTCGAAGTCGGTGTGGCGGGGTCGGTTGGTGTGGCGGTCGGCGTTGCAGTCGGCGTCGTGGTCGACGTGTCGTCCGTTCCGACGTCGATCCGGATGGTTTCACTCGCTTCGCCGGCCGTTAGATCGTCGACTCCCTCGATACGGAGCGTGTAGGTTCCCTCGTCAACCTCGGTGAAATCGAACAACCAGTAGGCCGTACGATCGTTCGTCGTTCCGAGTCCCTGAACCTCCCGAGCGAGAACGTCCTCGTCGACGTCTTCCGGGAGACGATCGGATTGTGCGTCCGTTGGATTCGCCGAGAGCACTTCCCGCTCTATGGAGATGTTCCCCTCGTGGCTGACCAGGTCGACCTCGAGGTCCTCGGCCTCGACGTAGTTCCAGTCGACGATCACCAACAGCGATTCGTCTCGCTGCAGCTCGGACGTGTCGTCGAGTTCCGTTCCGACGCTGTTGTAGAGCGTGACGGTGCTGATCCGAGGCTCTTGAACACGTACCGTGAGATCCTCACCGGAGTATCGGCCGGGCGTCTGATCGGCTTGGATCGACCCCGATAGACGAAGCGGTTCTCCCTCGTTCCGTCCCGTCTCTCCCTCCAGAACGGTTTCAGAGACGTCCGTTCCGGATGTATCACGCCACGTCCGGATGTCCTCTTCTCCCTGGAAGACCGTGTAATAGCTCTCGTTGTCAAGGATGATCTCACCGGTTCCCGTTGAGGAGTTCCATCGCCCCCGTGGTGCCAACGCTTCGAAATCGGGTGACTGTGCTGATGCCTCTACGACCGGACTGGTCATCCGAGCTGTGTCGGTTGGGGTACTTGCCGGAATCCCCAACCCACCGGATAGTCCGATCACTAGGAGGGCACTTACGATGAACCTGAGCCACGCTCTCGCCATACTTGTGGTACGATTGGTGAAAATATGAATCTGACTGGGTGGTGGCTCCTCCTCGGTTCCGGACACCTAAGGAACTCCACGGTCGGACGCTCAACGCACGAGGGCAACTCGCACGTTGGTGAAAACACGGTATGAGTCTCCTCCGGTTTTATCTCGGTCTATCACCGAATGACCCGTATGGCCCTCCAACTCGGCCGAACGTTCAGTGACGGTATCGATCGGTTCCTCGCTCGAGCTGGTGGTGTTCTACTCCGAGACTGCGACACGCGAGGGATCAATGCCCCCGGCTTGCCCGCATCCCCTCGTGGTGGCTCGCTCGTCGAACGGTAACGTGCCTATCTACCTTCCCCACTCATGCAACTCACACTTCGCCCCTCTCGAAATCGACTGACACGGGGAATCGTCCTCGCCATCGTGTGTCTTCTCTGCCTCTCGCTCGTCGGGGGTGTTGCGAGCGCACAAAGCGATCGGACGGGCGGGACGGTCACGATCGCGTCCGATGAAACACACGACGGTGACCTCGAGGTGACCGGTGGTGACGTCCGGATCGAGGGGACCGTCGACGGCGATCTCACCGTGACGGGTGGGTCGGTATTCGTCCCCGGAAACGTGACCGGAGATCTGACCGTGACGGCAGGCACCGCGAACGTTAGCGGGGATGTCGGCGGCGCTATAACGGCCACTGGTGGCACTATCCACGTCCGTGAGGGTACCACGGTCGGCGGACCCGCCGATATAACCGGTGGAACGATCACGATCGACGGTTCGATCGACGGGAACACACGTCTCGACGGCGATTCCGTAACCGTCGGACCGACTGCGAGCATTGACGGTGACCTCACCTATCGCGCTGATCGCGCCGAGATAGATGATTCCGCCACGATCACCGGGACGGTTACCGAGCGTGAGGACTCCGGTATGGGTCCCTTCTCCGATACGTCACTTCCGGACGTCCCCGACTTCGTCGTGACGCCCCTGCTCGGTGCGTATCTCTTTCTCGCGAACTTCCTGCTCGGGGCAATACTCCTTCTCGTCGCTCCGAGCTTCAGCGAGAGCGTGTCCGATCGGGGAATCGATCGACCGGTGGTATGCGGGGGTGTCGGCCTCGTCAGCCTGTTTGCGGCACCGATCGTCCTCGTGATGGTGTTCCTCTCGGTGATCGGCATTCCCTTGGCGTTCTTCGCGAGCTACAACATCATCTTCGCGGTGTGGATCGGACTGGTCTATGGGGCCTTCGTTGTCGGCACCTACACCTTGTCGCTGTTCGATCGTGTTCATCGATGGGGGGCGCTCGCGGTCGGTCTCGCCCTCGTGAGCATCGCGAACGCGCTTCCATACGTCGGGTGGGTGCTCGTGTTGTTCACGCTTCTCGGAATCGGTGCGATCGTGCGTTCGCTCTATGACCGTCATGTCCGCGGAAAAGAGGATGGGGAAGCTCCAGATCATCCCGATCCAGCTCCGCCGGTGAACGAAACGAGGTAGTCGGATCCCTTCCACGGCTAAAGCCGTGGGCATCCTCCGTGAATCTCTGTGATCTTGATGCTGGACGGAGATCACGCTCCGACGTTTTGGGATTTCCTTGAGGCGGTGCATCACGACTTCGATCGACCAACGGATGCGATCGGGGATCCCACACGAGCGAGATGTCGCATCCGTCACCTGCCGACCACGCAGACGAACGGACGTCCCAACTCCACAGTCACGAGGTGACCGAACTATCCGAATACCGTTCGTAGAGGACCACGAGCGCGACGGAGTGAACGGGACCCACGACAGCTGCGGAGAGCAAGACGCCGACGGCCGGCAATTCGGCGAGCCAGCCCGCCCCGAGACCGAGCGTCACGATCAGGGCGGCCAACGCGAATCCGTGGGAGACGGACCGACTCCAACTCGTCCGAATGGCGGCGAGGATCCCTGGCTCCAGAAGAAGCGCGATCGGGAGGAAGAACGTTCGTACGGCGATGAAGACGACGATACCGAGTGCCGTGACTCCAACCAGGAGCGACCCGGGGGAGTACTCCAAGGAGATCGCAGTACCCACCCGTTCCGTGAGGTAGAGCCCACCGACACCGACGAAGTACACGAACGAGCCGTGTGGGGAGAACGACACGTCGCTCGCCCACGTCATCGTCAGCCAGCTTGCAGCCGCCACCGCGCTCACCGCGACGAGCTCGACCATGAGGGCGTACACGAACACCTCCGCGGGAAGATCCACGAGCGCATCGAGTGTCCGAACCGTCCCCGGCGCTCCGGTCGGATAGGGCGTATAGACCACCTGCAGCGTCGATCCGGATCCCGGTCGCCTCACCGGAAGCGGATCTCGGAGACGGAGCCGATCCAAAACGGTCCAGAGACAACCGACGATGACGAAGGGCACCCAGAGACGAACGCTCGAACGGAGCGTGGCCAGTATCTCCTTCGGAACTGACTCTGGATCGCACTCGCCATCACTTCGTTTGGATCCACGATCCCGAGTTCCGTTTGCGGTCATGTGGATTCCTCCAGGGCGATCAGGCGACTTCGATTGACGACGAGTAGCCGTCCGTCCCCGACGATCGGTGGGGAAAGCGGTACCTCGGACGGTTCGTAGCGGAACCGCTCCTCGCCGCTCTCGACATCGAACGCGACCAGCGACGCGTTTCGCTCGACCGCGTAGACGACGCCGTCGGCGACGACGGGTTCGGTTTCTCCCTCGAGGGGAGCCGACCAGTCCACCTCGCCCGTCTCGAGGTCGAGCGCGTGAAACTCCTCGAGGCCGTCGCTCACGAGGACTCGCTCCGTGGTTACCGCTCCAGCACCCTCGGTCGCGTTCCCATCGAGGTCGCGTTCCCAGATCGGCTCGCCATCGTCGGTGTCGAGTAGCGCGACGCCCCGTCGTGTCGTCACGACGAGACCGGCGTCGGTGACGGTCGTGCTCAGCTGCATCTGTTCGTCACGGTCGCGTTGCCACAGTTGTGTGCCGTCCACACGATCGTATGCGGAAACCCGATTCGGCCAGTTCGCGAGGTACACCGCGTCGTCGTCTACGGCCGGTCGCCCGAACGACGCGCTGATCACCTCGTCGTCGACGACGGTCACCCGCCAGTCGACGGACCCGTTGTTGGCGTTTACCGCCGCGAGATCGTTCGTCCCGACGACGGGCGCATAGATCGTTCCGTCGGCGGCGACCGGATTCGTCGTCGGTGCGTGGTCGATCGTCGGGCGATACTCCGCTCGGGGAGGACCGCTCCACCGTTGGGCTCCGATCCGTCGATCGGAACCGGGAACCTCGATTCCGCCCCCGGCGTTCAGACCGTACAGGCCTCCCGTCGAGGTGGCAGCGAGCGTGGACGTCCGATACGGAGAGGCGTTCGCAGCGGCGAGACTCGACGTGTAGGGTCCCTCGTGTGTGAACGCCCGCGTGCCGTCGGCGGCAGCACAGGCGAGCAGTCCCCCGCCCGTCGCATACACCGTCTCGCCGAGGCGGACGGGCGCGCTGGCGCCGCGGAACCAGGCGGGTGCCTCGTGAATCCAGGCGGGCTCCACGTCGCTCGTCGGCCCCGAAACGTCCGGATTGTGGCCCGTCCCCGCAGGGTCGTACCGAGGCATGGGCCAGTCGAGTGGCGACGACGTCGGTTCGGTGGGGGATGCAACTCCCCGGGCGCCGGCGGCTGTGCCGGCGAGGAGCGTCCCCACTCCTGCAAGAAAGTGTCTTCTGGAGGGCATTCGGCTTCGATCCGTACCTTCGGGCCCGCACAAATGGGTCTACCGGTACCACGTGGCGGTGCCACCGGGCTCGGACATCGAGCGCAAACACACATTTCAACCCCGTTCGAGACGGCGAAGGGTCGAATTTTTACAGACGGGAGTCGATCGTGGTGTATGGTCTCGCGGCGATCCCTCCTCGTCGGTGGGGGCCTCCTCGTCCTCACGTTGGTGCTCACGAGCGGAGTCCTCGGAGTCGGAACCCCCGAGCCGGTGGTGACGCTCGAAAACGAGGACGACGCGACCTACCACGTGACGGCGTACACCGTGACGGATGCGGACGCGGCCGGATTTCTCAACTTCGAGGTGACGACGGAGGACGGACAACGACGGCTCGTCACCTACGAGGAACTCGTCTGGCCCGGCGAGTATCGGAACGTGACGCTCGTCGACGACGGCGTCGACACGCACTCGTTCACCGTCGAGCCCGGGGAGACGACCACGGGGACGATCGACGGCTGGTCCCGAGGTGACGCAACCGTGTATGTCGTCGAACGTGGCACCGAGAGGGAACACACGAGCTCGCGAGCGATCACCTGCAAGCGGCGTGGCCAGACGCACTCGCTCACGTTGGAACCCTCCGGATCCGAGGGATCGTCGACCTGTGCCGGCGGGATCGGGTGGCTCCTCCGCGGATAGCCGATGATTGATGACGACGTCCACCACCTCTCGAAATCTGGCCGGAACTGACGGTGGAACTATATTATATTAAATCGTTATCCGAGGATCTCATAAAGCATCAGATAACCACAATTTCCAGATAGTACTAGAAAAGACCCTGCGTGATGGAGAGTATTCCATTACCTAGTTCGATCACTGCGGTTTTCTCGGGCTGAGTGCCGATATCGATCTCAAGCTGTTCTTCATGTATGTCGTCACATTGAACTGAAATCACGTACGTCCCTGGTTTGAAAGCGTCAGATACGCTCTTGATCCCTTGAGGTCGTACTACGTATTTATTCTCAAACACCTGTTGCCCATTCTTGTCTCGAAGGGCGACTTTGATACGGTGGGGATCGTTGGTGTCGTAGTTCCGAATAAGTATGTCCTCGCTCTCAGTTGATCGATCACGGTGCTGTTCGGTACTATCGAGTCCAGAATTCGTAGCCATTTTCTCGACTTCGATCGGCATATCTACAGCTACATAGCGAACACAAGAATATCCGCTTATGAGTCAAACTGGAGTTTGAGTGTCAACTCGATAACTCCTCTACTGTTGGTCGATGGTGTATCGTTCGTATCGAACCTGCCCGTATCGGTAGGAACCGTACGACACACCCGCAGTGATGAGCAGATAGATACCCGACCCGACCCAGATCGCTGGACTCGATCCGATCCCGTTCGAGAGGTGATACCACGTCAGTATTAACCCGATCACCGTCCCCCCCGTGACGACAACGAGATAGCCGATCATCACGAGGGTGGATGGAACCACCGTTTCTGTTCCCCAGAATTTGCGCTTCTCGTAGATGGGGTAGACCGTCCCGATCCCGATCGAAAAGAGGGCCGCGGTGAGACACATTCCAAGCCCGACAGTTGCGAACACGATCGCACTCATCGGCGCGGTGCCGAGCAGTATCGAGCCAAGAGGAATGCTCACCGCAATCGGAATCCCGACGGCGAGACTGGCACACATCCGCCCTCGAAGGATCGTTTGGGGGTTGGTCGGTGTGAGTAGGAGAAGCGGTAGCTGTGGTCGATCGTCGCCGAGTGGATTCAATCCGAACGTCGCCCCCGAAAAGTATGCACCAAGTCCGACGCCCATCCCAGCAACGAGTAGACCGAGCGCATCGTGAGATGACTGGGCAAGCGTCGTTCCAAATGGCCCGATGATGAACACGATCATTACGAGGTGACCGAATTTCCCGGGATTGCGAACTCCCCGGACCAGTAGTCCCCACGCAATACGTCCGGACTTTCGCCACGCAAACGGCCGTGGGACGGTGAATTTCGAAGTCGAGATCCTTCTCTTAGCTGTTCCTCCATGAGATACTACGTCCGTGAACCACAGCTCCGATGCCTGGAGTGTCGCGATATGGAGACCAACAGGAATCATTACTCCGAGCCCACAGAGGACAGCGATTGCTCCCGGCGTGACCGTTCGTGCTAGATGTGTCCCAATAAACACTAACGCCACGTAGTCAGTCAGCGGCGATAACGCGATTCCCTCGAGAATATCTTGTATCAATTGTCCCTCCTCAATGATTAACGGGCCGATGAATTGGGACACCACGATTAACCCGACCATTGCGAAAACGCCTACCCCTTTCAGAACGCGTCGAACTGTCGGAAGACGCCGAAACACCCGAAGAACGACAAGTCCTCCTGCATATCCCCACACGGCAGTCCAACAAACTAAGGGAACCATAAGAAGGCTGACCGTCATGGGTAGCGTTGGTGCTCCGAGTCCGAGTGAAAACGCGACGAGAAGCGCCCCTAATGGAACGCCGAACCACGCAACCATTCGTGCGACCTCTGCGGTGACGAGCCCGATGACGACCGCTCGCGGATGAACCGTCGTCAAGAGGAGATCCTCCGTGTCACTACTGCCGATTCGTTCCAGGGTTCTGAGTATCGCAAGGAGTAGTAATCCAACCGGCAACACTGTGGTGGCAGGGGCAAAATACGGAAGGGTATCGATAGTGCGTACCGTTCGTCCCAGGATGAACGCTGTGGGGAGCATAAAGAGCAGGCTCCCGCCGAAGAACAGAATCGCCAGGATGAGGCCAAGAAGTCGGCGATTGTTGTGAATCTGCTGTCGAACGCTGCGACGAAACTCCGCACGTCCGATGCGTAGCCCGTGATGAACGTCTCGAAGGAGACTCATACTCGGTCCGTCGAAGTGGCCACGGTGTCCTCGCTGGTCACGGCCAGGAAGGCGTCTTCGAGCGATCCGCTTTCAGCGGTTTCCGCACGGGATCGGAGCTCTGCAGGCGTCCCCTCGGCGACCAGTTGACCGTTATACAGCACGCCGATCTCGTCGGCGACTGCTTCGACAACCGGCAGGACGTGCGTTGACAGGAAGACCGTGGTCCCTTCTTCGGCAAGGTCGACAATTGACTCGCGGATCCGGCGAGCAGCCCGCGGGTCCAGCCCCGACGTTGGCTCATCGAGAAAGAGAACCTCCGGATCGTGAAGGACACACTGGATGAAGGCCGTTTTTTGTTTCATCCCTTTCGAGTAGTCCTCGATACGCCGATCGGCGTCGTCGTGTAGATCGAACTCCTGGAGGTAGTGTTCGATCCGCTCCGAAGCATCTTCACCAGGAATATCACGAAGATCGGCCACGTACTCGAGTTGCTCGCGGGCGGTGAACTCTTCGTAGAGAGGTGGTGTTTCAGGAAGGTACCCAATGAGTGGCGCGATCGCGCGGCGATCTTCGACGTCGACGCCACAGATCCGACGCGTCCCGGAGGTGGGATTCGACAGTCCAGTCAGCAACCGCATCGTCGTGGTCTTCCCAGCACCGTTCGGCCCGAGAAATCCGTAGACGGTGCCGATCGGGATGGTAAGCGATACCCCATCGAGAGCGACCTCGGATCCGTACGTCTTCCGAAGGTCGCTCGTCTCGACGGCGACATCCGTATTCGAGGAGGGCATATCCGTATTTCCCTTCAACAGCTGTTTGCCTAAGAGTTTAGGTTATCAAAATTGTGATAGCTGATGCGTTTGTGCAGGGCTTGAACTTGAGGTACTCCACTTGTGCCCTCAGGGATTGACCTCTAGGTGGGTGATTCTATACCTGAGCGAGTCCCATGAAGCCAATTCTAAGTGACTGAAAACTATCCCCTCTTTTGTATGTGTTCCATGCCAACACCTACACGGAATGCCCTCCACCAATCGCCGTACATTTCTCGGCGCAGGCATAGCTATTGGACTCGGCTCTTTGACTGGGTTCAGTAATGTAAAAGCACAGGACGCTGATTCGACTTCTTCCGCCGGCGAAAACGATGACGAAGAGTCATTGGATACGTGGCTTGCAACTGCGAATGATCCACAGACGCATCAGGTTCGCGATCACCGGTATGATGAGCCACCGACAGTCTACCTTGGTGTGTCGAATACGAAATCATTCTCGCCGCCCGCGATCAAGATCGCACCTGACACAACGGTGACGTGGGAGTGGATTGGGGACAACGAAGAGCACAACGTCGTAGCTACTGATGGCACCTTTGATAGTGGTCTACCTGCTTCGGAGTCAGGAGAGACTTTTGCGTACACATTCGAAGAGCAAGGGACGTACAAATACGTCAGTGAGCCACACGCCGATGCCGGAATGAAAGGTGTCGTTGTGGTCGATTCTGCACCGTCGAGCGAGTACCCGACTGTTGACAAGTGGCTCGCTGGAACGAACGAATATGATGGAACAATCACCGACCGTATGGGTACGGACCTTGTCGAGATCACCACTGGAGCGAAGGGGAACGATGGCCATTTTGCGTTTGAACCGCATGCAGTGAAAGTCTCGACCGGAACTACAGTTCGGTGGTCGTGGACCGGGAATGGTGGTGCTCACAATATTGCATTCCAAGACGCCGATCTAGACGGTGAGACTATCCACTCCGAGTCTGGTGTTCATTTCGAAGAAACGTTCACCGAGACTGGCGTCTTTAGGTATTCCTGTGAACCTCACCACGCTATCGGACAGCGTGGTGCCATTATCGTTGAGTCTGATTCCTCCCACGGCTGAAGTCGTGGGCATCCTTCTCGTTCCTCTGTGAACTGCCTCGGGGTCAAGTGGTTCGAGACGCCGAAGGCGTCTCGTCATCACGAGAGAGCTTCGCTCTCCCGAACGACCCCGAGGCACTCGGCCTGTTCCACCTGTAGAGAAGGGAAACAACGCGACAACCGCGAATCTGGACAGCCAATAGTAAAATCCGGCTCTGTTGAAATCCTCAACTGGTGACATGTTTTCGGCGTCCTGCTGAATACAGAGCGCGACTGTAGCAGCATAAACTGTCAATCACTATTGATCGACAAGCCTCACAAGAGTGCCAGCAACGCGATTCCGATCCCGATTGAATTGAGAATCCCGTGGATAATGCTAACGATCAACAGACTTTCAGTCCATTCGTAAATGGCACCAAGGACGAACCCACCGGCGCCGATACCCAATAGCGCTCCGCCGACGGAAACCGAGACGAGATCAGATCCGCCGAACCAGTAACTTGGGATATGCCCAAGTGCAAATCCGATCGATGTAATAGAGATTGCGGCGACGGGACCGAACGATTCGCGTAGCCGACCTTGAATGACACCGCGGTAGAGGAATTCTTCGATTGGGGCGATGAAGACGAGATTGCCGATGAGGAATACCGTGTAGATTACCAGAGGATTCGAGACGGCTGCCGCGGACGAAATGGTCGTCGCCCCGCCATCCCCGAAGGGTATGACGACGATCTCGACGAGGACTGCGACGATAACGGACAGGGTCACACCACCGACGATCCAGCCTGCGTCACGGAGTGTTGGCCATCTGATCCCGTAGGATACTCTTACCGGTCGAAACCAGAGATACGTCAAGCCGAAGATCGCCAACCAGAGAGTTGCCAACCCACCGCCGACGAGGAAGGTCAGCGCAAAACTCGCGAAGCCTAGTTCTATCTGGAGTAACTCGAATCCCTGAATGATGAGGAAAGCACCTGTGGCGGAAACCGCAAGGAGCGCACTGCCAACAAGCAACGTGCGGCTCGGATTGGACTCTTTGCCCGAGGCGGGTGGGTCTCCAGACGTGATTTGGGAGACAGGTGATGGATCCATTATGTATAGCCATCATCTCTATTCTAGGTCTGGATGCTTAGTTATGTGTGAACAATTATCTCAAGATTGCAGTTGATGAATTCTCCAGCCGGTGATAGGTTACGAAGGCTTGCTGCATACATCCTCTGTAGACAGTACGGAATTTCTATCAATCTCTGACGATTTCAACAGAGCCATTTAGATGGGAATTTGCCTGGCGAAATGGAATTCAACAGATCTGGAGGAACGTTTTCACCTCTGCGGCGATCACGTCTGGTGCCTCGGCAGGACCCGAATGGCTGAGGTCGTTAAACTCGACGAATCGACTTGTTTCGAGTGCATCGTGAGCAGTACGTGCGCTCTTGCGGAGAAATTCCGGTCCATCGGTACCCGACATCACGAGAACGGGGACGTCGCCAGCTTGTCCGGAAGCCGGTATCGTTCGACGGCGCGATTCATTCGGATTACCTCCTCTGCGAGGTCGACACACTCAGGCCAAACTGGCCACTCCGCGAGCCACGCGTCGAGATCCGTGATCCCTTCCGGATGAAGAACCCTCTCGATGTATCGTTTCACCGCCTCGCGACGATTTCCATCCTCCAGGAGGGCTTCCATACGATCGGCGAGATTGGCGGTTTCGCGGTACTGTTCGGGAAGGATCGCCGGTTCGTACGCGACGACGGCTTCCACACTGGCGGTCGGCTTGACCGCCGTTTCGATCGCGGTGAGCGCCCCGTAGGAGTGACCAAACAGAATTGGAGTACCATCAACTGCTTTCGCGAGAGACCGGACATACCGCGTCTCGCGCTCCAACACTTCGTCGGCACTCGTCTCGTCGACGGTATCGAGACAGGTACCGAAACCAGGCCGTTGAGGGACGATGGCGGCATATCCCGTGAGGGCAGGAATCACGTCGTGCCAGTACTCTTTGGGAGCCATCCCGCCGTGGAGGAGTATCAACGGTTGCCCGTCACCATATCGTTCATACGCTATCCCGGTCTCATCTTGCGATCGTGTTCGCTGCATGCATTTGTCGTTCGATCGACGACGCGGTAACTCGTTCTCTCAGCCATCCGGGCGTTTAAATATCGGACGCCGCCAAACGCTGAAGAGCCCACACCTCGAACACTCGATCGGACGATGATTCGATGTCTTCTCTCTCACCTCCGTGATCGGTTTTCGGTGGGGGATCCCGAAGACCGCATCGAGGGATCCGGAGAGGCGATCGTCTCACCACAACACCGACGATCGGCGAGCGCTGACCGACTCCTTGCCGACACAAAGGACGAACGAGGAGCGAATGAACGAGAGCACTCCGAAAGAAGCCCTAACGAGTGACTAATCGTGTTGATTGGTGAGTGATCGATGGGGCTCGTCGCCGAATTCGAGATACACTGTACGGATCTTCCGCTCGTGTCGTCTATTGGAGATCTCGGCGATGTAGATGCCACCCTGGAACTGCAGTATAATCACGGCGATCGTCCTCTGTTCCTCGTCACCGTGACGGGGAGTACTCGACGTCGAATCGAGATGGCGTTCACTGAGGCTTACGACGTCGAGGACTGGATGCTGATCGGAGAGGCGGATGAGACTCGACGGTATCAGGCGATTCCGGCACTCAGTCTCGAGGAACAACTGGGAGAGTCGATCGCGAATTTGGAGGACCTCAAGACATTGGCCAGAACGGACGCGATCATTGAGCGTATCGAAGTGACGTCATACGGGTGGTGTCAAACCGGCTGGTTCGCCACTCGGGACACCTTCAAGGAGTTCTCCTCCTTCTGGCGAGAAAACGCAGGGTTTCGATTGCTCCGGCTCACTCGTGGCGGTGACCCAGAATCCCCCGGAGAAGGGCTAACAGATCGTCAACGCGAAGCGCTACGGACGGCGTACGAGTTGGGATATTTCGATATCCCCCGTCGAACGTCATTTGAGGAGATCGCCGACGAGCTGGATGTGTCGTCTTCTTCGGTGTCTGAACGGCTCCGGCGTGCACAAACACAACTGATCGAAGAAACCGTTGGACCGACGTGGCCACCCCTTCCAGAGTGAAGCCGGTTCTCACTGTCGGTCATTTTGTGATTTAGTCAACCAGAAATCGATCGGATTCGACTAATATCGTTTGACGACGATCGTATCCGCGACGAGATCGCCGACACGTTGGTTGTCGTCCGTAAACAATATCAACACCATCGCAACGATGTTTGCGGTCGGAAGTGAATCGACGATCCACAGTAGATTCCGGAGGATCGACGCACCGATCGTGCAGTTCGACCCGTCGGATTTGACTACCACTAATCCCAGCAAGTACTTTCCAGGGGTGTATCCATAGAGCCCCTCGAGAAGAAAGACATAGATCAGAATCGCAACCGCTCCGAGTAGCGCCAGTACCAGAAACGCAATATCGCCGAGAGCAGACCCAACGAACACGACTCCACCCCAGAGAAGCCCGACGAGGATTCCGTCGATAAAGAACGCGAGTATCCTGTGTAAGATTACATCTCCAGTTGTCCCGAGTTGTGGTTGCGGATGTTTCTCCATATTTCACCCGTAACTACTCCATATTATATTATTGTTGAAATATTGTAGCAGTTAAGCCGTGTTTATATGATTCTGTAGAGCTTCCATTGAGAATTCTCTTTCATCATCTCGATATCCCAATTAAATGTAATCGACCCATCTGATTCTTTGTTTTTGAAAACAACCATCAATGAAACAACATAGTGTTTATTACGTATATCCACATCGATAGTTTGGATTACATATTTCCCATTGCGAGCAGTATTGTAGGTGGATTTAAAGTTTGTTTTGGCTTCACTATGGGTTACAGCAGTAGCTGCATCGAAATTATTCCGATCGAGCGCGTTGATGTACTGAACGACCGGTTTGGCCAGACTTTTTTTAGCAGTCTCCGACGGTTCTGATTCCCAACTGACTTGTGAATCTGTTGGAGATTCGGAATTCCCACCAATACCTACGGTATGGTGTTCGACCTCACCCACTTTCAATTCATATTTTTGCGGAATATCGTACTGATCGCGGTTGAGGAATAGTTTGGGATCATTCGGAACGGAGGTGCTTGCGGGTTCCAAAACGTTCTCTTCTAACCATCCATCAAGTCGCTCACCAGCGGCTTCCGCGACGAAGTCCGCAAACAAGTCGTAACTAATCGTCCCATTATAATCGTTCATTGATCGGAAGACAGCGGCTAATGTCGTGTCTCCACTACTTGTCCTAATTTCGGCATCGAGAGCGCCTAATAGTGCCCCCGCACCGTATGCCATAGCATGTGTTGGGTCTGATATATCAGACACAGCTTCAGACCACGAAAAATTTGAAACGAATCTATAGAATCGAGAGTACTCGAAAGATCCCAAATAAAGCCCGACCAATTCTTCAAAATACGTCGCACTTGCTTCTTTAAACCAAATAAGGTCATCACCAAGATTGAATTGTTGTTCGAGATGTAGATACTCATGGAACCATGTACCAAGATCTCTCGTCGCAGTAAACTCGCCGATGTCATCTTCTGTCCCATACGCGCGTCCAGCTACATTCTCCTGTGGAATAGTCCAACCGTGTGCTTTCTTGATGCCACCACCTAGTCGGAGTGTTTGGCGAACGTTATGAAGTGACCTAGCTATGGCAACCGGGCCGTGTCCGTCGGGGAAAAAGTCTGGCAGTCCAACAGTATATAATTCGAAATCATCATCAGATAGTCGGACGCGTTCGTGGGGTCCAAATACAACAAATGCCTCGGAATGACGAGAACCAAATCCCTGGTCCTCCAACATTATATCTATCTCTACCGGGATATCCGTGGTAGCTCCATCTGGAATGTCAAGTTCGTCGTTCGGCCGATACTGTGCGTTGAAAGACGCCGGTACGCCGTGAACGTGCGATCCGTATGATGCAAATACCGTTGATTCGTATGTTCCGTAATTGATCCCCGCCCGCTCACCAATCTCAATATCCACAGTGAGGTTTGGAGCGTTTGACTGCCCGTTCCACTTCCAGATACCCTGTCTAATTTCTTCGAAGCCGTCGCTATCTACGTGGTGGAGTGTATCAACACTAGCAGAAAAGGGAGTAAAATCGCTAACGGCGTCCAGAACCAGATTCACAGATCCATACTTCCCGGATGGGGGAATAGAGATGATGTCCAAAGCGGCTCGGAGATCCGCCTCTGTTGACTCTGATCTGGCAAATCGTGCTTCAATTACCACCGGGTCTTTAGGCGTATCATTTTCGAACTTTTGCAGATTAGATGGTTGGTCCGAATCAGAATTTTTGTTTGATGAACCAATAGCAGAACAACCTGCCAACACGCACCCGAGGCCAACAGTCGTCGTACGGAGAAATTGACGCCGTTTTGCCATCCTCAGTAGTTAGTTCTATAACCTGGTTTTGCATAAATCACCGGTAGCCAATTATATTTATCAACTGAATCGTGTTGAACGCGGGTTTGTCGTTATCGTTCCCGACACCAAACAGAGCGAGCGTGTTACTATCGAGATAACAGATGTGGGTGCGAATGTCGCCTTCGCGGAAGTTGTGGAGCGTGTGAGTTATTATCACCAGTGGAAGGCAAACGTAATTGTTTGTACACTCTTACCTAACCTTCGAAGTACCAATCCACGTCTTGTGATGGTCACTCGGTATCATCTTCGCCATCGTGGTTGGCGATCCGCTGCTGGGCGTCGGCGATCGCCTCGACGGCGATGACGAACCGCCACAGAAGGTAGATCACGAGGAGGATGAGACCGGGAAGCACCCCGAGTAACAATCGACCGGCGATAACTATCGAATACGCGAGGAGCAACGCGTACAGTACCACGATCGTAACAAGCCAAGACCGTGAGAGGGCTGGAGAGGACCAATTAGCCATAGAACCGCAAATGGCTACAAACAACTTAGGAATTGCTCATACTGGAGGTTCGGAACGAATGCACTCGCGATGTTCACTTTTCATGGTCAGCCGAACAGTCCCAGCTGTTTCACCCGGTTGGTAGCGCGAGGACGAACGCGAAGAACGCTAACGGTATGACGAAGACCGCAGCGTACCACACCATCGCACCGACGAGCAACAGCCACGTCCCGACTCCGTAGTCAGCCGGGTCCCAATCGAGACCGATCCGCGGCAGCCCCACGCCCGCGACGAGGGGGAGTACGATCACGTATGCGATCGTGAGCAAAAAGACCACGTTCAATAGCGCATTCGAAAGCCCAGCTCCCCCCATACTCATCGTCGCAAACACGAACCCGGTACCGATCACGAACGGGAGCGATAGCCCAACAGCGACGAGGAGGTAACTTGCGATCATCGATCGGGCGGGCGGCAGTCGATCGAACAACGAACGGAATCGGCCGATGAGCAGGATCGGACTCCAGAGGATCGACGCGACGATTCCGGGAGTGAACACGAACGCGAGCGTGTCAAACATCGATCTGGAGGCTTGCGGTGAACCCACGTCTCCACAGTTCGAGGTGGTACATGGGCCATATACGAGTCCGTGCGTGAAAACCGTACAGGAGACTCAAAACACGTTTTGAATAGTCTCACGCCTACTCGTCGTCGACGTTCGGCTGGAAGATGTCCTCGATATTGCACTCGAAATGTACTGCGAGTTTGAAGGCGAGTTCGAGGGACGGGTCGTATCGCTCGCGTTCGATGGCGTTGATCGTCTGGCGGGTGACGCCGACCGCTTCAGCCAGTTCGCCCTGGCTGAGTCCCGCCGCCTCGCGTCGTCGTGGAAGGTCGTTCTCCATGGCGATCAGCGTCGTTTGACGATCCCGTAGGCGACTCCCCACAGTAGGAACAGCCCGGAAGCGAGCAGTACCGCCCCGTTCACTTCCGGCGGCGTCTCGACACGTTCCGCAGCTTCGAGTACGTAGATGGCGGGGATGACCGAGAGTCCAACCACGAACAGGACGCCGAGCGTCAATCCGCTTGCACGGTTGTAGAGATCACTGTCGCGCTCGTCCTGAAGCGGCATCTCGGTGAGTTTTGGTGCGAGAAACGCGATCCCGCCGCCGATCCATACGCCGACGGCATAAACGATCGTTCCGACAAGTTCGCGTCCCGTGCCCATTCCAGCGAGTAATCCGACGATCGAGACAGCCACGATAGCGTATACGACCCCATAGTACACGCGTCGGGCCCGTCCCGGAGCATCCACGTTGGGGATCATGGTGTCAAGCATGCTTTACAGTAAAGCAAACTTTACATGCAAATGAATCTTTGCCTGCTGGCTCACTCTCAGATCGCTCCGAGGAGAATGAGTAGCTCGAGGGCGATCGGCAACCCCAGTGCAGTGATCACGATATCGATTACCCACCATACTAGCCAGTCGCGTACTCGTGGTCCATCGGGACGGATACCGAATCGATCTGGGAGACAGCGAACGATCACCACCCAGGTAACCGCCCACATTGTTGGTCCGGTACAGTTATGCCGTTCATTGAGAGTCATTCGATAGACCTTGGTGAACGGTAACGCACACAGATACTGACACGGAGACGGTCCTCGCGGAGCTCGAACTGACTCGTGGGCTCACGATCCAGATGACGGCGCTCGGGACGCTGGGGCTAGCCGTCGCCGTGGGCGTTCTCGCCGGCCTGTATGAAACGGTTACCGGACAGCCAGTGACGTTTCAGTTTGCGCCCGCCGGCGTCGGCTGGTGGACCGAAGCGGTGAATCTCCTGGTGATCCTGCTGCTCGCGACGGTCATCCTCGTTCCTCATGAGTGGTTACACGGTCTCGCAATCCGGTATTACGGCGGTGAGCCGACGTACGGTGTCGGCCTCGCTCACTTCATCCTCCCGTATGCGTACGCGACGACCGACCACGAGTTCACCCGCGATCAGTTCATCGTCGTTCTGTTGACGCCGCTCGTAGTGATGACCGCCATCGGCGTGCCGCTCATGCTCGTGTTCGAGTGGGAGTGGCTCATCGTGCCGCTGGCTGCGAACGCTGCCGGGGCGATCGTCGATCTCTGGATGACGCTGACGTTGTTGGGCTTTCCCGCCGACGTTCGGCTTGAGGACCACCGCGATGGAGTGAGAATTCTCGGTCGGGAGCGTGATCGACGTCGTCCGCTATCGGTGACTGCACTCGTCTGGGATGCGCTCGCCGGCGCCGCCGTCGCGGCAGTCGGACTGTTGCTCCTGTTGGCGATCGGTGGCCCGCTCGTTCTGGACCGTCTCGGGATCCGATCGTTCACGATAGGCACCCCAGAAACGATCACGTTCCTGTTCGCCTTCACAAGCTCGCCAACCGAGATCTCTCTAAGTGTCGGTCCTGCAGTCTTCATCGTTGGAACCGTGATAGGGCTTTGTTACGCCTTCGTTCGAAGTTATCAACGTACGAGGAGTTGATCTGAAGACATTCAATTGACGCGGTGGCGTAAATCCCATATCTAGAGCTCTTTGACGTTTGAGGAGTGTTGCGAGCAAGGTCGTGGCTGCGCGCGCAGCGACCGGAGGGAGCGAGCACGGAGCGGTGGGTGGGGAGGTGGGGTTTGGGTCGGCGCCCGGCATTAGCAAAAAGGGGTGCGACGACCTGGCTACTCCCACCACCGATCGCGCTCGGGGAAATGGACGGTGCTCCACCCGGTCAGCGCGAGTGAGACGCGCCCCTCGTACCAGTTTCGGGCCGCCCCGTAGATGCGCACTCGTTCGCCCTCGCGCATCCACGGTTGCTTGGACGCCTTCCACACGGTCACTCGAGTCGTTCCACTGTCGTCACTGATGAGTCCGACCTACGCGATCTTCCGATTCGACGGCTCCCACAACGTCTCGATGCGCCCCTCAACCGCCACCTCTCGTCGATCGACGTCCTCGAGCTTCTCGATCGGCACGATCCGTCCCGGCCCCATCCGGAGCTCTTCGAAGACCCAGATGACCGCAGCCATCCAACTCGTTCCACGCACCAACTCATCGGCCACTCGCCGACTGAGCGCCGCCCGCGTCCAGCCACCCAGCTGCTTCGCGGCACATGCACTTTAGGAACGGGCGCTCGCTGTGCGGAGAGCGCCCGCACGCCCGGAATGGTCGGTCGTGAGAGACGCGAGGCGCGACTTTGGGAGCGCCTCGGTGCGCCGGGCGGTAGGCGGCGAGCGGGGCGATCCGTCTCGTCATATCCGTCCAACCGACCTCGACGATCAGTACCAAGTACGATATCTTGGGGTGTCTTCAGTGGTTAACCGATACTTCATGGAGGATATCTTCAGACATGGAATAAGCTGAAACAACTGGTCGCTAAGGAGTTCGAACCTACCGACCAAAGAAAATGTTTCGTCGTACCAACAGAAGAGTGATCACGACCATTGGGACTGATAGGTAGATGATCAATACCTCAAATGGAATATATATTCTCACAGCCCGAATCACACAAACCATTGCCGCTACGAGTGTTCCGTACCAGCCAATAGGCCTTTGCAGATACACAAACCCCGCCAGTATACTAAGTACAATCCCTACCGCACTCCATTGAAGACCAGCGACAGTTTGGGGACTGACCCCGGTTTCAACAACTGGCCCTGATAACTGAGATAGTGCTGCAAACAGGAATGAGAGAGCTGAGAACACCGCTAATACGGCTACAAGACCGAGAACATCTACTGGTGGGCGTCCCTCACCCTTCTTTTCAAAAAGTTTCAAAGGGGTTGTAATCCCGGTGTTGATTTAATAGACACGATACGACGAGGTAGGTAGTTGTAGATCCACGCCACAGACCGTCGGGAGAGGAAGCCCCGTATGGGCCAAAACGTTCAGTACAGCTGATGTACTGATCACCACCGGATCAGAATCTATCATTAGACGAGAATTCCAATAGAACCGGATGGTTCCGTGCGCCCGATGGCAATCCGTTGCGTGTTCGTTTACAATTTTGGCGAGCGTGTTCTTCCCCCCGGAGTTGGCGTTCTGCGAGGAATTCGTCACATCGATTGATACCCTGCTTTTACCGCTGGATCGATATCCGATCGTTTCGGTGATCCCCGAGTGCTGCCGACGAGGTTGTAGAAGTTCGAATAGACTCGTACTCGCGATGGTTGTATGTTTGATACCACACCCGAGATTGGCTCACACGTGTGATATCACATGCATAAATATAGTAGCCGATAGAATTTTTTACTCAGAGATTAATATAGTATCTAATGGATCACCTCAACGAGATCTCCGTCGAAGAACTCCAAGAGGCGCTTGACAATGTTGACGGAAACAAGCCGACACAA